>JALFLB010000031.1 GCA_022775045.1 Agathobacter sp. | reverse complement strand
CTTAAGCTTCCTCTTCCGGAAAAGGGGGAAAACGTAATTCCACATAAATACTTTTCCATATTTCTATCCCTCATCTGAATGTTATTTTACTTTGGCAGCACAAGCGCCAGTGCTCCTTTTATTCCCTGCATGCCTCCAAGTGCCGGAGGCACAATATAAGTATCCAGATTCCGCAGCTGAGACGTATCCATATAGCCTCCCATACGTTTACGATATGCAGCCCGGATCTTTGGAAACAGATGCTTTTGCTCCATCACTCCGCCTCCTAAAACAATCCGCTCTACTCCAAGTATCAACGTATAATTGACAAGGGCCTGTGCCAGATAATCACTCTCCAGATCCCATATCGGGTCCTCCTGCGAAAGCTCACTTCCCGGTCTCCCCGCACGAGCTTCAATTGCCGGACCTGCTGCCAGCCCCTCAAGGCAGCTTTCATGAAACGGGCAGAAACACTTTACCAAATCCTTGGGATTCTTTCCAATCAGGATATGCCCTGCCTCCGGATGAAGCATACCATGATGTAATTGCCCGTTTAAAATAATACCTGCCCCGATTCCTGTTCCTACTGTTACATACATACAATTGTCCACACCCTGAAGCGCTCCGTAGAGATACTCTGCAAGTGCTGCCGCATTCACATCGGTATCCACAACAACCCGACATCCAAGATGCTCTACCAGATACTCATATATGGAGAATCCCTCCCACTTCACTTTTGGCGTATGCAATATTCTGCCGTAATCAGGAGTTCCCCTCTGAAGATTTATCGGGCCAAAGGATCCCACTCCAAGTGCTGCCAGCGAATAATCCTCATAAAATCCTACAATCTTTTCCATGGTTTCCTTGGGATTTTCTGTAGGAATACGAACCGTTTGCAGAATCTCCCCTTTTTCATTGCAGATAGCACAATTCATTTTCGTTCCACCTGCCTCAATTGCTCCATAGTACATGCCGCATCCCCCTTATTCACACTCTTTCCCAACACTCACTGTAAACCCAGCTTTCCACACCTGTCCGGGTGCCAGCAGATTTCCCCATTTCCGCTCGCACAATTCCCCGGTAAATCCAACTGCATCGCAGCGTCCATACCACGGCTCAATACAAATAAACGGAGCCTTCTTTCCTGCCGGAGACCAGATTCCAAACAGCGGAGCATCCATCGAAACCGTTAAATAGGCTTCTCCTGACTCATCACATAAGGATACTTTTTTGACCCCCTGCCCCTCAATGATTAGCGCATCCTTGTCAAATAAATGCTCCGTAACCGGAAGATATCCCCCCTGCAGCTCATAGCAATCAGTTTCCATAGAAGCCAGTCCTTCTGTAAGTCTTGTACTTACAATAGGTCCTTGCACATCAAACTTTATTTTATAATCTGTCTGGCTCTTTCCCTCTTCAATCGGACAATTGAACGCCGGATGACCGCCAATGGAAAAAGGCAGATCTTCCTTTCCCGGATTGTCCACCTGCCAAAGCACCTCCACACTGCTGCCACTGATCCTATATCCGATCTTTAAAGTAAATACATATGGATACTTTGCAAATGTATTCTCATCCGAGTGTAATACAAACCATATCTCCTCCACCGTCCGGTTTTCAAGGTCAAACTCCATATCTCTGGCAAAACCATGCTGCCCCATTGGAAAAGTCCTCCCCTTTGTACGAAATTCCTGATGATTTACTGCCCCGACAAATGGAAACAGTACCGGAGCACTTCTCCCCCAAAATTGGGAATCTCCCTTCCAGATATACTCGACACCGGTAGCCTTACAGACCAGTGACTTCAATTCCGCCCCGTTTGAATCAACTGCAATTGCAATTGCATCATTCTCCAACACATATCTTCCCATCGTCTTCCTCCTCAAATTTCAAGTTATTAATCTACTTAAAATTATATCAGTTTTGCTTAATTTTTCATCTTATTTTATTGCTTTTTATCACACTTTATTTTATTCATTTTTTCCCGTAATGACATAAAAAAGCTGTGCAAATCCATATGGCTGCACAGCTTTTCTTTTTTAAAATCTTTTAATTTTCTTGGATGGAGTCTTCTCAAACTCAGTTTCTCTGACTTTCAGACGGTACACTTTCTTGTGCGCCGGAGCCGTCTTGTTGTATTCGTCAATAATCTCCTGCAACTTCACCTGAACATCCTTGATATGTTTCTTCTTCACATACTCGTAATCCGGGAAAATTTCTGCCTCAATCACTCCCTCGCTCTCGCGAACCAGAATCTCCTGTATCAATCGATTCTCGCTGAGTTTATTCTCAATCTCCTCCGGAGAGACATTCTCACCATTCTTCGTAATGATAAGGTTCTTCTTACGACCGGTCAGATGTATATACCCATCCTCATCCACAAAACCAAGATCTCCTGTTTTAAGCCAACCATCTTCAAGCGTTGCAGCCGTCTCCTCCGGCATCTTATAATAGCCCTGCATCACACTGCTGCCCCTCACCCAAAGCTCTCCGTCCACGGTCTTTCCCTCACAATTTGGCATAAGTTTTCCAACCGTATCTTTGCGGATATCCCAGCTTAAATTTGTACTAATTACCGGGGCACACTCCGTCATACCATAGCCTTGCAAAATTGTAATTCCATATCTCTCGAAGAGATCAATATAGTCCGGATTCAGGTAAGCGCCACCGCTACAGATTGTATGGAACTGCTCACCAAATACCTTATTCTTAATCAGCTTTGGAGGAAGAAGTGCGGTACTTTCCAGCTTTTTCGCCATTGTTTCAATCATCAACGGCACCATCAGAATCATATTTGGTTTGAACAGCTTAATATTCTTTGCCACATGAAGAAGAGAGTCGTTGATACAAATAATACTTCCAAGAGAAAGTCCTTTTAAAATATCCATGCTCAGGCAGTATGCGTGATGGATTGGAAGTACCGTCATAATCACTGTTCTTGCCGGGATCTTCATATCCAGACAGGTTGCATTATCAGCCAGATTTCCATGAGTCAGCATAACGCCCTTGCTCTTACCTGTTGTTCCTGATGTAAACATAATGGTGCAGAGCTCATCTCTTTCCGGCTCAACATTACAGCTTCCCTCGTTCTCCTTTAAAAGCTGCCAAAAGGACAGGCTATCCTCATCACTTGTCTCCTTCTGCATAGATATCAAATACTTCAGTCCCGGGCACCGGTCCCTGACAATTGCGGCAACATCCTTGCGAATTTCGTCAATCACCATCACCGTCACATCCGCACGGTTGATCAGCTCACACATTTCCTCTGCCGGAAGAGACACATCCAACGGTACTGCAACACTTCCACTGTCTACCGTTCCAAGATATGTTACAATCCACGGATAAGAAGTCATTCCTGTCACTGCAATATGGTTTCCAGTCTCCCCCAGAGATTCTAATACCTTAGAAAAGCTCTCACTGTCTGCCCGAAGCTGATTGTAAGACTTGGTCTCAATCGTATCCTTTCCTACCTTATAGCGAAAGGCATCCTCATCTTTAAATTTTTCCGCCGCATATACCACAATGTCACGAATTGTCTTACAGTCCATACCGATACCTCCTATTTCTCACTTGAAAGCTTTTCCAGGTAATCAACTGCCTGCTGTACGGTAATAATATTCACAGCCTCCTGCTGATCAATCTCTACCTCAAACTCATCCTCCAATTCTCCGAGCATTCCCATGAAATCGAAAGAAGTAAATCCTAAATCCTCCATAAAACGGGATTCCGGTTTAATATTTTCCGGTTCTACCTCAACATAGTTACAAATAATCTCAACTAATTTTTCAAACATAACAAACTCC
The DNA here is from genome assembly GCA_022775045.1 of Agathobacter sp. GTDB lineage: Bacteria > Bacillota > Clostridia > Lachnospirales > Lachnospiraceae > Roseburia. The sequence continues at coordinate 174,318 of JALFLB010000031.1, read as the reverse complement.
TTTCACAGCGCATACACTAAATCAATTTGATAATATCACCAATTGGCATATTCGGATTTTCGATTCCCTTAAACATAATCTTGCAGAGATAATAATACAGATACTCAAGATCCTCACGACTGACAGCCCTGATCTGATGTTCAAAGTTAAAATCAAGTCCATTGTCCTCCGGACGATGCATAACGGTAAGATACATGGCCTGTGTGGTAGCACCATTCGGATACCACTTGGTCTTGTACTTGATTCCGCCAAGATCATCCAATCTCTTGTCCTGCAGCGTCATCGGCTGGTAGGTGAGTGACATTGGCTCATAGGTCTGTCCCTCCTTGTGAGGATATTTCTGACCTCTGTATGCAAAATACTGAACCGGGTCATAATTTGCATGACGGAAATAGCTGTTCTGCAGGTCACGGATTTCATAAATTCCCTCAAGGAATGTCTTATCCTCCGAAATAATGGTGCGGAACGGGAAGGAATGAATTCTTGTTCCACCGGACTTCTTTTCCTTTAAGGTTGCACGTCTCGCAATCGCAGTATTGATGGATACATCATCATTTCCATTCATCTTCTGGAAATAGGTACGCAGTCCCATAATCAGCAGACATACCAGCGACACATGATACTCTTCGCAAAAATCCATCAATCGTTTTGTTGCCTCCGGCTCCAGATGAAAAATATCAAGGGCCGAATCCACCGAATCGGATACATTGATTGCAGCTCTAGCCTTTGGATTGCCGCTTCTCTTACGCTCCGCTTCAAGCTGTGCGGTTCCGCGGATACCATTGTAAATCGGCTCCGGCATATTGTCGATCAGGTCCTGGAAAAACTTTGCATCGCGCTCCTGTGCCTTGCTTCCAGCCTCATATTCCAGATCTTTTTCCAGCTGTTCAATATAAGATGACATCTCCTTCGGATACGGAACTCCCTCAAACTTGGCATTGCAATATAACTCAATCACGTCCTTGAAAAAACCAATCAGTGCCTGTGCATCTGCCGTCATATGGTCAATCAAAAGATACAGTCCATTGTAGCCATCGATTGTCTTAATCAACACAATGCGGTTCATGCAGGAATCCTCTCGTTCAAAAGGAACCTGTGTCCACTGACGCATTACCTCATAAGCTTCCACCATGGAGTGTCTGGTAAAGTCAACAAATTCAATATCATTTCTCTCATCCTGCTCGATCACATACTGATACCAGCTGCCATCCTTGTCCTTTGCAAAGCGAATGCGCATGAAATCATTGCGCTCAATTGCCTTAAAGATCGACTGTTTTAACACCTTCCAGTCAAGGTCTGTCCCGATTGTCAGACTGGTTCCAATATTCAAAACCTCTTTCTTGGGACAGAAATTCTGGTAAAAAATATGAAATTTCTGCGCTGCTGTAAGCGGATATACCGGATATCCCTTTCTCGTTTTCATCATTATTAAACTCCTTCCTTCATGCAACTTTCAGAATTCTCAGCAAAAAATTCATCCAATGCCTGTTCGTAGGCTTTCATGTCTTTGTAATAACTCTCTGCATGTGCAGCCCCCGGCACAATCAGCTTCTTTGTCGGGGATGCACAGTTCTTATAAATTTCCTCACACATCCAGCATGGCACAAAGCTGTCGTTATCTCCATGAATCAAAAGCATCGGAACCTTAGCTTTCCGAACTTCCCGCGCCGCATTACAATCATCCAGACCATAGCCGGCTTTCTTCTTGTTGATTTTATCCGCAAGAGGGATGATTGGAAATGCCGGAAGATGGTACATACTGTGAAGAACATGAGTAAATACCTCCTTCGGAGATGTAAATCCACAATCTGAAACAATTCCCTTTACCTGCTTCGGAAGATCAAGACCGCTTGTCATCAGCACCGTTGCTCCTCCCATGGAAGTTCCATGAAGGAAAATCTCAATATTCTCCCCACACTTGTCAATTACCCAGTTGATCCATCCGAGGGCATCATAGCGATCCAGACATCCAAAACCAATATAGGTTCCCTCACTCTGTCCATGAGCCCGGGCGTCAACTAAAAGCATGCGGAATCCGTGCTTTAAGTAATAATCTGATAATCCTATGTAATCACTCATACACTGGCTGGTATAGCCATGAAAGCAGATCACCAGCTTCTTCGAATCAGCAGGTCCCGGGAAAAAACAACCGTGCAGCTTCAGCCCATCCTTTGAAGTCATGTAAACCTCCTCATGGGGCTGTTCAAGCATGTACGCCTTTCTCTTCTCCATCAAAGGCATATACTGACTCCAGTCCGTCCCGGACATCTTCATCGTCCGCTCAACCTTAGCGTTATAACGCTTCATGGTTCTCCGGTAAAAATATGCGGTTCCACCTGCACTTGCTGCAACTGTAATTCCTGCAATTGCCGCTGCTACTCCTATAATTTTATTCATGTTCGCTTCATCTCCTGATTCTGTCTATGACTCGTCATATTCCTTTTTATTTTATGCAATTCAACATTAATCTCCAGGAAATATTATCTGTGACTGTCAATTAGTTCCTTGAGTCGCACTGCTTTGTCAATATTGCCCTCTACCTTCAAAAGTTCCTGCTTCACAGCTTCCTCCGGATCCATCTTTCCGGACTCAATCGCTTTTAAAGTCTCCGCTGTACAGGTAAACATCGCATCTCTTTCCTGATACACATACGGTTCCACACTGAGTACTCCGTCTTTAACTTCTATATAAAAAATTCCCTGTGCCTCGCCAATGATGTTAAATTGATACGCCAGATGTTCTTGAATATCACTCACATCTGCTCCCATAAACTTCCCCTTGATCTCTGAGAAAAATTCTGCGTATGTCATAGTTTCCTCCTTATTTTTCGACCAGCGGTCAACTTGTTTCATCTGTAATCTATCATATTTCTGACCAACGGTCAAGATGAGTATTTTCCTATTTTTTATTTATTTTTTCCTTGTATTTTGCCCTGTCTACATGCTATACTTATTGCAAATTTTGAGAAATATGGTTACTACGAAAGGCATTCATTATGCAGAACAGCACAAAATACGACCAGATTATTGATGCATTGGAAACCCTTCTGACCCAGAAGCCCATTCAGGACATCTCCGTCAGCGAGATCGCTCAGACCGCAGGAATTGCAAAGGGAGGTATCTACTACTACTTTTCTTCAAAAAATGAAATCCTCGAAGCAATGATTGAGCGCAAATACAAGCATCCCCTCGAGACAGCAAAGCATCTGGCAGACCAGAAGGATATTTCCCCATTCACGCGCATGGCAATGATTTTTCAGGCCTGCCGCAATTCGAATGGAGAATTTCTCACACAAGATTCTGTGACCTCTGCAGTCGATGACAAAGAACAGGCATTTCTCCATCAGAAATACATTCAGTATCTGGTCACAGAATTAAAACCTGTGCTTACAGAAATCATTCAACAGGGAATTGAATCCGGCGCCATTGATTTTGACTATCCTGCTGCACTGTCGGAGATCGTCCTCATTGTACTTACGGTCAAGCTGGACCGCTCCTTGATTCCCACTTCTGATAATGATGTGGACGATACGATTGCAGGACTTATTTCCTTGTTGGAGAAAGGTACCGGAACTCCGGCAGGAACACTGAATTATCTGAAAAGTTAAGGAGGTCACAGATTGTGACCTCCTTCATTATTTTCCAGGTTGCAAAACCTGCATACTGTGTCATATACAGTTCGTAATATTTTCCTTTCTTTGAGAGCATATCTGCCATAATACCCACCTTGGTGAGAGGATCAGTTGCAAGCAGATAGATACAATTTTCGATACTTTTATTAACCATGTTTTTGAAGTGAATGTCATAAAGTGTCACCTTTTGCAAAGTTTCAGACTTGCAAGTCGGAAACTATTAACTTTTGAAAGAACTGGAATATAATGAAAATAACATGTACAGGAGGTGTATCATGCCTGAACTTATCAGCCGTCCAGAATACTTAAATCAGTTAATCGAGAACAAAAATGTCGATCTCATAAAAATCGTAACGGGCATCCGCAGATGCGGCAAATCCTCGCTACTTGACTTATTTCATCAGTATCTAAAAGAAACCAATGTACCGGAATCAAATATCATTCACATGAATTTGGAATCCTTAAAATATCGTAATCTGACAGACTATCTTTTCTTTTACGATTACGTCAGCTCCCTGATTCCTACAGTGGGAACAACTTATCTTCGATGAACTTCAGGCAGTGGAGCACTGGGAGAAAGCCATTGAATCCTTTCGGCTGGATTTCGATGTGGACATCTATATTATTGGCTCGAACGCCTATCTGCTGTCCACAGAATTTTCCACACTGCTTTCCGGCAGATATGTGGAAATTCGTATGCTACCATTATCTTTTAAAGAATTTCTAACCTTTTATGATTTTGATGAAGCAATTACCATGGAAGATAAGTTTCAAAAGTATCTGCTGTTTGGTGGAATGCCGATTCTGCGGGAGTATCACTTCAACGAAGCCCGAAGCAATCATGCGTTGGAAGACATCTATTCTACAGTTGTACTGCGCGATATTTTACAGCGAAACAACCAGGCTGACCAGAATACGCTTCAAAAAATCATGCTCTTTCTCTGCTCGAATATAGGCAGCATCACATCGCCTAACAACATTGGAAATGTTCTCTCCAACGAGGGAGAATTTCAAAATAACCACGGAAAAAACATAGCCGGAAAGATCGTGGAAAAGTATATCTCCATGCTCCTGGGCTATCGCGATGCTGACCGCGGGCATATCCTTGAAAATATTGTATTTTTGGAACTGATTCGCCGTGACTACCGGGTGTCTATTGGGAAGATTGGCGATACCAAAATCGATTTTATCGCCGAAAAGCCCACTGGCAAACAATTTATTCAGGTCACCGAAAGTATGGCTTCGCCGGAAAGCCGAGAAAGAGAGTTTCGCCCTCTCCAGCTCATCCCCGATAACTATGAGAAAATCGTGCTTTCCATGGATCGAAGCTACATCAATTCTTACGAAGGTATCAAATCCATCAACTTAATTGACTGGCTTTTAGCATAATGCATCAAACATAACACAGCGGCAGTTTCTTCATGAAACCACCGCTGTGTCCTGCAAAACCTGAAGCAGCACATCCGCATACTCTCCCAATGACTTCTTTAAGACTTCAAAATGGAAAATACTGATTGAAACCGGCTCTCTCTTTTCAGTCAGACAATCATGTAATGCGTCCAGATTATTCCCATAATAATCCGGTAACGCTAACTGCTCCTTTAAATATTGGTGAAGCTTCTCTTTCCTGTTTATCTTTTCAAAATCCAGAATCACTTTCATCCTGCCAGACCTCATTCATATAGTTTTTCAAAAGAAGAATAATGATCGGACGTGTAATAAATCAGTCCGTCATTGGAATATACCAGCCTTTCGGCTCCACGTTCCAAGGCTCCCAAAGTATCGATATCACACTCATAATAGATTCTTCCCTCTTTTTTCGGAAGGTTTTTCTCATAATTGTAGTAGACATCTCCTCCGATACTTTTATCCGGGGCATAAGAAAGAAGCGAACCGCCACTCCATCCCAATTTCTTTGCCTGATTTTTTGTAATAAAGTTTTTCGGAAGCTTGTTGTACGTGTGAAGATACAATGCCACTTTTTCTTTGCTGGTATAAGTTCCATTTTCTACAAGTTGATCCGTCTCCCCCGAAACAACTTTTATCTTACAAGCGTATGATTTTCCATTGCACTTAGCGGTTATCACTGCCTCGCCGACTGCTCTCGCATGCACTTTTTTCCCGTCAGCATAGGCAATCTTTGTATTACTGGAAAACCATGCGACCTTCTTTTGCGGGTACTTTAACGTCAGCGCCGAACTTTTCCCATATACAAGTGTTATACTTTTTGAACTCAGTTCTGTCTGTCTGACGGTAATCTTGCATTTATATTTCTTACTGCCTATTTTCGCTACAATTACTGCCTTGCCAGACTTTTTGGCCGTTACTTTTCCTTTGGACGTGACCGATGCCACCGAACTCTGATTCGATGACCAATTCACCAACTTATTGGTTCCCTGAACTTTCAGCTGAAGAGATTCTCCAACCCACAGCGTTGCGGATGTCTGATTCAATTTTACCGTCGCGGCCTGCACCTGCTGCGCAATCGGAAACAGACCATTCAACAACAGGGCCGTCAGGAAAAATGCAACAATTCTAATATGCTTTGTCTTTTTCACTTTTCTATCCTCCGGTCCTAGTATACTTTGTTGGGTACAATAAAGCAGGCAAGAATATATGCGATGATTCCGCTTCCGCCTGCCAGACAGAACACCACCCATGCCAGACGGATCCAGGTGGGGTCAACACCGAAAAATTCGCCGATTCCTCCGCAGACACCTGCGAATACCTTATTTGTATCTGATTTGTATAATCTCTTATCCATAATGGTTCTCCTTTTCTGTTAAATAATAACTGTCCCAAATGGCATCAGTGCCAACTTCGCTAATTTAAACTGCTGTAGCCCGAAGGGGATTCCGACAATCGTAATACATAAAATCAGTCCGAACACCAGATGCTCAATGGCCAGCGGCAAACCTGAAATCACAAGCCACAAAATATTGAGTATCAGCGATCCAGCGCCTCCGCCATACTCCACTTCTTTGCCAAACGGGAAAAATGTCAACGCTGCAATCTTAAAACACTGTACTCCAATCGGTATTCCCACAATGGTAATACACCAAAGTAATCCGGCAACACACCAGCTCAGTCCACTGATCAGTCCCCCAAAAATAAACCAGATAATATTTCCTAAAATACTCATAACTTCCTCCGTTCTCTTTTCATCATACTCTATTATTTGTAAAATGAGAAGTATCTTTCAATCCGATTTTTTCACTCAACCTTTTGTCCTGCTCCATTTTCTCCAGAAGCAGACAGATTCTGATTCTGCGCGTTGGTTCCATTTTTCATACCGCCTTTGCTTGAATTTATGTTATACTCTTATTGTAATCGGATTGAAAAAATAATAAACGGCAAAACCTGCGCATTAAGCGGTTCTATTTCCGCAAATTCTGCGGATACCAAAATTTGCATGGACTAATGTTCAATTAAGAGGAGTTGTTATGGGAAGAAAATCAACAAAAGAAAATAAGACTATTTATCAGCAGTACCGGGAACGGGAAAATCTTACCCGGGAATCCGCAGCCGATCTGTTAGACAGTATATCCGCCGACCGGATTGAGCGCATTGAAAACGAGCGCATTATCCCGGCTCCGGAAGATGTTATACGCATGTCGGAATGCTACAAAGCTCCGGAGCTCTGCAATTATTACTGCTCCCACCAGTGTCCTATCGGCGAAAAGTATGTGCCGGAAGTAGAACTTGGGGAACTGCCCAATATCATTCTTGAAACGGTTGCCAGTCTCAACTCCATGTATCCTCTGACAAATCGTCTCATTGAGATCTCAAGGGATGGCAGAATCAGCGATGATGAGATTCCTGATTTTGCCAGAATCCAACGCAATCTGGAGCAGGTCTCCCTCGCCGTGGACGCTCTGCATCTGTGGGTAGAACGTACCATCAGTGAAAATAAAATCAACAAAGAATTGTTGGACGAATCCCGCGAAAACTTACAGTAATTATAGTCCGCTGACAGGAGTTTCTCCTGCAGAGGATCTCTTATATTACTCCAATTCCTGTTCTATTGCTTTTATAACAATTTTCAGTGCCTTAATTCTGGCATACTTCTTATCATTCGACTCTAAAACATGCCAAGGGGCATAGGTGGTGTTCGTCTTCTTCAACATCTCATTGACAGCATCTTCATACAAATCCCATTTCTCCCTGTTGCGCCAGTCCTCATCCGTAATCTTCCACTGTTTCTCCGGGGTGTTCTGCCGGTCTGTAAAACGGGCAAGCTGCGTATCTTTATCTATCTGAACCCAGAATTTCACAATGACTGCTCCCCAGTCGGACAGTTCCTTCTCAAACTCATTGATTTCATTGTAGGCTCTCTGCCATTCATTCTCACTGCAGAAGCCCTCCAGGCGCTCTACCATAACTCTTCCGTACCATGTACGGTCAAAGATTGCAATATGACCGGTCTTCGGCAGACGGTTCCAGAACCTCCACAGATAGTGTCTTGCCTTCTCATGTGGCTCCGGGCTTGCAATCGGATGCACCTCAAATCCCCGCGGATCCAATGCCCCTGTAATCCGCTTGATATTACCGCCTTTTCCAGCAGCATCCCAACCTTCATAAGCAATAATAACCGGAACTTTTTTGCGATACAACTTATTGTGTAATTCTCCCAGCTTCTTCTGAAGCTCATGCAGCTCTTTTCGGTATTCCTCATTGGTAAGTGTTTTATCTAACGCAATCTCGCTCAGCTTCGGAATTTTCTCAAGTGGAAATACATTCTGCAACAAAGGTACTGCCATAGCACTGTTTTTGAGCGCTGTGTCAATTGCACTCACCAGAATTTCCAGCACCTGCAGTTCCGCCCATTTTCTGTTCTTCGCATCAATCAGATACCATGGGTCCGCCGGAGCATTAGTATCATTCAAATATCGGTCAAAAACTTTCAAACATTTTTCATAATGCCGATTCTGCCAGTCATCCTTACCACTTACACGCCAATCCGTGTTTTTATCTTCCTTCAGGGCATCAATGCGCTTTTTCTGCTCCTTCTGACTGATCTGGAAGAAAAATTTCATCACCAGATAACCGTTATCTGTCAGTTGGCGCTCAAAACGTTTCACACTTTCAATTTTTTTCTTGTAATCCTTTTCTGTCAGATTTCCACTCAGGCAATCCTGCGTAATTTCATCCATCCAGCCGGAATCTAAGAACATGAATTTGCCTTTCTCCGGAATCTTTACGAAATAACGGTAGAGAAACGGCTTCCGCTTCTCCTCTTCCGTTGGCACATCCATCGTTGCCACTTTGAAAAAGCGGGGATCAATATTGCGGATTACTTTCCCCAACACACTGCCTTTGCCTGCGGTCCCCCAACCTTCAAACAATACCAGCACCGGCAGTCCGTGTTCCTTGATTTTCATCTGCTGCCCGGAAAGCTTCTCCCGTGCAATTTTAAGTCGTTCCTCGACTTCCGCCTCATCGGGTCTCTGTGGTTTTCTCCAGTTTTCTAACATAGATTCTCCCCCCCCTTTATACTTTTTTCTTACCCTCTATCTCCTTTTCTCATTGTTTCATTTTCCCATCAGATCATGAAAATTGTTTTCTTTTATTATACTCAGTGTTTTATGAATCATCAAGCAAAAAGACCGACTTTTCTGTTGACTTTCTGACAACTTTGTTGTAATTTGGGATAGACAGAAACAAAGGTGTTTTGCATGTCGTGCAGGACAACTTTGTTCTTTTTTTGTAGAGAAAAACAGCGGAGGTACACTATGGATTTGTTTGACATTGTCGGGCCCATCATGGTTGGGCCATCCAGTTCCCACACGGCAGGCGCCGTCCGGATTGGATACGTGGCGGGAAAACTATTGGGGGAGCCGATCCAAAAGGCAGAGATTTTACTATATGGCTCTTTTCTGGCAACCGGGGATGGACATGGTACCCGAAAGGCAATCGTTGCAGGACTTTTGGGAATGGAACCGGACGATTATCAGATTGCAGACAGTTTTGCCATTGCCAAGAAGCAAGGCATTGAAATTTCTTTTGGTATTGCAAAACTCGAAGATGCCCATCCGAATACCGCTGTCATCCATTTGCGGGGAACCGGGAACAAAAGTATCGAGGTTCAGGCATCCTCCATTGGAGGCTCCCGGATCAACATCGATAAAATTGACGGCATTGATACCAACTTTTCCGGAGATCATCCAACTCTGATCGTACACAATCTTGATCAGCCTGGGCATGTGTCCGAGGTAACCTCCATGCTGGCACACAAAGGTGTCAACATCGCAGCCATGCAGTTGTACCGATCCGCAAAAGGACAGAAGGCCGTCATGGTGCTGGAGTGCGACCAACAGATTCCAGCAGATGGAATATCGTGGCTGGAGCATGTGGAAGGAGTCTTAAAAGTAACCTATTTTTCAGGAATCTAAAAGGGAGCGTCTATGATAGAATATCATTCACTAAAAGAATTACAGGAATTATCAATACGGCAAAAAAAAGAAGTCTGGGAAATCGTCCAACAGGAAGATATGGATACCAGTGAACGCACGGCAGAACAATCTTACGCCCAAATGCTGGAAATGTACCATGCCATGGAAGATGCCGATGCACGCTACGATGGAAATCTCCGCTCTGCCAGCAAACGAGCCGGAGGAGACGGAGAAAAGCTACATCAGTACAACGAGGCTCAGAAGAATATTTGTGGTCTTTTTGTGGGAAAGGTTATGGAAAAATCCATCAAAATGGGGGAATCCAATGCCTGTATGCGAAGAATTGTTGCGGCTCCCACCGCCGGTTCCTGCGGCGTGCTCCCGGCAGTTCTTTTAAGCTACCACGAGGATTTTGACGCAGATGAGGAACAGATGGTTCATGGGCTGTATGTGGCAGCCGGTATCGGCAAGGTCATTGCAGAAAATGCCTTTATTGCCGGTGCCGCCGGCGGCTGTCAGGCAGAGATTGGCTCCGCCAGCGCCATGGCAGCAAGTGCTCTTGTGTATCTTCAGGGTGGTGATGCTGAAACCATGATGCATGCTGCCGGTTTAGCCCTTAAAAATATGCTGGGACTGGCCTGTGATCCGGTAGCCGGACTGGTGGAGGTCCCGTGCATCAAGCGCAACTCCTACGGAGCTGTCAATGCCTTGACCTCCGCTCAGCTGGCCCTTGCGGGAATCCGCAGTGCCATTGCACCGGACGATGTCATTGACAGCATGCGGCGAATCGGCAATCAAATGCCCGCCTGTCTGAAGGAAACCAGCGAAGGCGGACTTGCGGTCTCCGATTCAGCGGCAGAATATTTAGGATCTAAATGAGACTGCCTGTGGTTCGTCATTCAAAAAATCGAATTGCGGCTTAGCCAATCTACCGACTCCCGCAGCGCCTCGATGGTCTTCGTCTCCACCACACATCTGCACTGATGCTTCCCCGCTATGGAAAGTCTCTGCGATAAGTCAATCTCCCCGGTTCCCAGCATCATATGGTCTTTTCTTCCCAGGGAATCGTGGATATGGAAATGTTTCAATTTATTTTCATAACACAAAATAAATGGCTCGTCCATATTCTGCACACTGTTGGAGTGCCCGATGTCCCATGTCAGAGCAAAGACATCACTCTCCAGCAACATCCGGATTACAGCCTGTTCGTAGCTTCTGAAACCATCGGTATTCTCAATACAAATCCGGATATCACTGTCTGCAATTTCTTTCTCACACTGCTCTCGGAATTTGCAAAACACTTTCATATATTCATCGAAATACAGTTCAAACAGCTGGACTTTCCGATCTGGCAAAGTAAAGTGAACACCGTGATTCATATGCATGTTTAAAATCGGAGCCCCTAACTCTTTTGCAATATGGATAGTTCTTAGTACCGTCTGCCTGTAAGCCTCACTGACGCTATTATTAAAATCTGCCACGTTTAGGTTTTCATCCAGATGAATAGTGAAATAAATGCCTGCATCCTCTGCCGCTTTCCTGAAGATAGATACTTCTTCCAATTTTTCAATCTGGTACTCCGGAAGATTCATATTCAGTTCAATGAATTGCAGCCCCAACTCTTTGCACAATGCAATATTTTCTTCCAGATTTTTGTTTCCGATCAATGTTGGCATTCCAAAGTCCATATTGTTTTCCTCCATCTACCAAATTCTGAAATTCAGGTGAGCAAACGGCCGGATTAAATATCCAAATACGATGTCTATGACAACCACACTTGCAAGTAACATAACAACCAATATAATAATCTCGCTTCCTCTAAATTGCACTACTTTAAATAATTAACGACATCCAAAAGGCTGTCCAAAACCACTTCCGTCAGATTTTCCATCTCATCATTCTCCGGCAGCAGATCCGGAATCATAATCGGCTTTAATTTTCCTGCATGTGCAGCCCTTATTCCATTGTAAGAATCTTCTATGGCATATGCTCTTTCCGGCTCCACCTTTAGTTTTTCACACGCCTTCAAAAAGATATCCGGTGCAGGCTTACTTCTTTCCACCATATCTCCACAGATCACAGTATCAAAATAATCCAGTATCCCCGCGTCTCTCAGCTGGTTTACTACCGTCTGTCTTCTGGTAGAGGACGCAAGTGCAATTTTCTTATTTTCCTTTTTCAAAAAGCTGAGAAGCTCCGATACTCCCTTCTTCATAGGTAGTCTTCCGCCATCGTATTTCGCATGATAGTTCTCGGATGCCTCTTTTGCATAAGTATCGTATGGAAAGTCTGTTCCATACGCCTCAAGCATGATTTCCTTTGTTCGTGCCATGGTTGTGCCTGTGCATGCAAGATAAGGTCCTTTAATATCTTTTATACCATATTTATCTGCAATTTCCAACCAACAGTTCATTACTGCCCTTTCTGAATCGAAGATAACTCCATCCATATCAAAAACAACAGCATCGTATTCTTTCGTTTCCATATTATCTTCCCCCTCTATTCCCTCATATTTTTAGGCGTTTTGATATCTTTCCTTTGGAGTAGTGTCACGCACTCCACATGTCCACTATGAGGGAACTGATCAAATGCCCGGATACGCCTGACCTCATATTCCCCATCCACCAGAATACTTAAATCTCTTGCCAGCGTTGCCGAATCGCAGCTCACATACACAATCCGCTTCGGCCGCATGGCAATCATAGTGGACAGGCAATGCTCATCACAACCCTTGCGGGGAGGATCCACCACTATGACGTCCGGATGGCGCATCTTAGACGCTGCCGAATCGCAGGCTTCATTCTTCTCATAGAATGCCGGCAGAACCTCCTCTGCCTTGCCCACAAAAAATTCTGTATTCATAATTCCATTTAATTTTGCGTTATTCTTTGCGTCCTCGATGGCCTGAGGAACAATTTCTACACCATAGACCTGCTTTGCTTTCCGGGAAAGGAACAGAGAAATGGTGCCGATGCCACAGTAGAGATCCCAGACTGACTCCTTCCCGGTAAGCCCCGCATACTCCAGGGCAGTACTGTAGAGTTTCTCCGTCTGCAACGGATTCACCTGATAGAATGACTGCGGAGAAATATGATAGGCAATTGCCCTATCTGTCAACGAAAAATCCTCCGTGTTACGCAGATGAATGTAATCCGTAATGTAAGGCATCCCCCAGATACAGTGGGTACTTTTTCCAAGGATTACATTGGTACGCTCACAATTGACATTATAAGAAATGGATGTCATCCCTGGAATTTCTTTTAGATGCTCTACCAATTCCTGACCTGCCGGCAAATTGTCTCCATTAATAACAAGACAAACCATGATTTCCCTGGTAGTAAATCCGTAGCGAATCAAAATATGGCGTACCAGTCCCGATCCGTCTGACTCATCATAGGCCGGAATCTGATACGCCCTCATCCAATCTTTTACTGCATTTAATATCACCTTGTTGTCCGCAACTCCTAATAGACAATCCTCCACCTGAACAATACAGTGAGTCCGGGATGCATAAAATCCAGTCACCAGTTCCCCGTTCTTATCATATCCCACCGGGAACTGAGCCTTATTGCGGTAGCGGTATGGATTCTCCATTCCCACAATAGGTTCCATCACAGCATCCAGCTTCTCCTCGGAAAAGCCGCCGATACGCATCAGATTATTGCGCACCTTCCGCTCCTTAAATTCTAACTGTTTCTCATAAGAGAGCGCCTGAATCTGACAGCCACCACAACGCCTATGCAGCGGGCAGCGCGGCATTACCCTGTCCACAGAAGGCATCACAATTTCCTCCATCCGCGCATACCCGTATTTTTTCTTAAGCTTTACGGCACGCGCCAGAATCTTGTCACCAATCAACGCATCCTTCACAAAAAAAGTCATGCCATCATAGTGACCAATACCTTCCCCGTCCACTCCCATATCTGTAATTTCCAGTTCAAAAATATCGTTTTTCTTCATTTTTCATTTCCTTATTTTGAAAAATAGGAGACTCTCAAAGAATCTCCTATCCCCAATCTCGTTTGTCCTAGCAGCTCGTTCTTCGGATATTGCTCTCGAGCAGCCGGCTGTACCCCTGCCACTCCAGATTATGATCCGGCACATTGACAAGCATTTCGCGCACTGTCTCCATCTTCGCATCTAAATTATCGGCAAAGCTTAAAGCAAGCGCCTCCACCAATGCCGGTTTCTTCGGTGAACCATATTCAAGTTCACCGTGATGTGCCAGAATACAGTGCTTCAACTCATTCGCAAGCACTTCCGGAAATCCATCAATTGTGCGGATGACTTCGCCGACCCACTCTGCGCCAATCATGATATGACCGAGCAACTGTCCCGCATCTGTATAATCGTTTGCTGGAAATGTGGATAATTCCTTCAGCTTCCCAACATCGTGAAACATTGCTGATGCAAGCAACAAATCCCGGTTTAGAAATGGATAATTTTTCGCAAAATAGTCACAATTTCTCGTCACACTGAGCGTATGCTCCAAAAGTCCTCCAACAAAACCGTGATGTACACTCTTGGCTGCAGAATGAAACTTAAATTTCTTTGCAAAATCTTCGTCATCAAAAAACGTATGTAACAGCTTGCTTAAATACGGATTGTTAACAGACTGTATATATTGCATCAATTCTGCATACATCTCATTAACATCCTTGTCTGTTGTCGGGAGGTAATCCTTTGGTTCATACTCCCCTTCATTCACTTTTCTCGCACGCTTGATTGAAAGCTGCAGATTTCCCTGAAAACTGGTAATATCCCCCGTGATTGCGACATAGTCAAGTGCATCAAACTCATCAATTCCCACAGAACCCGGATCCCAGATTTTCGCATCAATTGTTCCCGTCTTGTCCTGCAGAATCACATTATCATATGGCTTTCCAGCCTTTGTAAGTGCTGCCTGCTTAAACTTGCATAAATAAATCTCATTAATTCTTTCTCCCTCACGGAAAGACTCAATATATTTCATTTCGAACTCCCTTCCACTCTACTCTATTGTAATACGCCTGCCTTTACTTCACAGGAAATTTTTTTATATCCCCCAGTACCTTCGCGCATAATGATAACCTGATAACTCTCATCCGGTGTCAGCCCCAACACTACACTGCTGAAAGCGCCTACACTGGCAACCTCCTCGCCCGCAATCTTTAGGATTACATCTCCGCTTTGCAGCCCAGCGTCCATCGCTGGTGAATCCATCGCTACTTCCTTGACATAAACACCCTTAGGTATCCCATATTTTTCTGCAATCTTATCCGTGACCGTAGACGCATACACTCCAACATAAGGCACGTTCCGGTCCGCAAAAAGCAACTCCATCACCGGCTTGAGTTCTGAAATCCCCACTGCTGTGAGTGTACTCGATGACGCAGTATTATAATCCTGCATCACAACACCGACCAATTCTCCATCCGTATTAATCAGAATTCCGCTTCCATTCTTATTCGCCACGATATCCGTTGTATAGACAGAATAATTACTGTCCAATGTGGAAATTTCATTATTCGTCGCCGTAATATTTCCGATCAGGATGGAATCATTCGTTCCAAGTGGACTACCCAACGCAATCACAATGCTGCCCTTGTGCACAGTGTTCGCACTTCCCATCTCAATCACTTTGCTTGACGCCAGTGCAGACTCCTCAATATCCTTCTTGTCAACGGTCAAAACCGCAAGTCCGGTATTGCCATCATACTTCATGAGAGTTGCCGGAGCTACCACATCATTACTAAAAGTGACATTAATCTCAGAAGCATTCTTGATCACTTTTTTTTCTGTCAGAATTAATAGCTTTCCACTCTTATCTCCTATAATTGCTCCGGATCCTTGTCCCTCACGTTCATATGGATTGTTAAACCAATCCGTGTCACTTACCACACTTGTAATTGTCACAATCGAATGATTTGCCTGATTACCGATTGCATACAGCTCCGACTGTACTTTTTGATAATCCTTAAGAGAAAATGGTTCCTTCTGCACCTGTATCTGAGTACTCTCCTGAACCTGTGTTGCCTCTGTTTCCTCGGTCGCCACCGGTTGCTGCGTACCCTCAGTCACTTCTTCTACCACACTTTTCTCCCATTGTCGATGCAGCATCGGCATCAAAAAAAGAAGCGTGAAACACAACGCCAGTGCAAACACAACACCGCACAGAGCTGCTGTACAAAGCCTCATCCAAATATGTTTATAATTTTTCGGTTTCTCCTTAATCTGTTCCCGAACAAACTCGTTCTTTGGTAACTGCTTGTCTTCCATTTGCGCCTTCTCAATCTTTAAGAAAGTATATATTCCATATCACACAATATTATATTCGTATTTTCCCCCTCTTGCAACCATTTTTGGCTTTTCCAAATTCGTGGAATGGGATATAATATATCTTAATTACTATTCTGTATAAAAAGGAATTAATTTTATGAATCAAAAAGTTTATCATACATTAGAATATTACAAAGTATTAGAACGTCTCGCCGACTATGCCTGCTGCGAGGAGACAAAAGAACGATGTCTGCATCTGACTCCACTTACAGATTATGCTGAAATTACGCATCTGCAGGAGACAACTGCTGATGCGTTAAGCCGCCTTTACAAAGGCAGCGGAATCAGCTTTTCCGGAGTCCACAATATAAATGCATCCTTAAAGCGTCTGGATATCGGCGGTTCTCTCAACACGACCGAGTTTTTGACCATCAGTTCCCTCCTCGAGGCCGCCAAACGTGCCAAAACCTATGACCGCAGCGACCACGCTCAGGAGAATAGCGATTCTCTGTCCTCTCTTTTTTCACAGATAGAACCGCTTACCCCTCTTCATGAAGAGATCAAACGCTGCGTAATCGGCGAAGACGAAATTGCCGATGATGCCAGCCCCACTCTTTCGAAGCTGCGCAAATCCATCCGTGGAATGAATGATCGGATTCATGCACAACTGACAAATCTGATGAACAATACCAGCACCCGCAGTTTTCTGCAGGATGCTGTTATTACCATGCGTGACGGGCGCTACTGCCTGCCAGTCAAAGCCGAGGCGAAAACCCAGGTACCTGGCATGGTACATGACCAATCGTCCAGCGGCTCCACACTTTTTATTGAACCGATGGCAGTTGTCAATTTAAACAACGAGCTTCGTGAACTCTTTTTAAAAGAACAGGAAGAAATAGACGTGATTCTTGCAAATCTGTCCTGCCGTGTCGCCGAGAACGCCTGCGCAATCCGTCAGGACTACACCGTTCTTGCTGAATTGGATTTTATTTTTGCAAAAGCACAGCTTGCCAAATCCTACAATGGCATTGCACCTGTCTTCAACGAAGAAGGACGGATTAACATCCGGAAAGGGCGTCATCCACTCCTCGATCAGAAAACAGTTGTTCCAATCGATGTACGACTGGGAGAAGATTTTCGTCAGCTCATTATCACCGGTCCGAATACCGGCGGTAAGACCGTGTCTCTCAAGACAGTGGGTCTGCTAACCCTGATGGGACAATCCGGACTGCACATTCCTGCAGGTGACCGCTCCGAACTTGCTATTTTTGATGAGATTTTCGCAGATATCGGAGATGAACAGAGTATTGAACAGAGTTTAAGCACATTCTCCTCACATATGACCAATATTGTAGGAATTTTGGAAAAAGCGAACGACCGCAGCCTCTGCCTGTTTGATGAATTATGTGCCGGAACCGATCCAACAGAGGGTGCTGCCCTCGCCATTGCAATCCTGCATAAGCTGTACCAATACGGCGCCACAACTATGGCAACCACTCACTACAGTGAGTTGAAGGTTTACGCACTTTCCACTCCAGGTATCGAAAATGCGTGCTGCGAATTCAATGTGGAGACCTTAAGTCCAACCTACCGCCTCTTGATTGGTATTCCAGGTAAAAGTAACGCCTTCGCAATCAGTTCCAAACTGGGGCTTGCAGAAAACATTATCCAAGATGCCAGAACACGCTTGAGTGAAAAAGATGTTGATTTCGAAGAAATGCTCGCAAATTTGGAAGCCAGCCGTCTCACCATAGAAAAGGAACAGCTGGAGATCAACCGTTACAAATCCGAGGTTGAGGAATTAAAGCATAAACTTACCACCAAAAATGAACGCTTAGATGCAAACAGGGATGAGATTTTACGAAAGGCAAACGAGGAGGCGGTTGCCATTCTCAAGGAAGCCAAGGATCTCGCTGATGAGACAATTCGCAACTTTAACAAATACGGACAGGGGCAGGCCCCGATCTCCAAGATGGAAAAGGAGCGTAGCCGTGTCCGCGATAAAATGAGCGAAAGCGAGAAAAAACTAGCTCTTAAGAAAAAGGAAACCATAAATCACAAAGTACCGAAAAAGCTGCGTATCGGAGATTCTGTCAAGGTCCTTTCAATGAATCTAAAAGGAACCGTGCATACGCTGCCGAATGCCAAAGGAGATCTGTACGTACAGATGGGAATTCTTCGTTCCCTTGTCAACATCAAAGATCTTGTTCTCATTGATGACGACACCTCTCCGGCTGCAAAAAAATATGGCAGCTCATCCTCCGGTAAAATCAAAATGAGCAAATCGACTTCCGTTTCCACCGAAATCAACCTGATTGGTATGACTGTTGATGAGGCGATTGCACATTTGGACAAATATCTGGATGATGCCTATATTGCTCACCTGCCATCTGTACGTATCGTACACGGCAAGGGAACCGGAGCTCTCCGAAACGCTGTGCACGCTCATTTAAAGCGCCAGAAATATGTCAAATCCTTCCGTCTGGGCGAAGCTGGTGAAGGGGATGCCGGAGTGACAATTGCAAACTTTGAATAATGTGTCAATAATAAATATAGAAACAGGAGGAATCACACATGGTAGCAAAACAGAAAATACTGATCGTAGATGATGACAACAATATTGCAGAGCTGATTTCTTTATATCTGACCAAAGAATGCTATGACACAAAGATCGTCAACGACGGAGAGGAAGCGCTGGTTGCTTTCGACCAGTATAATCCCAATCTGATCCTGCTGGATCTGATGCTCCCTGGCATTGATGGTTATCAGGTCTGCCGTGAGATCCGTACACGAAGTAATGTCCCGATTATTATGCTCTCTGCCAAAGGAGAGATTTTCGACAAAGTTTTAGGACTGGAGCTAGGAGCCGATGACTACATTCTAAAGCCCTTCGACTCCAAGGAGCTTGTAGCGCGCGTCAAAGCTGTTTTGCGGCGCTATCAACCGGCAAAACCGGAGTCTGTAGTGGAATTGAAATGTGTGGAATATCCGGATCTGATTGTCAATCTTTCCAACTACTCCGTCATGTACAATGGACATCCGATCGATATGCCGCCAAAGGAACTTGAGCTTTTGTATTTCCTTGCCTCCTCACCAAATCAGGTATTCACAAGAGAGCAGCTTCTGGATCACATCTGGGGCTATGAATATATCGGAGATACCCGCACCGTCGATGTCCATGTAAAACGTCTTCGCGAAAAGATTAAGGATCACGAATCCTGGTCCATCGCAACAGTCTGGGGCATCGGTTACAAATTTGAGGTAGCAGAATGAAACCAACCCTTTACATCAAGTTTCTTACCAGCTATGCACTATTTGGCATTCTGGCATTTGTGGTGTTGTGTACATTCACACAACACTCAGTCAACCACTATCTGGAACAGCATGAAGCACAGCAGCTTTACCGCGAATCCGCACAAATTGCCTCTGACTATGCTTCCAGCTTTGCAAACAACACACTTTCTCTGCAGGATTTTCAAACACAGATGCAGACTCTTGGCAATTACCTGTCTGCTGAAATCTGGGTCATGGATAATGAGGGACGTATTCTGTTTAATTCCGCAGATGCCACAGTCGGTCAACGCGCAGCTGATGCACAATATACGATGCTCCCCAGATTTGATACCACTGATTTTGGCAATACCTACTCCATGATCGGAGATTTTTATGGTTCCTTTTCCGAGGAGACACTTACTGTCTTTTCTTCTGTAACTGCCAACTACCGGGTTCACAGCTATGTATTAATCCACAAACCTGTATCAAACATTATCAGGACATCCAACCAGCTGATGAACATTGCCTTTTTTACCGTGGGAATTGTCTTTTTATCGTCCTTTCTCATTATGTTGTTTTTTACCTTGTTTGTTTACCGCCCCATTCGCAAAATCACTCGCGTTGCACAAAATTATGCCAAGAGTAATTTTGAACCGCGGATTGGATTACATACCAACGATGAAATCGGTTTTCTTGCCAACACCATGGACTATATGGCAAACGAGCTCGACACCCTGGAGGAGGATCAGCGCAAATTTATTTCAAACGTCTCCCACGATTTCCGCTCACCGCTGACCTCGATCAAGGGCTATGTGGAGGCGATGCAGGATGGTACGATTCCACCAGAACTGCAGAGCAAATATTTAGGCATCATTCTCTTTGAGACAGAACGACTGACAAAACTGACACAGGGAATTCTTGATTTAAACCGCTTTGGTCACCACGGAATCATGTTAGATCTTGCAGACTTTGATATCAACCGGATGATTAAAACAACGATTCTAACCTTTGAAGGAACCTGCAGCAAAAAAGGACTCTCCTTTGATCTGGTACTTACCGGACAGGAACTTTTTGTCACTGCTGACATGACCAAGATTCAACAGGTGCTCTACAACCTGATTGATAATGCGACGAAATTCTCGCACAACAACTCAGCAATCAAAATTGAGACGAGCATCAAGAATGAAAAAGTACTGATTTCCGTCAAAGACTCCGGAATCGGTATTCCGGCAGACAGCATCAAAAAAATCTGGGATCGTTTCTATAAAACCGATCTCTCCCGGGGCAAGGATAAAAAAGGAACCGGTCTGGGGCTTGCCATTGTAAAAGAAATTCTTCAGGCCCACAAGGAACATATCAACGTGATCAGTACTGAGGGAGTTGGAACCGAATTTATCTTTACTCTTCCATTATCGAAACGGGAGCAGGAACAATAAAAAGAAGTGCAAACTGCACTTCTTTTTATTCTAAATCCATTTTTCCACCTTTATCATCATATACAACACTGTGAGAGTTCCAGTCGAAATTTTCCTTATCCAATTTTTCATCCGCTGTGAGGTAATCTCCCTGAAAGACATCATATTCAAACTGATAACCATTGACAGTGACGGCTCGAAGGAAAATTCGAATATGCCGGTCTTCTTCCGCCAATCCTTCTTGCGTATCCATCTTGTAAGAGAATTTGCAAAAAACATTTCCGGAATGTCCACTGACCGGAAGCAAATCATTTTCAGACTCTTCGGGAAGCTGCGTATCCGCCATCTGCTCTGCCAGCCCACTCTTATCCTGCGATGAATCCGACGGATTCTCCAGGTCCTCCAGAAGATTCTGGGTCCAGATTTCCTCCTCATCCAGCTGCGCAACCAACTCTAAACTGTCAAATTCATATCTGCCTACTCCATCCAAAGTAAATTCACAATTGGTTTTCAAATGCAGGGAACCATCTTTATAGGTCGGTGCTGCTTCAATCTTTCCCGAAAGCACTTGATCAAGATCCATGCGAAGACCATTATAATCCTCAAGCACTTCCGTTGCTTTCTTCTTACCATTCGCAAGAAGGAACGTGACATTACCTTCAAATGTCTTATCAAGCGGAAGAGTGATGGATCCCTTATAAACATATCCGTCCAGCACAAGTGGACATTCGGTCGTTCCAAAATAAATGCTCACCCTTGTGCTATCGGTATACTGCTTCGGAATAACTGCAATATCCACCTTATAATTGTGCTTGGACAAATCCATATCCACAATATCAATCGAATAGCTTTCTACCATACTCGCTTCTTCCTCGAGGGTCTTCTCGATATTCGATTGCATACCTCCCACATCAGACAGAATAATATTGGTCGTATCCTGCAGATAGGCAAGCTGATTAGTGAGTTCTTCCATTCTCTCATACATCAGAAGCATGACGGTCAAAATTGACACAACCGCAACCATTGCTGCAACTATTTTCCAGTTCCACTTTTTTTTCTTCATATTCTGAATCAGACTACTCTTCACTTTCTTCCGCTGCCACAATTGCAATACCAAGTTCCTCAAGCTGTTTTTCTTCTACGGTTCCCGGTGCTTCGGACATCAGATCGGATGCGTCCTTCACCTTCGGGAATGCAATGACATCGCGGATGGAATCTGCGTGAACCATATGCATGATCATGCGGTCCACACCATAGGCAAGTCCTGCGTGAGGCGGCACACCATAAGAAAAAGCGTCAAGCAGAAAACCGAACTGTTCATGGGCTCGCTCCTTGGTAAAGCCCAGCACCTCAAACATCTTCTCCTGAATATCATCCTGATGAATACGGACAGAACCACCGCCAAGCTCGGTTCCATTTAATACGATATCATATGCCTTTGCACGCACTGAACCCGGATCCGAATCAATCTTATCCCAATCCTCCTCCATCGGCATGGTAAACGGATGATGCATTGCCATAAAACGATTCTCCTCATCCGACCACTCCAGAAGCGGAAATTCTGTAATCCAGAGGAAATTATACCGGCTCTCGTCCATCAGCCCAAGCTCCTCCCCCAGTTGCAGACGAAGAGCACCAAGCACATTCCATACAATCTTATTCTTATCGGCTGCAAAGAGAAGCAAATCTCCCGGTTTACCATTCATCTTCGCAACAAGAGCAGCAAGCTCCTCCTCGGTCATGAACTTTGCAAAGGAAGACTTGTAGGTTCCATCCTCGTTGACGCACAGATAAGCAAGCCCCTTGGCACCACAGCCTTTCGCAAACTCTACCAGCTTGTCAATCTTCTTACGTGGCATCGCACCCTGTCCCTCGACATTGATTCCACGGACACTTCCACCCGCTTCAAGGGCACCGGTAAACACACCGAACCCACATCCTTTAACCACATCGGACACATCCACAAGCTCCATTCCAAAACGGGTATCCGGTTTGTCAGAACCGAAGCGATCCATAGCCTCCTGCCAAGGCATACGCGGCAGCGGAAGCTGGATATCCACACCGATGGCCTCCTTAAACACATACTGAAGAAGGCGCTCATTAATCTCTAACACGTCATCGATATCCACAAAGGAAAGCTCCATGTCTGCCTGTGTAAATTCCGGCTGACGGTCCGCACGTAAATCCTCATCACGGAAACAGCGGGCAATCTGGAAATAACGGTCATAACCTGATGCCATCAGAAGCTGCTTAAACAGCTGCGGAGACTGTGGTAATGCGTAAAAGTTTCCCGGATGAACACGACTCGGAACCAGATAATCTCTTGCCCCCTCCGGAGTCGACTTACATAGAATCGGGGTTTCAATTTCCAGGAACCCCTCATCTGCCATAAAGTCACGCATGAGACGAAGCACTTTACTCTTTAACATCAGGTTCTTCTGGATGTCCGGTCTTCTCAGATCAAGGTATCTGTATTTTAAACGAATGTCCTCCTTGGTCTGGCTGTTCTCCTCAATTGCAAATGGAGGAGTCTGGGACTCGGAAAGAATCCGAAGGCTGGTAGCAATTACCTCAATATCTCCGGTCTTTAAATTCTCATTGACAGCAGCTGTACGCTTCTGTACGGTTCCCTCTATTGCGACAACGAACTCACTTCGGAGCGTGCCTGCCTTCGCAAAGCCCTCGCTTCCAACACTGTTCTCGTCAAACACAATCTGAAGAATCCCGCTTCGATCACGCAGATCGATAAAAATCAGGCTTCCCAAATTTCTTCTCTTCTGCACCCATCCCATGACGGTTACACTTTCTCCGATATTGGCACTGGATACCTCTGTACATCTGTGGCTTCTGTGTAAGCCCTTCATTGACTCTGCCATAACAGCCTCCTTATTTATTAAAAAACTCTACAAACTCTTCATAACCTTCAGCAGAAAGCTTTTCCTTCTGGAATTTCTTATTCTTGTTCATGCGTACCACAAGCACCTGCTGTCCGTTCCCTCTTGCTTCCTTTGCCTGTTCCATCACTGTGACAAGCTTTTCTGCCGGATAATTTTTCTCCACAAGATATGCAACCTTCTTTGGCCTTTCCGGAATCTTAAAGCCACTTTCCATCAGAAGCAGGATAATACGCTCAAAACCGATGGAAAAACCGCAGGCCGGAACATCATTGCCTGTAAACTTGCCGATCATCTTATCGTACCGCCCACCTCCGCCGCAGGCTGCTCCCAGCTCCGGCATAGAAATCTCAAAGATGGTTCCTGTGTAATAGCTCATTCCGCGCACCAGTGTCGGGTCAAATACCAGCGTGAACTCTGCTGCCTTGGTCGCATTCACTGCAGAAGCAATCTCTGTCATATTTTTTACAACATCTGCCTCTAAAAATTCACCAAGCTTATCCGCAAGAAAAGCCACGCCCTCTGCCACATCCTTCTTATCTTCCAGAAGAGTAAACAGATTCAGATACTTGTCAATGGCTTCCTTCGCATAGCCTTCCTTTTCCAATTCCTCTGCCACACCCTCAATACCAATCTTATCCATCTTATCAAGGGTGATAAATACACTGTCATAATCCGCCTCAGCAAAACCACTGTATGCTGCCATTGCCTTTAAAATTCTGCGCTCATTGATACGAATCTCAAAATTCTTAAATCCGAGTTTACCAATCGTAGTAGTGGTGGCCGAAATCAGCTCAATCTCTGCCAGATTGCTCGGCTCACCTAAGATATCAATATCACACTGGGTAAACTGGCGGTAACGACCTCTCTGCGGACGATCCGCTCTCCAGACACTGCCAATCTGCAATGCCTTAAACGGTGTCGGAAGATCGTTGGCATTGTTGGCATAAAAACGGGAAAGTGGTACCGTCAGATCATAACGCATACCGAAGTCCACAACATCGGCCTCTTCCTTTGCCGTCTCCAGATTTAATTTTTCTCCACGCTTTAACACCTTAAAAATTAATTTCTCGTTCTCTCCTCCCTGCTTGTTGGAAAGGTTTGCAATATTCTCCATACAAGGGGTCTCTATCGGGGTAAATCCAAAACTGCGGTAGGTCTCCTTAATCACATTCGTCACATAATCGCGAATTTCCATCTCCGCCGGTAATATATCCTTCATGCCGTTGACCGGCTTCCTGCTCAATGCCATCTGATTTCCTCCATTCGATCTTCATTTGTTTTCTATTACAACGAATATTTTCTGTCTGATATCTTTCATTTTCCCATGTCTGACCAGCATTTTTTGCAGACACTATGTTTCATTATAATCTGTTTTTTTTCTATTATCAACCAGAAACTTGCAATCTACACTTCTTTATTTATCACATAAAATGCCACCGCACTAGCCGCAGCCACGTTCAAAGAATCCACCCCATGTGACATAGGAATCCGCACCGTATAATCACAAGCTGCAATCGTATCCACTGCCAGCCCGTCTCCCTCGGTTCCAAGAACTATTGCAAGTTTTTTCTCCGAAAGAAGACGCTCATCATCAATAGACACAGAATCATCACGAAGCGCCATTGCCGCTGTCCGAAATCCATAGCTTTGCAACTTTTCTATCCCCTTATCCGACCACTCCTCATCCATGATCGTCCACGGGATCTGGAAAATGGTACCCATGCTGACTCGGACAGCTCTGCGGTACAGAGGATTGCTGCATCCTGAGGTAAACAAAATGGAATCCATGCCAAGTGCTGCCGCAGAACGCACAATCGCCCCCACATTAGTGGGATTGACCACATTTTCCAGCACTGCAATCCGTCTTGCATTTTTACAAACCTCTTCCACCGAAGGAAGCGGCTTCCGATTCATGGCGCAGAGCATCCCCCGGGTGAGGGAAAATCCCGTCAGCTCATTCAACACCGACAGCTCTGCCACATAGACCGGCACCTCCGGGCATCTCTCCATAAGCTCCTTTCCCTGAGACTCGATATGCTGTGTCTCCATCAAAAAAGAAAGTGGCTCATACCCTGCATCCAGCGCACGCTCAATCACCTTCGGACTCTCCGCAATAAAGATTCCCGGCTTCGGCTCCCGGTACCGAAGCAGCTGCACCTCCGGCGTTCTCGCGTAGACATCCAGTATTGGATCATTAAAATCTGTAATCGGTATAATGTTTGTCATCTTATTCGCCCTTTAATATATCAGCCAGCTCATAAACTCTTGCACGGGTAAGCTCCGCTGCCTCATCATTCTCCAATAACGGTTGCAAAGTGCCACCCTCTGCAGATTTTCCGGCCTCTTTCACTTCCTGCTCTTTCCAGCTGATCCACTCCCGCTGCTCCTTCGTAAGCTGCTCCATCGCATCTTCATCCAGTTTCTCTTTCAGTCTGCTCCACAGGCTGTTCAGTTCATCATCCCACAGACGATACAGTTCTCCCGAAAGCCGGTTCATTTCCTGCTGGGCAAGAAGCCCAGACTGTAGCTGGTCATTCATTTCCTGTGCCTGTTCCTCCAATGCTGCAAGCTCTTCATCAATAGCTGCTGCATCGTCACTGATGGCGTAGCTTGAAAAGCCTTCCTGCCCCGCCACGTTATACAATCCATAAGACCCCAGTGTGGCACCAGCCTCATCAGAGAGATCCAGATAACTTACCCAGTCTCTATATTCCTGAGGTAAATCTGCAACCGGCGCATTTGGCAGATACAAATCGATTTTCTTTGCCTGGTCCAGACCATACGCTTCGCCGTAAATATATTTCACTCCATCAAGAATTTCCTCTTCCCCAGGATTCTTATTATATTGAATGGCTTCAATCTGAAACTGATATGTATATTCATTCACCTGAATGGGTTCCGTAAACTTTCCATGAAAGTCACAGCGATACTGAATTCCATTTGGGTAATCCGCCCCAGTATCCCCCATATCAGAATCATGGTACTGTCCCGAAAAGGAACCATCCGGCTGAATGGTAAGTGTCGTGCACCAGCCGCCTGCCCCGCTCCCAAACCAGAATTCGTAATTTGCCACTTCAGAAAAAACTGACTGTTTCTCCTGCACCTCTGTGTCCGCTTCTGTTAGCTCTTCTGCCTCCGTACCTTCCACTTCCGTTTCCGTATCGTTTTCTCCAACAACAACCCACTCCCTGTCATCGCCTGTTTCCGTCGATCTTGCCCCACATCCTGAAAATGTTGTAGACGCCAGTGTCACTGCAAGAAGCATGGCTGTTAATCTCATTCTTTTCATAACTGTCCTCTTTCTTTTTCGATCTGCTTCACTGCCGAATTTCCTGCAGTGTTTTCGCCTCATTATACTGCAGAAAGGAACCTTTCGCAAATAACGTTATCCTATAAATGATATATTTGTTAATCCTCAAAAAGTCTTCGTTTTCTCTCAATCATCTCGTCAATCCGGTCGATATACTGCCCTACATCCTTGACATTCTCGCATCTTTCAATCCGATGCGTGCCATCCGGATTCGGTTCTGCCCACACCCGCTTAGTGCTGCTTCCTGCACCGCAGGCTACGATGGTCTGTTTCTCCTCCATAATCAAAATATTATAAACCCCCGCCTTTCCCTTCTTAGCATAACCAACATTCTCCATATTGCCTGCCATCCCTTTCTGACGGTACAGATAATACGGAAAAAGTCCCATTTTGCAGCAATAATCTGCACACACATCCATATGCTCCTGCGTGTTTATCATCTGCATCTGCTCGTAGCGTTCCTTGTAGATATTCAACCTCGCCGCACGCTTAATGGCAAGCGAATGAATTGTGATATTATCCGGATCCAATTCCTGCAGGACTTCCATCGTATGTCGCACATCCGCAATATTTTCCTCCGGAAGTCCCATGATGAGATCCATATTGATATTGTCAAAGCCCAGCTTTCTTGCCAATTGGAAGCTTTCAATGGTCTGCTCCACCGTGTGATGCCTTCCGATAATATCCAGCGTCTGTTGCTTCATCGTCTGTGGGTTGATGGAAATGCGGCTGATTCCATTGTTCCGAAGCACTGTAAGCTTCTCCTCCGTTATCGAATCCGGCCGACCGGCTTCCACTGTAAATTCCACACACTCTCCCAAATCAAAGCTACAGCGAACTTTGCGGATCAGTCGATCCAGCTGGTATGGTTCCAACGTGGTCGGTGTCCCTCCTCCGATATAAACGGAATTTAATTTTCTGTGATAGAACTTTGCCGCAACATAATCAATCTCTTTTTCCAGTGCATCCAAATAAGCATCTACCCGATTCTTCCATGAGGCAAGGGGATACGAAGTAAAAGAACAATACAAACAGGTGCTTGGACAGAACGGAATCCCAATATAGATACTGTATCCATTCTTATAATCAATCTTAGAAAGCAGTGCTCTCTCTCTCTCAGCAATATCAATTGCCAGATTTGTTTTCTTGTCAGAAGCCAGATAAGTATGTTTCATATAATTTACAATTTCTTCACGGCTCTTTCCCTCCGAAAGAAGCTTCATCGGAATCTTCGTTGGTCGGATTCCGGTAAGAGTTCCCCAAGGAAGAGAATGCCCGGTCTCCTCCTCAAGCAGTCGGTACAAATGTTCCTTCAAAGCATTTTTCACTGCTATACGGTCAGAAAAATCCACCGCAAAGGTACGTAATGCCGGTCCCTCCGGCGCATCATCCCATGCGATGGAAATTGTATCATCCGCGTAGTCGATTACAAAATGGCTGGTGTTTTCCTTCTCCTGGCCTGCAGAATGATTTGTACAGGCAACATTCTTTCCCTCCGCACCTGCTTCTTTCGTGTAATATAACTCTACATCCTCTTTCGGGAAAAAAGCCTTGATCAGTGAATGAATATCATATTCAAATTCGGTTCTGTTTAAAGTAACTGTTATCATAAGTACGGGTTGTACATCCTCTCATTTTCAATGGTCGTCACATCATTGTGGCCCGGATAAACGGTCGTGCGCTCCGGAAGTGTCATCAGCTTCTCCTGAATTGACCGAATCAGCTCAGATGCACTTCCTCCCGGCAGATCCGAACGGCCCACCGAGGTACAGAACAGGGTATCTCCGCAGAAAACAACATTCTCATACGGAAAATAGTAGCAACAACCGCCCTTCGTATGTCCCGGCGTATGCAATACACGAATATGAAATCCTGCCAGATTAATTTCCTGCTCATCCTTTAAAAATTTGTCTGCATGAAAGACAAGACTCTCTCCCATCATCCATGAGACATTCAGATTTGCATCCTCAAGAGTCTCCTTCTCGGTCTCATATGCATAGATTGGAATATCAAACTCCTTTGCAAGTTCCTCCGCTCCGGTAGCATGATCAAAATGTCCGTGGGTCAAAAGTATTGCAACCGGAGTACAGGTCTCCTGCCGAATCCGTTCTGCCAGCTGCTTTGGACTGGCACCCGGATCAATGACAAGAAGTTCCTTTGTATCATCGTTTATTGCAAAATAGCAATTGGTCTGCACAGGACCAACCACATACTGATTGATTTTAAGTTTTGCCATATAAATCACCCTGTTGTTCTTTCAATATCAATAATACTGTCAATCTGCTTTATTTTCTCAACAATTCTGGTAATCTGATCACGGCCCTTCGTCTGAAACGCCACATCAATGGTTGCAATTCCCTGCTTGCTCGTCTTGGAATGAATTCCGGAAATGTTGATTTCTGCCTCCGTAAACACGCGCGTAATATCTACCAGAAGCCCGGATCGATCATGACAGAAAATCTTGATTTCTGCATGATACTCTCCAAACTCCTCCCGTTCTGCACCCGCCTGCCATTCTGCTTCGATCAGACGTACCCTCTCCATATCTGATAAATGAATGATATTCACGCAATCGGTTCGATGAATAGAGACACCTCGTCCACGTGTAACAAACCCTACAATCTCATCTCCCGGAACCGGGCTACAGCACTTGCTGAAATGTACTGCCACATCATACAGTCCCTTGACAACAATTCCACTCTTGGAATGTTTTACCGCCTGTGGCTGCTTGTTTTCTGCTACCGAATCCAGAATCTCCTGATCCGTCATTGTTACCGGATGATCCTTCTTGTATTCCTCATGCATCCGGTTAACAATCTGGCTTTCCTTAAGACCTCCGTGCCCCACAGTTGCAAGACAGGAATTCCAGTCATGGAAGCCATATTTGCGAATGATTTTTTCCTGATACTCCGGCTTATTGATTTCAGAGAAATTAATTCCCTTGGTTTTAGCATAGGCGGCAATCATGTCCTTGCCGTGAAGAATATTTTCCTCCTTAAGTTCACTGCGAAACCACTGATTAATTTTGTTCTTCGCCTGCGTACTCTTGACAATATTCAGCCAATCTCTGCTCGGTCCCCTCGAATTCTGTGATGTGATCACCTCGATTCGATCACCGTTCTGAATTACATAATCAATCGGTACCAGTTTACCGTTAACCTTGGCTCCTACCATCTTATTGCCTACTGCAGAATGAATGCTGTAGGCAAAATCAATCGGTGTTGAACCGTTCGGCAGATTCTTGACATCACCGGACGGAGTGAAACAGAATACCGTGTCGGAAAAGAGATCCAAATCACTCTTTAAAAGTGTCATAAACTCTTTATTGTCCGACATATCCTGCTGCCACTCCAAAATCTGACGCAGCCAGCTCAGCTTCTCCTCCTCCGTAACTGTAGTAGAGGTAGCCCCGCCATTATTTGCTTCCTTATATTTCCAATGTGCGGCAATACCATACTCTGCAGTACGATGCATCTCAAAGGTCCGGATCTGAATCTCAAACGGCTGTCCACTTGGTCCGATCAGAGTTGTATGAAGGGACTGGTACATGTTCGGTTTCGGCATGGCAATATAATCCTTAAAGCGTCCGGGAATCGGCTTATATTTCTCATGCATAATACCGAGTGCCGCATAACAGTCCTTAATCGTATCCACAATAATACGGATAGCAAACAGATCATAGATCTGATCAATCGTCTTTCCCTGATTCACCATCTTCTTATAAATGGAGAAAAAATGTTTTGCCCGTCCGGATATCTCTGCCTTGATACCGGCCTCCCCAATCTCTTCCCGAACCTGCTCAACGAGACTCTGCACATAATCATCTCGCACACTCTTGCGGACGGCTACTTTTTCCACCAGATCATAATAAGCATCCGGATTGAGATATTTTAGAGACAGATCCTCAAGTTCAATCTTAATCTTACTGATACCAAGACGCTGAGCGATCGGACAATATATCTCCTGCGTCTCCCTCGCAATTCGAAGCTGTGCTTCGGTAGACTGATACTTTAATGTCCGCATATTATGCAGACGATCTGCAAGCTTGATCATAATCACACGGATATCCTTTGCCATTGCAAGAAACATCTTACGCAGATTCTCTGCCTGCATTTCTAAACGATCCGCATTCTTATCCTTCGAATTCTTGACATTATCTGTCAGATGCAGATGCTGTAGCTTCGTTACTCCATCCACAAGCAGAAGTACCTCATCTCCAAACTCTGCCCGCATCTCATCCTCTGTCATCACGGTATCTTCCAGGACATCATGCAAAAGCCCCGCTGCAATAGTCTCCTTATCCAGCTCAAGTTCAGCCAGAATAATTGCCACACACAATGGATGTATGATATATGCTTCGCCCGACTTACGCACTTGTCCCTCATGTGCCTGATATGCAACCTTATATGCTTTTTCGATCAGCGAAATGTCTGTAGAAGGATGGTACTTACGAATTCCCGCAATCAACTCCCTATAGAGATCCTCCGGCTGTACAAACTCTTTTATTGACTTAATGCTCCCGGAACCAGAATGAAACTCCTGTTCAATTCGCTCCAATTCTTCTGTAGAAATATCTGCCATGTGCTCACCCGCTTATTAATCTTTTCGCTAAATATAATACTTTATTATATTTTATTTTTCTTTGTATTGCAATGTTTTCAAACCTAAAAAATGTAGATATAACGTCTCATCCGCCGGCCTGTTACATCCATATCCTCTATATATTCAAAGCCCAGCCTCTCGAGCAATGCGATGGACGGAACATTTCCAGCATCTGTCAACGCATTGACCCTTTCAAAATACAGATTCTGCCGTGCGTACTCCAGGATTGCCCTGCAGATTTCCGTTGCAATGCCGCGGCTTTGCCACTGCGGAGCGATCAGGTACCCAAGCTCCAGTTCAACTTTCCCATCATACTCCCGGTGTTCCAGTCCTGCTCTGCCAATCAGCATCCCGGAAACCCGATCCGTAACAAGCCACATCCCGTACCCATAGTATCCGTACATATTGGAAATATATGCCTCCTGATAATCCTTTTCTTCTTCCAGTGGATACAGTGGTTCAATATACCCTGGAATCCGTTCTCCCTTCTCATTCCAGCGCCATGTCACACCCTGTTGGTCATACAACTGAGCCAGTGCCGGCAGATCCTCCAACGACAGCTCACGGATCAAACAGCGTTCGGTTTGGGCAATCACCCACGGAATCCCATGCCATCGCTCATAAATACGTCTGAGGAATTCAAAGTCCACTTCTTCGAAGCCCTCGATCACCATCTGCACGCCCGCAAAGGTTTGCCCTCCCAAAAGCGGATTGGAATATCCAGCCACTGCTACGGAAATACTCTCTGCCGCACGCACACTGCGATCCGTTGCTGCAATCAGAAGTACTTCCGATTCGGCATATCCCCTCTCCGCAAGCACCTGCCGCAAATTTTTTTCTATATTGCCCGCCGGGACCTCCGCCACCGTAATATCCGAAGGAAGCGGCTGACACAAAAGAGACGGGCTCCATTCCCCCTCCACATACATCAGTGTACTTAACTGCACATTTCATCCTCCGTTCTGAAAATAAAAAGGCAGACTCCTTAGAATCTGCCCCCTGTTTTTATACGGTGTCCGGCTCCGGATATTCTTCTCCGAAAGTATCCACAACCACGGTTTTCATAATTTGGTCCTCAAGTGGACGATCGCTGTAATCTGTAGCAGTCTCTGCAATCTGATCTACAATTTCCTGACCCTCAATAATCTTGCCAAATGCCGCATACGCGCCATCCAGATGCGGTGCATCCTTATGCATGATAAAGAACTGGCTGCCTGCCGAATCCGGCATCATGGAACGTGCCATAGACAGAACACCTGCCGTATGTTTTAAATCATTTGCAAAGCCATTCTGTGCAAATTCACCCTTGATTCCGTATCCTGGTCCACCCATTCCGGTTCCTTCCGGATCTCCCCCCTGAATCATAAAGCCGTTGATCACACGATGAAAAATCAGTCCGTCATAGAACCCTTTCTTCACAAGACTAATAAAATTGTTAACCGTATTCGGTGCGATTTCCGGATACAATTCCGCCTTCATCACACTCCCGTCTGCCATTGTAAATGTTACAACTGGATTTGCCATAATTCCTTCCTCTTCTTTCCTGATTCTTTTGCCTTTATATCGTAATATACTAACTCAAAACCTATGATTATGCAAGTGTCCGCAAGGCCTCAACCACCTTGGGAAACTCCATAAAATGCGATGCCTTCACCAGAATGGTATCGCCCTCCCTCACAAAGCCGCAAAGTGTCGATGTCATCTCCTCACGATTCTCAAAATAGTGAACATCGCAACTGGCTACCACAGCAGCTGCATACTCCTTCGCCAGCTTACCGGTGCAAAAAAGCACATCAATCCCCGCATTTCTGACCGCTTCTCCGACTCCGTAGTGCAACGCCTTTTCATCTGTTCCAAGTTCTCCCATGTCTCCAAGTACCGCGATTCTCCTGCCTTTACTGTGCGCAAGCACTTCGATAGAAGCTTTCATTGACACAGGATTAGCATTATAACAATCATCAATAATCGTCATTCCTGCCCTATGAATCACATTCGTCCGACCCGCAATCGTCTGAGCAGCCGCAATTCCCTGTGCGATCTGTTCAATCGTAAGCCCTAAAGTCAGACCGACCGCAGTACCTGCAAGTGCGTTGTACACATTGTGTTCTCCCGGAATCGCAATATGCGCCTCAAAGTCTCCTTGTGGTGTATGAATCTGTGCACACATTCCTTCAAGACCAAGGTTGCGTACATCCGTTGCATAAATCTGCTTGTATGCCATCAGTGTTCCATCCTCTGCCATCTTCGGGGCTTCATCAAGTCCATAGAACACAGCCGGTCTGCCATTTACCTCCTTCTTCTTGCAAAGCTTATCATCATCTCCGTTTAAAATGACTGTTCCATTTTCTGTCATATGGGAAAAGACTTCTGTCTTGGCCTTCAGAATTCCATCCCTCGTTCCAAGATTTTCAAGATGGCAAAGACCAATATTTGTAATCACGCAGATATCC
This sequence comes from Agathobacter sp., assembly GCA_022775045.1. Taxonomy (GTDB): domain Bacteria; phylum Bacillota; class Clostridia; order Lachnospirales; family Lachnospiraceae; genus Roseburia. The sequence goes on along the minus strand of JALFLB010000031.1, from coordinate 140,090 downwards.
GGATTCGCCATCGTTGCCAGACGATGCATCTCTCCAAAGTCTGAAATTCCCATCTCCAGCACAGCGACCTCATGTTCTCCTCGAATTCCAAATATTGTCAATGGCAAGCCTATCTCATTATTAAAATTCCCCTCTGTCTTAAGTACAGAAAATTTCTGTGAAAGCACGGAGGCAATCATTTCCTTAGTGCTGGTTTTCCCTACACTTCCTGTTATTCCCACCACTTTAATATTCAGGCTCCTGCGGTAAAAGGCAGCCAGCTTTTTCATTGCTTCTGTCGTCGACTCCACCAATATGTATGGTCCTGCCGGATTCGTCAACTTATGCTCCGAAAGTACAGCAAGTGCCCCCTGTTCAAAGACAGCCGAAATAAAATCGTGTCCGTCCACACGCGCGCCCTTAATGGGAATAAACAGAAAACCTGCTTCCACCTTGCGGCTGTCTGTCACTGCACCGGCAATACAACAATCCAGCATTGCTTCATCTCCGAAATAAGTACCCTCGCATGCCTTTGCAATATTTGCAAGCGTCAGATTAGGCATCACATTTCCTGCTGTATTTATTTCCTTACATCCATTCATGACTTAACCTCATACTTTTCAAGAGAAATGGCAATAATTTTCTCACATAATTCATTAAAATTCATTCCCACAACAGCAGCCTCCTGCGGCAGAAGACTTGTCGGGGTCATTCCCGGAAGAGTATTGGCTTCCAGACAAAAAATCCTTCCCTGCTCATCCAGCAGGAAATCGGAACGGGAATATGTATCCAGTCCGATCACTGCGGCAACATCCTGCGCATACTGACGCATTTTGGTGGAAATCTCCTCCGGCAGTTCCGCAGGACAAGTCTCAACAGCACTTCCCGCCTTATATTTATTTTTATAATCATAGAAGCCCTCAATCGGTGCGATCTCAATAACCGGAAGTGCCTCCCCCTCAATCACACCAACCGAAAATTCACGTCCTTTGACGTACTCCTCTATAATCAGCTCATTCTCCCATCGGAAAGCTTCATCTAATGCCCTGTGAAATTCCGCCGCATCCCGCACAATCGTAACACCAATGCTGGAACCTCCACAACACGGCTTTACCACGCATGGAAGCGTCAGATTGAGACTTGAAAAATCATCTACGCGGTTCTCTTTTTTCATTGCAATTCCTTTGGGTGCCGGAACCCCAGCCTGCGCAAACAACTGCTTTGCCATCCCTTTATTCATGGCAATCGCACTGCTTAAATAGTCACTACCCGTATACTTAATTCCAAACAGGTCAAACGCCGCCTGCAGCTTTCCATTTTCTCCATTTTCCCCATGGAGTGCCATAAATACAATGTCCGCCATCTGGCACATACGAATGACATTGGGTCCGAAAAAACATGGCGACTGATCCTTTCTCGAGGCCTTAACCGCGGCCAGATCCGGCGCCACCTCCGGAATCTGTTCAACCTGCACACTGATTTCCTCTGCCTTATCAAAAATATCCGTAAGATTCTCTTCATGGTCGCTGTACCCCATAAACACATCCAGCAAAATGACACGATGTCCATTCTCCCGAAGTGCAGCGGCTACCATACTTCCTGTCTTAAATGACACATCTCGCTCCGTACTAAGCCCACCGGCTAAAACTACGATATCCATGACACACTCTCCTCTATCACAATTGTTCATTTGATTCACGTACCTATTATAGACTTCTTCTCTGTCAGAAAACAAGACCTTCTGTATTTTTGCGCACGATTTATCTAGTTTCCAGCACTCAGCGCCATCCCTTATCCCCTCCTGATTTGTTCATAATGTACACGCATTTCGCGTCTTTACAAGTGAAAATCAAATGATTAAAATTTCAAATAGAGCCTGTATTGGGGAACGGACTCCAGCATAAAGAAGGTAGGATTACAAAGGAATAATAGTAAAAAGGAGAACAACAGAAATTTATAATGACAATACGATAGGACGATATGTGCAGTTTATCATATGCCAGGATGACTTTTTGGAGCAGCTTAAGCAATGGCTCCTAACATTGGATGATGAGCGTATGATTTTATTAAGGCAATTCATTTTTGAAGTGGAGTTGTCCGAGACCGAACAACTCAAAGAAATACTTTACAAATATGGAAGTTATCTGACCGAGAAGAATTTTTTCGGCAGGAAATTCTTTGAACAGATGACCGAACTGCTTCGCCATATGGAACTGAATCGCGGGGCAGCGATACAACCATAAACAACACGATCCCTATCTGAATTTATGCGGAGGAAGTCGCAATGCTGACGACTTCCTTTTTTGTTGCATAATTGTACAAAATTAGGAGCATCCTTTGGGATGCTCCTTCCGAAATCTGTTATAATATACCTTTAGGGGGCAATCACCCTGTATACCGATTAGCACTCCGGCTCAATCAGTCCGTAAGTATTGCCTTTTCTCTTGTATACAACATTGACCTCATCCGTCTCTGCATTGCGGAATACAAAGAAATCATGTCCGGTAAGTTCCATCTGCACACATGCATCCTCCGGATACATCGGCTTCATACCAAATCTCTTGGTACGAACAATCTTAACCTCTTCATCATCGTCATCGTCCGCCTCAACAAATGCTGCATTAAAGTTCTCTGCCGCATTCATTTTCTTGGAAACAAGCTTGGTGCGGTACTTCTTTAACTGCCGCTCAATAACCTCCTCAACCAAATCAATCGAAACATACATATCATTGCTTACCTGCTCGGAACGAATGATATGTCCCTTAATCGGAATCGTTACCTCAATCTTCTGACGCTCCTTCTCCACACTCAGCGTAACAAAGACATCCGTATCCGGTGTAAAGTACTTCTCCAGCTTTGCAAGCCGCTCTTCCACCGCCGCTTTCAGTCCCTCTGTCAGTTCAATATTTCTTCCGGTAATTGTGATTCTCATGATGCCCAACCCCTTTGCTGTGTATTTGATACATGAAGTATCATGTATGTATTATAACATAAGTACCAAAAAAGGCAAAGCATTTCCGAAAAATTTATGCGTTTTTTATACTTCTATATCTCTAGTTTCTCTAGCTGTTGAGACAACTCTTCCCACGCTTCCATATCGGCCATGATCTCTTCCTCCATAGCATCAATCTCAGCCTGAATCTCTGTCAGTTTGGAGTAGCTGGACTGGTACTCCGGGCGTAGCAGTTCTGCTTTGAGCAGCTCGAGTTTTTCCTCCTTCACTGCAAGTTTCTCCTCTGCCCTCTTAACTTTCTTTTCGAGTCTGGAGCGCTCCTTCCCCGGATTATGGTAGGCTTTTTTCCCGACATTATCTACAACCGATGGTGAACCGTTCTGACTGATCAAACCTCCAAGCGCTGCCGGAGTTTTGCGATAACTGTCTGCCATCTCCTGAGCCTCACGGTCTAACTTTTCCTGATATTCTTCGTAACCAAACTGATATAAATGGGTCGTCCCATCCTCAAAAACAAGCAGACGGTCCGCCACCTTTCGCACGAAATAACGATCGTGAGAAACAAAAATCAGTGTGCCGGAAAAACTTTTAAGCATACTCTCAAGTGTCTCCTTGCCGACAATATCCATATGGTTGGTTGGCTCATCAAGGACAAGGACGTTCGGACGGCGCCTTAATATTTTACATAGTGCCAACCGCACCTTCTCTCCTCCGGAAAGCATATCAATTTTCTTGAAAACATCATCCCCGGAAAAAAGAAATGCCCCCAGTGCATTACGCACCTCGGTCTCAGTAAGGTTTGGGAACTCATCCCAATAATCATCCAACACCGTCTTGTTACTTGAATACATTGCCATCTGCTGGTCGAAATATCCAATCTGCACATTTGTTCCAAAACGATACTCTCCCCCGAGTGCCGGAAGCTTGTTCACAAGCGTCTTAAGAAGTGTGGATTTTCCGAGTCCGTTGCCACCTAAAATTCCAAGCTTCTCTCCTTTTTTGAGATCAAAGCTGACCGTAGAAAGTGGATGATCATATCCAATATCCAGATTCGACACCATAAGAACATCGTTTCCTGTCTCCCTTTCCGGCTGGAAATTGGCATGAAATGTGCGGGTGTCAAAGCGGTCCGGTGCCTCAATTTTTACCATGTGCTCGATAGCCTTCTCCTTGGAATGTGCCATAGAGACTTTAGTCGGTTTATTTTTAAAACGGTCCACCATACGCTGCAGACGCGCAATTTCCTTTTGCTGCGCGTTGTAATCCTTCATCAGCTTCTCATAGTTTTCCTTTTTTCGTGCCATAAAATTTGTGTAATTTCCCGGATAGCGTGTTGCCGTACCATATTCAATCTCGTAAACCACATCCACGATATTGTCAAGAAACATACGGTCATGGGACACAACAACCACCGCTTTCGGATAATTTTTCAGATAACTTTCCAGCCACTCAATGGTGGTAATATCCAGATGGTTCGTTGGCTCATCGAGAAGAAGGATATCCGGCTTACTTAAAAGAAGCTTAATAAACGCAATCTTCGTCTGCTGTCCTCCGGAAAATTCCGACAGCGGCTTCTTTCTCTCCTCCTCGGAGAAACCAAACTTACGGATCAGTACATCATACTCTTTTTCAAAATAGTAACCGCCATCCTCCTTAAAAGCTTCCTCCATTGCAGTATAACGCGCTACTGCTTCCTCGGAATAATCGTGCTCAAGGGCTGCCGCTGCCGCTTCAAGCTCCTTTTTGCGCTTCTCCATCGGGGCAAAAACCTTTCGAATCTCCTGCTCTAACGTAACAGATGGATCTTCAAAAGCAATCTGCTTTAAATATCCGATCTGCGGATTTCCTGCCTTAGCGATAAAGATATCTTCATCACTGTCTCGCTTGTCAAGATCCACTTCCCCACTGATCAGCTTAAGAAGGGTTGTCTTTCCACAGCCGTTGCGACCGACCACGGCAACTTTTTCTGTATTTCTGATTTCAAAATTGATGTCGTGCAGAATCACATCATCCGCAAAGGCGACGGCTCCGTGACAAATCTGATATAACATATTTTCTCCTTTTTAGCTACTTAAACGCCTCCGGCTGAGATGCCAGATAATTGACAAACTGTTCCGCCGTACGTCCGGAAATACCTCCGTGAGCAAGTTCCCACTTATTAGCTTCCAGCTTCAGCTTTTCATCCTCCATGGTAACACCTGCGCGTCTTGCAAGATTAAGAACAATATCAAAATACTCCTTCTGTGTCGGCTTAGAATAATTGATGGTAACACCAAAACGGTTGACCAGAGACAGTTTCTCTTCCACAGTGTCAGAATGATGCCGATCATTCGAGTTCTCCTGGTCGTTGCGGTCATTCCAGTTTTCCTTAATCAGGTGACGCCGATTGGAAGTTGCATAGATTAAAATATTCTCCGGCTTGGTCTCAACGCCGCCTTCAATAACTGCCTTTAGGAACTTGTACTCAATCTCGAACTCCTCAAAAGACAGATCGTCCATATAGATAATGAATTTATAATTACGATTCTTGATTTCTGCAATAATTTCAGAGAGATATTTAAACTGATGCTTATAAATCTCAATCATGCGCAGACCATCCTTGTAATACTGATTAACGATTGCCTTGATACTGGTAGATTTACCCGTACCACTATCCCCAAACAATAACACATTATTGGCTTTCTTTCCCTGCACGAAGGCTTCCGTATTATCCACAAGCTTCTTTTTCTGAATCTCGTAGCCCACCAGGTCATCCAGCATGACAGTATCCATATTATTGATTGCACGGAAGGTAAAGTCTCCATTTGGGGTATCGTCAATCCGGAATGCCTTGTTTAATCCAAACATTCCTACACCGTAATCTTTATAAAAACCGGTCACCGCATCAAAGAATTCTTTCTCATCCTTCGCCGCCTCCAGCTGCCTGCTGAGTGCCCGCACCTTCTCACTTACATTCTTGTTATACATCAGATCTTTTTTATGAATCGCTTTATAATTAGAAATCTGACTAAAACAGCTGATTCCAAGATCCCGCTCAATTGGTCCGAAATCATATTCAAACAGCTCCTTGAAAATGCGGAAATCATTCTGTACCAGCGCATTGACACTTCCATCACTGGCACCGACTTTCTCACAGGTCATACTGAATGGGTTCTCACTCATCATCAGGAAAAATGTCAGGTAGTTGTGCCACAGATTATCGTCAAATCCATAATCTGTTGCCACCTTGAGGATTCGCTTTACCTGTGTGTTAATGTCACGCACCAATCCAGTCTTGTTATATTCCCCGGCCGCATATCTTCCAAAAATTTCTCCCATCTGATAGAGAATCGAATCCTCCTCCAGATCTCCATACATCAGTAATTGTGATATTTCCTGATACATTTTCTTTCGCCTCTTTCTTTTTCAATCTATCTTCCCGATTATGCCACAAAAAAGGAGATTTGTAAACAAATCCCCTTTTTCAAAATCGTTTTAAAAAGTAACACGTATTGTCGTTCCCTCGCCCGGTTCACTCTCCAGATTAATCTGCGCATCATGCAATGCCACAATATGTTTAACAATGGCCAGTCCCAGCCCTGTACCGCCAGTCTGTTTCGACCGGCTCTTATCGACGCGGTAAAATCGCTCAAAAATACGCTCCTGCTGATCCTTCGGAATACCAATTCCGTTATCTGTAACAATAAGGACCGGCTCTCCGTTTTCATGTGTGACCTGTATATGTACTGTCCCACCCTCATTGTTGTAACGAATAGCGTTCTGTCCAAGATTATCAATCAGTTCTCCCATCATATCACGATTTGCACGGAGCTCACAGACCTCCCCTTCATAGGATAAAGTGACATTGCGTGCTGCCGCATTAACCTGTAATCCTTTGACACATTCCCTTGCCACCTCGTCAAGATCCATCTGCTCAAAATTCAGTGTATCTCCCTCACTGCTATCCAGCTCCGACAGGCGGATAATATCATTTATTAAAGAAAGTAAACGGTTGGCATTCTGCTGAATTTCCTGCGCAAACCGGGTCTCCTGTCCCGGGTCAACCATGTGATTTTCAATAAGCTCGGCATACCCCGATATGGCAGTAAGCGGTGTCTTCAGTTCATGAGAAACATTTGCGGTAAAATCCTGCCGCACTTTTGCCGCCATCAAGATATTCTCATGCTGCGCACGAATGGTATTCACGAACGGAACCAATTCCTTGTATTCCGGTATTTTCGAAGTATCCTCCATATTTTCCGCCATAACCTCAATTGGACGCAAAAGTTGTCTCGTCAGAAAATGTGCAAGAATCACACACAACAGAATGATCAGAATCAAAATCAATAGAATAATTGGTGATGCAGTCAAAAACACATTCATGATGCTACGTGCTTCTGTCGCCACACGAAGCACACTTCCATCGTCCAGACGCAATGCATAGTAAAAGGTATTCATTTTCATGGTATCGGAATTACGCACACACTCTCCCTCTCCATTCTGCCATGCCTCCTTTACCTCCGGACGGTCCGCATGATTAACAAGACTGTTGGCACTGGCATCATTGTCGTACAGGACCGTTCCGTCTGTATCAATCCATGTGACCCGAAGCTCCTCCACGTCAATATGAAAATTTTTCTCAAACTCTGTACTGCCAGACTCCTTAGTAAAAATCCCTGCCTCACTCAAAATCTGTGCATTAACCTGCAAATCCTTTCGCACCTGCCTCTGAAAAAGAGTATAGTAAATCAGCGTCATACTGACCAGCGTTGCCAAAACTCCCAGCACCGCAGTCAAAATCAATCGCACATTAATTTTGTGTTTCATCCTTATCTCCTTGCATCCATACACAGCTTCGCCGCCTATCGTACATCTGTTATTCAATCACATATCCAACATTGCGCACAGTACGAATTCTTCCCCCTGCTTTTCCAAGTTTTTGTCGCAGGGTTTTAATATGCATATCAACAGTTCTGGATTCTCCCTCAAACTCTGTTCCCCAGACATGTCTCATAATAACCTCCCGGGAAAGTACAACATTCTGATTTGTCATCAGAAGACGTAGCAGTTCATATTCCTTAAAGGTAAGCTCAATGGTCTGATTGTCCACAAACACCATATGGCGCTCATGATCCAGCATGATATTATCCAGCTGAAGCAACTTAATATCATCTGTCTCCGTCCTCCGAAGCAAGGCCTTCACACGCGTAATCAATTCCATAATAGAGAATGGTTTCTTGATATAATCATCTGCACCATCATCCAGACCTTTAATCATATCCATCTCAGCCGTCTTAGCTGTCACCATAATGACAGGCAGACGCTTCGTCATCGGATTCTTTCTGAGCCTGCGGACAATATCATAACCGCTCTCATCCGGGAGCATCACATCCAGCAGAACCAGATCCGGCATAATATCTTCCAGCTTTTTATAAAAATCCTTTGCCTTTTCAAAAGCGCAGACCATGTAATTGCTATTCTTTAATGCAATTGTCTCAATTTCCCTAATATTTTCATCATCTTCTACAATATAAATCAGTGCCATAGTATTCTCCTTAACTGTATGTCAGTTTTTCTTCTTGGAAGGCAGAACGTAGCGATTTGATAAAGTATAATACTCCTCCTCAAACCACGGAGCCTTTTCCTCTTTGATGATATCCAGATACTCATGTGTATCAAAACCATCTTCATTTACTCTTATCATGCACACTGCAATATTGGAACAATGATCCGAAATCCGCTCGAAATTGGTAATGATATCTTCCAAAACCAATCCCAGTTCGATGGTACACTTTCCCTTGCGCAGTCGCTTTATATGGCGTTGCTTCATTTCAATACTGATTCGGTCAATCACCTGCTCAAATGGTTCGATTCTCCTTGCCTCATCCAAATTGCCTTTTTCAAAAGCTGCAATGGTCTCCCCGACAATATCGTGCAGCGCCCCGGAAAAAACTGTCATTTCTTCTATTGCCTTTCTGGAAAATTCCATCTTCTTTTCCTGCATCTGACGCGCAGACTCTGTAATGTTGACTGCATGATCAGAGATTCTCTCGAAATTACCGATACAATGCAGCAGGATAGAAAGCGTACGGCTGTCATTTTGCGACAAGTCACAGTTATTGAGTTTGACCAGATATGTTCCGAGCATATCCTCGTAATGGTCAACATTCTCCTCCATTGTAACGATCTGCGCTACGTTACTTTCACTATACGATTTTAAGTTCTCCAATGCAAGATAAAGTGAATCTCTTGCCTCCTCTGCCATTTTGGCTGCTGCATTGCGGCACAGTTCCATGGCAAAAGCCGGTTTCTCCAAAAATCGTTCGTCAAGTCTTGCAAACTCATCCGGCTCCTGCATCTTTTCATCCGCACGCTCCGGAATCGTAAGCTCTGCCAGCTTCACCAACTTATTTCCAAATGGATAAAGAATCAGCAGTGCCCCAATATTGAATAAACTGTGAATTACCGCAATTCCGGCTGGATTTGCAGCGTTATTCATAAATGCAAAACCTCCAGCAAATGCATCCAATGCATAAAACGCCACCATGAAGATAATTGTCCCAATCAAGTTAAAATACAGATGGATCATCGATGCACGCTTCGCATTACGATTTGCTCCCACAGAGGAAATCAGTGCCGTTACACAAGTTCCAATATTTTGTCCCATAATTATCGGGATTGCAGTCCGATATCCAACCGCTCCCGTTGCACAGAGTGCCTGCAGAATACCCACAGACGCTGACGAACTCTGAATAACTGCGGTCAGAATCAGCCCTGCAATCATACCAAGAATCGGGTTGGAAAACATCGTAAGAAGACCGGTAAAAGACTCATTCTCTGCAAGAGGCTCTACGGCGGTGCTCATAGTCTCCATTCCAAACATCAGAATCGCAAAACCAACCAGAATATTGCCAATATCTTTTTTCTTGTTATTGTCTTTTGCAGACATCGTCATTATGATACCGATTGCTGCAAGCACCGGCGCAAATGAGGACGGCTTTAACAGCTGAACCCACAGGCTCGATCCTTCGATTCCTGTCAGCGATAAGAGCCATGATGTCACCGTTGTTCCAACATTGGCTCCCATAATAATCCCAACTGCCTGCGACAGCTTCATAATGCCGGAATTCACAAATCCGACCACCATAACTGTCGTCGCCGACGAGGACTGAATCACGGCTGTTACGGCAACGCCAAGCAGGACGGCCATAATTCTCTTTGACGTAAGCTTCTCGAGTATCTGCTCAAGCTTTCCTCCAGAGAGTTTTGCGAGTCCGTCCCCCATTGCATTCATTCCGTACAAAAACATGGCAAGTCCGCCAATCATTGTCAGAATTCCAAATATGTCCATACTTATTCTCCTTCAGACTTTACATTTTCTATATTGTTTCTTTACAATTGAATGATACAAATAGTATGTAAAATCTGTCGGAGTCTTTATGTAAAATCTACGTAAAATTATTTTCCAGACTTGTTTTTCTTATCATCCAACGCAAAAATAACCCATTCCGCAATATTCGTTGCATGATCACCAATCCTCTCAAAGTATTTTGCAACCATCAGTAAATCGGCTGCCTGCTCACCGTTAGACGGATCTTTATGAATCATATCAATAATTTCCGACTTATTCTTATCAAACAGTTCATCCACAATATCATCATGCCCGATGACAGCTTTTGCCTTTTCCATATCCTTTTCCACATAAGCCTCTACACTCCGGATCAGCATGAAAACAGTCTCCGTGGCCATTTTCTTTATATCATCCAGCTGCTGAGCATATGAAGTCTTTGCCATCATAATCGTAATCTCCGAAATATCTGCCGCATGATCACCGATCCGCTCCATATCCGTGACCATCTTCATTGCCGCCGATATCACACGCAGATCCCGTGCTACAGGCTGTTGCTGCATCAATAGATTAAAACAGATATTCTCTATAATTTTCTGTTCCCGATCCACCTCGTTATCCGATTCCATAATTTCTTGTGCAAGCCCTGTATTCTGATCAATCAGTGCCTCTATCGCCTTTTGAATCCGATCCTCGATCATGGATCCCATGTGCATCATTTCCTGATTGAGCATATTAAGCTGCTCGTCGAATTTTGAACGCATTAGCCAAACCTCCCTGTAATATAATCCTCTGTCCTTTTATCCTTTGGGTACGAAAAAAGCGTTTTGGTATCGCCAAACTCCACCATCTCTCCAACAAGAAAAAATGCGGTATCATCAGAAACACGCACTGCCTGTTGCATGTTGTGAGTCACAACAACAACTGTGTACTTTTTCTTCAATTCCTCCATTAATTCCTCAATCTTGGATGTTGAAATCGGGTCCAGTGCTGAGGTAGGCTCATCCATGAGAAGCACCTCCGGTTCTACTGCCAACGCTCTCGCAATGCAAATTCTCTGCTGCTGACCGCCGGAAAGTCCCAGTGCCGACTTTTTCAACCGGTCCTTCACCTCATCAAATATAGCAGCTCCACGCAGACTTTCCTCCACGATTTGATCAAGCTTTGCCTTATCCTTGATTCCATGTACGCGCGGTCCATAGGCAATATTGTCATAAATACTCATTGGAAACGGATTTGGCTGCTGGAACACCATACCAATTTTCTTCCGAAGAACTGTGGTATCCACACTCTCGGCGTAAATATCTTCATCATCCAGCTTCACTTCGCCGGTAATCCGCACGTTATCAACCAAATCATTCATGCGGTTTAATGTCTTTACGAATGTAGATTTTCCGCATCCTGACGGTCCGATAAAAGCAGTCACACACTTCTCACGGATGTTCATGCTGACATCTTTGAGCGCATGGGTCTGTCCATAATACAGGTCAAGATTTTTGACCACTATTTTTGTCTTTTTTTCCATTCTTTTCTCCTCATCTCTCAAATATGAAACGGCATCAGGTCCTTCCGGTATCAAATTTTTTAGCCAGCGCTTTCGTAAGGAAATTAATGCCTAATACAATGATCAGAAGTACTAACGCAATGCCGAACGCAACGCCGAACTCACCTTTTGTAGCACTCAAATACAACTGAATGGTCAGCGTTCCACCTGATTGCGTTGCTTTTCTCAAAAGATCCGTAAATCCCTTCGGCATTAATCCTGAGCTTCCCGCTGTAAAAAGAAGCGCTGCAGACTCTCCCACAATTCTTCCGACTGCAAGAATGACCCCGGTAATAATTCCCGGCATCGCAGATGGAAGAAGAATCGTGCGAATCATATACCACTTTCCCGCGCCAAGTCCGATTGCGCCGTTCCGATAGCTGTCAGGCACTGTCTTCAAAGCCTCCTGCGTATTTCTTGTGATCAGCGGAAGCACCATGAGAACCATCGTGAAAGAACCGGTCAGTATCGAATAACTCAGGTCAAGTGTCTGTCCAAAAAACATCATACCAAACAGGCCGAAAATAATTGACGGGATTCCGGAAAGTGTCTCCGTCGCAAACTCAATTAAACTTACAAGCTTCCCCGGCCTTGCATATTCATTGAGATAAACGGCTGCCCCTACACCAATCGGCGTTGCAATCAGCATAGTAATCAGAATAATATAAATAGTATTCACGATATTACCGGCAATACCTGTTGTTCCATGCAGCACAGAAGTAACCGAAGTCAAGAATTCCCAGCTGACGCTGCTCACGCCCTTTACCAGAACATATCCAATGATTCCGAGAAGCAGGGCCACGGAAAATGCGGCACACAGATAGATTGCAATATACATCAGAACATCTGCCGGATGTCTCTTTTTTGTGTTGATACTAGTCATTTTCCAGCACTCCTTTCTTCTCCACCTTTGCAAGGATCAGGTTGATAATCATTATGAAGAAAAACAGTACCAGTCCAACAGTGAAAAGTACTTGACGGTGCAGTCCATCTGCATAGCTCATTTCACTGACAATCTGCGTTGTCAGGAAACGCACAGAATTAAACGGCAGAGGAATATTCACAGATCCGCCCGCCACCATATTAATAGCCATTGCTTCGCCTAACGCACGCCCGATTCCAAGCACCACGCCAGTCATAATTCCAGATCTTGCTGCTGGAATCATCACCTTAAAAATAGTCTGTATGTGTGTTGCACCAAGAGCCAGTGATGCAGACTTTAAATGTGCCGGCACCGCCCGGATTGATGACACACTAATATTAATCACAGTCGGCAAAATCATAATTGCCAGTACAATAATAGCCGACAAAAGATTAGAACCTCCGGTAAACTGATGCGTTTCGCTTCCCACAAAAATATGCTTTTCGATACGGTACATCAGAGGATTTAATATCATCATTCCAAGCAGTCCATAGATGACCGACGGGATTGCTGCCAGAAGTTCTACTGCCGGTTGTACAATTGCCGCAACCCTCTTGTTTGCAACTTCCGTAATAAACACTGCTGTAAAAAGGCCAATCGGCACCCCTATCAAAATTGCAATTGCTGTACCAGCAATCGAAGTCAGAATAATATACAGAATGCCGTAAGATGGCTGCTCCGCAGTCGGTTGCCATACAGTTCCAAATAACAGGTCAGTCACCCCGACCTTTGCCAGCGCCGGGGTTCCTTTTGCAATCATATAAACTGTTATGGAAAGAACTGCTACAATGGCAAACGCTGCGCAAACCAGAAAAATCACATTTGCGGTCCACTCGACAATCGACTTTGCTTTGCCGTTTTTCATATGTTCTTCCTCTCTTTCACCGAGTCCTTACTATTGTGGAATAATCAGACCGACAGACTTAATTACTTCCTGTCCCTCTGCAGAATGAATGAAATCAAAAAATGCCTGAACATTTGCATTCTGCTCTGTGATTTCTCCCATAGTTGCCATAACAAATGGTCTCTGCAATACATAGTCGCCCTTTAAGATATTCTCCTCAGTAGCATCCACAGAGTTCAGCTGCAGTGCAAGTACCGTATCGTCTACAACATCTAATGATACATAACCGATTGCTCCCGGTGTTGCTGCTACCTTTGCCAGAACTGCGCCTGTAGAATCCAGCTCCTGTGCATACTTGCAGGCATCCTTAACGTCCATCAGTTCCTCAAATGCATCACGTGTACCGGAACCTGCCTCACGGCCAATGACTACAATCTGCTCATCTGCTCCGCCAAGGTCCTTCCAGTTTGTAATTTCTCCCTTGTACACCTTTGCAAGATCTTCGGATGAAATATCCGTTACCGTATTTGCCGTATCTGTAATCATTGCAATCCCATCAATGGCTACAATATTTTCAACTGCCCCTGTTGCTTTCTCATCATCAGAAAGTGCACGGGAAGCATCTCCAATATCAACACTGCCTGCTGCAAGAGACTCAAGTCCTGCACTGGAACCAGTAAACTCAGCAGTGACACTGACATTTGGATTTTTCTCCATAAATGCCTCTGCCAATGCGTTTGCCAATTTCTCCATGGAGGTACTTCCTGCAAGAGTGACCGTTCCACTCAGCTCCGCTGTATCGTTCGTTGTATCCTCCTCAGCCGTTGTGTCTGTATCACTTGTTGTCTGTGTATCTGCATTCGCGTTCACATCATCCGTGTTACTGTCGCCGCATCCGATTACGCCTGCTGCCACCATTGTTGTTGCTGTAAGTACAGCCATCATTTTCACAAGTTTGTTTTTCATGTTTTCTTCCTCTTTTCTTTTTTCAAATGTTTTACTTTACAGCTGCTATCTTATCGGGCATGTGTAAAATGCATAACCATAATGATGTAAATTTAAAGTAAAAATTATGTATGGCGCATTTTTTAACTTCACTTAAAGTTACGGGTTTATTCTATCGGTACAAACATGGTAAAATGAATATAAGAAAGAACGGAAGAAAGAAGGACCCCCCATGAGACTACTACTTGCGGAAGATGAAAAAGCTACGTGCCAGAAACAGCAATCTTCCCATCCTATTACTGACCGCACGCTCAGAAATTGACGACCGTGTCAACGGACTCGACAATGGTGCAGACGATTACCTGACCAAGCCTTTTTCCATGAAAGAACTTTTAGCACGTATTCGTGCACTCACAAGGCGTCAGGCACAGATTCGTTCGACACGAGGACTTGGTTATTCAATCATTGCATTAATGGAAAGCGGAGCCATTTGTTCCATTGGCTGCCGCCTGTAGCAAAACGTTAACACTGAACATCGAACCGGAACTTATCTATTATGGAAATGAAGGGATGATCCGCCAGCTGGTCTCTCTTCTTTTGGATAATGCCATCAAATATTCAAATGAAAGATGGAAAATCCATCACCTTTTTCGTCCGATTATAAAAAAAGAAGCCGTTCCTGCGAACGGCTTCTTTTATTGACAGTCAATTCCATTACTTTAAAAATCCAAAGCTTCCGACAATTGCTGCTTCCTTTGCTTTTCCGGAACATACCTGGAAAAAACAGATAATTCGTACAACCAGTAGAATAATTGCACAAACTGCACCTGCAATCGGAACGATAATCGTCCAACAGAGCACAGCTGTAATCAGGCTGACCAAAATGGTCACTACCGAAATCTTAAGCGCCTGACGTACATGGAAGTATGTATAGGCAGACTCTCTGGATGCCAGCAGTGCAATGATGATACCGATGGTACCCATCAGATATGGCAGCATTGCCATTACCTTGTTGTCTGAAATATCCTTCGCATCAAACTCAGCTGTGTGATCCTTCGGATCCACATATGGCTGCTGAGGCATTCCATATGGCATTCCGTTGTTTGACTGTGGATTTCCATATGGCATTCCGTTATTCATCTGTGGATTTCCCATCTGAGGGTTACCGTTCTGTGGATTCCCCTGTGGATTTCCATTATTATTCTGTGCATTTTCACCTAACGCAGCTCCGCACTTTGTACAGAAAGCGCTTCCATCATTCATCTCACTTCCGCATTTTGGACAAATCATGTTATCTCCTCCTTTTTCTGTTAACAAATCTTCACTACACATTCTATATAAAATGTGCATTCGAGTCAATTAATTTTCATTTAAGATTCTCTTTAAAGTCTGTTTAAGGTTTTCACGATATGATTTTCTTATCACGCTGCGTGATGGAACAAAAGAAAAAGGATTCATCTATGTAGCAAATGCCGTTTCCTGATAATTCCTTTGATAAAAAAGGTGGTGAGCACAACGGCATTGGATTCGATCAATCAAACGATTCCAATGTAATCCTAATCAACGGCGGAAATGGTGCACTGGATTATGCCGGCACTGCCACCATCTCTGGCGGAACCTTAGTAGCAGTTGGTGCCAGCGGAATGGCACAAAACTTTAGCACAGATTCCACCCAAGGGAGCATGCTTGTGACTGTATCCGACACCTTGACAGAGGGTGAATTATCCCTGACCGATTCAAATGGCAATGTTCTCGTGTCCTGTTCTCCTTCCAAAGGCTACAACAGTGTAGCCGTAAGCTGCCCAAAGCTTTCCGAAGGCGAAACTTATACACTGACTACAGGTGATACTACCCCCGTCAAGATACTCTTTTCTATTGTCCCAAGCTCAGCATCGTATCAATACAGCGACGGGCTTTTTCCATCACATCCGGCTCCAGATTGATTTCCTCCCCACCTGTGCCAAGCACACAGTGGTAGACATCTGCCAATGTGGTAAGCTTCATATTATGACAGACACAATCTTTTGAAAGCGGGTAGAATTTCTTATCCGGGCATTCATACTGCAAATGCTGCACAATGCTGTTCTCCGTACCAATGATGAATTCTTTTGCATCACTCTTTCTTGCAAAATCCATAATACCGGTAGTACTGCCTTTATAATCCGCCTTCTGAGTCACCTCCGGCAAACACTCCGGATGTACAAGAAGAAGAGCGTCAGGATGTGCAGACTTTGCTGCTTCGACATCCTTCACCGACATACGCACATGTGTCGGACACCCCCCCTGCAACAGCTTGATATTCTTCTCCGGTACCTGATCTGCCACCCAGCGCCCCAGGTTACAATCCGGAATAAACAGAATATTTTTATTCTCAATATTCTTTACAATCTGTACTGCCGAGGAGGAGGTCACACATACATCACAAATAGTCTTCAGTTTTGAAGTGGTATTAATGTAGGCAACCACTGTGTAGTCCGGGTATTTCTCCTTGACACCCGAAATCAACTCCACATCCATCTGCTCCGCCATCGGACAGCCTGCCTGCGGATTTGACAGGAGCACTTTCTTTTCCGGAGAAAGAATCTTTACGGTCTCAGCCATAAAACGGACGCCACACATCAGCACGGTCTTATTTCCTGCCTCTGCCGCCTGCTTGCTCAGTCCATAGGAATCTCCCACATAATCAGCCACCTCCCAGATATCATGACTCTGGTAGGCATGAGCCAGAATACAGATATCCTTTTGCTTTTTTAATCGGATAATTTCATCCTGCAGTTCTCTTGTTGTAAACATATGTTATGCTCCTATCTTTTCATTTTGGATAAAAAATCACATTGTCTCGCATATCGTTACTACTTTCTTCAGTATAAAGAGCGGATCTCTTACTGTCAAGACAGTTGTAAACACTAAAACCACGGCAGCTTATGAAATGGAATAACTTTAAGTACCTTGGACTGGATATCCTCTTTATTTACATAAGGTTCTTCCCAGTATCTGGAATCCAGCGACACCTCTCTGTTGTCTCCCAACATAAAATAGGAATCCTCCGGAACAACAAATGTCTCCTCACAATCTGTCTCAATCGCTTCATCCAGATACGCAGACTCATCCAAAGGCTCTCCATCTATGTAAACATGCCCACCCACAAAGGTCACAGTCTCACCAGGCAATCCTATCACCCGCTTCACCAGCGAACTATCTTCCTCCTCAAGATAAAAAATGATAATATCTCCCCTCTGAGGCTGGGACTCATTATATGCGCGCCTGTCACCAATAGTCCAGTCATGCACCATAAGTGTCGGCTCCATACTCTCGGAGGGAATTCTACCTAACATCAAAAAGAAATGGAATATAATAAAAATTGCTGCCAAAAGAGCCAGGTAAATACCCCATTCCAGCGCTGCCCGTTTCTTTTTCTGCTTATCTTGCGTATTATTCTGTTCCTTCACTATTCCTCTCCTTTCCTATGTACCGGAACTTTCCAAACCTGTTCCACCCAACTTGCTGCACCTTACCTCATCTCCTCTCACGGCAAAAAGCAATTATAAAAAAACCCCAGAAGCTTTCCAACGGAAAACCTCTGAGGCTGCCCCTGCCAAGGATTCTCACACATCTCGTACCGGAATCCTTGAAAAGTCGGCGCGACAGGATTTGAACCTGCGACCTCTGCGTCCCGAACGCAGCGCTCTACCAAGCTGAGCCACGCGCCGATTTACAACTGCCCAATTATAATATCACAACTATATCTCTTTGTCCAGTAAAATTTTATGGATTTTTTTATTAGAAAACAGTATAATCATTTTACGATAAGAACAGCATTAAAAGGAGATTTTATGAACAAAACAGCGCTTATTACAGGTGCCTCCCGCGGTATTGGTGCCGCGCTCGCACACACCTTTGCAAAATCGGGCTACAATCTGGTTCTCTGTTGCCACAACTCCCAAAAAGAACTGATGATGCTGGCAGATCAGTTACAACACCAATATCATATTCAGGTACTTACCTTCACCGGGGACGTTGCTGATTATCATTTTATTGAGCATATGATATCTCAGGCCCTTACGTATTTTCATAAAATTGATGTTCTCGTCAACAATGCCGGAATCTCTTATATAGGTCTACTAACTGATATGACAATTGATGACTGGAACCATATTGTTGCAACAAACCTGACATCTGTATTCTCAACCTGCCGGTGCATCATACCTTCTATGGTAGCTACCAAATCCGGACGAATCATTAACATTTCATCTGTCTGGGGCAGCACAGGTGCTTCCTGCGAAGTCGCCTATTCTGCCTGTAAAGGCGGTCTCAACGCCTTTACCAAAGCACTCGGCAAGGAACTGGCTCCGAGCAATATCCAGGTCAATGCCATTGCCTGCGGTGTAATTGATACAGATATGAACCACTGCTTTTCAGAGAAAGAGCTTCTTGCACTCATAGAGGAAATTCCGGCCGGACGTATGGGACACCCCACAGAAGTCGCAGAACTTGCACTCTCCCTCGCTGAAGGGACAACCTACCTAAACGGTCAGATTTTAACACTGGACGGAGGCTGGATATAATTCTTATAAGTCAAGAGGTTTTCTTGTATAATAAGAATTTGTATGCGAATCGCGTTTTTCCGTTTTTTTCCAATTTAAGTATCTTAAAATTGATTTTATGCACACGGAAGAGAAAAAACGCAAAGAAAAATACAATTTCAAAACCTTTGGCAATCGACTGAGACAAATCATGATGATGCGTGACATCACCAACCAGGCTCTGGCCCAAAAAATGTTTGTATCCGTATCGACCATCAGCGGTTACCGGACCGGTCGCCGTTCTCCCACTGTGGAAGATCTTGCGCGGCTTTCCCGCATCCTCGATGTTTCGGCCGATTACCTGATTGGTCTCACTGACAACCCATTCCCATACAAAAATCATTCACTCTAAAAATGCTGCCGCAGTACCTGCGACAGCATTTTATCATATCACTTATATTCCCGGTGTTACACGTTCTGCAACCAGAATAATCGTGGAACGCTGCAAAATCACAACTCTTGTTCCCTCATGCTCCGTCTCTAATTCAAAATCTTTTCCATCCTCATATTTACAATAAGTGTTTGCTACGATCTTCCATCTATATTCAGCTGGCAGCTGAGGAAGCTGCATTGTAAGCGGTTCCCAGAAAGAATTCATTCCATAGAAAACTATATCATCATCCGTGTCCTCCTCATTTCGTCCCGCATACATAATTCCTATCAGATGAGAATCAAACTCTGTATAGCTGCGGTTCGGCTCACCGTTATGAATGCTGATACTCGGCAATCCACAGACTGCCGGCTTGGTGTCCTTGCGTAAAATCGGATGTTTTGCACGAAAATGAATCATAAATCGGGCAAAATCATGAATTTCCTTATATTTGTCCAAGCGATTCCAATCCAGCCATGAAATAATATTGTCCTGACAGTATGCATTATTATTGCCAAACTGTGTATTACAAAACTCATCTCCTGCAAGAAACATAGCCGGTCCCCTGCTGCACAGAAGCGCCGCAAAAGCATTTTTTATGAGACGGCAGCGAAGTCCTTCCACTTCCGGGTCATCCGTCTCTCCCTCAACACCACAGTTCCAGCTGTGACCGTTATTATCACCGTCCGTATTATTCCAGCCATTTTTCTCATTATGCTTCTCATTGTAAGAATACAGGTCATAAAGAGTAAAACCGTCATGACAGGTCAGGAAATTAACTGAAGCACTGTATCCTCGGCTTACAGGATCATACATATCAGAAGATCCAGTAATTCTTGTCACGGCACGCCCGGCAGATCCCGGATCTCCTTTCAGGAAACAGCGCATATCATCGCGATACCGTCCATTCCACTCTGCCCAGCGATTCCAGGATGGAAAACTCCCAACCTGATATAAACCACCGGCATCCCACGCCTCCGCAATCAGCTTCATATGACTTAAAACCGGATCAAATGCCAAAGCCTCCAAAATCGGCGGATTCTCCATCGGTGCCCCGTTCTGGTCTCTTCCAAGAATGGATGCAAGATCAAAACGAAATCCATCCACCCTGTATTCCACCGCCCAATGGCGGAGACAATCCAAAATAAAATGACGAACAACCGGATGATTACAGTTCATGACATTACCACAACCACTAAAGTTATAATAATAACCGTCTGGCGTGAGCATATAATAAATATTGTTGTCAATTCCCTTAAAACTGAAGCTCGGTCCCATTTCGTTTCCTTCTGCCGTATGGTTAAATACCACATCAAGGATGACCTCGATTCCATTTTCCTTCAGTTCACGAATCAGCCGTTTTAATTCATCCCCCTCCCTGTTATGCTCCTCCTGGAAAGCATAGCTCGTATTCGGTGCAAAGAAAGATACCGTATTGTATCCCCAATAGTTATAAAGTTGAACCCCATCAACCACACGGGCACTTTCCATCTCATCAAACTCAAAAATCGGCATCAGCTCGATGGCATTGATCCCCAAATCTTTGAGATACGGAATTTTCTGACGTAATCCCTCAAACGTCCCCCCGCCTTCTACTCCGGAGGAGGAATCCTTTGTAAATCCGCGCACATGGGTTTCATAGATAACCAGATCCTCGAAGGGATGATTCAACTGTCCGATATTGCCCCAATCAAAGCTGCTTTTAACAACTCGCGCCTTATACTCGAAATCCTTACCACCCTCTGGTCTCTCTCCCCATTTTCTCTGCCCGGTCACCGCCTTTGCATAGGGATCCAGAATGACATTCTCACTATTAAACAGATTTCCTTTTGATGGTTCATACGGTCCATCAAACTGAAATGCATATTCAAATTCCTCGATTTTTAATCCAAACACAAGAATCGAGTAAGTATCTCCGATTCGATAACTCTCCGGAATTCGGATTTTTGCATATGGCTCTGCATCCATTGGATGAAACAGAAGCAACGTACAACTAGTCGCTCCGTGTGAGCTGACCGTAAAACTAACTCCTCCTGCGGACTGATAGGATCCGTTCATTCGGAAAAATCCCGGACGCACATCAAATCCATCAATATGATCAAGCGGATGTAATCCGTCTCCAAGATTTTCATTTCCACCTGTCATCGGAAACATTTCTTTCGTTACCGGATAGTCCTTACAAAATGGATTATTATTATTCATGTTATGATTCCTCTTATATCTCCCACTTTTTTTCCACATAGACATCCCCTGCTATTTTACTCTTCTCCCTCTCTTATCATTAGTTTACCATTGCTGTCAAATCCGATTTCACTGTACGGCAAAGAATATTCATTCAATTTCCCTAAAATCGACTGCTTTCGTTCCCCCTGCGCCATTGTAGGCTGAAAATCATTTCTGGCAGTTGTCGAACTAATGCTATATGGTATCATATCGGCAGAAATATCGCTCTGCAACACCCCATCAACAAATGTATATGTCTGCCGAAAAACTGCCGTATCTTTATCATTCGGGTTTCGGTTTCCACCAAAACAGAAATTACCAAGACTGTAGCAGATTACTTTCCCTTTATATAGCTCTACTCCCTGCAGGACATGTGGATGCGTTCCAATCAGAACATCTGCTCCCCAGTCGATAATCTGATGCGCCAGTTTTTGTTGATAATCATTCGGATAGTGATCTCCCTCTATTCCCCAATGGCAGCTTGCAATAACAAGATCCGCGCCTTCCTCCCGCAGCTTCTTAATTCCATCTCTGATATAATTTGCATGAACTTCATCTGCCGAAAGCTGACTGGCTGAAACAATTCCAATCACAATACCGGATTCGGTCTCATAAGTTGCCACATGCTCATTAAATCCAAAAATAATTCCGGCCTGATTCAGCATTTCCCGCGTCTCATCAAGGCCTGACTGTCCATAATCAAATGTATGATTGTTCCCAAGGCTGCATCCCTCCACAGAACTTGCAGTCATAATACCAGCATACTGCGGTTTTCCCTTAAGGTTCCACTTTTTTTCTACTCGGTCCGTGGAATTGGACAGCACACATTCCAAATTAATCAGTGTAAAATCGTCTGTCTCAAAAAGCTCCCTCACTCCTTCAAAAAAATAGTCTTCCCCATAGCGGTCATAATAATCATGAAAAGAGCCGGCATATCCATGGGTCTGTGTTGCTCCCAGAGTACAATCCCCCACCGCCGTAACAGTGACCTTCTGAATGATCGTTTCCTTCGTTTCTTCCTTCTGTTCCTGCGTCTCCTCCGGAATCTGCGCAGACTGCACCTCCAGCGTCTCTGCATCTACCTGAGTGGTCTGCGTTTGCGTTAGTGCCGTTGGCAATTCACAGCCTGCCAGCAGCATTGCCCCGAAGAAAACCACCGCAGTTATTTTGTTTCTCATAATGTCTCCTTATTCACTGCACATTCACTCATTCATCAAAATATCCACCGTATGCCCACTAGCTCCCATGAGATCCATTCTCTCACAGGTGGCCAGATGGTAACGGATAAATTCCTCAAACTCCTCCTCTGTCAGCGCATTCAAAAAAGGTCTCATATAATTGGCTGCACCATCCGCTGCAACAATTCTATATCTATGAAGTCCTGCCTCCGCATTCAATGACTCAATATCTTCAAGTCGCACCATACTGTAGAGCGGATTGGCCTTTTCTGTACAGTGATAACTCTCATCCAGCATTCCCTCCCGCAGACTCTCCAGAATGTGCCGCTCCTTGAAGGCATAGGTAATCACACTGAACTCATTCATAATATATGCAACCAGAATCCTGCCGCCCTTTTTCGTGACACGTTTTGCTTCCCGCAGGGCTGTCAGCTTGTCCTCCCGGGAATGCAGATGATACATTGGTCCGAACAACAATGTCAAATCGAAACCAGAATCATCAAACCGCTTCAGATTGAGGGCATTTCCCTGATATGCCTTTACATTGCTGCCCTTTTTCTTTAAACGTCCAAGATTATGCTTTACCAGTTCCACAGCTGAGACATCATAGCCTTCCTGAGCCAGTGGAACACTGTAACGCCCCGTACCCGCGCCAATATCCAGAATACGAATTTCCTCCCGGCTTCTGCCTTCTGCCAGTTCATCAAGACAATCATGGATATAATGCATGCTTGTAACATATTCCACGCGGCCATGCCGACTGTCCAAACGTTTTTCTTCATTAAATTTATTGTAATATTCTTCTAATTCTGTCAATGTTCTTCCTTCAATTTCTTCTTGTCTTCATACATCTTCTCATCCGCTCTGGAACGGACATCTTCAATGCTCTGATCCATCTGCTCATCGTAAGCGGCCCAACCATACGCAATGCCCATCTTTACCACCGGCTTGCCACAGTTATACTCCCGTACCTCACTGGCAAGCAGTGTGTGCAATGTTCTCAGGCGATTTTCAGATAATCTGTGTGCTATAATACAAAATTCGTCTCCACCAATTCTATAAACCCGGCCATATTTACCATAAACTTCACGAATGATTGAAGCGGCATCACAAATATATTTATCCCCCGCCTGATGTCCATAATGGTCATTACATCTTTTTAATTCATTCAGATCAAATGTAATGATCTGCAGCTGTCGCTGCTCTTTTTGCTTATTGATATCCTCATCATAAGCATTCCGGTTATAACATCCCGTCATCATATCCTTGATGGCCATCTCACGGTAAATCTGTAAATGCCGATCTTCATCCAGATACTTCTGTGCCTGCCGTACCGTTTCAATACCAAGAAGAACCGTGAACAAAAGAAGTCCAAATTTGCCAATCTGATTGGCATGTTCACGATCCAGATAGTAGGTAATCATATCCATTCCGGTAGACATCCCAAGAATCAAAATTCCCACAAGATTTATAATAGTCTTTCTAGTATGCCGTCCTCGAATCAGATTCAAGCCAATCCCACCAATCACATACCCAAAACATAAAACTATCATCACATGGGTAAAAATAGTGGTCTCTTTAAGATCATAAATATTGAAAAACTGCAGTATCTGACATACAAACATCTGGATCAGACAGTATCCAGTCACAATACGATAAATATATTTATCATGCAAGTGCAGAAATTTGCGGAAAAACAGTACAAACGGAACACCTGCCAACATCAGACATGTATGGGAAAAATAGGAAGCAGCTGCCCGATTTTGTCCGATATAAACCACAAAAAGATTCTCTCCCAATGACCAAAATCCCAAAAGTTCAATCAGTATTCCCAAATACAAGACTTCGTCCATCGGTCTGTCTCTTCGCCTTGAAAAAAGCCAAAAGATGATTGCACAACTGCCCACCAGAATAATCATAAAGCAAACCAGAAGATTCAGAAAAGATTCATGAATAATAAATTGATTCATTACCATATAATTTCCGAGATAAAACTGGAAATTTCTCTGAATTATTTTAGAATAAACCGGTGTAATCATAACAGTAATCACTGTTGCACCATTCGGAATCTCAACCTGATTCCAAATATCCCCCGTTGTGTGGCCAAATGGAGAATCCGACTTTTCCCGGGAATAAATCAACTTGCCCGATGAATATACGTGAACCTCCTGATGATTGGTGTAAAACAAAAGGCAGTTGTCATAATCCTCTTCCGAATCAAGCACAAACTGATACATATCGAACTCCCCGGAACTGACCATATGCGACTGCGCGGAGATTTCCCTTGGTGTTTGCCCCTTCGCGGGCTCATATCCCGGAGTGTCTATGACTGCATAAGCAATCCCGATTAAAACGATCATTATGAAAATAATAAACACATATATTTTTTTCAAACTCAACGCTTTCTTTTGCATCTCTTTCAATTTCTTCTCCATCCCTTTTTAGGTTCATTTTATCATAGCCATTTACAAATACCAATAAAAAAGTCAAAAATATACACATAGAAATAGTGGCAGGACCTGTTTGTCCTGCCACCACAACATTTTTATCCTATTCCACAGCATCCTCAAATGCTTTGCGCACAGAATCCGGATCTTCACAGATTATGAGCACCGCATATTGATCCTTTGTAAAAATCAGTCCATCCTCCAAACTCCGGACCTCTTCCGGTTCATACTGATCAAGTAACTGGATACGGCTCTGCCGATGTTCTTCAAGACTTTGCTTTGCCTCATTAACATCCGCCTTATCCTTTACTGCAATCACAACAATCTCATCCGCTTTTGCCTCTTTCGAATAGCTTACAAAAAAGCAATCCACCTTATCATAATCCATATCCGAAACATGCCCCAAAAGCTTATCAGCTGTATCATTCTCACTACTCACGTAAAGCATCTCCGGAAGGCTGCTGTCTGCTGCCTCCATTGTAGCGCACAAATCATACATACTGACGGTCTCTTTCGCCGAATCACTGCCACAACCACACAAAAACACCAGCAACAGGATTACCGCTATCCTTTTGATTTTCTTCATAAGCCTGTTCTCCTGCCTATTTCACTTTTTCCTCAACCACAGCCTCATTCATTACGGTTTCCTCTTCGTACGTACCATCCATACTATAACCATTGTCCATTGGAGTCAGTCCCTCAAATGCTTTTTGGACTGCTTTTTCTATTTTCTTTTGCTGCTTTTCACTTAGATTCTGACCAGCTGTTGCATCTGTATTGTACGTACCCATCGATACATTGAACAGATAACTGTCACCCTCCGGGTCCTGAATCCAATTGTATCCGCCAAGTGCATACGGCATATTTTTATAGGAACCTGACATCAGAATATTGTCAATCGAGCTTGCGATTGCACTGGCAATCTGTGCATCCTCATCATCAATATCCTCCTTGAAAGCAATCATCACAGAACCAAGCTGCTCATCCATCGCAGCACGCAACACCTTTGGAAGATCATACACACTATCAGCGGTCTTCTTATTCTGATATGCCATATTGTATTTCAAAGAGTTTGCAGCCGGAAAATAATCATGATCCCAGTTCTGTTCCTGTCCCCACATGGAATCAGTCATATTAAAATGCGCATAATTACCATTTCCCGCATCTGAAAAAATATCTGTTATATACCAGTCTCCATCCAGCTTGACAAGATTCCACGAATGATAACATTCCGTATTGTGTTCCACCATACACTCAATGTCCATCATCTGCATAAACATCCGGAAAGTCGTTGCATAGCCGACACATACAGCATTGTGATATTTCAGAACACCATATGGCTTATCACAGTCTTCCTGCGTACTCGGAATGACCGTGAGCGCTCCCCGATCCTGCTGCAGCGAAGAGGTCATCCAATCATAGACTGCCTTTTCTTTCTCAAAGTCTGACATATCATCTTTAATCTTCATCTCCTTAATGGCAGCTTTTGCCATGTCAAGCGTCTCTTTTTCCTTGTCTGAAAGTTCAGATGTATCTCCAGACTTATAGGCATCGGAAATGTTCGTTGTAGGCAAAATCTCGTAAGACTCGGCAATCTTAACATAATCTTCTGTAGTCTCCGGATTTTCTTCCTCTTCCTGCTTTGCGATATATGACTTTAACGTCATAAGATTAAACACCGATACCGTTGTACTGCCAACAGCACCAATGATCAGGACAACTGCCACAATGACCTTCCATGCACCGCCCTTATGCTTTTTTGAAACAGTGGCCTCTGTCTGCATTTCATTTGTTTCCATATTGCATCCTCCTTAGCACATAATTCGATTTTTATTCATTATAGCAGTTCATATTCGGAAAATGCGAATCTTTAAGGAAACTTAAACAATTATTAAGAATAACTTATCCCATTACTCTTCTTCAATATGCTCACGCCCCTGCGCAATAATACTGCGCACATGCTCATCCGCAAGGGAATAAAAAACAGATTTTCCTTGCCGGCGGCTTTTTACAAGCTTATTCTGTTTTAAAATGCGAAGCTGATGAGAGATTGCCGACTGTGTCATATTAAGAGCCTCTGCCAGATCGCATACGCACACCTCCACCTCAAAAAGGACAAAAAGGATACGGATTCGGGTGGAATCTCCAAACACTTTGAAAAGTTCTGCCAGATCGTAAAGTTCCGTCTCCTCCGGCATGGTGTCATTCACTATTTTTAACAGTTCCTCATGTACCTTGACTTCACTGCAGCAATCGTCCTGCATATATTCTTCTTTCATCTTTTTTCCTCGCTTGCTATTTTCTCACAAAAAGTGCGCGAATGGCATTTATCACCGCAATCACCATAACTCCAACATCTGCAAAAATTGCGACCCACATATTGGCAATCCCAAGTGCCCCCAGCAAAAGACAGATGAACTTGACGCCAATTGCAAAATAGATGTTCTCATACACGATACGAAGACATTTTTTTGCAATACGAATGGCTGTGGCAATCTTGAGCGGGTCATCATCCATCAGCACAATATCTGCCGCCTCAATTGCCGCATCGGAGCCAAGTGCCCCCATTGCAATCCCGATATCGGCCCGGGAGAGTACTGGCGCATCGTTGATTCCGTCCCCGACAAAAGCAAGTGTCTCTTTTTCCTTTTTCTGTGCCAAAAATTCTTCCACCTTTGCGACTTTATCTGCGGGCAGTAACCGGCTGTGCACCTCGCTAATTCCCACTGCAGCAGCTACATGGGCCGCAACCTTGTCATCATCACCTGTCAGCATGACAAGTCGGTGCACTCCTACATCCTTAAGTGCCTTCACCGCATCCGCCGCATGAGGCTTTACCACATCAGAAATCAAAATATGTCCCGCATACTCTCCATCAACAGCAAGATGTACTATGGTTCCTGTTCCACTACAATCACGATAAGAAATCCCCTGCTTCTTCATCAACTTATCATTTCCAGCAGCAACCTGATGTCCGTCTACCTCCGCAATCACTCCGTGACCACTGATTTCCTGCACGCCCTTTACTCTGCTGTAATCCAGCTTCTTTCCGTATGCTTTCTGCAGACTGAGACTGATTGGATGCGTACTGTGGCATTCTGCCAGTGCCGCATATTCAAGCAACGCTTCCTCCTGTTCAGACCCTATCGTGTGTCCCGACTTCTTCGGACAATTACCTGACTCGCAGGAATTCTCATGAATCCCACACACCTCAAATACCCCCTGTGTGATTGTCCCTGTCTTGTCAAACACGACTGTCTTTGTCTTAGCAAGTGCCTCAAGATAATTGGACCCTTTAATCAAAATTCCCTTCGCACTCGCTCCGCCGATCCCTGCAAAAAAGCTGAGTGGGATACTGATTACAAGTGCACACGGACAGCTGATGACCAGAAATGTCAGTGCTCGGTAAATCCACACACCAAAATCAGCCGGGAGTCCCCAAAATCCCATCCTTATAAGTGGTGGAACCACTGCAAGCGCCAATGCTCCATAGCACACTGCCGGTGTATAATAATGTGCGAACTTCGAAATAAAATTCTCAGACCGTGACTTTTTTGAACTTGCATTCTCGACCAGATCCAAAATCCTGGACACCGTGGATTCCCCAAACTCTTTTGTTGTCCGAATCCTAAGTAGTCCCGACAAATTAATGCAGCCACTCACGATTTCCTCTCCGGCTGCCACCTCGCGGGGAACACTCTCCCCGGTCAGTGCACTCGTGTTTAGCGTCGAACTTCCTTCCACAACAATACCATCAATCGGGATCTTCTCCCCCGGCATTACAATGATTACTGTGCCAACAGGAACCTCATCCGGATCCACCTTTTCCAGCTGCCCATCCCGCTCAATATTTGCATAATCCGGACGAATATCCATCAGTTCACTAATATTACGGCGGCTTTTTCCGACTGCGTAGCTTTGAAACAGCTCACCGATTTGGTAAAAGAGCATAACAGCTACACCCTCTTTATATTCCCCCAGTACAATCGCACCAATGGTTGCAATCGCCATCAGAAAGTTCTCATCAAATACCTGCTTATTTATAATCCCCTTACCGGCTTTTTTTAAAATATCATAACCAATGACCAGATATGGGATCAAAAACATCACCAGTTCCATCCGATGGTTTATCGAAAACTTCATAGTCATAACGGAAAAACCAATTAAGAAAACCGTTGCCACAATAATACGGATCAATACTTTTTTCTGTTTCTGATTCATATGCCTCTCCTATAAATAGATCTCACAGTCGTCTTCTACTTTCTTACAATTTTTGAGAACATCCTTCATCACCATCTTAGCATCTACTCCATCCTCAAACTCAACATTCATCTTAAGTGTCATAAAATTCACAACTGCATCCTTAACACCTGTGGTTGCCTTCGCCGCTTCTTCCATCTTATTTGCACAGTTTGCGCAATCCACTTCAATCTTATAACTTTTCTTCATAACAGAATCCTCCGTTTTTTATTTAATCATATGAGTAATTGTTCATATGTTTAATTCTATTATAGCAGCTGTACTCCTTTTGTCAATATATGTATGCAATAAAAAAAGAGCTGCTTAGCAACTCTTTTTCTCAGCACTTCCCCCAATCAGTATTGCCGCAACTGCTGCGGTAACCGGCACGGTAAGAACAACTCCAAGACTTCCCGATAAACCCTGCATAATTTCAATACCGATTGTGTAGGAATTCATCAGCTGATTATAACTCAAATCATAGGCATAATTTGTGACAAGCGTCGAAAGAGCCCCTCCCACATAAGCAAAGATCAATGTGTTTGTCATAGTCCCCATCATATCCCGTCCCACACGGATACCAGAGAGAAACAATTCTTTCCCTCCAAGTTCCGGATTTCTTTCATGCAGCTCCTGAATCGTAGAAGAAATTGACATCCCCACATCCATCGTCGCGCCAAGAGCCGAAATAATAATTCCTGCAAAAAGCAGCTGTCCAATCCGAATTTGACTGTTCTGCGCCACATAACTTAGTGTTTCGATATCTGAAACATTATACCCGGTGATTCCGGCAGCTTTACCAAAAACCAAGGCCGCAATTGCCGCGATTACGACACCGCTCGTGGTTCCGACAATTGCAGCTGCCGTCTTTGCAGAAAATCCCCCCAGTAAACCAAGAGTCATAATCGTTGTAAGCAGTGCCACTATAATTGTGATCAGAATCGGCGATATGCCCCGATACATCAGTGGAAACATCAGGTAAATAATGCAGATTCCTGCAAAAACAAGGCTCATTACAGATTTGATGCCTTTCTTTCCGCCAAGCAGGCACACCACCAGAGCAAAAAACATGGCAAAAAGATAGATGATGGATGTACGGTCAAGACTGTATACCGTGACCACTGCATTGTCTCCTGTCGCGCTCACGATGACAATCACACGAGTCCCAACCTCGCAATCCGCACCGAACAGTGAACCGTTCGGATTAATGGCATCAAACTCCTGCCCTGCGAACTGACCGGTTTTTACCTGCACCCGGACCTCCTGCGTCCCATAGCGGTTTCCATCCTCCGCCAGATTGTCCTTTGTAATCTTTGTAACAATTGCCTTCTCATAAGACTGTCCATCTGTAGAGATCAACGGAGTCTTTTCAAATTCATTTACTTTTACTAACAGGAGCAGGAACCCTACGAGACATAGGGTTCCTGCTGCGATTCTTTTCCAATTTTTCTTCATCCGTTCTATCACTTCTTTCCGGTAACTTTAATGGTAATCTTTTTTGTTGCTGCCTTATACTTTTCTGTTGCTGCCGCCTTAATGGTAATGGTTGCAATTCCGGCACCCTTGATCGTTACCTTGCCGTTCTTATCTACGGTTGCTACCTTTTTATTCGAAGTAGTATAGGTGAGTTTGGTCTTTGCCTTCGCACTTAATTTGAATGCTTTGGCTCCTACGGTTTTGGTGTAGGAGCTCTTTGCAGTTGTAATTGTCTGCTTCTGCGGCTCTTTCACGATTGTATAAGTCGAAGAACCTTTAAGTTCCTGACGGGTTGTCGTATCATATACCGTTACAGAAAGGCTGTTATTCGTCACACTTACTACAGAGTACGAAGGTGTCCAGGTCTGACTGCGCTCAGAAATGTAATCCTGCTGTGTTGCAATCAGGTTATAGAATTTCGAACCAGTTGCAGAGTTTGCTTCCAGATATACCGTTCCGTCCGGGTTTACAATCTTTCCATCAACCGTATCACTCACTATCTCATAACAATTGTTCTGTGCAAGGAATTCTGAAGATGTCAGATCTGCATCCTTTCCATAAGCAGTATGATTCTTTCCATCTCCCTCAAGCTGATAAGTTCTTGAGTACGTATGGTCATGTCCCTGCAGTACCACATCAATCTTGTACTTATCCATCAGCGGAGTGAGCTGGGTACGTAGAATCATACCGTCGGAATCCGAATGATCATAGCCACTGCCATAGATATCCTGATGGAACATAACAATACGCCATTTTGCGTCCTTATTCTCTTCAACCGCCTTCTTGATGACATTCTCATGTGTCGCACAGTTGTAATTGTTGGTATCCAGTACAATAAATAAAACATTGCCGTAGGTATAGTAGTAATCGGTCCCGGCCTCTGTCTTTCCCTGAATGTAGTTTACATCGGTATCCTTAAATGTATTTGGATTATTATAATGCATTGTGTACTGGTTCGAGCTGGAATCATGATTTCCGATTGTTGTTGCAACCGGAAGAGAAGTCAGTGCTTCTGCTCCAAGATATGCTGCATATTCGCGCTCGTTCTTTCCGTCATTTACCTGATCACCGGCAGATACCATAAAGCTGACATCCGGATGATCCTCGAGAGCCTCCTTAAGCACCTTATTCCAATTATACCCATCATTTCTGGCTGCCAGATTATCCTCTGCCGAAGCATCAGCTTTTGAATTCATTGTCTCATTTTCACTGCTGGTTTGCTTTTTGGAAGCGCCAATCTGCGGATCTCCTACATAGAGGAACGAAAAGCTCGAAAATGATTTCGTTGTGTATGTCTGAGCATCCTGCCACTTGCCATTTTGAAATACCTGATAATAGTATCTGGTATTTTCCTTAAGATCTGTAACGGTTACTTTATTGGAATAGTATTTCACATTTCCTACTGTCACTGCCTCCGTCTGTGTACCGTTGAATTCCTTTGCACCATCCATATTCTGCTTTGTTGCGATACGGACAACAGGTGTTTCCGCCGTATGGCTGTACCATGCATAATTCAACTGTGTCTCATCAACTCCCGGAGTCATGGATACATGCTCATAATCACTGCTATAGGAAGCCCAGTTTTTCTTCCAATTATTCCAATCCGTTGCTTCCTGTGAAGCATCATTCCAATGCTCTGTTGCTGCTGTCACTTTTGCCGGAATGCCTGTTGCACACATTCCAATCAACATTGCGGATGACAATGCACCTGCGGTAATACGTAATACTTTTTTCTTCATTTCTTATCTCCTCTTAAATGAATTTTTCCTACATGTTCTCTACATGTCTGAAAGAATCATAAAAAAGTTTTGTAAGAATCACCACCATATTTTTGTAATGGTTTTGTAAAAAGAAAAAGAAGACGGGATACCCCGTCTTCACAAGCCTTAAGCCATTCCATTCACAGTCTTATATTTATAGAGCATCTCTGCATGGTTCTGCTCCTCAATCTGGATATCCGCCAGCAGCTTACGCACGTTGGTATCACCGAACACAAACACGTTGGAATTGTACTCGCCTGAAACCATCTTCTCCGTTCCAATGCAATCCGTTGCCAGAAAGCAATCATTCTTCTTATCCTCCGAGTTCGTCATTGAATCGTAAGTTGCCTGTGGCTCATACTTGGCACCATCCTTGTCGTTGCAGTTGCAGGACGGCACCGATCCTGTCAACACCTGTCCCAATGATTCATAATGTTGCGTCTCTTCCTTCTCCAGTCTGCCAAACAGATCGCGGAGAACCGGATCCTTTGCTTCCTGGCCGTATCTTTTATACTTCTCCATACAGGACTGTTCCTGTGTCCGAAGATCCTCGATAGTGGTCTGCTCTTTTTCTGTTAATACCATATTGCACCTCTTTCTTCATAATTTCCGTTTTTATTATGTCTGAAATTGCGCGCAATATGCATTTTAAAGCAATCCGTTTTCATGATTTTGCGGTTTTGGGGGATTGCTTTGGGATCCGGTTCTCTCTGAAAAAAGCCCCGCCCCACAAAATTTATGGAGCGAGACTTTTTTGTTCCTGTTCAGTTACTATCACTTGACGGTAACTTTAATCTTCTTGTACATGCCGTTCTGTGCATACACGTATATGTAGCAGGTGCCCTTGCCAGCTGCAGTAATCTTACCGTCTGCGTTAACCCTGGCAACCTTCGTGTCGCTGCTTTCGTAACGAATGTCCACATGTTTTCGGATTGGCTTATCCCACTCAATCTGCTCAGCCTTGATGGCAAATGTTTTGCCGATCTTTAAGGAAACGTCCGTCTGATTTACCCTGACAGACCTGGCATTACCGTACTTGCCGCCGGCAGTGGTGGAATGTACCACTTTGGACTTGGCGATCCATACCTTCTTACCGCCTACCAGTTTATAGGCCTTGATGTAATACTTATAATAGGTGCCACCGTCAAGGTTTTTGTCAATCCATGTGGTTGTACTGCCATCCTTAATCACAACACGCTGTACCATCCTGTATTTCTTTTCTCCGGTATTGCAATGATTGCCATAGATCACATAGCCGTCTGCCTCGGTCTGTTTCGTCCACTTTAGCAAATTCGTTGTCTTTGTGCTGGTGGGGATGCGCAGACGCAGTTTGCTGTATGATGTATCCATAGTAATCTTGGCATCTGTGTCATCGCTTTCTTCCTTTTTCTCTTCCTCCTTCGATGGCTTCTCCGTCTCGTTCTTCTCACCGGTGTCATAGATCACCGCGTAGTCAGAGAAGTGCGTCGTGGTGAACATCAGCTTGCCTTTTTCATACTTTGTCTTGTAGCGGGTCATATCTCCGCTTTCTGCCACGTAAACCATATGATAATAGCAGGTGTCTTTTCCTGCCTCCGGTGTAAAATCGATGGAAACGACTGCTTTTCCTCCCTTGAAATCATGGATACGCTGCCCGTCACTGGTGAAATATGCCTCAAAGGTCGTTGCTACCTGATGCTGATCCAGCGTAGCCTGCTGGGCGTTGTTGAGTTCCTTTCGATCCTTGTCCTCCACGATGAGCTGTATCTGCGTGCCCTTTGCCTGTTCTGCCAGAGTTTCCAATGCTTTTTGATCCAGTTCGACCGTTGCTTTGGAAAGCTCAATGGTCGCCGTATTGATGCCGTTATCCTTCTGTGCGGTTGTCTCTGCCAGTGTCTTGACTGATTCTTTACTTAATGTGACACCAGTCACCTCCTGCTTCGCGCCGGAGAGATCGATGGTAATCGTATCCACCTTGGACTCTGCATCCTTGTTATTAACGACCTTTTCAATGGTTTCGTTTGTGATCTCGGAAACGTTTGCAGTTCCATCCTTGATCTCGGCTTCCACCTTCACGGTGTTCTCATTTTTAACCGGGATCTCAAAGCTTTCTGTCGGTGTTGTGGGCTTTGTGCCGCTCTCAGAGCTTCCACCGCTACCAGAACCACCACCGGAACTGCTGCTGCCGGATCCGCTACTGCCGGATCCACCGGAGCCGCTGCCACTGCCGGATTCACCGGATGTAATTTTAAATGCAGCTTCTGCCTGCCCCTCTCCTACTGAAATCACAACTTTATAGTTTCCTACCGCTGTCGGTGCTGTATCAGAAAGCGGATAATTAGTGCCTGTATCCCCTTCATACTTTATCGTCGGTATCTCAAGACCTGCTGCCGTCCATGCGCTCTGTCCCTCCGTGGAAATAGATGCACCGGTGTAAGCATTTCCGGTATAGGTCATATCCGAAGCACTAAGCGTGAGTGTCAGTTTATTGGCACTGTCGTAGGTACATCCCGCAGCCTCAGCTAATGCGCAATAGGCACTCAGCTGCTTTTCCTGACCTTCGAAAATCCATCTATGCGGTGGATGGGAAGGGTTTTTAATTTTGATTTCACCTTTCAAAGTCTTTCCGTTTGTATCGTAACCTGTATATTCGGATGATCTAATTGACCACACAAAGGTATTCTCCGCCTGTGACCCATTTGAATATGTGGTATTGTCCTTCAATTTCCAATCGATAGCCATGGATGTTTTGCTTCCGTCCTCCACTGTTACTGCAACTGATGCAGGAAGTTCAGCGAGCTGAGCAGCCTGTGTGGTAAAGTTTTGCAGTTGTGTGACAACATCAGGCTTTGTCACAGATGTAATTTTAGGTTTGATTTTGTAGTCCTTCGTAAGTACAACTACACCATCATTCACTGACTTCACACTCCATCCACTGGGAGCATTTATCGAACTTACAAATTTACAACCATTTTTATTTTCGTCTTTTAACGTAATTGTTACTGTTGCCTTATATGTCTCGTTATAAACAAATGTTCCGTGTGAAGAATTCCAGCTAAGCGAACCGGTATAAAATGCATTATCAGCTGTCGTTATTGTCGTTGACGGTACACTGCCCGAAATTGCTGTTGGCTCTGTAAAAGCAACCGTATCGATGGTTAATGGACTGATGGTAAAATCTTTCGTTGCCGTAACGATTGAGCTGGAATCTGTTCCGTCCGCGATCGTAATCTCTGCTCTATAACGACCTGCATTCTTTGGTGCTGCGCCCACAGATGCTGCTCCGCCGTTAGATTCCCCTGTTAACGTTGTTTCATTGCTACCATTCAAACAATAATATCTGATCTCCGGTTTCGCAGCAAGACCACTATCCGTGATCGACCAGTTTGATACCCACGCTTGCTTGTATGCTTCGCCGGTGTAGACTGTATCAGGAGCAGCGAGTGTTAAATATACCTTTGTGTCGCTTGATTGTTGATAAGAGCATGTATGATCATTATTATCGGAGCAATATGCGTATATTTTGTTAGTCTCATTATTTCCAGTTCCCGCCTCATAAGTCCATGTGTGTTCATGTGTGATCGGAACTACTTTCGTCGCTGTCTTGTAATCCTCATGATAAACAGAGACTTTCTCTGCTTCACCAATCATTTCTTTGGGAATCGTAATTTCAAAATACTTACCGCATACGTTAGACATATCTACGTTTTCCGTCTTGTTATCCCCAAATTCAACGATCAGTTTCTTTGTCTCATCGCTGTCGCCCCAATATCCTGTAACCTTCACAGTATTATCTTCCTGTTTGGTTGCCTTCAGGCTTCCGATCAAAGTGGAGAAGGTAATATTATCAAGGAAATTACCTCCAGAGAGATGATTCAGGTTATCCGAATCCGATTTTGATGATGCATCCGCACAAAAAGCAAAACGCGTGATATCCTGCTCCTGCGGAACAACATAGATACCGGTCACAGTGTGCCACTCAGTATCCGATTTCTGGACTGACAAATATTCTAAGTCATTCTCCGATTTTACAAAAGCAGTAACTCCTGCTCCAGTTGTGATCCCGTTATAACGATATTCGGCCTTGCCTTCCTCTCGGATATTTGTGTTGATACCATCAACAATTTGATTGTTGGAAACAATACCGATTCCTGTAGCAGCAACAATTTTTCCATCAGCTCCTATTTCAGGCGACCCAATCGTAACATACATTCTCTGTTCGTTAAATCCATGCTTGTTTCTGGCTGCATGCTGCAAGGTCCATTTAATTACATCTCCGCCCTGTGTCGCCAGATCCTGATATAAACATGCCGGATTGGTTGTATTCATTTCGATATAATAATCACCATTTACTTCCTGGCTGCCCTTTTGCGTTTCATTTGGATCAAGCGGACTGCCGGTAGGCCAAACTTCAAACAAATTACCTCTATATGGCTGGATCTCAGTAGTATTCCATCCCTCACCAACACCATTAGGAAATGACTCCGTTATTTTTCCGGACCCGGATGTACTCCCTTTCGTGTATGTGACTCCGTTTACAACAAAGTCTTCCCAAGGTATCTCTTTAAAATCTCCATTCTCAATCTGCGTTGCTTTATAAGAGCTGACATCTGCCGGTGTTGCTATAATAGCTGATGGACTTGTTGTTCCATTATCGACTCCCCCGCCGGGTGTCCAAGTGTCAATGTTCGGCTCTTTTGACTGTTCTTCCTCCGCATACACAGTGATCTCTCCCTGTGGAAGAACCAGCGAAGAAAACACCATGACAAACGCCATCGCGCTGCAAAACACCCGTCTCATCATCATACCTTTCATTGTTCTCTTTTTCATTGCAAGTACCTCTCTTTCTGCTTCACCATCACGATAAATGTCTAAGCCAAAAGCAGATTAGCCTATGAATATTCCTCTATCACGCAAATATGTTTCTTATTTCGGTCTTACTTTACAGTGACTTTGATCCTCTGATACATACCGTTCTGTGCGTATACGTAGATGTAGCAGGTGCCTTTTTTCTTTGCTTTGATCACACCTTTGCCGGTTACAGACGCGACCTTCGTGTTACCGCTCTCAAACTTGATATCTTGATGCTCATCGATCGGCTTGTCTTTGATGACCTGCTCTGCCTTGATTGCAAAGGTCTTTCCAACCGTCAGAGAAACTGCAGTCTTGTTGACTTTCACAGTCTTTGCATTCCCGTATTTTCCGCCGGTGGTGGTGGAATGCACTACCTTTGATTTAGCCAGCCATACTTTTTTACCGTTCACCAGCTTATAAGCTTTGATGTAGTACTTATAATAGGTGCCGGACTTTAAATTCCTGTCCGTCCAGGTGGTTGTCGTATGATCCTTGATAACGACCTTCTTCACCATCTTGTAGCTGTGCTTCTTGGTGTCACACTGGTTTCCATAGATCACATAGCCATCGGCATCTGCTACCTTTGTCCATTTCAGCACGTTTGTTGTCTTTGTGGTAGTCGGGATGCGAAGACGAAGCGTGCGGTAGCTGGTGTCCAGCTTGATGTCCGTACTGCCGGACTCTGTTGTGACTGTGATTGTGATTGTTGCAGTCTTTCCATTCGATGTCTTTGCTGTAATGGTTACGGTTCCGTCTCCCACAGCGGTCACTTTTCCATTCTCATCAACGGTTGCAACCTTCGGATCTGAGGAGATCCAGGTCACCTTTTTTTCTGTTGCATTGGCAGGTTCAACAACTGCGGAAAGCTGTACGCTCTCTTCTTTCCTGGTAATCTCATCCTTATTTGCTGTGATGCTGACTTTATCAACCGGAATGATGACCGGTTCGCTGTCCCCGCCGGATGGCGGATTATCCGGTGCATTCTTTACATCCACATAAGTGATGGCATAGGTTGAGAACTTGCTGGTACTGAAGGTCAGCAGATTTCCACTCTGCTGTGTATCCAGTGCCTGGGCGTTTCCTTCATGCACGCGGACCACGGTGTAGGTTCTGGTGAAGCCTTCTGCAGCTTTCGGAATATCCGATGGTACTTTCACTGTGATGGTAATCTCCTTTCCGGTATCCGTGATCTGGGTCGTATCATCGCTTGTTCCAACCATTTTACCGTCAGGCGTTTCTTCTTTGGTCTTTACATTTTTGTACATGGACAGATCCAGATAGGTTGCGCCTGTCTCTACCTCCACATCAGCGTCGGTATTGATTTTTTCGGTCACAAGGTCTGCTATCTGCGCTTCTACCTTCTGTGTTTCCTCTGGGGCAACAGCACCTGTGATGTTCTGTACTTCCAGATACAAGGTAATATCCGTTGCCACTTTGGCATTATTATAATTTGCTTCCTCGGCCGGTGTCATCAGGTCTTTTGCCAGATCAACATCCAGCTCGTCCCCTATGGTAGTAGCCGGAGCATTATCTGCCACACTGGTGGAAGTGTAAATGCTGCTGTTAACAGCCGCAGCTGGATCATCCAGTTTCGTCAGCTTCGCTAATGTCGCTGTCTTTGTTGCATAATAAGCCTTGCCCTTATAGGTTGCAGTCGCCGTGTAGACTACGGTTCCTTCCTCCTGTTCCGTGGCTGGTTTCGTAACTCCACGTGTTACGATACACTCCTGTACTTTATCCGTATGACTGGAATCACGATTACAAATAAAATATGCCGTGGCTTTATAGCCGGTCACGATACCCTCTGCGTCTTTCTCTGCAATCCATACAAAATGGGCATCTTCATTTGCATCAGCTTTATAATCATGTCCCAGTGCAGGAATCTCCTCTGTCTCCACAAACCCACAGGCCGAGCAGGTATGACTTCTGATTCCCTTCTGTTCACAGGTTGCAGGTGTAACCACATTCCAAGGCTCGAAGCTGTGCTCCCCGTCTGCATTGATGGCAATGATGTAAGTTGTTTTATTTCCTGCGGTATCCCCTGCCACGATGATATGGGTCTTCCTCTCACCGGCAGCTTCGATAGTGTAGCTTCCGCCAACGCCCTGCTCCTTATCATCAATCTTGACGGATGCAAGTCCGATTGCATCCGAAACGGCAAAGGTCACATCACTGCAGTAAGTCTTGTTTCTTTCGATTCCGGTAACTATCGGTGCGCTCTTGTCCAAAACGATTCCATTGGAAGAAATGAAGGTCACGTTGCCGGACTTGTCCATAATCTTTGCATAAATCACATACTTGTTATCCGGATCAATGGTAAAGCTTCCGCCATTGGAAATCTCCGTCCACTTTGTATCCGGCAGCGCTGCAAGTGTCTCCTGATCCACAGCCTCACCTCTTGAGGTAAGATAGTAATAAATCCTGTCAACGCCGCTTCCCTCATCCTCTGCCGTAATGGTCACGGTCTGTCTTGCTTTATAGAAAATGTCAAAGGTGATGGCATCCAGAAGGCTCTTCCACTGACTGGTTGTAACCTGAATGGTTCCCGTTGGCGCAGAACTGTCCGTAATCTTATACTCCACTTCCACCGTTCCTGTATAGTTGCCGGTTCCGGTTACAGTTATCGCATAGCTTCCTACCTCACTGGCCAATGTAGTCCCGGAAAATGAGTAATCACTGTCCTTTACGAGAACTTTCTTATCCAGCTTTCCGTCCATGCCGGAAACGTAATCCTCAAGGGAAATTGTCGGAGAGATTATACTTCCTGTATAGGTGTATGCTGTGGCAGCGTTCACCATGGCAGCCGTAATCTTCTTCGGATAAATCTTAAACTTCTTCTGGTTGTCTGTCTCTATATCTGACAGCTTATAGTTCTCCTTTGCAGTGCCTTCCAGTGCGACTGCAGTTGCAGTATAACCACTGTTTTCGCTGTCCAACTCTTCCCTGGTGTTTGCGTTACTTTTCTCCCCACTTACAATTATAGTAACTTCATCTCCCTCTTCGAGGTTCGTCACCTTCGCCTTCGGTTTCTGCGGCTTATTATTGTAGGTAAAGGCTGTGTTGCTCCATTCAAGTTCTACTTCCTTAGGCTCGATTTTTACTGTAGTTGAGCCATAAGCAGGATAGTAACCATCTGCTATAACACGGTAGTACACCGTGTATTCCCCAACTGCTCGAAACTCAGGTTTGCTTTCACTGTAATTTTCTCCTGTTGTGCTGCTGTATGTGATGGTTGCTCCTTCCGCAGGGGAAGTCACTGTAACCGAAATACTGTGCACATCACCGTCATAATTGCCGCTCCATCCAGCCGCCGAAGCCTTTACTGTGGATTTCAACTTAACATCTTTTGGATCTGACCACTGGGATGCCGGTCTGTCGCTGGTCGCAGACACACGAGTCCGAATTTGTATGGTTGCCCCTTCAGACAACCCTGCAATAACATAATTTCCATTCTCATCTGTATTTGTGCTGGTAAGAGTCATCCAATTCGTACCATCAATGGAATAGGCATACTGCTGTCCCGCTTTTGGTGAAATAGTTACAGAAGTTGTGGTAAGCTCCACAATTTCGATGTTTGCATCCACTGTTGGAGTATTGCCCTCATCTTCCAAATCCGAAGGTGTATCTGGGGTGTCAGGGCGGTCGCTGACTTCGATTTCAGCCGGGGTATCCTCACTGTCTGTTTTTGCGATTGTAATTTTCTGACCGGTAAAATCATAGGACGTCCCGCCCTGATCCGTGCCGGAGAGTGGAATCTCTCCATTTTCGTTTGTGATAACAGTATATGTAGTTCCGCCTCCATCCGTAATGGTATACGATGTATTAGGATCTAATCCGGTCAACATCTCCTTTTCATAGTCAACTTTACCGCTGACTGCACCTGTGTGGGCCACGTCACCCACGCTGAATCGGAATTTGACCGTTCCTCCGCTGGGAATGTTCATCCAGGACATGGTCATGCCGGAATCAGCTCCCTCCAACAACGTTACCACATTCACCCCATCTATGGTCTCTGATGCCTTCACCCCAGACACGCTGGTAGCAGTATTATAAGCATAGGCCTGTCTGGAGCTAAAGTCACCAATCCAGAATCTGCTGACCGGATCAATGGGTGCTATAACAAAGGCCGGATCCGTATCTGCTGCTCCTTCTACTGTGCCCGCACCAATCATGGCAACCTGCTGCAGCGCACCATTCTTTACCATAGCATTCAACGCCGCACTATCCGAGTAGCTACCGCTTGTCGTGCTGTTTCCCAGCTGCGTGTCACAGCCAAAGGAAAATGCCTGCTGACCGTCAGCCAGATCAGCCTCAAAAATAACATTGTAGTCATCCTTCTCATCAAAGGAAACTCTTAAAGTATCCAGTGAACCTGCTGTCGCCGAACCATAGCCTACTGCATCTGGAGTTGCCGAAGTGCTGCTGTACATATACCAGCAACTGTTATAGCTGGTACATAACATATAATCGGTGCCGTTTTTTGTATACAGTCCGACTGCATCAAATATCGTACCACTTACCATATATGCCATTGCCCCATTACTGATATACCAGCTGGAGTATGGTTTTGTCCATGTCCGTCCATCGCTTCCTGGCTTAACCGCCATTACCGCTTTGCTCTCAGTTCCGTCTACCACGCAGCGATACCATTTTCCGCTGGTAGGCGTAAAAGTATATGTACTTGCAGTGGCTCCGCTGATATCGGTAAAGGAGCCTGTCTCGCTGTCCGCCACCTGCCACTGAAAGGAAGTGGCTGAACCTTCTGCCTCAATTACCAGTGTAATGTAGCTGCTGTCCATGGCTTTGCCGTATGGATATCCGGAATTTAAGAAATTAACTGTGCCACTATATGGTTTATTCCCCTCATTTATCACTGCAAACAGTTCTTCCATTCTAGTGATATCCAGCTTGTCCTGATCTTCCTCTGACAAATCAATATATGCCTCAGAAACAGCCGCTGCCCTCTCATAGACAGCCTCCTGCTCCTCCTCAGTCATCGCCTTGTACTCATCGCCGGTCGGCAGGGCGTTGATGCGCTCCTGTAAAGCCTTCAATTCTTCTGAAATTCCTGCTTCGGTTTCATCTGGCTCCTCTTGCGCCAGTCCGCCGCAGTTCTCATCATGGACATGGTTACACTCATGTCCCTCTACAGCCGGAGTGTAGGCGCAGCCCTCCACA
Source organism: Agathobacter sp. (assembly GCA_022775045.1). Classification (GTDB taxonomy): domain Bacteria; phylum Bacillota; class Clostridia; order Lachnospirales; family Lachnospiraceae; genus Roseburia. The sequence continues at coordinate 97,290 of JALFLB010000031.1, read as the reverse complement.
TGATCTATTACGCCATCATCGTCCGTATCAACGCAGTCCTTGTCGCACGGCACTTCTGGAACGGCTTCCACATAGCCGCAGTTCTCGTCATGGATGTGGCTGCATCCGGTATTCTCTGCATTTTCTTCCGCGAATACAGACACTGGTGCCATAGACAGCATCATGGTAAAGCTAAGTATCCATGCCAGCACCTGGCGTGTAAATGTTTTTCCTTTCTTCATAATGTTTCATCTCCTTTGTTTCATTTTTATCTCAATAACGATTTGATAAATTATACGGTTGAGAATTTTGTTTCCACTCACCCCTACTTTAGTCCTATCATAACATCCCCACCATTACAAAATCCTTACATTTCGGCCTGTTTTTTGTATATCTTATAATTTTTACTATAAATTTACTAAATTAGTCAGTTATATTAAAAATCGCTATACTAGCTTCAACTATATTCCTGACAATGACAAAAAGCAGGATCAAAAGTGACAAGCCACTTTTGATCCTGCTTTTCAAAATATTCTGAGATTAACAAAAATTTTATGCAAAAATCACGGGTTACTGGCAACGGAGTGAACAGTTACACTGCGTTTGATTTCATACAACTGCGCATTGCGCTCCTCCGCCCAGCTGTATCTTCTCAGATACACACCGGAATACTTCGAAATGGCTCCTTCATCCCCGGAAAGCATCTGATATAGATCGCACTCCACCTGATCCGTACATAGAAATTTCTTTTTGCCCTGCGTCCCAATCAAATTATCGATTCCCGCTTCCTTTAGTTTCTCCCGAAGCCTTGACATGGTTACCCAATATATACTGTCACCGGATTGCCTATCCGGCCAAAGGCAGGCAAGCGCATCCCCACCGGTAATACCGACTTCCCCACGATCAACTAAGAAAGCCAGCAGTTCTTCCTGCTTGGTATGTCCCAGCTGCAAAGGATTTCCATCTACCAAAATCATCAGATCCGGCATGGTATTGATTACAATTTTTTTCTTTGGACGCGGGCGCACACAGGCTGCCTTTTCCAATTCCTTTACCACATCCTCCCTTTCATAGGGTTTTAGAAGATAGCCGATTGCATCCACTCCGAAGGCCTGCAGTGCGTATTGCTCATATGCTGTGACAAAAATAATGCGAATATTCCGATCGGTTTCTTTTAACCTTTTTGCCAGTTCAATTCCATTGATCACGGGCATCTCAATATCCAAAAACGCCACATCCACAGGATTTTCCCGTGCCCATTGTAAGGCTTCTTCGCTTTGCCCGAAGAGATGCAGTGTATCAATCAGCGCTACTCCCTCTACCGTCAGCCTGAAATTTTCCAGCAGCATACTTTCATCATCTACATAAATCACCCGCATTTTCCGTCTCCTTTACCGGTATCTTAATTGTTACCCTTGTCCCCTCTCCCTGTTCACTTTCGATTACAAGGCGGCCATCCACCATATGTTCCAGGCGGTAGCGTACATTCCGGATTCCAACGGAATCCTCTTTCTCACTATCCTGTGGCTCAAATCCCACACCATCGTCCACTACTGTTATCAGGATATCCTTTTCCTTCTTTTCGGTACGAAGTATAATCGTCCCTCTTTTGTCCTGCTCCAACAATCCGTGTTTGATTGCGTTTTCCACGATTGGCTGTATGGTAAGAGGCGGTATCTGAAAGTCCCGCACCTCTATCTCCTCCACAAACGCAATCCGGTCTTCAAACCGCATCTGCTCCAATGCGACATAATCCTCCAATTGCTCGAGCTCCATGGAAAAGTCAATCAAACCTTCCTCCTCGATAATCCTGATATTCTTTCGCAGATATCTGGAGAATCGAATCAGGGCTTTATCCGCCTTTTGGGCGTCGGTTTTACAATAGGTACTGATTGTCGTAAGAACATTGAAAATAAAATGAGTCCGGATCTGGCTCATCATAGCTGCAATGCGCCTCTGGGTAAGTTTTCTCTCTTTTTCTGCCAGTGCTCGATCCTGTTCCGCAAGCTGACGATTCTGTTCTGCCAACAGTACTTCCTGCTCACTATAGTTGAACATGGTGGCAATTCCCATCACTACAATATATAAAAAGAATGCCAGCAGTGAAAACAACAATCCTGAGGAATTTCCTTTGATGTAAAAAGCTGCTAGATCGCCAATCACACCTGCCACACAAATATAGGGAAGTTTACTTTTCCTGGAATATTTTCTCCGTTCATACACCGCAATTGCAATTGTAGTAATTGCCCCTGCTGCAATCCATATATGGGTGACATATAGCGTTTCCCGTAAATCACATATTCCTGTCACTTGAAGCATCAACTGCACGAGAGCAATCAAAGCAGTCACTATACAGTATAAATTCAGTATCCAACGGATTTTCGTGGAAAAGTATTCTTCTGCCCATTTGAGCATCGGAATCATTCCCAGCATCAACATCGTGACGGATATATAAAATAATAATACAGATTGGTCTGGAAAAATAAAAGGGGTAAATCTGGTATCCGTCAACCTCCATAGTCCCATCATCATGGAAAACAGACCGAGCACCGCAACGCCATGCCCCCGATGCCTCTTAACAATATTATAGCCTGCCACACAAATGAAAATGAAACCTACAAAAACGGCCATAAATCCAAGTATGAGCTGTGGAAGATCCTTGGATAACCGGTCTTTGTAAATGGCAAGCTCAGAACCCATCAGAAAATCAACTTCCCGGTCACGGAAGCTCTCATACACAGGCGTAATCTCTACCCGTACTTCCCTTCCTGCATCTTCCCGGTATATTGGCACTATCACCCAATTACTGCCCACGGTCTTTCCAAGACGCTTACTTCCTGATGACTTCATGCTATAGACACATTGCCCGTCCAGATAAACCTCAACATACTGATGAACTGTATAAAAAGCAAGATTTGTGTCACATTTCATAGATTCATCAATAGTAAACATGTATTCCTTTTTTATTCCTATGGGGGCATCGGTATCCTCTTTCTCCCGACAAGTAATATTTTCCACCTGTTCATATTCCTGATCAGTCCGGCTCTGAACAACTTCCACTTTATCAGTGGCACACAGTACAATCAAAAAAATCGCCATCAGGGCACCCACGACTATGGATATCCATACTGAATATTTTGACATCATCTATCTCCTCAAAACATTTCGGAATTCAATTGGCCTCGCTGTCTGGTCAGATATAAATCCACCAGCGTATGGGACACGCTGCCCTCCGGGTGCACCATACCAATTGCATCCGCCAAGGAAACCCATGCTGCAGCATCCACTTCGCCGGATAACTTCGGTTCCTGCTTTTTTGCCCGGGCAAAGAAACCGATCATCAATAATCCCTTTTTTTCAAACCAGTATGTCCCGGCAAATTCCAGACTCTCAATGACAATGCCGGTCTCCTCTGCAATCTCACGCACCGCGGTCTCCTCCGCCCGCTCCCCCGGCTTCATATAGCCAGACACCAGATTGTAATAGTGATCTGATATATATTTCTGGCGCAAAAGCAGTGCCTCATCGTACTCATTCACCACCAGCGCAATGATGCAGGTGGAAAACATGTCAAACATTGGAGCATCACAGTTCTCACAGTAGGGCATCAGGCCTTCATCGCCAATCTCTTTTTGTATCAATTTGGTCCCGCAGTGGGGACAATATGTAAATCTCATGCTTTTTCTGATATCTCCCGTTTTTTATTTTTTGGGTTATTTGTACAGATAAGATGCTGTCCATTAGCAGTCACTGTAAATAATTCGGGCGCATCAGACTGCCCTCCTCAAATGTATATTCTGCCGTTCGAAACGGATAACTCACTTCGTCGGCATAGTACCACGGATCATCCTGATGGGCTGGATTTTTTAGCACATGGAACTGCTGTGCCGGCATGTAACCCTGTCCCAGCAGGAATGCGCGTTCTCCATTCTTTCTCTCACATACATCCAGAACCATAACTACATGTCCCGGACTCCCCGAATATAAAAACACATCGCCCGGCTGTATGCCAGTAAGTTCTGAAGGACGGCACTCATTTCCCATCGAAACTGTACCGGCATAAATGAACAGAAACTGCAGATAACTTTCAAAACTCTCCTGGGAATCGGATGCCTCCGCAGAGGCAATCCAACTGGTATCATTTCCATCCACAGCCACACGCATCCCAGTTCTCCACTTATCAAAGGAGACAACAAATCCATTCGTCAGCTGAAAATTCATTCTATCATACTGCTTTGTTTCATAAAGATATTCCGCATAAAGCCGCAGAACAGAATCCGCACACTGCTGCAAATCCCCCTCCGTCATATCCATATCAAACACTGCGGCATGATCCTCCTGATTTCCCTTGAGGCTACCATCATACAAATGAACATTTTCTCCATCTGGCAAAAGCGGATAGCTTCGCAAAAAACTACCAAATGAATCCTCTCCACAATCTATCCTCTCATATCCCCTCGGCACAGGAAAACGGGTCTGCAATGTTGTTCCCTCTCGGTTCACCTCATATGAAGATTGTTTCTCCGTTTCATTTTTCTTAGTCTGAATGCCCTGCTCCGTCGCCGTTGCATCTGACTCCACAATGCCATTACCACCAACCTTAGGCTCTTCTGCATTCCGACAACCCGCCAGCATTGATATCAGCAGCATGCTAAAAACAAGCCATGTTCCAACTTTCTGCTTTCTATTTCTCTTACACCACTTCCCCATATCGTTCTCCCTTGTGTTTTTCTAAGGTCTCCACGCAATAATCTCACCACATGCAATCTTCATCCCCGAATCTCCTGCCGGCTGTGAATGAAGATCATCCGGCATCCCATGAATCACTACTGTTTTGCCAATGACATCCTCCGGCTTGAAACGCCCTGTATAAACCTGCATCCATGCATATCCATCGGTAAAAAGCAGTGGCGGCAGATCTCCGTCATGATCGGGATGCAACACTTTCGTCCTACTGTAATGCTGCCCGGTGTCAGCAAATGGATCCTGCTCATTTACCGTACAGAAACTTCCCTCATGAATGTGGAAGCCCTTGAATCCCTGGGCAGGATTGCCATCCTCCAGCATATTCTGCACTTGTGCGGCAACCACGGTACCACCCTGTGCCCTCATAAAATATACTTTTCCAGAAAGGCCTGGATAACTCCTGCTCCCCGAAATTTTTGCATATGCAACCGGCATCATAACCTTCATAAGGATAATCTCCCATCATCTGTATCACTGCCTCTGCAGTAATCTTCGTCACCCCTATTATATGCATACTCTTTCTCCCGGTCACTCTTCCTGCTGCAACTCCCTACCAATCTTTGCAGTTTGAATATGTACCAAAATGTTATCATACTGCACATACATCTTCTGTGTCTCATTTTCCAGCAGATAATAATGCATAATATAGGGCACCAGAAGCACGAGAAAAGCCACGGTCAGTCCCAGCAACATGACCGATTCCATCACAAGCCCTGCCAGAATCGTAAGAATTGTAAAGAGCGCAAACGCCAACGTCACCAGTAAGTGCACCAGTCTCTCATGCTGAAAAAATCCAATCTGTACCAGATGCTCCGAGAGTACCGCCTCCCAGTCTGTATCCGGCGCATTTTCCTCCAAAAGGTTATCAATCTTCCCCCGGTAATCCAGAATCCGCTTCTTCATATGTTCATCCCCTCTCAACTAGATTAAAATTTCCTTCAGCCTCGCATCTGTGCGCAGTACCTCTTTTGCCCGGTCGCGATACTGCTGCTCATGTAGATAGGTATGCCGGAATGGTTTGATAGATGGCGCCAGATCAATGGCATTTGCAAAATCCTCGCTGTGCAATTCCAGTGTTTTCACATAATCCCAGAAACCTGTCTGGGTAAAAATCGTATCCACCCTGCGGTAGCGATGATCGTGGACAACACTCATCAGATAAGTGGCAACCCCCACCTGAATTCCATGCAACTGTGGCTGCTCAAGCAACTTATCCAACGCATGGGAAATCAAATGCTCACTGCCGCTGGTCGGCGCACTGCTTCCCGCAATTTCATTAGCGATTCCACTCATGGCAAGAGAATCGAGAAGTTCCTTTAAAAACAGATCGTCATCAATTGACGCAAAAGGTGTGCGAACAAAACTATTGACCGCCTTTTTGGCAATCATCACTGCAAAATCATTGACTTTTCCATAACCGTGCCGCTCTTCAAAAATCCAGTCATAAAGCGCCGTTATCTTCGACACCATATCGCCGATTCCTGAATAAATGAACTTCTTCGGCGCACTTTTGATAATCTGTGTATCAACTACAATGCCGTACGCTAAACGTGCCGGAACCGATTTGCGGTGCCCCTCTACCAGAAGCGAAGCGCTCGCACTCGAAAAGCCATCGCTCGACGCAGAGGTGGGAATACTGATAAAAGCCAGATTTCGCAAAAATCCGCAATACTTTGCCGCATCAATTACTTTTCCGCCACCAATTCCAATCACTGCCTGGGTGCATGCCGGCATAGAAAACGCAAGGCTTGTCAGTTCTTCCAGCCGAACTGTATCAAGTTCCTGATACTCGATAACCTCAACATCCGCCTCCTTTAAGGAATCCATGACAGATATACCAAACATATCAATCAGACCATTTCCAAACAAAATGACCACCTTTTCGAGCTGAAGTTCCTTTAAATAACTTCCGAGTTCGTCCAGCACGCCTGGTCCAATCTTCAACAGTGCCGGAATTGCAATATGGTTACTGCTCATAGCCTTTGATTCTCCTTCCCAAATTTCCTTATGCTATTCTTCCCCTTATTATAGTAGCGCATACAAAAAAGTGCAAACAAATCTCCCTGTTGGCTGTTGTAATATCCGAAGAAAAGTCTTAAACTTAGAAGGTACAAAACAATCAATTTGGAGGCACAAAAGCATGAACATAGAAACAGCATCACGACTGACCCATTTTAAAACCGGAATTTTTGCCGCACTTGATCAAAAAAAAGAGGAGCTGCTAGCCAGCGGACGCAAGGTATACAACCTCTCTGTCGGCACTCCTGATTTTCCGGTGGCAGAACATGTACAGAACGCATTGATCGATGCCGCACGCGACCCCGACAAGTTCCACTATACACTCCGCGACATCCCGGAGCTCACTGCTGCCGTCAAAGATTACTACAAACGGCGCTTCGGCGTAACAGTCTCCGAAGATGAGATTGTTGCCATGCCGGGTTCTCAGGAGGGAATTGCCCACATCGGTATGGCATTATGCAATCCCGGTGATGTAGTACTCCTTCCGAACCCCGGCTATCCGGTATTTGAAGTTGGGGCATACCTTGGGGGCGCGGAACTGTATTTTTACAATCTAAAGGAAGAAAATGCATTTCTTCCACGCTTTGATGAAATTCCGGAAGAAATTGCCAGACGCGCCAAATATATTATGGTCTCATACCCATACAACCCTGTCTGCGCTGTTGCCCCACCGGAATTTTATGATGAATTGATTGCATTTGCCCAAAAATACAATATTATTGTAGTCCACGACAATGCGTACTCTGATATTATCTATGATGGTGTATACGGTGGCTCTTTCTTGGAACATGCCCACGCGAAAGAGATTGGTGTGGAGGCATTCTCACTTTCCAAATCCTTTAACCTGACAGGTGCGAGAGTATCCTTCTTTGTCGGCAACAAGCAGATTATTGATGCCATCAAACTCCTGCGCTCACAGTATGACTTCGGTATTTTTGAACCGATTCAACGCGCAGCCATCGCTGCCCTGACCGGGCCACTGGATGGTGTAAAAGAGCAATGTCGAAAGTATCAGGCACGCCGCGATGCCCTCTGCGGTGGACTTCGCTCCATCGGCTGGAATGTTCCAGACAGTAAAGGAACAATGTTTGCATGGGCACATATCCCACAGGGATTCTCTTCCTCCCAGGAATTCTGTATTGAGCTGATGGAGAAAACCGGTGTTATCTGCACCCCAGGTGACGCATTTGGAACACAGGGAGAGGGGTATGTACGCTTTGCACTCGTTCTTCCAGTGGAAACCATTCAGGAATTGATTAAGGTCATTGACCAGAGTGGAATATTGAAAGGATAATTTATGAAAAAGAAGGAATTAGCACTCGAAGTCATCAAACGATTAAAAGAAGCCTACCCGGTTGCCAAATGTTCTCTGGACTACAACGAAGCCTGGAAGCTCCTTGTCAGTGTACGCCTTGCCGCCCAATGCACAGACGCAAGAGTCAATATAGTTGTCGAAAAGCTGTACGAAAAATTTCCGGATATCAATGCTTTAGCTGACGCGCCAGTTGAAGAGATTGAAGAGATTGTCCATCCCTGTGGTCTTGGGAAAAGTAAAGCAAGAGATATCAGCGCCTGTATGAAAATACTCCGCGACACCTATGACTGTCAGGTACCGGATGATTTCGACAAACTGCTTGCCCTTCCCGGCGTTGGTCGCAAAAGCGCCAACCTCATCATTGGGGATGTATTTGGCAAACCTGCCATCGTAACTGACACGCACTGTATCCGCCTCTGTAACCGGATTGGTCTGGTAGACCAGCTCAAAGACCCGAAGAAGGTGGAGATGGCTCTGTGGAAAATCATTCCGCCTGAAGAAGGCAACGATCTGTGCCACCGTTTTGTTCTCCACGGCCGCGAGATCTGTACTGCCCGCACGACACCATACTGTGATCACTGCTGCCTTCAGGATATTTGCAAGAAGCGCATCTGAATATTGCGTTCATCACATTCTGATGGACCACATCAAAGATCCAAAGGCACATTGTGCCTGATGATTTCAGCCGGGCTGTTAGAGCCCGGCTGTTTCATTTATAAGTCTGTGCATATCTTCCGGCAGAGGTGACGTAAATTCCATAAGACTCCCGGTCATCGGATGCGGAAAACATAGCCGATACGCATGAAGCGCCTGGCGGTTGATTTCATATTGTGAAGTTTCAGAATAGTTTTCCAAGCACCCACTACACTCTTCTACCCGGTCGATCTGATTTCCCGCATACTTCGGATTGTACAAAAAATCCCCAACCAACGGATGTCCAAGATACTTCATGTGCACACGAATCTGATGCGTCCGCCCGGTCTCAAGCTTAAGCAATACAAGACTATATCCGTTTTCCTCTTCTATTACCTGATAATGTGTAACAGCACGCTCTCCATGCACAAAATCAACAACACGTTCCAGACATACACCTTCCTTTCGCGCAATGGGCGCATCAATCGTTCCTTCCACAGATTCCAGTTTTCCCTGCACAACTGCCAGATATTCTCTATGAATTCCGTTTGCCGTCAACCCATTCCTTGACTTGGCTGCAACCATCCTACTTAAAATCGCGCCACTTACCATATGCTTTGCCACAATCGTAAGACCGGAAGTATCGCGGTCCAAACGATTAATGCAGCGAAAAACAAAAGGCATTCCCCTCTCTTTCATATGCCAGGCAAGCGCATTGCCAAGAGAATTTTCCGGATTATTGCGGGAGGGATGAATCGGCATTCCCGCCGGTTTGTTGATTACAAATAAATCCTCATCCTCATAGACAATCGAAAGGGGCATTTTTACGGGAACGATTCCCTCGGAAGAATCCTTCTCCCGAATACATACCTCAAGACTGTCCCCTTTATTCAGGACATAATTCTGATGAACAAGGCTTCCATTTACCCAGATACTTTGCTCGTCCTTCTTCAGATTCACAAGGTTTTGCTCGGAATATCCCTTCTCCTTCAAGAATCTGCTGATTTTCTTCCCCGATCTCGAATCAGTAATCTCATATGTAATTGTTCTTAAAACATAATCGTTGATGTCATTTGTCGTTGTCCCTATGACGGTTCTGTTTTTCATCATGGTCCAATCATAGACCGAGTGAGCCTGAGTTGTCAACTTATGATACCAAAAATTCCCCTTGACACACTTCTCTCTATCTGCTATATTTACTACGACAGGCATACTACGTCAGACGTATCAACGTTCATCATAGTACGACAGACATAGGCAATAAAAGACAGATACAAAAGGAGGTATGAGCCAATGGCGATTAGCAGCGATGTAATCCGCGGCTACAACGACACAATGATTTTATACCTCCTGTGGGAGAAACCATCCTATGGATATGAGATATCCAAGCAAATCAAAACCTTGTCCAATGAAAAGTATGTGATTAAGGAAACAACTCTCTATTCCGCATTTACCAGAATGGAGAAAAACGGATATATCGAATCCTTCTCCGAGCAAAACACCGATACAGGAAAACGCCGAACCTATTACCGTATAACGGATGCCGGCCGACAGTATTACCGGGAGAAATGTGACGAATGGATTCTCACACAGGAAGTAGTCGAGAAGTTTATCTTGAAAGGGGATAACCACTATGGAAACGATTAAAAACTATTTGGAAAGTATGTTCTTAAATCTTCCCAACACACCAGAAGTTTATAAGGCTAAAAATGAATTATTACAAATGATGGAAGACAAATACACCGAACTTAAGGGAAGCGGCAAATCAGAAAACGAAGCCATCGGAATCGTCATTTCTGAATTTGGCAATCTTGATGAACTTGCTGAGGATCTTGGAATCGCCAGCTTTATTCAGCCGAACAGCCAGATGCCCGCTGGCAAAACACTTCCTCTGGAAGAGGTAAAACGTTATCTGACAGACTATGCAAAACATGCATATCTTACTGCTCTGGGCGTCATGTTGTGTATTCTATCCGTCTGCGGACCAATCTTCATCTGTGCAGCGGCTGAACTTTCGCCACGCAATGCAGATATGCTTGATTCACTGGGCGGTGCATCCTTGTTTGTGATTGTTGCCATCGGTGTAGGTCTATTGGTTTACTCAAGTATTTCCGTTGGACGCTGGAAATATCTGAAAACAGAGCGTTATGTGACAGATTTCGCCACTACAGAATACATCCACCGTGCCATGGAGAGCTACAAAAGCACCTATGCAATGCTTCTGACCATCGGCATTATGCTCTGCATCTTAAGTATATTGCCCTCCATCATTTTTGATGCTATATGGGAATCCTCTGGCTTTTGGAGTGAATGTTCCGGAGGTCTTCTGTTCATTCTTGTTGCGATCGGAGTGTTCCTGATCGTTATGGCAAGCATGAAACTCGGCAGTTACACCAGACTGCTGCACCTCAATGAACAGGGTACCGTAGGAGGCAACTATGTTCCGGGTCAACAGAGCGAACCACAGTATATTGATCCGACCACTGCGTCTATTATGTCTGTATTCTGGCCAACCGTTACCTGCCTGTATCTGATTTGGAGTTTTCTGACTTTTGACTGGCATATAACCTGGATTATCTGGCCAATTGCTTCCATCATCCACGCACTGGTTAAGAACACGATGACAAAGTAATGATACAACCAGGAGGTTTTGAAATGAAAAAAAATATATATCTGACAATATTGACCATTGTAACCGTCATCTGTATTATTGCAGGAAGCTGTTACCATATTATCGGCTGGGGCATATCTCTCGCAGAAAAATTTAATTTTCCATTCTGGGGTGATAATGCCAAAATCAGTGCCGGGAAGCTGACAGAATCCGGAGATCTTCCTCTGGATGAGTTTACTTCTATTCAGGCAGATGTCAGTGTCATGGATCTTAACATTGTAAATGGGACTGACTTCTCCATCCGCTATTCTGCCAATCAAAAGCTGATTCCGGAATACAAAGTGGAAAATAATGTTCTCATAATCAACCAGACTTGCAAGATATCCAGCATCGGTGGTAGCAAAAAATGTGCTGTTAGCATAACAGTTCCACAAGAGCTGGATACCATTGACATTGCAGCCGCTGTCGGCGATATTGACTTGAATGGTCTGACCTCATCCAACCTGATTCTCAAAGCAGATGTTGGCGATATTGACATCTCCGACTGTGATTTCGGGCAGGTAGAACTGGACGCCGCCGTTGGTGATATCGATTTCAGCAACAGCTCCTTCCTTACTATGAATGCCGTCAATGACGTAGGCGATGTCAAAGTAGACACTGATGATTTGTCTGACTACCAGATTGAATTAAATACTTCCATCGGAGAGGTCAGTGTCAATGGCAGAGGTTCGCACAGAAGCTTTGAACAGGATGGTGACACCAACCGTAAACTAGTGATTGATAATTCTACCGGAGATATTGAACTGACCTACCGCTAAACCGGTTCTATTCTCTGATCCAAACAAAGAAGCCGCCGCACATACCAAATGGTAAATGCAGCGGCTTTCTTTTTCTTAAATCCACGCTGACCTGTTATTTATCACTCTTGCCGATTGTCAAAAACAAATTGGCCTTTTTGAGTGCAGGTCGAAGTGCCATATAAATAATTACAGCAACAATGACGGAAAGGACCGCATTAACACTTGTTGTCGTAATATTCCATGCCAAAGCCACCTCTGCTGCCGGTTTTCCCATAATCACACGCTTATAAAAATATCCAAACAACGGATCAAAAATCACATTAAACAATAAGCCGCAGACTGATGCAATAATGGTCCATTTCAACACATGCTTCGTATCATTTGATGTCGAAATCTTACCTACCTTGTGCGCAATCAAACCGGTAATCAAACCAATACAGAACTTCAAAATAAAGGTCTTCGGTGCATAAACGATATAAACCGGATCCAAAAGATCACCAATTGTCATACCAATTGCACCTCCAATCCCGCCATATACCCCACCTAACAGCAGTGCCGCAAGTACACAGACCGCATTCCCAAGGTGAAATGATGTTGCATCTCCGCCCGGCAGTGTAATCTTAATCTGCAGGAAAGTAAATACGACGTAAGATAAGGCTGCCATAAGAGCAGTCAGAGTCAGTTTGTAAATGTTCTCATGTTTCATAACTTTTCTCCTCTCGTAAAGATATTGTGATTGAAAATATAAAAACAATCCTGAGAGTTATCTTACGCATAAATGGGCATATGTAAATAGCCAGTTTTGAACAAAATTATAAGTCCAGTCAACAGTATTCCAAATCTAATTACCACATTCGATACTGATCTGATTAAAGGTACCAAGAATATCCTCCACCTTTATCGCCTTTTTTTCCTCTCCAGCTTTGTCAATAATGGCTTTTCCCTGATGCATCATCAACAGTCGGTCTCCATATTCCACAGCATAACGCAAATTATGTGTTACCATAATTGTCGTAACCTTTTTTTCTTCAACAATTTTCCCCGTCAGCTCCATGACAATCTCCGCCGTCTTAGGATCAAGTGCTGCCGTATGCTCATCCAGAATCAAAAACTCAATAGGATTCATAGTCGCCATGAGCAGTGCCAATGTCTGACGCTGTCCACCGGACAGTGCACCAACCTTCGTGTGCAACTTATCCTCAAGCCCTAAATTCACACTTGCCAGCATCTGACGGTACGCATCCACTCGCGCACGATTCGTACCTCTGCCGAGACCATAACCTTTCCCCTTATTATCGGCAATCGCCAGATTTTCCAGAATTGTCATAGATGGACAGGTTCCCTTGGAGGGATCTTGAAACACTCTGCCAATTTTGCGGTGACGAATATAATCCCTCTGTCTGGTAATATCGGTCCCATTTACCAAAATGCTGCCGCTGTCAATCGGAATGCTTCCACAGATGATGTTCAGCATGGATGTCTTACCAGAGCCGTTACTTCCCACCACGGAAACAAACTGTCCATCCTCAATATCCAGATTAAAATCCTCGAACAGACATATTTCGTTAATTGTGCCCGGATTATACATTTTATGTACATGCTTTAATTCCAACATCTATGCCACCTTCTTTCTCTTGCTGCGATCCATGCCAATCACAAGAATCACAAGGAACAAAACTGCCGTAATCAGCTTAAGATCTGAGGAAGGCATTCCAAGCTTGATTGCAATTGCCACACATGCCTTATAGACAATGGAGCCGATAATCACACTTGTAGTCACACGAAGAAAAGAAACCTTTCTGAGCAGGCTGATACCAATAATCACACTTGCCAGACCTATTACCATCGTTCCTGTTCCCATGGATATATCAAAATACCGCTGCTGTTGTGCAAAAATGCAGCCGCTCAGACTCACCAGACCATTAGCAATGGCAAGTCCAATAATCTTCACTGTCCCCTTATCCACACCCATTGAAGTCACAATGGTCTCATTATCACCAACTGCCCGGAGCAGATAACCGGATTTCGTACTCATATACCAGTCTAAGAGCAATTTCATAATCAACGTAATTACGAAAATAATAATCACATTGGAAAAAGCAGCAAAGGACCCTTGAAATACATTTTTTACCAATCCATTGTCAAATAATGTAGTCATGTTATAGATTGGGACATTGGCTCGCCCCGCAATGCGCAGGTTCACTGTATACAAAGCAGTCATCATGATAATTCCGGACAGAAGATCTCTTACTTTTAATTTCACATGAATCAAACCGGTTAAAGTGCCTGCTGCAGCTCCTGCCAAAAACGACACCAGCAGTGTCAAAACCGGATTCACTCCTTTCGTAATCAATACCGCTGACAATGCTGCCCCCAGCGGAAAGCTTCCGTCCACCGTCAAATCCGGAAAATCTAAAATTGTGTAGGTAATATAAATTCCCAGGGCCATGATCGCATAGATCATGCCCTGTTCCAATACGCTTAAAACTAATGTCACAATCGTACCCCCGTGCGCTTATTCTACTGTAATCTCTTCAAAGGTTTCGGCGGCATTTGCAATATAATCCTCATCCAGCATCATATCAATCTTCTCCGCAGCGGCCTTGTTGACATACAGTTCTGCCTGAGATGCACTAATAAATGGAGTTTCAGAAGCGGTTGCCTCTCCCTTTAAAATCTTTGCCGCCAGCTGTCCGGTCTCGATACCAAGCTGATAGTAATCAATTCCCATAGAAGCCACACAGCCAGCCTTCACCTGTTCAATCTCACTTCCGAATACCGGAATTCCTGCTGCGTTTGCCTTGTCAAGAACCGTCTGCAGTGCATTGACCACGGTATTATCCGTCAGATTACATAAACAATCGACCTTTGTTACCAGATCCGTTGCTGCAATCTCAATATCGGCAGAAGTGTTTATACCCGTATCAACAATCTCAAAATCATATTTTCCAGCCAACGCCTTATACTCTTCGATCGTGCTGCAGGAATTTGCCTCACTTGTGGTATAAAGAATGCCAATCTTTTTTGCATCTGGCATCATCTGGCGAATCATTTTGAGCTGCTCCTCCACTGGAAGCACATCCGACGAACCGGTCACATTGCCAACACTGCTTCCGTCTTCGTTTGCAAGTCCCGCTGCCACCGGATCAGACACTGCTGTATAGACAACCGGAATATCCGTATTGAGACAGGAATTATAAGCACTTGCCGCACACGGTGTGGCAATCGCACAGATCAGGTCTGCTTTCGCAGATACAAAGCTGTCCGCAATCGTACTTGCTGTACCGGTATCCGTCTGTGCATTCTGATAGTCAACAATCAGATTCTTCCCCTCCTCGATACCTTCCATCTTAAGACCCTCTAAAAATCCTTCTCGGCAGTTATCAAGAGATCCATGTTCCGCGAACTGGGAAATACCAATCCTGTAGTTCTCTCCGGACACTGCCTGTGTTCCCTGCCCGTTCTCCCCATTGGAAGCCGTGCCTGCGCCACATCCTGCCATAAGGCAGACCGTACATACTGCTGCCATAATACTACTTAACATTTTCTTTTTCATACTCGTTTCCTCTCTTTCCTCATATAAAAATCATTTTAAAATAAAAAGCATTTGTAACTATCTATATATTATGAAATCGTCAGTTCAATGGGACAATGATCCGAACCCATAATATCGGTATGGATTGTTGCACCACTCATGCGATTCTCCATATTCTCCGACACCAGGAAATAATCGATCCGCCATCCGGCATTTTTTGCCCGCGCTTGGAAGCGATAAGACCACCAACTGTACACCCCCTCTGTATCAGGATAAAAATAACGATAGCTGTCAATAAATCCGCTTTCCAAAAGCTCGCTCATTTTGCTGCGCTCCTCATCCGTAAACCCGGCATTACGGCGGTTTGTTTTGGGATTCTTTAAATCAATTTCCTTGTGTGCAACATTCATATCCCCGCATACAATAACCCCCTTTTTCTCCGCGAGGTCATTCAGATAAACGCGAAATGCATCCTCCCAGTCCATGCGGTAATCCAGACGCTTTAGCTCATTCTGGGAATTGGGTGTATAAACGGTGACCAGAAAAAAATCCTCATACTCAAGCGTAATCACACGCCCCTCTGTATCATACTCCGCAATCCCCAGACCATATGTTACCGCAATCGGTTTATGCTTTGTAAAAATTGCTGTCCCGGAGTAGCCCTTGCGCTCGGCATAGTTCCAATACTGATAGTATCCCGGCAAATCCATATTAATCTGTCCCTCCTGCAACTTTGTCTCCTGCAGACAAAAGAAATCAGCATCTAATTTATGAAATTCCTCCATAAAGTTTTTCCCCATGACTGCACGAAGCCCATTCACATTCCAGGAAATCATTTTCATTCCGTCTTCCTCCATCCTTAACCATCCGTTTTAACCCTTATTTATGATAGGTTGTATTTGAAAAATAGTCAACCTGTTTTCCGTTACTTCCCCGATCACACTTTCCATGTTTTTGTGCAAAACGCCCATTTACTGTAAATAAAGCAGGGATTTAATCCCTGCTTTACTTCTGTTCACACTCTTATCTCCATATTCCACACCGTTTTCGAATGGTATAATACAGACTGTTCTCCATGGCCATGACTTTTTCCACCGGTACGCTCTTAAATACCGGCATTTTCATCTTATACTTAATCCAGAAAAATGAATAGATTGCAAGGGCAAGGAACACGCCTCCTGTCAAAAGCCAGATTGCATGGCGCTCAGTGGAATCCGTAGAAATATTTAAAATCATGAATACCGTTCCCGCAATACCAATGAGTGGAAAAACCGGTCCCAGCGGCACTTTGAAGCTTCTCGGGGCCTTCGGCAATCTGTGCCGCAAAATCAGCACATCGATATGTGCGAATATGTAGGACACCATCCAGAACACCGATCCAACCAATATAAAGAAGGAAATCGCATCCGATGAATCATTGCTGATGTAGGCAAACACCAGAATCAGAATACTGACAAACCAAACTCCCACAAAAGGAACATTATGTTTGTTTGTCTTTGCAAAACACTGTGGCATCATATTCATTTTTGCCATGCCCTGACAGATGCTGGACAAACCGTTGATTGCAGAATTCTGCGAACTGATTAGCGCCAGCGCTGCCACAAGTGCCATCCAGAACTTCCCAACCGTACCAAGGAGATTCTGTCCATAGAGCAAATGCGGTGCTGCGGAATTGGCAAGTTCATTCCAATCCGTATAATTATGAAAACCAAGAACCAGTATCGACTGTACCACACAGATTAGACCCAATCCGATAAACATACCAAGAGGCACATTGCGCTTTGCGTTTTTCACGTCCTTGGAAATCGGAATAACATATTCTGCACCGATAAACAGCCAGAATGCTACGGCTGTCATGGATACAATGACTCTCCAATCCGTCGTCATATACAGCGGCTGGCTGACTTTCTTTCCTGTTCCAAGACCAAGCATTCCGATTACCCCCATAATAACCATGGAAGCAACCATCAGATAAGCCACGATATCCTGTATCTTAGCAAACATATCGACACCTCTTAAGTTTGCAATCAAAAGAACAATCGTAACAATTACCGTATAAGCAAAATTCGGAATCGGCAGATGAAAAATCTCACCCATTGCATAGGCAAAAATGGACGCTTCCACACCACAGGACAAAATATTACAGAATAAATATCCGCCTACCATAGAAATCATCGTTGGAAAAGGTCCCAGACAAGCAAGTGTATACTGCGCCAGACCTCCTGTAGTGTTCGGCATCAGTGCATTTAATTCTGCCAGTGAAGCGATGGTTGTCATATTGAGAAGACACGCAATGATCATCGCCGGAATAAATGCAATTCCAATCGTACCAGCTCCCTGCCCAAGTGAAACAAGACAACTTGTAGCAATGACGAGTCCCACTGAAACGGAGATTACACTGCGAAGCCCCAGTTTTTTCTCTTCCATAGGCAACTCCTTTCCTCCCTTTTAATAACTGTTCTGATTAAAGTGCATCAATACCTTCATCTCCGGTTCTGACACGAATGACATTATCAAGTTTGTAAACAAAAATTTTTCCGTCTCCGATATGTCCGGTATATAGTTGCTCTTTAATGATCTCTACAATAGCATTTACACGCTCTGTTTCCACTACGATATTGATCTGTTGCTTCGGAAGAAGCTCCATTTCACTCAACTCATCTACTTCATACTCACGGGTTCCCTTCTCAACGCCACAACCGAGTACCTGCATCACGGTCATTCCGCGGACGCCGGCTTTACTCAGCGCCGATTTTAAACTTGAAAATTTCGACATTCCTGTAATTACTTCAATCCTTGATAAACTCATATAGCTTCCTCCTCTGTTTGAACATCAGTCCTTGCATCATTTGCGTTCGACAAACAAGCTGTCTCTGCGATGCAACTTTGATATATCGCATTCTACATTTCACATAATTTTGTTCCCGTAATGAGCCGGTCATATCCCTGTGGAGTGATTCCCGCAAAGCTCTTAAAATCCTTCATCATATGCGACTCATCATAGTAACCGCACTCCAGGGCAAGCTCGTCAAGCTGGAGCATATGCGCCTTTCGGTTCATAGTTGTAAGTACATTCTGGAAACGGACAAACCGCTCGAAATTCTTGGGTGAAATTCCGTGAATCTGTTTAAACACGCGTCTGATATAACACTCCGAGTACCCAGTTTCCTCCGACAGCTGCTTAATGCTGATATTTCCCTGACATACATAAATCCGCTCGCGAATATAATGTTCCAATTCCATGATTCCATCCTGTGTCTGCCCCTGGTACATATTCCGGTAAGCAGATAAAAATACATCAGCACGCTGCCTGATATTCCCAGCCTCCTCCAGCTTCTGGGAAAGATTTCTGCCAAATAGATTCCCATCTATCTCAAGATCGTTATTAACCAGATCCGCAATCGAGAGTTCCTGCGGCAATATGCATCTCCCCGGTTGGAAACGAACCCCAAAATATCTGTGTCCGCTCCCTAATTCCCAATTTTTTGCATTTAAAACGGTTCCTCCGATATATGTTTTTACATTATGGTCATCAAAGCCAAAAAGAAGATCCACACTACCATCCGGTACTGCCGTCATTCCATTTTGAATCTCGGTCTCCAGAGAAAACTCATAAAACTGTGCGATTCCGTAATTCTTTTCCAAAACCGTCTCATAATTATCTGTTCTCAAAACCAGATACGGCTGTACCGGCATCATTTCACATTCTTTTGACTTTTTCATAAAATCGGCTCCTTTAACGTGAACAGCCGATTTTTATCCTAAGCCATGTCTGGCTTGTCCCAAAGCGGCAGTTCAACACCGATACCATCGCGGAGTGCATTGCGGTAAACCGTACCGCCCCAGGCGATGTCCTCCACCGGCATGCCGCCTACAGAGTAGACGATGAACTCCTCATCACTCTCACGGCCCGGGTGCTTTCCGTTAATAATATCGGCAATATCAATAATATCCTCCCGGTTGATCCTGCCCTCATGCAAATAGTCCGTAAACTTGGATCCAATGATCTGTACCAGCTCATAGCTTGGATAAGGGAACTCCTCCGCCCACGCCTCGTAAAGCTTATAGTTATCCACGACCTTTTTGCAGCGGTTAATCAGAAAATCATCATCAAATCGCGCAGCAGATGGCAGACAGATCAAAGCTCCCTTTTTCAGCCAGTCCCCGGCAATGTATGGGAAATCAATTTCCTTTACCGGAGCGGTAGAGGTCACACAGATAATATCACTGTCCTTTACCGCTTCCTCAATGGTCTCGCAGACAATGACATTTTTGATCTGTGGGCACTCCTTTGCCACAAACTCCTGGAAGGCATTCAGGGAACGTTGCCCCCTTCCCTTGATTTTTACTGTATCAAGCTTCGGGCATACACTTAAGAACGCCAGCAGAGAAGTTCTTCCCATAACACCAGGTCCGACAATCGTTACCGTGGTAGAATCTTTTTTCGCCAGATATTTTGCTCCTACTCCCGGAATTGCTCCGGTGCGGTAGCTGCTAACTAAGTTTGCAGACATTAGTGCAAGCGGCGCTCCTGTATCCTTATCGTTGAGCATCATCATCAAAATGGAACGAGGCAGTCCCTTTTCCTTGTTCTCACAGTTAGAACCATACCACTTCATTCCTGCCATCTGGTACTTGCCTCCGAGGTATGCCGGCATCGCCATGAAACGACGATCGTCCGCATTCTTTGGCATTCCTTCAAACTCCGGCTGATCCGGAAACATCACCTGAGCTCCATGGGAATTGTGGTTGACACCTGCCATCACATAATCGCCTTTATTCAAAGTGACAAGCAAATCCTCCATCGCCTCCACGCACTGATCCATGTTCTTAACTCCGGCCTTAATCATATCGGGTTCACTCAAATATAAAAATTTTAGTTTCGTATCCATATTAGCCTCCTGCCTTATGCGCAAGACGCTTTCTCTGGAAAAGAGAAAAAGCGCCAATAGTATCTACTTACTATTGACGCCTTTGTCATACGCATAATATACCATACTATTTTCAAATTTACTACTTATGTTTTTATTTTTGTACAATTATATAACAGCCTTAAACCTGTCATATCGAAGTTCATACAGATCCAGCATGGTTTCTCTTCCTGTTGCCATCTGGGAAAGCAACTTTCCTACCACCGGTGCAATTCCAAATCCATGTCCCGTAAAAGCACATGCCAGAATAAGTCCCGGCACTTCCGCTACCGGACTGATGACCGGAACGCCGTCTGCACACAAATCCTCGTATCCCGCCCATGTTCGGACAATCTTAGCATCCGCAAGTTTCGGAATATACTTCATGATTCCACGGCAGATACATGGTGCCGTCATGCTGGAGGTAATCATATGACCATTGTCTCTGTTCTCTGCCTCGAACCCGGATGCTCCGCCAAATACGAAGGACCCATGCTCCGTCTGATGTCCATAGAAATCAGCATCTGCAGTTCCCAGCATCTGATTGAACATCCTGGGTTCTGCCTCTGTAACAAGGGCTTCAATCAGCTCCTTGCGCATCGGGATGTCAATACCCACCGTTGCAGCGATATCCCGGCTCTCATAACCGGAGGCAAGGATAATGGTTTCACCCTCGTACACATTTTTCCTTGTCACAACCTGTCTTGCTTTACCACGAATCTTTCGGATTTCTACCACATCCTCACCGGTGATGAAGAGGGCTCCCAGTTCTCTGGCTCTCTTATAATATCCAAGCGTTGCCACCAGTGGATTAGCATGTCCATCGGTGGGACACCAGCTTGCCACCGTGATTTCATCACTCAGATACGGGTTGATCTCCCGAACCTCTTTTCCATCGATCATTCGTACATCCAATCCCAGAGCAACGGCCCTGTCTGTCAGTCCTTGTAGGATTTCACGATGCTTTTCCGTCTTACCAAGACGAAGATTTCCTTCTTTATGATACTCTACATTCACACCCAGCTCTTCGGAAAGGGTTGGCCACATATGCTCCACTCCGTACATGGCAAGCGGAAGCTCCCTCGGATCACGTCCGGATTGTCTGACACCACCACCGTTGCGACTTGACCCGCCGTTTCCGATGTGATCGCTCTTTTCGAGGACAATGACGGAAACACCCTCTTTTGCCAGATAATAGGCAGCCGCACATCCAATGATTCCGCCGCCGATAATTACAACCTCTGCATTATTCTTCATCTTCCCCGTCCTCCTTTGCCTCTGCTGCGAACACCCGCATCTCAATGGGACGCATAGGTGCCCTGGATGTTGCCGGTTCCAGTTCTGCCGGTGATACACCGAGTTCTCTTGCTACAATGCCCTTCACCAGCTTGGCACAGGTCTGCCCCTGACAGAGCCCCATGCCGGTCCGCAGATATCTGCGGATTTCTGTCAGTGTATACATGCCGTCATGAACGGCCTTACGGATTTCTCCTTTCGTGACCTCCTCGCAGCGGCAGATGATCATGTCATCATCCGGTCCCGGTACGAAAGGTCCGATATCTCTTGATCTATCATTAATGTCATGCATATGTGTTTCCTCCTTCTGAACATCGATCCATGCAAATTTTTACTCTGCAAGATAAACCGAACTCTGTATTCTTTTATTCATTAACCTTTCGGAAGAATCTGGCTTTCATTGCCATGTCCGCCGGTACCTTGATGGTCAGAAGGTTAGTGTGGTCAAAGGCCCTGGATGTCTTCACAGATACCACCTCTGCCTCGCAGACCTTCTGTCCGTTTCTGCCAAGTCCGTATCCCTTTTCTCCCGCCTCCGGAAGTGGAAGAAATTCATAAGGAAGTGTAACCGTTGCAAAGCCCGGTTCATAAGTTTCATCCACCAGGAAAATGGCCTGTCCGGAGCAGGATGCCACACACATGCCGCATCCGATACAGTCGGACTCCGGGTCTACCACCGGAAGGGAAGTGATATTCTCTCCGATCTTGATACAATGCTTCGGACATGCATCCTGGCATGGATTACATGGAATATTCTGGGAGCATTCCATTACCGGATGAATACCAGCCTTATGGGTCACGCCCGGATATCGCTCGATCTCGTCATCCGCAATATATCCCTTTTTCAAAAGGTTCATGGAGACGTCGATGCCTTCTTCTGTTTTCTCTACCAGTTTCCCGCGGTTCTTCGGGGCAAACATTCCCTGACGAAGGCCTTCCAGCGCTGCCTCCTGCTCAGCGGTCTTTAGCTTTAACTCCTCATCATCGATGAAGCCCAGATAATGCGCTGCTGCGATTCCTGCAATTCGTCCCTCGATCATGGCTGAGCTGGCTTCCTCAATGCCGGAAACATCACCGGCCACGAAAATTCCTTTGATGGATGTCTCGCCGTACTCATCACAGATGGGAACCTGACCGCCGCGCTTTGGATTGTCCTCCATCTCACAGCCAGCCATCTTAAGAAGCTGTGACATCGGAGAAAGTCCCACTGCCAGACAGATGGTGTCCACATCAAAATGCTTTTCCGTTCCCGGAATAAACTGGAAATGTTCATCCACTTCGGCAATTGTGACACCGGTCACATGATCCTCACCCTCTGCTTTTACAATGGTATGGGAAAGATAGAACGGGACTCCGGTTCTCGCTACCTTTGCTGCATGGACACCGTAGCCGCCTACCCGTGGAGCCGCATCCACAAGGGCTACCACATCACAGCCACACTGCATCAGCTGGAAGCTGACTACCAGACCTACATTTCCGGAGCCCAGCATCAGAATTTTTTCTCCCGGCTTCACCCCGTGAAGGTTCATCATGGTCTGGGCCGCTCCTGCCCCGATGACGCCCGGAAGATTCCAGCCTTCGAAGGTAACCATATTTTCCGATGCTCCCGTTGCAATAATGATGGAGTCTCCCTTGTAATGGTATACCTGATCGCCGATTCTCACCACGATTTCCTTATCCAGATACATTCCCACGACGGTTGCATTTAATACAACCGTCACCCCGGCATCTGCTGCCTCCTGTAAAAGCTGCTCGCCGATCACAAAGCCTCTGATCTTCGCCTTGTGTTCCTTGGAACCAAAGAATTTATGAATCTGCTTGAAAAGCTGTCCGCCCGGCTTCTCATTTTCATCAAATACAACTACATTTAAACCTCTTTTGGCTGCCTCAATCGCAGCAGACAGACCAGCCGGCCCAGCTCCTACAATGATCAAATCATATCGTTTCATATGTGTATGTCCCCTTTCCTGTGCATTCTTTACTGCTTGTCGAACGGCTGGTCTGACACGCCGTACTGTGTCTGTACCTTCATGCCCTCCGCCAGCGGTGTCATACAGGTTCGCACATTAGGCTTGCCATCCACCACCATAACACAATCGGTACATCTTCCGATTGCACAAAAGATTCCTCTGGGCTTGTGCTCCTTCTTGGTGTAGCGGTGCACCATCACGCCTGCGGCCTTCAATGCCGTTGCAATCGGTTCTCCCTCATAGCCCTGTAACTCTTTTCCGTCAAATGTAAATGTGACGAGTCTTCCTTTCTGCGGTTCCCCGAGGATTGGATGCTCCTTGATTCTGCTGCTCATTTTAACCCCTTCCTTTCTACAAAAAAGACGCCTGTGTATTTCACAGACGTCTTTGTCTCTCGTTTCGTATGGGTAAAGCATACCACGAGAGCAGTTGATTGTATTGTAAAAAACGATACTTATTTAATCACTTCTCGAATTGCTGCAAGCAGCTCATCGTAAGTCTCGTATGCCGGAATATCCGGATACTCTGCCTTGATAGCATCGGTGGACCGGAATAAAAAGCCCGCCTTGCTGGCCTGTATCATGCCAAGATCGTTATGGCTGTCTCCGCTGGCAATGGTATCATATCCGATGGACTGCAGTGCCTTGACGGTGGTGTACTTGGACTTCTCGCAGCGCATCTTAAATCCTGTGATTTCTCCGTTATCTGCCACCTCCAGTGAGTTGCAGAAAATTGTCGGATAGCCCAGTTTCTTCATCAGAGGTCCCGCAAACTGGGAGAAGGTATCACTGATGATGATCACCTGGGTCATGGCACGAAGCTCATCCAGAAATTCCTTTGCCCCCGGCATCGGATCAATCTTTGCGATCGTCTCCTGAATCTCCTTAAGACCAAGACCATGCTCCTTTAAGATACCGATGCGGTATTTCATCAGCTTATCGTAATCCGGCTCATCTCTTGTGGTTCTCTTCAGCTCCGGAATCCCGGTCTCCTCCGCAAAAGCAATCCAAATCTCCGGTACCAGTACACCTTCCAAATCTAAGCAAACAATTTCCATTTTTCTTCCTCCGTATTTTTTCGTAATTAATAAACTCATTTGATTACTTATTGTAATAAATTTGTCATCTTCTGTCCAGCACTAATCCTTTTTTTATGAACCGTTTTCTATCAAAATATTAAACAATTATCAAGAACAATTCCCCTTTACAAATGCGACTATATCTTCATTTATTTTCATCAACGTCTCATCCCGCTCCATCTCCGCAATAGACATCCATCTATACTTTGATTCGGCAATGCAAAACATTTCCTCTCTCATATTAATGGGTACCAAATCAAGCAATACTTTGTAAAGCTTATGATTATATATTTTGTATACTTCATCACTTTCCGAATACTTGCAATGCTTTGCGTTTGTTATGTATTCTGCTGATATCTCCGTTTGTAACAATTCGCTCACGTATTCATCAACATTAGCCTTGTTGTCATCAGTACTTCTAATGTACGGAAATAACCAACACTTCCATCTTTCATCATATTTCTGCAGATATTCTCCAGTCGAGTTTTTAACCGCAATAAGCGAAAACTCATGAAATGTCCCTGTTGTGATTTCTGCAACCAATTGCATAATCTTTTTGAGATCCTTCTTTGACAAGACACCTATTTTTCTATCCATATACCATTCACTTATTCTGACAATTTTATCAATCCTTGTCCACGATGGTTTTGGCAATCCTGTCTCTTTCCAATCCTCGATTTCAATACTGTATGGATTATCTTTATTCTTACTGGTGACGTACATGGCGAGAATAGCGATTGTTTCATCATCAATTACAATTGCAGGTCTACGTTTGTCCTGATCCTTATCATGATATGGAAAATGTATCCACCAAACTTCTCCAATATTATATTTTTCCATCAGCTGCTCCCTCTTGCTTATATATTTCGTCCCAATCATCATCTCGAATCCACTCGTCGTCAGAGGGGAGATCCTCCACTTTTATGGCATGTTCAAGAAGATTATCACGATTACTATTCAGAAAGTGTTTAAAATCTTGAATTGTTTCTATCTTTTCCATGACAACCTCCTTAGCAGTAATACTTCACATCCCCCAAAACTAGATATTATATTATACTTTTTATTCTAACTAGTGTCAACTTTTTCGAATTCACTCTTTCACTCCTGCTTTTGAAAGGTCTTTCACTAATAATACCATTGGGAAGTGAAATCATTTCAGAAATCCATTGTTTCAATCTACATAATAGCAGTATAATACATAATAAAATAAAACGTAATCATAAGGAATCAATAATTGCAACAGAGAAAGAAATCATCACAAGGAGGGAAAATCATGACAAATAAAGAGCGAAGAGACAAAGGATTCGCATATATTTCGGATGAAAGTATATTTGAAGAACAAAAGGAATGCCGGAAAATTCTGCAGAAGCTGAATTTCATCGACCGTTCTGATTTTGAAGGGATCAGCCAAATCGTTTCTGAACTTTTCGGGAAATCAGAGAACGCATTCGTCAATCCACCCTTTTACTGCGACTATGGCAAACACATTGAGGTGGGAAAAAACTTTTTTGCCAACTATAACTGCACCCTTCTGGATGTGGCCAGGATCCGGATCGGTGACAACTGCCAGATGGCTCCCAATGTTGCGATTTACACCGCCGGCCACCCGGTTCATCCCGTCAGCCGCAACTCAGGTTACGAATATGGAAAAGAGGTGACCATCGGTGACAATGTATGGCTTGGCGGCAATACAGTGGTCTGCCCGGGTGTACATATTGGAAGCAACGTAGTTATCGGGGCCGGAAGTGTGGTAACCCATGATATCCCGGACTGGTGCATAGCGGCAGGCAATCCCTGTAAAGTCATCCGGGAAATTTCCGATGAAGATTACAAAAAGCTGTTCCGTGATGAGGGAATCGACGAAGAAGCCTGGGAGGATATTCAATCTCGTATGGGACTTTAAGAAAATTACATAATACTACTTTTCTTCCTGCGGCTCCTCCTCAATCGTTAGTATATGCGCTTTAGATTTCTCATCCTTCTTTTCCTCTTGCGGAGCCTGTAATTTTTTTCCATTGATATTGACTGTAACCATCTTGACCCAGGTTTCACCGGTAGCTGCATAGGTAACCACGTTGCTGGATGTAAACACAATTGCCGCAAGGGCTGCAACTGCAGCACATTTCTTCAAGGCTGCTGTCCATAATGCTTTTTTGTTATTTGCCATATCTTTGACCTTTCCCTTCAATGCGTCAGGGGCATGAACTTCCGAAAAGGTTTCCCGATACAATTCCATTTCCCTATGTTCTTCTTTCATTTCCTGCCTCCTAACTGATCCTTTAGTTTCTTTCTTGCTCTCTGCAGTCGGGTTTGCACCGCGGTCTCCGAAAGCTTTACCATCTCAGCGACTTCCTTAACACTGAATTCCTCATAGTAATACAAATATACGACCTGTCCAATCCCTTATAATAGCCCGACAATACTCTGATTTCCGGTAACCCGGACAGACAACACCATGGGTTTGGAATCAGGGAGAAAAGGAATCATCTTTTATTTCACCACTACTTTCATTTTTGCAGTTTTCCCACTTCCGGTTTTTACCGTGATTACAGCCTTCCCCTTCGCCTTGGCCCGCAGTTTTCCGGTATTGGAATTTACCACAACCACCTTCTTGTTTGAGGAACTGAACCTGACAGTATCCGTGCAGCCACCCGGGCTAAGTTTTACCTTTGCAGTGGCAGTTGTTCCCTTTTTCATGGAAAGGGAGTTTTTCACAAACTTCACACTGGATGCTTCCATATAAGAATAATTCAGATCACAGCAGCCTTTATCCGTGTTAGCGCCCTCTAAATTTCCTTCGCTTGTGTACTGCCAGATATCCACTGCTGCCGGAAGCTTCGGTCTGCTTTCCCCGTAATAGGCAGCCCACACCTTATAGCCCTTAAGCTTTGACCAGTCAAAGTAGTCCTTAAGGTAAGATGAACTGGAATAAATCATCGGCGTGTACCCGGCATCCTTGATGACATCGCAGAAGGCTTTTGCTATAGCTGTGGTATTGCTTTTCCCGTCTGCAAAGCAGCCCTGCTTCTCGATATCGTATGCAAGGGGATAATCCAGCTTCCTTCCATCCAGAATCTCCAGACAATACTCTGCCTCCTTCACGGCTGC
Organism: Agathobacter sp.; assembly: GCA_022775045.1. GTDB lineage: Bacteria > Bacillota > Clostridia > Lachnospirales > Lachnospiraceae > Roseburia. The sequence continues at coordinate 69,290 of JALFLB010000031.1, read as the reverse complement.
TTCCGGCGTGCGGACACAGCAGACGTGATAGGCACCGACCTTTAAGCCGGCGGCCTTCGCCCCCTCATAATTGGCTTCAAACTGGGCATCCACATCCGGCGCCTGTCCCTCCCCGGTGCGAAGCATGACAAAATCCATATCACTTTCTGCCACCATTTCCCAGTCAACCACGCCATTCTTAGATGATACATCGAAGCCTTTCTGTAATGATGCAGCCTGCACCTGTATGACAGGTAATGCCGCCAGCAAAAGTGAGACCGCTATGCAGCATATAAAAAACTTTTTCATCCTCATTTATTCCAATCCTCCTGATCTGCCTCATCCAATTTTCCTTCAGCGTCTTTGCCAGTTCATCAAACACTGGAATATATCGTAATTCCATCCTTCTTTCTGTAATTATTCACATTATATCCCCCTTTATCTTTGATTACAATACGAAAGGTATAGGAGGATCAGTATTGAGTAATCGTTCAGCCCTTAAAAAACAACTGGAAAAAATTTATGGCTCCTCCTCCGGATTCTGTCCGTATAATGCCTCAAATCCTTTTACCAGAGATTTAGTTGACTCTTTTTTTACCTGCAGCTTATAATCCGTTGTCATGTTTTGCCTCTGCTTTTCGTAAATCATTTTTACCAGTTCCTGATTACGCCCTGACAATTTGCAGCCTATCATTTCCATGTTGTTGTTCATGGCAATATAACGTACAATCTTGCCGGTTAACATGAAGGTCTGTCGGTTTCCGTCTTTGCACGTCTGCGAAAACTCTACTTCTATTTTCATGCCAGCCTTTATTTCTATATCGTCACTCTTATTGATCATGATTCCAACTCCGGAACAAGAAACATCTTTGATCATAACGTTTTTAGGCGCATTACTATCACCAAAACGACAGATTCCTTCCTCTCCAAGAAATAGCCTGTATTCATTTCTCCTGTTAAAAGTTTTCCTGTCATCATTACTTAATACCATATGTATCGTACCCTGTTCCGGCAGAGTCAATCTTACAATTTTTACATTATCCCACGAATATGGTTTATAATTTTTTAATGCCGTTATGGTACAGGTGATATTTTCACTGGAAAAATTGACAATACGTTCCCCAGCCTTTATGACCTTGATTCCGATAAAAGACTGATAATCAAGATTTTTTGCTTCTTCCATACACACCAAATAATCCGTTTTACTCAAATACAGCACCTGACTCGTTAACTGTACCGCTTTTATTCCATCCGTAACGTAGATGGTTACCTTAGTATCATGATCTAAATTTCCAATTAGCATATCTTCCCCTATGTATCTTTCTCTCTAAACATCATTTCCACAAATTTTTTTCACGTCTTACTATCTATATTATTATTGCAAGTACAAAAGAAACAACCGTTAAGGTAACCGGGGTAAAAAGCGTTGTCAGCAGAATTCCCTGGGTCAGCACCCCCGTATCCTCCCCATTTTTCTTCGCCAGCATCAGCGGCATATTTGCCACCGGCATCGCCAGCATCAATACAAAAGCCTGAATCATCTCCTCATTCACCCCCAGCAGACTCATCAGATATCCGAATCCCAGCGGAATCAAAAGCATCTTGATCAGGACAAACAGATACATGCGCGGATTGGAAAACAATACTTTCATGGATGCCGTTGCAAAGGAACAGCCAAGCAATGACATGGATAAAAATGTCGTTGCATTTCCAATGTATAGAATACAATTCGCCACAATCCCCGGAAGGGAAATGTCAAACCAGAAAATAAGTATCGTCAGCAGACTGCAAATAATTCCCGGACTAAGTACAACAGCCAAACCACTTTTTGTGTCCGCCTGATCCGCAGGGTGCCCTGATTTCATCACAAAAACGCCATGGGAATAGAAGAACACGCTGAACATAATATTGAAAATGATAATATAAACCATCGACTCCGGCGGAAGCACAGCGCGCGCCACCGGAATGCCGATAAATCCGGTATTTGCATAAACCAGCATCATGTGATAGAACTTCTGCTCTTCCTGCTTCGTCCGGCAGATTTTGGGAATCAGGAAACCTCCCACAATCAGTGCCAGATAGACAACTGCCGCAATTCCGATTGCCAGGGCAATATCTCTGTGACTTGCCGTAACTTCCGCATCCAGCGCACAGGAGATGCACAGCAGCGGATTACACACGTCCACAACGATAGTGGAAAGCTTTCCCGACAGCTCATCATTGATATAGTTTCTCTTATACATCCAGATTCCAAGACAGACCAGCGCCACAATGACGATCATCTGCTGGAAAACAATTTGAGCATTCATATTATATGTCTCTCTTTCTCGTGGTGGCTTCTCAGTTGTCCATTCCCACTTTCTTAAAGGCCAGGTTGTACATCACAATGCTGATTACGAGTCACGCAGCAAAATTTTTCATAAAAAACTTGAGACTCCCGTCAAATTCAAAATATTTCCTGCAGATCCGCTTTTCGTATACTTTCTTTCATAATATCTTATCCTAAGAAAAAGGACAAGCCCATAAACGGGTATCCATCATGTAAAAAATACGTAAAAACGTCCTGCAAATAACTCATAAAAGCTATTTGCAGGACGTTTTCAAGAACTAAGAACGAGTCTCTATATAGGATTTAAAATCTTCATATGGGTAGGTATCTCCCCCCTTAACCACGAACTGATCCCGGACTTTCAGAAAATCAACCACGCTGATCAGCCTGTTCGTGCAGTTTCCGCACTGGAATACATGAATATAGCAGGCGCGTCTGCCCGTAGGAATATCATCCTCACTCTCAATCGGAACCGTGTGATTCAGATAATACGCCGCCGACTCTTCATGCCCCTCATCAAACCCTGCCCACACAAAGAAAAACTGCAGTGATGTCATTGTCCGCTGCAATACCATCTATTAAAGCTTCTGCCCCTCAAACTTGAGTGGCAGTTATCAATTGATGTTAAAACGCATACATCCTATGATGCGCACTCACATATATGGAAATGTTACTGCGCAACCAATGCGCATGCAACATATTCAACATATTATGCCTAACGGTCGTTATTCATACGCCAGTCAATACACCGCTGCAGATAATTCACATATTCCGGATTTTTGCACATGCCCTTGCCTGCCACATCTGAAATTTTTGCCACATCCATTCCGTTGCAGGCAGTAGTCTTCATCACAATGTTCAGCGCCGGCACCTCCGTATCATTGGCAATGTAAGTGCCGATTCCAAAAGCCACCCTTGCACGGTCCTTGAAGTATGCATAGAGTTCACTCGCCTTCTTAAAATCAAGGCTGTCGCTGAACAAAAGCGTCTTGGTCTTCGGGTCAATCCCAAGCCCCTCATAGTGCCGGATCATCTTGTCTCCCCAGGCAAACGGATCCCCACTGTCGTGCCGCACCCCGGAAAAAAGTGTGGCATATGTCAGCTGGAAATCTCTTAAGAAACAGTCTGTGGTGATGGCATCCGTCAATGCCACTCCATTTAGGATTCCATACTCCTTGATCCACGCATCCATCGCGTACCAGTTGGAGTATGCCGGATTGTGCTTGTGATTTCCCTGACCCACACACATGATCCACTCGTGAGCCATGGTTCCCACCGGCGTCAGCCCATATTGTTTTGCCAGATAAATATTGGAGGTTCCCACAAAAGTGGAATCGCGATACTTGTTTTCACTAAGTGTCTTAACCGCCAGCTCCTGTGCCTCTGCAGACAATCTTCTTCGCAAACCAAACTCACTGAATGAACCGATATCATATTTTTCTCCTTCGCCCTCTGCCTTCAATGCATTCACCTTTTCCGCAAGGCGCTTCTGAAAGCTTGCAAACAGCACATCATAATCATATGCCATCCTAAAATATACCTCGTTTACAATTGCAAGGGTCGGGATTTCGTACATGGAGGTGTTGAGCCATGTTCCTTTTGTCTCGATAGATAAGCCACACCCTGCATCCGTTGTAATCTCAAAATCCTCGAAGCGCGGCTGCCACAGACGCAGGAAATCTATGTAAGAGCCCTTCATCCACTTTATCTCATTCAGGTACGCCAGCTCCTCCTCCGTAAATCGCAGACTACAGTACGCCTGAATCTGCTGTCGGATTTCCTCTACCATCTCTTCCGCAAAATAAACATCCTTGTTGCGGCACTTGAAGCTCCAGGTCGTCTTGTAATCACTAAACTGGTGATAGATGGCCTGCCCCATGCTGATTTTATACATATCTGTCTCTAACAGACTTTTGATAATCTGGTTTAATCTCATAACTCTGATCTCCTACTCAATTTCTTTCATTCAACTTTTCATAAACAAGCTGACACAGTCTCAACGATATCAATCTGACAGTTTCGCATCGCATCAATCGCGATCTGGTGGGATGCCGGGGTTACACCCGCACAAGCTCCGGCAATCACGCAGACCGTTGCCTCCGGCACTGCTGCTTTTGCAAGAAAAACATTATTGATGACACAGATATCCGTGCACACCCCCACAAAATCAATCTGCAGGGTTCCATCCCCCTCCTTTTCGAGTCCCAGCTCTTTCAGCTTCAATGCAAGTTTCTCACTTCCAAATGTTCCTTTATCAATCACCTGTATCTGTTCGTCCCGATAATTGTCTGTGACAGCCTTCCACACATCCTCCTGAATCTGCCATCCTTCGGTGTCCCTTTGTGTGTGAATCACCGGAAGCTTTCTTCCCTCCTGTGTCTGCAGATAATTGTCATCATGGGTATCTCGGGTGAGAAAAACGGCATCATAATCACCGGCTGAAACCACCTTCACCACCTCCGGCACCACATTCTTACACGCTTCATTTCCCAGTGAACCGGTGATGAAATCATTCTGCATATCAATCACTGCCAATACTTTGTATTTTCCATTGCTCATAACACTACTCCTCCCACTTTCATTTATCTGTATCTATTTATTACCCTCATAAATTCGAACCTCGCCATGAAAATCCGCGGCGATAACTGTTCACCACCAACCGAAACGAATCAGAAATCTTGCTCTGTCTGTTTTACGCAGCTCCACATGAATCTGCCCTGAATCAATACTTGTCATTTTCTATACTATATCGATACAAATCCGCAATCCTCTTGCCAGTTACAGACTTTGCTTTCCTTCCGGATTTCACCACTTTATCCGATATTTTGTCCCTAAAATTCGCCTTATATAAATCTTTCCCTAAAATCATCTCATATACATTCTGCAAATCCGGCAGCGTAAACTCCTCCGGCATCAGGTTAAACGCCACATCGCAGTACATCACTTTATTTCGAAGCCTCATCAGCCCCTCTAAAATAATCTGCTCATGGTCAAAAGCAAGGGCATCCTCACTTTCCTGTACCGGTATGAAATTCTGAATACTTAAAACCCCGTTCTTAAAAGTTTTCTTCTCCAATTTATATGTGATGGCAACACCATTCTGTTCATTGGTAAACTGCATCTGTTCGTCTGTAAAAACAAGATCAAACCACGCGGCATCTTTAGCATCATCCCCCGCCTTTTCCTGCCCCTCATAATGAAATGGCAGAAGCCCTGTGTATGCTATATCAATCACCCGCATCCGCGGATCCCGATCCGGCTGACTCATGGTATAAAGCTGCTCCAGGTAAACATCCTTTAATCCCGTCTCTTCCTCCAGCTCCCGGCACGCAGCCTGATAGGCCGACTCATCAATATTGATGAAACCGCCCGGCAGAGCCCATTCATCGATGCATGGATGATTCTTCCGCTGAATCAAAAGAATCTGCAGACAGGACATATCTTTTTTCAGGCGAAGCAGCATCATATCAACCGTCACCGATGGCCGTTCATAATTGCCGGGGTTGTATGCTGCTAAGAATTCTTCTTCTGTAAGTCCGTCTTTATTTACTTTTTCCATTGATCCATCCTCCTTTGAACATCGGCCCATGCATGCCTTTACAAATGTACTGGCAACGATGGTACATCTTCGATGTATCACAAGCTACATATCAACTTTTCACAGTAAACTTGGCAAAATCCCTTTATTGCATATCTTCTCTGTTACGCAAAGCTTTGCTGCACACATCCGTGAAATAGATTATTGTTCCAAGCGATATATAGTAGTATTTTGCTACTTTTTCTTATATATGCATTATAGTAGCATTTTACTACCTTGTCAATATGTATTCACAAAAAATATTATTATTATGTCCAGGAATCCGGCAATCCCTCCATAATGGAGATCTTTTCTATTTCGCTGTGAAGTTCATCTTCAAACTGATAGATATCTGCATAAAACAGCATTCCAAGCCTTCCCTGCTCTTTTAGTAACATTTCTTTTAGTCCATACATACATTTTTTTCCTTTCTTTGAACATTGAATTCACTTTCGCTGATTTTGTTCGTACTGATTCTGACTTTTGTACGGTCTAGCTTCCACATTGGCTGGTTTCGTCCTACAAAACAGACTATTTCCAACACGGTCCGGTAAGAATGGAATTATAAACTCAATCTACAATTTTTAATAATACTATGGGAATTATGTACCAAACACGGTACAAGATAGAAATACCCGGAAGCCAATGGCTTCCGGGATGATATACACGTGAAAATATCTCTCTACGAAAAAAATTATCTCTTTGAAAACTGTGGAGCACGACGTGCGGCTTTGAGACCATACTTCTTACGCTCTTTCATACGTGGATCTCTTGTTAAGAATCCAGCAGACTTAAGAACCGGTCTGTAATCTGCATCTACCTGAAGGAGCGCACGTGCAATACCATGACGGATTGCCCCTGCCTGTCCTGAATATCCGCCACCCTTAACGTTTACTAAAACGTCAAACTTGTCAACGTTCTCTGTAGCAACTAACGGCTGACGAACAACTACCTTTAATGTCTCAAGACCTAAATACTCATCGATATCTCTTTTATTGATTGTAATCTTACCTGTTCCCGGTACTAAATATACTCTTGCAACAGATGATTTTCTTCTTCCTGTTCCGTAATACTTTGTATTAGCCACTGTCATTTACCTCCTCTTAGAATGTTAAAGCTTCTGGCTTCTGTGCTGCATGCTTGTGATCCGGTCCTGCATATACAAATAACTTTGTATACATCTGACGTCCTAAAGGTCCCTTTGGAAGCATTCCCTTAACAGCGTTCTCAATTACGCGCTCCGGATGCTTTGCAAGCATTTCCTTAAGGGTTGTCTCCTTCATTCCTCCAACGTATCCGGAATGACGGTAATATACCTTCTGGTCTAACTTCTTACCAGTAACCTTAATCTTCTCAGCGTTGACAACAATGACATAATCACCGGTATCAATATGTGGTGTGAAGATTGCTTTATTCTTTCCTCTTAATACCTTAGCAACTTCTGATGCTAAACGTCCTAATGTCTTACCTTCAGCGTCTACTACATACCATTTTCTCTCGATGGTAGCAGGACTAGCCATAAATGTTTTCATGGGTTCTCCTCCTTGATAGATATTCAATCAATTCTTCTTGTGAACAGTGAAAGCCTCGTATGTCCGGACGCTGCCTCATTCTGCTCTTCTATATAGTTTAAATGCTCGCCGGGGCTTTGGCTTACATTTACATACTATCACAGACTTACATATTATATTACGCCCAAATTCAGATGTCAAGAAAAAATACGAAATCATTGCCTATTTTCCAATCGCACATTATAATAATATTAGTACCTGTTCTAAGAGGTTCTGAGTCGTTACTGAAATTCTAATAAATACCAAGGGGGAAACAATATGGAGAGATACAAACGTGTGCCGCTTGAAGTCACAGCTGCAAAATATGAACTGAATCAGGGCATGGAGGATGGTTTCCGTCTCTATTCCCAGATTGTCACCAGTGAAGGAATCGTCACCGATGGCATTATTTTGATCAACCGCGAAGATGGTACCATTGTCTGTCCTTATGTCCGAAACCGCCGCGGCCTGGTATTTATCCGCGAAGGGGATTACATTATCTGCGAGGCAGATGAGGATGGCAACATCGAGAAACATGTCTGCGGAGAGGACAAGTTCCACAGACGCTTCGAAAAATTATAGTTCAAATCCAAAACATTATGAAGATGTTACACTCATTCGTACCAATTTCTCTTAAAATGAGTATAACACGCTTCCATAATCAAGACAAATCGAGGAGGGAACAAACTCCCTCCTCGATTTGGTGCAATATTTGTTATTTGACGGTTTTCTTATATCCCGCTTTATCCAACAACTTTTTATATGCACTCTTTTTGTTCTTCGGAACCGCAATGACAGGCTTCTTTGCAATGTTTGCGAATGCATTCTTTCCGATTTTTGTCACAGTAGAAGGGATTGTAACCATTGTAAGTTTGCTGTAGCCGGACAATACGTTACGCCCCGCTCATTCATAACCGCTTTCAGATACGCAGGAAAATCTATCTCATCAAAATCTTCCTTTTCCAGTTCCTTTGGTGATGACATGTGTCTTATATTGGTAAAAAGCTCTCTTGTAGTTCTCATAGCCGGTCCCCTAGGTATCTCACAACCCTCTAAATGACAAAATACTCCATATTTATTATAGCAGACTGATGACAAGAAATGGTGGGCAAAATTGCCCACCATTTGTTTAAAGCGGCTTTACACCTTAAATTCCGTTATTCTTTTACGAACATGCTTCATACTCCAGCCCGATCATCGTCAAACCATGTGCCGGAGCTGTTGGCCCCGCCGCACTGCGGTCACAGGCTTCCAGAATCTGCTGCATATCGGCAGGTGCAAGCTCCCCGGCTCCCACTTTGATCAGCGTCCCAGCAATGATCCTTACCATATTGTAAAGGAATCCGTTCCCGGTCACACGGATGGTGATGATATCATCCATCTTCGTCACCCTGCAGTCGTAAATCGTGCGCACGCTGGTCTGTGACTGCGCATTTGCCGCGCAAAAACTCTTAAAATCATGCTCTCCTACCAGATAGGAGGCAGCTACCTGCATTTGCGCTACGTCTAAGGGATAATAGTAAAAATACGTATCCAGTCTTCTGGTCGGCATCCGAAAACGGCGATTCAAAATCCGGTATTCATAAGTCTTGCGGCTTTTAGAAAAACGCGGGTGAAAGCTCTCCTCCACCTCACATGAATCCTGCACAACAATATCCTCCGGAAGACGCTGGTTTAAGGCAAAACTTATTTTCTCTGCCGGCATTCGCGTATTAGTGTCAAAAACGCAAACATTCCCCAGAGAATGGACCCCCGCATCGGTGCGGCTTGCACCGGTCACGCGGATGTCTTCCCCGAGGAGTGCCGATAATGCTTCATTCAGTTTCTGTTCAATGGTCACTCCGTTTGGCTGAACCTGCCAGCCGCTGTAATTCGTGCCATCGTAGGCCACAATCATTTTGACTCTCATACTTCCCTTTACCTTTTTCAAAAGATTTTACAATAACAGGCTTCAAAGGATCCTCTTACTGAGGAAATGGCAGAAGAATACGTACCGCAATTACTACCGCCAAAAACGCAAAAAGCACCACATAGGCAACACGATCATTATGTCCATAGCACAACGGTTTCATCTTTGTTCTTCCCTGCCCGCCACTGTAGCAACGCGCCTCCATCGCCATCGCAAGGTCATCCGCGCGGCGGAATGCCGAAACAAAAAGCGGAATCAAAAGCGGAATCATATTTTTTGCTTTCTGAATCAGATTTCCATTCTCAAAATCAGCCCCACGCGCCATCTGTGCCTTCATAATCTTGTCGGTCTCCTCCATCAAAATCGGTATGAAACGGAGGGCAATCGACATCATCATGGCGATTGCATGCACCGGCACATGAATCCGGTTCAGGCCGGATAGAGACTTTTCCAATCCATCCGTCAGCTGGTTCGGCGTAGTTGTCAATGTCATCAATGATGTTCCAATGATCAGATAAATCAAACGAACCGTCATCAAAACCGCATTGGTAATTCCCGCATCCGTAATATGAAATGGTCCCCAATGCCAATACTCTGTACCGCTCGAAGTAAATACCAGATTGAAGACAGCGGTAATTACAAGCAGAACAACAATTGCCTTCAGCCCCTTGACAATATAAGAAAACGGAACCTTTGAAATGTGAATCATAAAAACCAGCATTCCTGTTATAATCGCAAAGCCCAGTAATCCTTTAAACGAAAATAAGGCTATGATATAGATTAAAGTTGCAAATAGCTTTACGCGCGGATCAAGCTTATGCACGACAGAATCTGCCGGATAATACTGACCCAAAGTGATATCTCTTAACATAATATCTCCCTGTTATGATTGTAATGCCTTCAAAATTGTCTGCGCAGCCTCCCTGACAGTTGTTGCTCCTGTATCAACCGCAAGTCCCCTCTCTGCAAGTTCATGGACCAGATATGTCACCTGTGGCGCTGCAAGCCCCACAGCCTCCAACTCCTTGTAATGGGCAAAGACCTCCTTCGGCAAAGCATCATAGAGAACACTTCCCTGATTCATAACAATGATCCGGTCCACATACTCTGCGACATCCTCCATACTGTGGGACACAAGGATAATTGTAATTCCAAGTTCGCGGTGCATTTTTGACACCAGCCCGAGTATTTCATCTCGCCCAGCCGGGTCAAGTCCGGCCGTCGGTTCATCGAGAATCAATACATCCGGTTTCATTGCCAGCACACCCGCGATTGCAACACGACGCTTCTGTCCTCCCGACAGATCAAATGGAGGCTGATAGAACAACTCCTGCGGAAATCCAACCTTGCGCAATGCCTCGTAAGCGCGCAGTTCCACTTCCTTACGGTCCAGCCCCTGATTCTTCGGTCCGAAACACACATCCTCAAAATTGGTTGTTTCAAACAGCTGATGATCCGGATACTGAAAAACAAGTCCCACTTTGTTCCGAAGCTTTTTCATATCATAATCTTCATCGTAGATATCCTCTCCATCCACATAGATATGCCCACTTGTGGCACGTAGCAAACCATTCAAAAGCTGTGTAAGCGTTGATTTTCCTGAACCAGTATGCCCGATGATTCCAATGAATTCCCCCTCTTCAATTTTCAGATTAATGTCCTTCAGTGCCTGAATCCGGTATGCAGTCTCATCACTGTAGACATAATTGATTTTATCCAATATGATTGACATCTTCTTACTCCTTTGACGCATTCATAATCGCATCTACGAGTTCCTCCCGCGTCAAAATTCCTGCCGGAATCGGCAGCCCTGATTTTCTAAGTTCGTCCGCAACCAGTGTTGCCTGCGGCACATCCAACCGATGCGCCTTAAGCTCATCCACATGAGAGAACAATTCCCGCGGTGTCCCATCCATGATAATCTGTCCCTCTTCCATGACGTAGACATAATCTGCCCCTACTACTTCTTCCATATAATGAGTAATCAGAATAATGGTAACACCCTTTTTCTGATTCAACTCATGGGCGGTTGCAATCACTTCCCTCCGTCCGTTCGGATCCAACATCGCCGTCGGCTCATCAAACACAATACACTTTGGTTCCATAGCAACCACTCCTGCAATTGCCACCCTCTGCTTTTGTCCCCCGGAAAGTTTATTGGGGGAATGCTTGCGGTATTTGACCATATCGACCGCCGCAAGACTTCTGTCCACACGCTCCCAGATTTCATCGGTAGGCACTCCAATATTCTCCGGTCCGAATCCGACATCCTCCTCCACTACACTCGCAATAATCTGGTTATCCGGATTCTGAAAAACCATCCCTGCTGTCTTTCGGATTGGAATCGTATTTTCCTCCTCCATGGTATCCATACCGTCCACCCACAGAACACCCTCACTCGGTGTCAGAAGCGCATTAATATGCTTTGCAAGAGTAGATTTACCGGAACCGTTATGTCCGAGAATCGCAATAAACTGCCCCTCTTTTACATTCAGATTCACATGATCCAATGCTGTCGTAATAGACTCGACATTGCCCTCCTCATCCCTTCGGAAAAACTCATGTACAAGATTTTTTGCTTTGATTATTCCCATCCTACTCATCCCAGCTCAGTCTGTGGAGCTGTCCTTCCAACTTCATATGGTCAAAATGGTTCTGACGAAGTGCCTCATAAAGCACAATTGCCACAGAATTCGACAGATTGAGAGAACGAGTCTCTCCAATCATCGGAATCCGCACACAGGTATCGGGATTTTCTTTTAAGATTTCCTCCGGAATTCCCGCGCTTTCCTTTCCAAACATAATGTAACAATCCGGCTCATAGCTGACATCCGAATACACATGACGCCCCTTCGTAGTCGCGTAATAAATCTTAGCTTCAGGATTCCTATTGCAAAAATCCTCCCAATTCACATAGGTCGTAACATCCAGATCATCCCAGTAATCCATTCCTGCACGCTTTAAGTGCTTTTCGGAAAGCGAAAAACCCAGCGGTTCAATCAGATGGAGTCTGGTTCCTGTGGCAACGCAGGTACGTCCGATATTTCCTGTATTTGCCGGTATCTCCGGCTCATGTAAAACAACATTAAGCATTTCCTGCCTGTTTCTCCCTCAATTCCGTAATAAATTCTTCCACTCTGCCAAGTGCCAGCTTAAGATCATCCAGCGAATATGCATAGGAAATACGAATAAATCCCTCTCCTGAATTACCAAAGGCCGTCCCCGGAACTACTGCAACCTTCTTAGAGCGCAACAGCTCATTGGCAAACTCATCCGATGTCATGCCAAACTCCTTGATACAAGGGAACACATAAAATGCACCAAAGGGTTCAAAACAGGAAAGTCCCATCTCCTTGAACCGTTTCAAAAGATAACGGCGTCTTCCATTATATTCCTCACGCATCATCTTCACATCTTCATCCCCGTTGCGCAAAGCCTCAACCGCCGCATACTGGCTGGTTGTCGGTGCACACATAATCGCGAACTGATGAATCTTGAGCATCTGCTTAACGATTACTTCCGGTCCGCAGGCGTAGCCCAGGCGCCATCCGGTCATGGCATGAGACTTGGAAAATCCGTTGATCACAATTGTCCTCTCCCTCATTCCCGGAAGGGAGGCAATGGACACATGATTGTCCAGATATGTAAGTTCTGAGTAAATTTCATCACTCAGTACAAATAAATCATATTTTTCAATCACCGCAGCGATTGCCTCGAGATCCTTCCGCTCCATGACAGCTCCTGTCGGATTATTTGGAAACGGCAGTACCAAAAGCTTTGTCTTCGGTGTAATTGCAGCCTCTAATTCCTCTGCTGTCAGCCGGAAATTATTCTCCGACTTCAGCTCAATAATAACCGGCGTTCCGTTCGCCAGCACACAGCATGGCACATACGAGACGTAGCTCGGCTGCGGAATCAGTACCTCATCTCCCGGATCCAGCATGGCACGCATGGCAATGTCAATAGCCTCACTTCCACCAACTGTCACCAGCATTTCCTTATTCGCATCATATCTCAGACCGTATCTGCGGTCTAAAAATTTTGAAATTTCTATTTTTAATTCCTTCAAACCTGCATTTGAAGTGTAAAAGGTTCTTCCTTTTTCAAGGGAGTAAATTCCCTCATCCCGAATGTGCCATGGTGTGTCGAAATCCGGCTCCCCGACACCGAGAGAGATGGCATCCTCCATCTCACTTACAATGTCAAAAAACTTACGGATTCCCGATGGCTCAATCGTTGTAATTGTTTTTGATAGTGGGTTTCTCATTATGCCATCATAATCCTTTCATCTTTTGGTTTTGCAGCCATGACCGTTCCATGGTCCTTATACTTCTTCAAAATAAAATTCGTCTTGGTGCTCAGCACCTGATCCAGTGCAGAAAGTTTGTCAGATACAAACTGGGAAATCTCACGAAGCGTTCTTCCCTCCAGAGTAACCATCAAATCAAAGCCTCCGGAAATCAGGTAAACAGAGTTTACCTCTGGATAGTTATAAATCCGCTCTGCCACTTTATCAAATCCCATACCTCTCTGCGGAGTCACTCGCACCTCAATCAATGCAGTCACCTTCTCTACGCCCGCTTTATCCCAATTGATCAATGTGTGATAGCCGCAGATAATTCCTTCGCTCTCCATGCTCTCAAGCTCGTTCATGACCGTAGTCTCATCCACACCGAGGATGACCGCAAGCTCCTTCAAATCAATACGGCTGTTCTTCTCTATAAATGTCAAGATTTTTTCTCTCATAATATCCTCCTATTCTCCAATCTCCACAATTCGTCTGTCTGTGTTGTTTCAAGGAATCTGCGTTCCTCCCCATTAATCAGGACACGGTCATTGCCGTCTGTCGCCTTTCCGATTACAACTGCCTTACCACCTTCACGCCTGATTGCCTGCATAAGTGCATTTCCATCCTCAGCTGCCATCAACATACTTCCACCCGACACCAGCTTATAGGGATTCACATCAAAAAATTCACAGATCTCGATTGTTTCCTGACGAATCGGAATCTTCTTTAAGTCAATTTCAAGTCCGACGCCGGAGCACTGTCCCAACTCCCAGAGTGCTCCAAAAATGCCACCCTCTGAGATATCGTGCATTGCTGCAACGCCAGACTTTGCGGCGACTGCAGCCTCCGAACGAACCGACAAATATCCGGCAAAGGCTTTTGCCCGCTCAATAAACGGCTGGGCATATCGACTGCGCAGCTCCGCTTCCTTCTGTATCGCAAGTACCGCTGTACCTTCCAGTCCAACCCATTTTGTCACCAGAATATCCATACCCGGTTTCACTGCCTGTGTTGCTTTCATTCTGCACTCTTCCACTGCACCAAGTGCAGTCACTGTAAGCACCGGCTCCGTTACACTCCGGACAACCTCCGTATGCCCCCCCAGCACCGAAATGTTTTCACTGGCACACACGTCCTGAATTTCTCCGATTAATCTTCGAAGTTCGTTCTCCGTATAGGAAGTAGGAACCAGAAGACTATTGAGAATTCCAATCGGACGAGCACCACTGCACCAAAGATTGTTCAGCGCTGCAAATACGCCCAATGTTCCAATCACAGCTGTACCAAGACCACGGGCAGCAATCGCTGATACCAGTACTTCGCCCGGCTGTATCTTCACCGCCGAGAAATCCATGCCTACCGCAGGAGGAAACAACACCTGAGGGTCTGTTGTATGAAGTTGTCTGAGCACTGAACGCTTCAGTACGGTTTCTGATAATTTTCCTGCTTTCATCCTTGCTCCGTATTTTCCATCATGACCTGTATCGAATAATAAGCGTCAAGGCTGCCCCATGTATCTACACATAAAGCAGCCTGTATCCATCCTAATCTTCCGCGGAATTTTCTATCTCTTCCGAAGGTTTCTCCTCGTTTTTCTTATCATTGTCTTTTTTATCATCACCCTTTTTATCGCCGTTCTTCTTATCATCCGAAGAGTTTCCATCCTTCTCGTCGTCTGGTTTCTCCTTATCGTCCTCTTCTTCCTTCTGGGCCTCTTCCTCCGTCTTCAAACCAGAAGCTGCTCCTCTTACCGTTGCTTCGTCACCGGTCTCAACAGCCTTCTTCAAGGCATCCAGGGTCTCCTTGGTTGCATCCTTCGTACCTATGGTAATGATTTTCGGAGATGCCTGATAGTTACTTTTATTGAACAGTTCGCGACTCTGCTGTACACCATCCACCTTTACAACCTTCCAAAGCTGCGCAACACAGCCAGTATGCGCTCCCTGATCAACACTCCAGTAACCGATGGGCTGACTTGCGTCCAGATTGAACTTCGTCTCTGGATCTGTTGTGGAAACTGTCTCACTTTCAAAAGAGATCTCCCGATTTGCCGGTCTCGTCTCCTTGCCATAAACATTAAAATAAATGATTCCACCGCTACAGTATCCTTCAATATAAACTGGACTTTCTGTATTATTCTTAAATCTCAAATCCTTATAATTACCTGCGATTGCTGCATCCATGGAAGGCTGTACATAAGATACCTGCATCGAATGATTAAAACGCATGGTAATCTCAAGTTCTGCACGGATTACTGCATTATATAAGGTTGTCGCTACCTGACAAATTCCTCCACCGAAGGATTCAACCGTTGTACCATTCTGGTATGCACCGGCAAGTTCATATCCATTCTCCTGGGTAAACGGACTGACCGTTTTGCACAATTCAAATTCCTCACCCGGATAGAGAATTGTGCCATTGACCTTGCTGCATCCGGTTGTCACATTCTTGGCACGACCTGCACTTGAACTACTAAAGTTCGTAGAATAAGATCCAAGCAGATCCTGAACCTGAGCAAGCTCCTCCTGACTGCCTCTCGGCTCAACCACCTTTGTAACAAGGGTGATTTCATTGTCAGTGCCATCCCAGCCACTAGCCAGAAAATCATTGATTGCGTAAACAGAATTTACAATATCAACTTCAACGCCTTCCTTGCCTGGAACGAACTGAAAAGTCCCATTCTCACGGGTAAGTCCGTTATCAACGGCTCCCACAGCAAGCTCATCTGCACTCTCATAGAGTTTCTGGGCAGTTGCCTGCTTATCCACGCTCAGATGCATATCAAGCACCAGCTTCTGGGTCTTTAAATCCTCAATCGTCTTATATCGATTGATCAGACTTCCTGCATGACCAACCGCAAGAGCTTCTTCCACCGCCACATCTGCATCAGCTGCTACGCCCATATCCTCAGCAGTCATCTGAATGGATCCAGTCTCTCCCTGCAGGGAAAAGGTCGTTCCCATAAGTCCCGCAACATACTCCTCCACAGCAGAACGCGCCTGTTCCTCCGTCATTCCGCCAACATCAACGTTTCCGATATATATGCCTTCTTCAATTGTTGTCTCCTCCGCTGCAATCACCGTATCTGCGCTGGTCATAATCCACACAGCACTGACGGCTGCCGTCAATAATAATCCTAATCTGCTTATTTTTCTCATAATCATCCTTTAAACTTTTCTTTTCTTCGTCTGACTACATATTGTAACACAAACCCTCACATTTTCAAGTACAAGTTCGCTTGAAAATGTTCAGTTTAACACCAAATTTAAGCAAAAATCAGAGCGGATACAAAGGTCGTTACCACCATAGCCGCAATTAAAATCAGCGATATGATTGCAATCAGCCTTTTTTTGTGTTTTGAACCATTAAAATTATACATACTATTCACCTCTTCCTCAAAATCAGTTATAATGAATAAACAATATAAAAAGAAAGGAATTCATTATGTTTATTTTTCTTGCTGCATTTATTATATTTGTATTAATTATGAACTATTTTATCCGCAAAAATAATGTTTCCCAGCACAGCCGGGAGGAATCCTTCTGGAGTCGCGAACAAAAGGCCAACTTTACCCGACGTAAAGACATCAGCAATCTCAACTATCTTACCATACCACTAGAAAAAATACCACAAAACCTTCACACCGACGCGGAAAAAACACTGGTAGATCTCAGTTCCTGTCAGATGCTAAACCTGACCGGTCTGACAAACACCGATCTGAAACTGGAATACGGTGCCGCAAATCTCGATGCTTTGTGTGAATATGACAACCATTTTACCACCTTCGTGCAGACAATCCCAATCTACGCCCGCGAGCTCATAGATACCGGACAGACTGAAGATGCCCGCGAGCTGCTGGAACTGGCAGTATCCTACCATGCCGATGCCAGTGTCATCTACACAATGCTTGCGGATATCTATCAGCAGAACGGACAGGCGGACTCCATTCCTTCCCTAATCGATTCAGCTAACGAGATTAATTCTGTTTCCAAAAACATTATCATCGAAAAGTTAAATGCTTATCTTCCATAATGCACATAGTAAAAATCCTGAAGTCGGGAGGCCTCACTGCGCGTCAGTGTCTCCCAGCAGATTTCATCGACAATCTGATACTTTTCACGCAATTCCTTCAGCCGCTGAATCTGGTGCCCCGTTGCGGGTGTCTGTCTTTTCGCTTTAAAAGTCAGCAGCCTCGGCTGGACCAATTCTTCCTTTCCATCTGCCAATACTTTTAAACATTCAAATACCTTCTGGGTTTCCAGAGCATCATCCAGAGCCCTGTGCGCGTGTTCCCTCTCAATATGAAAAAACTTACAAAGATCCTCCAGCTTTTTGGATTGTTCCCCCGGCAAAAGTGCCCGAGCAAGACGAAGTGTATCACAGGCATACAGTTCAAGTCCGATTTTCTGATTCACTGCCCACTGCTTGATAAAACTATAATCAAAGGAAATATTATGTCCAACAATCACATCCTCTGCAATAAAGGAAATGAGTTTTTTCATCGCCTCATCCTCCTCCATCCCTCCATCGGCCATCTCTGCTGTAATTCCGGTCAGTAGCGTCACCTTTTTCGGAATAGGTCTTATCGGTCTCACAAGTGTCCCATAAGTTTCTGTAATCTGACCGTTTTTGACCTTCACCGCCCCGATTTCAATTACCTTGTCCTGCTTTGGAGCAAGTCCGGTCATCTCCAGATCAATTACCGTATAATTATTCATATGCCTGTTTTTCTCCCTTATACCAGTATCTGCTTTTCTATCTTATTCTACAACACACAAAAAACCAGCTGCAATTCCTGCAGCCGGTTCCTTTTCTTATAATATTCTTCGAATCAACACATCAAATCCTGCCCCCCACAGCAAAACTGCTCCGATCACATATACAGCGGTCTTGGAGGCAAAACCAAGATGATATCCGGTATACATCCCGCCGATTACAACAACGATCGTCAGCACAACAATCATAATCAAGATTACCGTAATGTCTGTCTCCAGAAAACCGAATGCAATTCCTGCAAGAATCGTATAAATGCTGCTGACTGATGCCATCCGAACAAAGCGCCTGATACCGAGATTGGTCTCTAAATGTTCCTCCACCCGCTCATTTTGAATTGCTTTGACAAGCAGCCGGATACCAAGTCCGATAAAAATCAACATGGAAATGATCTCCCCGAGAATCTGACCATCTGCTGCCGGATTCTGCTGACAGTACAGGGTAGATAAAAAATGCCCTGCAAACAGTGCGATCATCTGCCAGATTGCCACAATAACACAGATACCGGATAAGTGCTTTTTATTTATTTTGACAACCAGCGACCCCTGACACTCCATCGCTGCGAAAATATCCAAGGATACGCCCACCACGATCAACAAATTCTCGATCCAGTTCATTTTCCTGTTCCTCCAATGATTTCCTGTTATGGTCTATTGTTCGTCCGTTTCCTTAATCGAGTCAAGCTTATAGATAAATTTTACACTGCCATTGACACCATCTGCAAGGGAAGTAAATGTCTGATAATCTTCTCCTGCATCAAGCATTGCCTGCAAGCGGTCGGTAAGCGACTTGATATCTCCATTATAGCAGTTCACAATCCTGGAAATTCCCTTCTCATCAAATTCAACCATACCATCTGCCAGATCATGCGAACCATTATTCAGTTCATCCGCCCCTTTGACTAGTTTTAATGTTGCATTATTTAATGCGGTGATACCTTCCGTCAACACCGGGACCTGATCCGCAAGAGACTGTGTTCCCTTGCTGAGTGCCGATGCTCCGGTCACCAGACTGTAACCGTTTGCCTGTACTGTTTCAATCTGTTCTGCTATAGTCGCCTTTGCACTCTCTGCTCCGCTGATTGCTGCACTTCCAGCTGCCTGCGCCGCAGCCTGCTGGCACGCACCGGCCAGCTGGGTGGAGAGCTGTTTTAAGCTGGATTCCACAGCAGAGTTAATCTGCTCGTTATTTCTTCCCGCACTAAGCTGTGCCTCAATAGCGCTCTGTGTCTTGTGAAACAGCGTATCCTTTGCACCTGACTTAGCATAGAGAAGCTCTGCCAGTTGCTCACTTGTCATACCATTGCTCACTGCATACATTGCTGTAGCGGTCGGATCATTCGCCTGTGCACCCTTGGCATATGCCGCTTTGATTCCTGATGCCGCCTGATCTGCGCTCAGCTTACTGTCTGCCGGCTGGCCTGCTGCTGTCAAAAGTACCTGACGCACCACCTCATTGTACACTGTCTCTGCCGCTTTTGTGCTGTATGCTCCGTCATATAATGAGGTATAAAGAGCGCCATCTGCAACATTGCCATCCTCTTTCTGTGTATAGCGAAGTGCTGTATAAATCTGATTCGCAACTTCCTCCGTTTTTCCATTCTTAAATTCTTCTGCAACTGCTGCCTCGGCAGTCTTTTGCGCTGCAGCCTTCTCCTTTTCGCTCATCTTTTTCTTCAATCCATGATCCAGAGTCTGGATTCCCTGATCAATCGATGCAGCACTCTTATTTAAGGTATCGACCCCCTTTCCAAGATCTCCACTTCCCTTATACAGATCACTCATGCCGCTTGCATAATCTGCAAGACCTTTCTGGAAAGTATCCATGCCACTTGCAAGATCTGCAGAACCATCCCTCAACTGACTGCTTGCATCTTCCAGATCATGGATCATATCATCTAAGGATGAGCTGTCCCCCGTTTTCATGGAAACCATGCTGCCTGCATTTGCAACAATTGTCATCGCTGTATCGAGCTTAAAATTCTCTACATCTGCTGTAACCTCAAAATCCTCTGGAAGATTCATCTCTTCCACAAAATCAGAGTTGTCTACATCCAGGCTCTCACGAATTCCCGGAAGTGCATAGCCGATAACAATGTTGTTGTCCCCGTTGTTCTCAATCTTTCCGTTTTTTACCTCAATGTTCGTAAAGCTGTCATCCAGTACCATGGCAGTCACTGCTGCAAACGGAACTTTGACATCTCCGTAAGAAGTATTATTTGCATAATCAAAATGAATTGTGACCTTTCCAGATTTTCCCGCCAGTTCTTCCGGGGTAATTTCCTCCCCATCCAGATAATAGGTAACGGTCTGTGTGACCGGAGGCTCCTCGTTTGAAGTCCCCTGATAAAAAATATCATTGCCGTCCGCCTGCCAGGTCAGGTTCTCTCCATTTTGCGTGAATGTCTCATCTCCCTTTACATTCTCAATATCATGTAAATTGGAACAATCTTCCAACGATGATTTTTTCCCACTGTTAATTAAGTGATCGCTGACAATGGTATCATGCACCTTTCCTGTTGCATCAGAAAGCAGATAAACGCTCTCCTCCTTCCCTATTTCTTTATTGTTCACTTCGATGGATACCAGATCCGACAGATCACCAGCCGTATTTGTCTCCTTCTTTGTCTCTGCAACGGTCTGCGCCTTTGCCCCTTCCTTCTGGTCTGCCTGTACCGCAACTGCTGTCATACCGCTTCCGAGAAGTGCAACAGTAAGCACGCCTGCCACAATACGAATCATATATTTATTTCTGAATTTCTTTGTCAACTCCGGTAATTTCATAATGATGTTCCTCCTAATTTTTATTTTTAAAACCTGCGCTGGTCGAACAAATAACACGATCAAATACCATAAACATGGACGGCAATACAAAGACAACCACAAACATACTGATAATTGCTCCTCGTGACATCAGACTGCACAGAGAGCTGATCATATCAATATTGGAGTATAAGCCGACACCGATTGTCGCTGCAAAAAAACTCAATGCACTGACAATAATGGATTGGGTTGATTTGCCGAGAGCGTCCGTAATTGCTTCCTTTTTGCCCATTCCACGGAAGCGATTTTTCTTGTATTTATTCGTCATAAGTATTGCATAGTCAACAGTCGCTCCCAACTGAATCGTACCAATTACGATCGATGCAATAAACGGAAGCACGGTTCCTGTGTACGCTGGAATTCCCATATTGATGAAAATTGCAAACTCTATCACGGCAACCAGAATAACCGGTAGCGTTATTGACTTAAATACCAGAGCAATAATTAAGAAAATGACACCGATCGAAATTGCACTTACTCTCTTGAAATCCTTATCCGTAATCTCGATCAAGTCCTTTGTACAAGGAGCTTCACCAATCAGCATCGCAGAGTCATCATATTTTTTCACAATCTTTTCGATTTCATCACACTGCTTGTTGACTTCATCTGATGCTGTTGCATATTTAGAAGACACCAGCATCATCTGATAGTCTCCGTTGACCATGATTTCCTGAATATCTTCCGGAACCATCTCCCGCGGAATATTTGGCCCGAGTGCAGAATCTAAGGAAACCGCCAGCTTGACACCATCCACTTTCTTGATTTCATTGATCATGTTCATGCTTTCCTTTTCCGGCAATGAGCTCTTTGCAATAATCAGATGCGTTGCTCCCATATGATACTGATCATTCAGCTTGTCATTTGCCACCTTGCTGGAAATGGTATCCGGCATGGTTCCGGCAAGATCATAATACACATCCGTATGGGTATATCCATAAATTGCCGGTACAAGAATGAGTAAAAATGCAACCAGAAACACTGGAGAATGTCTGGTCACCCACTCTGCGATTCTACCCACATCCGGCAGAATTGCGCGATGCTTTGTCTTCTCTATCGCTTTGTCGCAGACAAGAATCAGCGACGGTAAAATTGTTACGCACCCAATTACGCCAAATACAACACCTTTTGCCATCACAATGCCCAGATCCTTACCAAGCGTAAAACTCATAAAGCACAATGCAACAAATCCCGCAACTGTCGTAATGGAGCTTCCTACAACCGAGGTGATTGTATTTGAAATAGCATGAGCCATCGCACGTTCCTTATCCCCGTCAAACCGTTCCTGCTGCTCCTGGTAGCTGTGCCACAGGAAAATGGAATAATCCATGGTCACTCCCAACTGCAACACTGCCGCAAGGGCTTTCGTCACATACGAAATCTCACCCAGGAAGAAATTCGATCCTAAGTTATAAACAATTGCCATTCCGATACTCAAAAGGAAGAGCAGTGGAACCACTGCAGAATCCATCGTAAGAGAAAGGATCAACAGCGACAGCAGGGAGGCAATGATGACATAGACAACGGTCTCCTGCTCGGAAATCTTTCGGATATCATTACAGACAGCAGCCATTCCGCTGACGAAGCATTTTTCCTTCACCAGATCGTTGATTTCATCAATTGCCTGCATCGTTCCGTCCGCTGCCATTGAATCATCATAGAGAACGGCCATCAGCTGACTGTCCGCTTCCTTATTATTAAAGAAATCATAGATATCATCAGGCAATACTTCTCTTGGAATGCTAAAATCGCCGATGGTTCCATACCAGACAACCTTTTTGACATGGTCTATGTCTTCTATCTGATCTGCAACCTTTTTGAGATCTTTGTCATCCATTCCCTCAACGACCACAAAGGAGAACGCTCCGGTTCCAAATTCGTCAAGCAGAATATCCTGTCCCTTCATCGTCTCAATATTCTCCGGCAGATACGAGAGAATATCATAATTGATTCTGGTGTTCACATAGCCGATTCCCGATGGAATCAAAAGCAGAAATGCCAGAATCAGAATCAGGACTCTGTGTTTCACAACTCCTTTTCCAAATTTAATCATGTCCTTCACCATCCGTTTCGAATTATTTTCAACAAAGAGTATAAAAAAAAAGACTGAATATTAAAATATTCAATCCCTTTTCCCTGTATAGAAAAATATACACATCCGGCAATTTGTCTACGCGAATACACAAATACCCTAAATTATATGCCATTACAACTCTTTGATCACATCCACCATAGATCGCGAAATGATATACTGATATGCCTCTGCCATCTCCTGTGGCGGCACCGTCATGCCCTGATTGATCCACTCTTCTGCCGCAAAACACATGGACTGGGCATAATATGCCGCAATCACATTTGGAGTCAGCCATTTGTGTTTCGTCTGCTTTCCGGTCATCTGTTCTTCAATGATTGCAAGCAGCATCTTTTTTACACATTTCTGTGCAATATCATGGAACGTGACCGGTCCCTCCATTTTGGTTACACGGGTGTAGAACCCTTTGTCCCTCTCAATATTGGTAAACAAAAGTACCATTGCCTCTGAAATCATCCCAATCTTAAGTAACGGCTGAATTGGTTCCAGGAGATCCGTTGCAATAATCCATTCAATCAGTTCGAACTTATCCTGAAAATGATTGTAAAAGGTCGGCCTGATTACCCCGGCTTTGTCTGTAATCTCTTTAATTGTAATCTTCTCCACCGGTCGTCTTTCGGCAAGCCCCTTCAGGCTGTCCGCCAGCAGCCGGTCAATCTCATTTCTGCCCTGCGCTATCATACCTTACCTACTCATCAAATTCCATCGTAACAAAGAATCCTTTTTCCGTTTCCTTCACATCCACAACTACACCTTCACGGCTGCTTAAACGCTCACTGACAGCATAGTTACCGGACATCGCAATTGCATGCTCGATCGTATAATAATAAGATGTCGGAAGCTTCCCCTCGGTAACTTTAAGACGATCTCCCACCTTAGTAAGCCCCGGTCGCTCCATCTTAAATTCCATCTGTCTCATCTGTTTTCGTCACCGTCCTCGACAAATGTTGCATCGATGGTTCCGTTGCGCCGCTCGTAATCTCTCGCCGCATGTGTCGCACTGACTGCAATCCATATATTAGACACCCCGTTAAAAATCAGGATAATTCCAACAACGATAACTGCCTTCTCCATAACGCCAAAAGCATCAAAGACACAAATGAGTCCACAGATAATACTGATCACTGCCAGCACAAATCCTGTTCCCCATGCACTATATCCAAATTTCTTTGCATCCAGAATCTCTTTCAATGCACGCATTCCATGAAACAACAGCAACACGCCGATTACGATTGGAATCAGACTGACTATCACGGATGGCTGAATCAAAAACCAGATTCCCACCGCCATAATCAACACTCCCATCAGCATCGAAAAGCCATTTGTCATAATATTCAACAGGAAACTTCCCAGATATACCGCCCCGATTATGATCATTAAAATTGCAAGCACACTGCCCAGCAGATTGATGACCCCACCCTTCCAGATGACGAAAATCACACCAAGCACAATGCAAAGAACCGAAGACAATAAGTAGTCCGCCTTTATCTTTTTCAGCATTTCTTTCATATGATTCAATTACCCCTTTCTACCAATTTTTGAGAAACATTATAACACGACTGTTTTTTTTCTTCAACTTTCTAAACGAATTTGATATACTATTGATAACAGTTCAGGAGGTACCCCATGGGAAAAGAATTAAAAACCAACGCGGTTCGCATCTTAGACCGTAACAAAATTTCATACGAACTACTCACCTACGAGTGTGATGAATTTATAGACGGTCTCCACACGGCGGAGGCCACCGGCGCCCCGGTAGAGCAGTCCTACAAGACATTAGTTATGCAGGGGAAAAGCAAAAAATACTATGTTTTTGTCATTCCAATCGCTGAGGAAGTGGATTTAAAGGCTGCGGCGCGGGCCGTCAATGAGAAATCCGTGGAGATGATCCATGTCAAAGATCTGACTGCCATCACAGGCTATGTGCGTGGCGGCTGCAGTCCCCTGGGCATGAAGAAAGCATTTCCGACGGTCATCGACTCCACCGCGGAACAATATAAAGCCATCTATGTCAGCGGTGGCCGCATCGGCACCAGCATCCGCTTAAACCCACTGGATCTTGCCCGCGTCACCAACGCCACTTTCGCAGATGTTCTTGCATAATTTTATATATAACCGAGAAACTCTATAAAAGGAGCATCACAATCGATGCTCCTTTTTCTTTATCATTCTTTATAGCTGATCCATTTACCGTTTTCGTAAATCATACTGCCCGTTATAGTTAAGCCTTCCTTCATGGCTCCCGGGTACTGACTCTGTCCATCCGTGAAAATAATACGCGGATTCTTGATGTTGTCCGGCACTTCATATTTGTAAATGTTGCCAGCTACCTTGGTCATTGCAACGCCCGGCCATGAAGCGTTCTTGCTGCCGGAATTATCTGCTGAATATACATAACAGTACATCTTGCTTCCCCATGAGGAATCTTTTGCAATATATGCTACATTTGCAGTTGTTGTCGTTTCATATTTCTTCCACTTACCGTTCCGGTAAATCATCTTTCCTGACAGATCCAGTCCCTTCTGCATGGAAGCCGGATACTGATTCTTTCCATCTGTGAAAATAACAAGTGGATCTGAAATCTTTACCGGAACTTCATACTTGTAAATATTACCGGACACCTTTGTCATTTCCACACCCGGCCATGAAGAATTCTTATTGCTCTCATTCTTCTCCGAGTATGCGTAGCAATATACCTTGCTGCCCCATCCGGACGGTTTCTCAATGTAGGCGACATTGGAAGTTGTTACCGCAGAAGTCTTATAAATATACTTTACGGTGATTGTCCCCTCCGTATAAACACCGCTGGCATTACCGGAAACCTCAACAAGCTCATATCCTGAAATGCTCTTGGCGCTGGTCTTATAGCTCTCACCGACTTTTCCGGTAGTAGTTACTGTATCTGCCAGGCTCTTTCCTGATTGATCCACATACTTGACAGTAACCTTTCCGTATACCTGTTCCTGATAGCTGATCCAGCTTCCATCCTTATAGATCATGCTTCCCTTCAAAAGGAGCCCCGGCTGCATATCTGCCGGATAACGGCAGCTGTCACTGCTGTAGAAGATGACTCTTGGATTCTTAATGTTCTCCGGCACCTCATAGCTGTATACACCATTTCCAACACTGGTCATTGCAACGCCCGGCCATGCACCGTTGGTTACTTTCTCGGTCTCAGAATCATAGGCATAGCAGTATACCCTGCTGCCCCATCCGGCCGGGAGCTTAATGTAAGCTACATTGTCTGACTTCTCAACCTTTTCAAATTCATAGGACTCACTTGTTGTTTCCGAGCCCTTGGTTGCTGTCAGTTTCACAACAACCTTATCCCCAACCTTCATGTCAGCGCCAATGATAAACTTCTTGCTTCCGCTGAAGGTTACTGCTGACTTATTTCCAATCTTGTATGTTCCGCTTGTTGCATTAGAAAGTGTTGCCGTCAATGGTAATGTATCAGATGAGAATGTTCCACCTTTCTGTGACAATGTCACTTCCGGCTTAACACTCACATTATATACAACTGCGATTCCTGTGCTTCCGATATTTCCGGTAATTCTTCCATTGGAAACCTTAAATGTTGTGTTGCTGATCTGATCCTTATAGGTTCCATCCTTTATCTTATTTGCTTTTACGTTTACACTGCAATTGGTTCCATTGCAGTTAACAAGTACAACTCCGGATGTTCCTCTCTCACAGTATGCAATTCCGTTTTCACTTGCCATATACTCAGTCTGTCCAGCAAAAGTGTTGTGGAACTTGTTTACTGCTCCAATCTCACTATATGACCAGCCTGTCTTATCTGCTGCACCAAGCTTTGTGGAGCCACTGTTTGGACGTGCAAAATAAAGACCCATAGCGTCTGCTCTTGCAGCTACAAGTGCCCATGTTTTGTTAATGTTTGCTGTTGATACCGAAGAAGACTGGTTTCCAGCATAAGTATCATGAGATTCTGCCCACAGAACCAGATGCTTTGCAGTTGTATTTTTGCAGTAAGAAGGTGAACCAGCAGATGTTGCATTTCCACTCTGCACATATCCGCGAAGGTTGTTTCCCTGCTCATTATCGGTTACGCTCATATATTTTGTATATGCGCTGACTGGCAGCTTTCCGGATGAATCCGGCTTATCCAACACTTCTCCGTAGCAGTACAAATCAATTCCTCTCGTTGATGATGCATAAGACTTTGCACCATTGATCACGGTCGGCCAGAAGTCACTGCCGCAGCCTGAAGAGCTGTCGTCCGGTGTCTCAATATGCTTTGCAGCATCAAAACGGAATCCGTCTGCTCCTGAATCGATACACTCCTTCAGGAAGTTCAGTACATAATTCTGTACCTTCTTGTTGGATGTATTTAAGTCAGGTAATCCATCCATGCAGTACTGTGTGATATTATAACGGCTTGAATAATCCGTTGTATTCTTGCTAATATCATGCCAGCATGAAGAATCATTTTTGATATCCGGTGTAATGGTGTCTGCAAGGTTATTTCCTGTTCTGTTTCCCATGTGATTTGCCACAACATCCACGATTACTTTAATACCGTATGAATGTGCGGTCTTACACATTTTCTCAAATTCTGCTTTTGTTCCTAACGCACTGTTTCCTGTGTTATCAATTGCAAAGGCTGCCGGCTGATAGTATACCCACCAGTGTCCCCCTACTGTTTTTCCACTGGTTGATTCTTTTGCCTGCTGAATTGGCGAAGTCTGAATGGCGGTATAGCCCTGTTCGGCTATCTTTCCCATATTAGCTTCTATGTTCGCATATGACCAGTTCCAACACTGCAGAGTAAGCCCTTCCTGTACACTTCTCTCCTGCGCAGCCTGCACCACGGCAGTTGATGTCTGTGCAACCGATGCCTGTACTGAAATCTGTGCGGGACTGCTTACAGCCGCTGCGATAAATAATGCAAGTGACAGCAGCCATGCCCATAGTCTTTTTGGGTTTTGTTTCATTTTCTCTCCTCCTACCTTGAACTCATACCATTCAATTAATTGTTACAACTTTTTACCCTTGCAGACTTAATCTTAGTCTTTCAGTTTTTGTATTTCAAGGTGTTTTTTCGTAATATTTCGTTTTCTCTATTTTTACCAAATTTAACAATTTCAAATTGTGAAACTTGAAAGTTCCGAAGAATCGTACAAATTTCCCATTTTTAAAGAAAAGCAGGAATATTTTCCTATTGCATTTTTCGTTCTTTCTTAAATACAACAAAAAAAGAGTCTGACAAAAATCAGACTCTCTTTGAAAGATATCCTCTTTATGAATTTTGTTCCTGAATCAGATCAAGCACACGCTGCAGCTCTGCCCCCTCCACCGGTGCAGCCCCATGGTCAATATGCTTCCAGTCTCTGCCGAATTCCCCCAGCAGATGAACCCCTGCATCCTTGGTGCGCTCGATGGTAAAATATCTTCCCATATCCGTGCTGCTGTTCCAGGAGAAGTAAACGCGGTAGCAGGATGGAATTCCCATATCCTTGTTCGGAAGATCCACGCGGATCACTAAAAGTTTCTCCGAAATATTCATAACCATTACGGAAAAATCCTCCGGCAAATACGGATACATCCGCTTCTGCTGATAACACTCCTCAAAAAAGGAATCAATATACTCCTCCTTTTTCTCACACAACTCATCCAGCATCTTTTTGCCCTGTTCGAAAAAGCGTTTCGGCAAAAAACCAAATTCAAACTGCTTGCGTTCAAACTGCAAATACTGTTCCGGTGTCAACTGCATCGTCTTTGCCTTCGCACCTGATTTGCGGATTTTCTCCACTTCCTCAATTTTTTCAATCAGAGGACGCTTAAAAATCAAATTATCAGTAAATGGATTAATCACAACTCCGGAAACCTGATCTTCCCTCTGCGCCGCCACCATCTGGTTTGCCGCAAGGTACGGCATATTAACCAGTGCTGCACTCTTTGGTTCCTCAGGAACCTGCTCCTTGCTTGTATAGACAGGTAGAAACTTTCCGTTTGCAGGATGCTCAATCAGACACGGAATTGGTTTATTCTCTTCATTGACATTTGCAGGAACCAAAATTCTCCGTGTACGAATCAACTCAATGAGTGTATTCAGATTGTCTCCGGTCTTCTCCTTGAGATATGTCTTAATCTGTGCTTCCACTTCCTCATTCTTCACATCAAGCGTCAGATTCGGATCTGTTGGAGCCTTTGGCTGTGCCGACTGCTTATTCAATACATTGCTTAATTTCTTCTTGTCAATCATGGAATTTCTCTCCTAAATCCACACCGCCTTCCATATGCGGTATATTTCAGAATATGTACTTTTCCATTCTATCATACTTCCAATCAGAAATAAAGCCTTTATGCTTCATCCAGTGTCCGCTGAATCAGCTTATCGAGCCGCCTTCCGATTTTGGCATACTTTTCAATCCTTTTTGCCATCTCCGGAGATACTTCTTTCTCCTTCTTGTAGGAAACGCGGTTATCCATTCCCGCCCAGGCATCCATAATCATCGTGCGAAGCTGTAACTCTACACGCACCATCCGGGTGTCCGGCTGTTCCTTTTTCTTTAAGCCCTGTTCCGAATCCTCCATCTGCACCGGAACATCCATCACAATATGATAACTCTCATAACCATTCTTCTTGGGCTTTCGAATATAATCTTTAACTTTTATAATGGTAAAACGCGAATCTTTCCCAATCTGACGGGCAATCCAGTATATTTCTTTGACACTGTAGCAGATACAGCGCACCCCTGAAATATCATTCAACTCTGAAACGGCAGTTTCAAAATCAATATCATACCCCTTCCTCTTGAGTTTTCCGCAAATACTTTCCGGAGTCTTCATTCGGGACTCTACAAAACGGGTAAACCCATGTCCTGTCTTTACAATATAAAATCCATTTAATTCCCGCAGATTCCGTACAACTGTCTCCCTTGCAAGCGCATGCATACGCTGAAACTCATCGTTCTCCCATGATCTGCGAAGTTTTTCTATCTGTATCTGTTCTTCCATGATTTCGTCCCTGCTTTCCCAATAGATTCAAACCTTCTTGCGATTTTATCTTAGCAGTATCATGTAAAACTGATGGGTTTCTTTTTGTAAACAGTATGTAAAATTCAGGTCAAATATGTTTCTTCATGAGTTCCGGCAGCATCCGGACAAATTCCCGATCACGATAACTCCATGGCTGGGAATCACAAAACGGCGCATTCCCTGCTATGATTTCCTCCGGCAGAGCCCAGACAAGATGAAATCCCTTTTCCAGCTCGCTCTCTGTCATATGGGTCTCTGCAAGTTGCTCTGCTGCTTCACAAAAGAAAAAACAGGAATGACAGACATAAATCTTCTCCGGCTCAAAAAGATCCCTGCGCCGTTCAACAATCTCTCCAATCTCCCGGATGGTCTCAGGAATCACCACCAGTCCTGACTCCTCCTGAACCTCACGAATCAGAGCCTCCTGCAATGTTTCACCGCTTTCCACGCCTCCTCCGAGTATTTTATAATCCCCTGCCGCAGACTGTTGCACGGCCAAACGACCTTCACGAAGAATCACAGCCCGCACGGAATACTTTTCAAACAGAGGCATCTTCTCAGTATAATCTTTCCTGTCCATTGTCCTTAGGATTCTCACCTGACCGTACCTCCATCCTGCTGCATTTTCTTCTGACCGATTTTATCTTTATACATTCTCGAATCCGCCCTGCGGAAGACACTTGTGTATGTCTTATCCCTTTCCTCATCATAAATAGATGCTCCCGCCGCTACATGAAGTTCCTCCTTATAGGCTCTTCTGGTTGTGTTAAAACGGGCAATTTCTTTCTGGAATTCAATCAGTCTATCCCTGCAGGAAGGAATCTCCGCTGCGGATAACAGTGCAACAAATTCATCTCCACCAATCCGGTAAAGGCGATCCTGTGGGAAAATTTTTTTCATAATGGACACACTATCGGAAATCAGGCGATCCCCCAGTTCATGCCCATAAGTATCGTTCATATGCTTCAGATTATTAATATCCATAACAACAACGGCAAACATCGCATCCTTCGCCTTCATGTGGTCTTCCAGATTGCCTACCATCTCCTCGTATGCCGTCTTATTCTTCACTCCGGTGAGAGAGTCAAAATATGCCAGATTACGAATGTAAACCAGTTGTTCCTTCAGCTTCCTTGCCATCTGATGAAAACTCTCCGCCAACACACCAACCTCATCCTCGCTCTCACACACGATGTCCACATCCAGATCTCCCTCAATCATCTTCTGTGCAGACTCCGTAAGCTTTCGGATTGGTCTTACCATAATACCGGTAATATAAATCGTGAAAAGTATAGAAACAGCCATAAGCCCCAAAAGAAGCATCACAGAAGTCCGTATAAACCGATTCACCGGCTCATCAATCTCGCTTTGTTCAACGCAGATGGAAAAAGTCATTCCGTTGTCCAGTTGCTGGCTTCTTAAATACTTTTTCTCTTTCTCCCACTTGTACATAAGAGGTTCTCCCTGTGTCTTTGCCTTATTGGACAACTGTCTCATCTGTTCAATTCTGGAGAAGAATTCCTCTCGCTTCACGCCCTCCGGATAATCCGGATGATAGAGCAAATCCCCTCCGGCACTCCACAGAAATGCGTATCCGCTGTCATACACCTGCATTTTGCTTACCCGTGTGCGCAGCAGTGACATGTCAATATCCATTCCCACAACCGCAATTGGGACATCATCCTTATAGATTGGTATCACATAAGAAATCATATAGATTCCCAAATTTTGATTCTCATACGGATCCAGCCATGTTCCCTTACCGTTCTCCATCGGAATATAGTACCAGCCCACATGGTTCATATCATCTTCCGCGTATTGGGAAAGATCCGTCAACTCATGATCGATAAATCTCCCGCTCCTGGCTTCTTTCGTGATAAAAAAACCTGCTTTCGGGCTCGTCAGATCCTTATTGAAACGAAGATATACCGCTACAGCTCCATCTGTTGTCTCCGCTGCATTGACGGAAATCTCCCGTAGTTTTTCCACATAAGAATCCTGCTGTTCCTGATTGCTCAAAAGTTCCTGCGGATCTCCAATCTGTTCAAGAGCATAATTACTAATCTGCTTCACTGACTGGCTGATTCCCCCTAATATGCGGTTCATTTCATTGGCCTCTTTTGTACACTGCAAATTCAGAATCGTCGTGGAATCCTCAGACAAAATTCCATTCGCATTCTTCACCCCTGCTACAACAATTGTGATATTTGTCACAAGAATACAGCATAGTATCAGCACCAAATACTTTGCTCGGATTGACTTCATTACACTTCTCCTTAGTTTTCCCTCACAGATATATGCTTTTATTATACTCTATTTCTTCCAAATATACAGTATTTTTTTCACTTTATATGCAACTTATATGTAATAATCGCACCATTTACTCTCCTCTGCCAGCATACAACTCTCCCTTTTGACCAGTCTGCACTCCAATTCGATTTTCACTTTACCGCGATGACCTCCCCGAAGCCTGTCCACAAGCAGGTACATTGCAAATTTTCCCATCTCCTCGCGGGAAACCTGTATCGTCGTAAGCATTGGTGTTGTATACTGTGCCTCTTCGATCCCGTCGCTGGAAATGATGGACGGATTGAAATAACGGTTTTTATGCTTGCTTAAACATTTGAGCATTCCGATGGCCGTAATGTCATTGGAGCAATAGATTCCGGTCGGGCACTTATCAGAATTCAAAAACTGCTCCAGTTTTTTAAGAGCCTGATGATTACACTTTCCAATGATAATCAGACCATCACCGCGGCCTTGTGTTTCCTCGAACATTCTCCGAATCACCGCATCCATACGTGTCATCAACACGTTAATGCAATACGTCTTCTGTGTTTCCGCCACCCCCGTTTTCAGACGTCTGGCTGCCTCATTCGGCACATAGTTCATTTTCATTGCTGTATTCCATATTTTATCCCGAAGCTCAGGTGTTGAGCATCGATAATCCGGATTATTCAGTACACGGGACACTGTAGCAGCCGAGACTCCCACACTGTCCGCAATCTTCTTAATTGACATGCCATCGTCACTCCTCTATTTATTAAACAGCATCGTGGACAGATAACGTTCTCCAGTATCCGGGAGAAGCGCCACAATTGTCTTTCCTGCATTCTCCGGTCTTTTTGCAAGCTCAACGGCTGCGGAAAGTGCCGCTCCCGAGGAGATTCCAACCAGGATTCCTTCCGCCTTTGCCAACTCTCTCGCGCATGCAAATGCCGACTCATTTTCCACATCAATCACCTCATCATAAATAGAACGATTGAGAGTATCCGGCACAAATCCGGCACCGATTCCCTGAATCATATGTGGTCCTGCCGTGCCTTTTGTAAGCACCGGTGAGCCTTCCGGTTCCACCGCAACGACTTTAATCTTCGGATTTTTCGATTTTAAGTACATACCCACTCCTGATACTGTTCCTCCGGTTCCGACACCTGCAACAAAGAAATCAATTTCTCCGTCTGTCTGCTCCCAGATTTCCGGTCCTGTGGTTGCCACATGAGCTTTTGGATTAGAGGGGTTGGTAAACTGGCTTAAGATCACTGAATTCTCTATTTCCTCATTCAATTCCGCTGCCTTGTTTATGGCTCCCTTCATCCCCAAATGTCCCGGAGTCAATATCACCTCTGCCCCATAAGCACTTAATAGCTTACGGCGCTCAACACTCATTGTCTCCGGCATGACCATAATTGCATGATAGCCCTTCGCGGCAGATACTGCTGCAATCCCAATTCCGGTATTCCCTGAGGTCGGCTCGATGATTGTTGCTCCCGGCTTTAATTTTCCTGTACATTCCGCATCCTCAACCATCGCAAGAGCAATACGGTCTTTCACACTCCCCCCCGGATTGAAGGACTCAATCTTTACAGCCAGATGCGCATGCAAATCATACAGTTTTTCAAAATTAGGTACCTCGACAAGCGGTGTATGACCAATTGTTCCGAGAATTCCCTGTTGCAGCTTTGCCATGTGCTACCTCCTATATCATATAATTAAAGCATAGTTTTTCATTATAACTGTTCATCAGATCCAAAAGTGTTACATCATCGAGCGTCTTCTCAATCTTATCCTGCAGATTGACCCACAGCTCATTAACTACCAAATCCACCGGCTTATTCTCTCCCGAAGTCTGCTGGTTTGCCGGAATAAGGGGTCCGTCCACTGTGCGGAGAATTTTCCCCACAGAATAGTTCTCCGGCTTTCCGGACAGATGATAACCACCATGATACCCTCTGGTACTGATAACAAAGCCTGCTTTTTGAAGAACACTTAAAATCTGCTCCATATATTTTTCGGAAAGCTCCTGCCGCTGTGCAATTGTCTTGACATTAATTGCTTCTCCCCCATCCTCATGGATTGCCAGATCCAGAAGGATGCGGATTGCATATTGGCCTCTTGAAGATATCAGCATGATTTCACCACCTTTCCTAGTTTTCTCTCTGTGACAGATAATCGATAATACTTGTGACAGCATTAGCTCCATCCGCAACCGCCGTCACAATCTGACGAAGCCTCTTGGTGCGGACATCCCCAGCTACAAACAATCCCGGCTGATCTGTAATTCCATCTTCTCCCGCCCTGACATAACCATGATCAAGGCAAAGAAGCTTCTCAACCGTCTCGGTCTGAGGATGCATACCGACAGCGATAAAGACACCATCCAATGCAAGCTCCTTTGTACTCTCATCCTTTTTATTGAAAAGCGTCACTCCGTCAACCTTGTTATCTCCGTAAATTTGCGTGATAACGGTATCCGGAAGGAATGTAATCTTTGACTCTCCTGCAACCTGCTCCTGCAGAATCTTCGCACCGCGCAGCTCCTGTCTGCGATGAATCAGATACACCTGCTTACAGCCTTTGGCAAGATAAAGCGCATCCTCAAGCGCCACATCGCCACCGCCGACAACCGCCACTGTCTTGTCCCGGAAAAAAGCCCCGTCACAGGTTGCACAGTAGGATACACCGGCTCCGGTCAGTCTCTCCTCCCCAGGCACCAAGAGCTTTCTATGGCTTGCACCGGTTGCAAGAAGCACGGTTCTGGTCTCAAGTATCTCGCCAGCCTCCAAAACAACCTGCCAGTAATCCCTGACCTTCTCGATATTCGCAACCTCTCCATTTTGAGTTAGAACCCCCATTTTCTTAGCATGTTCCTCGAATTTCTGTGACAGATCAAATCCGCCCATTCCGGGAAGCCCCAGATAATTATCCACCTCCTGAGTGTAAATCATCTGTCCTCCGCCCATCGGCTCCTTTTCGACCATCACGAGATCCAGACAAGCTCTCTTTGCATATACCGCTGCCGATAATCCTGCCGGACCGCTTCCAATAATCACTAAATCGTACATATAACTCTCCATTTCACGAGCTTCATTCCTAAATGATTGAAATTTCCTCCACCGTCACATTCCGATCCTTATCGATATCAAACGCTTTGATCACCGGCTCCTCCGGATTCATCAGCGAAAGAATCAGATAGTTGACTGTCGGATCATAGGCCAAACGCTTATCCTCCTCGGATGGACGAGCCGGGGACTCCGGATGGGAATGCCAGTTGCCCAGCGGCGTGTAGCCGTTGGCGCGCATATCCTTGACCGCTGCCAGCTGCTCCTTTGGATCCATGGAAAAATGCTCGTTGGTATGGTCAATATTGGTCAGTAGATAGACCTTTTCAATTTTCTTGACATCGCCCTCTTTGGTGCCTGCAATCAGGCCACAGGCCTCCTCTGGAAGATGCTCCTTGGCATGGACGATGATCTTTTCATAGTCTGCTTTGCTTAGTTGTATCATAATATCCTCTTTCTATTTATGGTCAGGGCACTCTACCTGCTCATAATCAATCAGCTCTGTGATAGTTGG
The DNA here is from genome assembly GCA_022775045.1 of Agathobacter sp. Classification (GTDB taxonomy): domain Bacteria; phylum Bacillota; class Clostridia; order Lachnospirales; family Lachnospiraceae; genus Roseburia. Next base: position 33,116 of record JALFLB010000031.1, on the reverse strand, counting down.
ATGTTCGCCGCAGATTGCACAGTTCTTATCTGCCTTCGGCAGCTTGACTGTATGGAATTCCATCTTAAGCGCATCGAAGGTAAGAAGCTTACCTGTCAGCAGGTCTCCCACGCCGAGCAGATACTTGACGGCCTCCATTGCCTGAAGACTTCCGATCACACCCCCCATCGCACCGATGACCCCGGCCTGCTTACAGGTCGGAACCGCATCCTTTGGCGGCGGATTCTTAAATACACAACGATAACATGGTCCTGCGCCAGGCACATAGGTCATCAGCTGTCCCTTAAATCGGATGATTCCCGCATGGGAAAACGGCTTTTTCGCCATAACGCAGGCATCGTTAATCAAAAATTTTGCTGGAAAATTGTCGGTTCCATCAATGATGAAATCATAATCCTTAATAAGATCCATGATGTTTTCTGATGTTACAAACTCACGGTATGTATTGACCTGTACATCCGGATTCATAGCATTCATTGTTTCTTTTGCAGACTTTACCTTTGCTTTTCCAACATCTGCAGTTCCATGGATGATCTGTCTCTGCAAATTGGATAAATCAACCTCATCTGCATCGACAATACCAATCGTTCCTACTCCGGCTGCTGCCAGATACATAGCTGCCGGTGCGCCAAGTCCACCCGCTCCGATAATTAATACTTTTCCGTTTAAGAGCTTCTTCTGCCCCTTCACACCAACCTCCTGAAGGATGATGTGACGGCTGTAACGCTCCATCTGTTCATTCGTAAATGCCATTAGAATCTTCCACCTCCCATGAAGTATAAGAACTCAACAACATCATTCTCCTTTAATACCACATTTTCAAAATCATGATGTTCCACAAACTCATCGTTGATGGTAACAGTCACGTACTCCGGATTGTCCACCTTCTCGTCCACAACAAGCTGTGCAACTGTTGTATTTTCTGCAATATCCTTAGTGTTACCTGCAATTGTTACTTTCATACTATACTCCTTTTTTATAACATTTTTTCTACGTGCTCACTTAATTCCTGTTTCTTTACCAGCCCGCGGATGCGGTCCACTTCCTTTCCATCCTTGAAAAATACCAAGGTCGGGGATGCCAGCACTTCATACTGTTCGGCCAGCTCTTCATCAAAATTCACATTTACCTTGAAGACCTTGATCTTATCCTCGTAATCATCCTCGATATCTCCTAAAATTGGGGAAAGCTGCTTACAAGGGATGCAGGAATCGGAATAGAAATCCACGATCACCGGAAGCTCACTTTTCAGTACTTCCTGTTCAAAGCTGTCTTTACTGATTCTTGCTGCCATCTGTTACTCCTCTAACTTCTTTACAATCAGGTCATAGGTGCCGTTGCCATTATCAATCAGCTTTAACACCTGCTGCCCTTCTTCCTTAAAGCTGCGCGGTACATTCTGAACCGGTTCCCCGTCGTTCATGGTGACTGCAAGCACTTGACCGACTTCGATTTCCTCCATTGCCACTTTCGCCTTCACAAAGGTCATCGGGCAGACCACATCGGTAATATCTACTCTTTCATCAATTTCATAATCAGCCATGATATGCCTCCTCTATTACTTTCTTAAATGCATCCAGACCCACGCGCTCGATGGTCATACGGAAACGCTCGCCCGGATTGGCATTGTCATCAAAAAACTGGATTGCTGCGTCTGTTACTGCAAATAACTGTTCCTCCGATGTAATGACCGGAAGATAATTCTCTCCCTTGTACACACGGTTCCCGAACAGTCCGCCGAAGGAAACCAAAAATCCCGGTGTTCCCTTCCATGCCTCGGTCGGACATGCCTTCACACAGCGTCCACAGTAGTTACATTTCTCTCTATCTAAATCAATCTTTCCATCTTTCACGGAAATGGCACTTTCGCGGCAGGTTTTCTCGCAAACACCGCACATAATACATGCATCCTCATCCCACTCCACGATGGAAGCACCCTTGATTCCCACATCGTTCTCTTCCGCCTTTAAGCAATTGTTCTGACAGCCGGTCACACCGAACTTGAACTTGTGTGGAAGTTCTCTTGCAAAGTAACGCTCATCCAGCTTTTTCGCAAGACCGTAGGTATCAATGTTGCCGCTCGGGCAGATTTCAGAGCCCTGACAGGCTGTGATGGTGCGGACTCTCGGACCACAGACCCCCGGCTTACAGCCACCGGTAGCAAGGGCCTCCTTCACTTCCTCAACCTGTTCCAGTTTGATAAACGGAATCTCCACGCTCTGACGGGAGGTCAGATGGACATGTCCATCTCCGTACTTCTCCGCTACCTCAGCAATAATCTTTAAATTCTCCGCAGTGAGATTTCCTCCTACCACTGCAAGTCTTAATGAAAAATGGTTCTTCTGCTTCTGGCGCATAAAACCGCCCTTTTTTAATGCTGCATAATCAACTGCCATAACGCTCTCCTTTTTCTTATCATTTATGTATGAATCATTTCTATCTCTGTTAACCTTATCAGTTTTCCTATGTATTCGCAATGTTCTGTTTTCTCACAGATGCCTTAGCTTTCACCGACCCCGGCACCCACGATTGCCGCCTCAAAATCGTGAATCAGATCCTCAATATCTTCGATGCCGACGCTCACTCTGATCATATCGTCATACACTGCTGCATCCTTTTTCTCCTGCTCTGTGCTGTGAGCACTCAATGTGGAGGACGGATGTACAATCAAGGTCTTCGTGTCCCCGATATTCGATACGATCATCGGAATCTTAAGCGAATTCATGATTGCAAAAGCCTTGTCCTTACTTCCTACCCGAAGTGTGAAAATTGCACCATAGCGGCCATTCAACAATCGTGTTGCTGTGTCGTACCATGGGCTGGATGCCAGTCCCGGATAGTTGACGTTCACACCTGGGAGAAGATCTAAGTACGCGGCAAGCTGCGCCGCATTGTCACAGGCACGCTCCATGCGAAGCCCCAGAGTCTCCATTCCCACCAGATTATAAAAAGCGGTCTGTGGTGCCATACAGGCCCCCATGTTGCGGAACAGACCGTTCCGAAGCTTCGCGGTAAAAGCGAATGGACCAAACTTCGCATAAGGTTTCAAGCCCGGATACCGCCCGGCATCCCACTTGAACTTTCCACTGTCCGTAATTACTCCGCTGATTGCACTGCTGTTGCCATTGACATATTTCGATGTGGAGTTAATCACAATATCAGCTCCCAATGTCAAGGGCTTCACCAAAAACGCGGTGGCCACTGTATTGTCAATGATGAGTGGAAGTCCATGATCATGTGCCAGCTTTGCCCAGACGGGAATGTCCGTCACATCCAGCTTCGGGTTTCCGATTGTCTCCGCGAATATGGCCCTGGTCTTGTCATTGATTGCTGACTCCACCTCTCCCAAATCGGCTCCGTCCACAAACCTTGTGGTGATGCCAAAGGCCTCCAGATCATGGAAGAGATCGATGGTTCCGCCATACAGGCTGTTACTGGTCACAATCTCATTTCCCGCACCTACAATATTCAAAAGTGTATCCGTGATCGCAGCCATACCAGAGGAACACGCTACAGAGGCAAGTCCCTTCTCAAGCACTGTCATGCGTTCTTCAAAAGCCGCAATCGTCGGATTGTTGATTCTCGTATAGGAATAGCCATTCGCCTTATTGTTGAACAGCTTTTCGTGCTGCTCCGCCGATGGCTGATAAAATGCACTGGACTGATATACCGGAGTCAGTGTCGCTCCTGTAGCAGGATCCCCTTCTTTCGCCCCGTGCAAAAGTTCTGTGTTGAAGCCCATTTTGTCGCTCCTTTTATAAATCATAGTTATCTAGTAGGTTTAATATGTTTTATACTATACCCCTTTCCCAGGGTTTTGTCAACCAGTTTTTACCATAAAAAATAATGGATCGCAAAAAATCGCTTAAGCCTCACGACCTAAGCGATTTTTCTTGATTTTTTAGTTCCTTTTAAAATTTATAACTACCAGCGCTCGTTCTTAAACACAATTCTGCGGTATGTTTCAAAGTCCACCCACTTATTGAAGAACTCCTCTGAAATCTGCTTACCCTGTGCAGCAAGCTCTGCCTTAAAGGATGCAACATCCTCTGCACTCGACACATGAACCGCAAAGCCACGTCCATTGATAACCGGCACATCTGCATAGTTGTAATCTGCCAGCGGAATAATTGAGATAATCTTTTTATCTCTTACAGACACGGCCACCTGCTCCCGCAGAACAACCACATCAAAGTCATCCGGATAGTGATAGCTCTCGCCCTCAACCGGGATCTCATCCCCAATGGTGTAAGTCTTGTTGGAAGGCTGCACCTTGAAAACATTCATACTCTCCAGATCATAATAGAACTCCTCAAAAATATCACCGTTAGCCTTCAGGCTGCCGGATACGAATGCACACTTCAAATCCTTATGCTCATCAAGTTCCGGATTCTCAACAACACCGCAGGCGGAGGTCATGTTGGTGATTCGGTCAATCAGGATTAATTCACCTAATGTCTTATGCTTTAAGAACGCATCCAGAACAATCTCCTCCTGAAGCACCAGGTCACAAACCGCTATCTCATTCTTTCTGAGGCGTCCCACCGGAATGAACTCACCGGTATTCACATCAATCTTATACTGGATGTTCTTGAGCACACCCGGAATCGTCTTGGTCCCGATCTTCACCAGGTAATCCTTGCCAACGGTCAGTTCCTCATCATCCATCCACAGGATTGTTGCTGTCAGATTCTTGCTGATTGGAAGATTTGTACCCTTTGTAAGTACGCAACCTCTCGATACATCCACTTCCTTGTCCAGCTGGATGGTAACCGGACGCCCGGCATCGGCGCTCTGAGATTCTCTATCCCCCACAAGGATGGTTTTTACCTTCGCGTGCTCACGGCTTGGAAGGGTGACAATCTCATCGCCCACAGAAACACTTCCACTCTCTATCTGCCCCTGGAAACCACGGAAGGTATGATCCGGACGGCAGACACGCTGTACCGGAAGATAGAAGCCTTCCTCCTGCTTTTTCTCACTGACATCTATCTCCTCCAGGTAAGACAATAGAACCTCTCCCTGATACCAAGGCATATTTTCGGAACGCTTGGTCACATTGTCGCCCTCTGTGGCAGAGACCGGAATAATCTTGACACTGGCAAGAGAAAGCTCCTTTGCCAGCTCCTCAATCTGACCCACAATTTCTTTGAAACGACCCTCGCTGTAATCCACGAGATCCATCTTATTGACTGCAAATACAAAATATTTGATTCCCATTAGGGCACAGATTCTCGCGTGGCGTCTCGTCTGAACCAGCACACCCTGCTTGGCATCCACCAGGATGACCGCAAGGTCTGCAAAGGATGCACCAACTGCCATGTTTCTGGTGTACTCCTCATGTCCCGGTGTATCTGCTACGATAAAGCTTCTCTTGTCGGTTGTAAAATAGCGGTAGGCAACATCGATGGTAATGCCCTGCTCACGCTCCGCCATCAGACCATCCAGAAGGAGGGAATAGTCAATGGCACCGCCACGGCTTCCCACCTTGCTGTCCAGTTCCAGGGCTTTTTCCTGATCTGTGTATAACAGCTTGGAATCATATAAAATATGTCCGATCAGTGTGGACTTTCCATCATCTACACTGCCACAGGTAATAAATTTCAATAATCCGCTCATCTTAGAAGTATCCCTCCCTCTTTCTCTTTTCCATGCTGGCAGCACCGCCGTCGTTGTCGATAACACGGGTGGTACGCTCAGACTCAACAGCACTCAATGTTTCATCGATAATCTCATCCAGCGTGGTGGCTGTGGATTCGGTTGCTCCGGTCAGCGGGTAGCAGCCCAGCGTACGGAATCGCACGCTCTTGTACTCAATCTTCTCTCCCGGGCGAAGCTTCAGACGGTCATCATCCACCATAATGAGATTGCCATCCCGCTCAATCACCGGTCGCTCCTTTGCAAAGTAAAGCGGTACAATATCAATATTCTCCCGCTTGATGTACTCCCAGATATCGGCCTCCGTCCAGTTGGAGATTGGGAACACACGGATGCTCTCTCCCTTATGGATCTTGGAGTTGTACAGTTTCCACATCTCCGGTCTCTGATTCTTCGGGTCCCATGCGTGGTTCTCGTTTCGGAAGGAAAAGATACGTTCTTTCGCACGGGACTTCTCCTCGTCTCTCCGGCCGCCGCCGAAAGCCGCCGTAAATCCATATTTATTTAACGCCTGCTTCAAGGCCTGCGTCTTCATGATATCCGTGTAGGCGCTGCCGTGGTCAAATGGATTGATGCCCTGCTTTACGCCGTCCTCGTTGATGTACTCCAGCATTTCAATGCCTAACTTCTTTGCTGTCTCATCACGGAACTGAATCATCTCCTTGAATTTCCATGTGGTATTCACATGAAGAAATGGAAATGGTGGTTTCTCCGGATAAAATGCTTTCATTGCCAGATGCAGCATGACTGAGCTGTCCTTTCCAATGGAATACAGCATAACCGGCTTTTCACACTCAGCTGCCACTTCACGGATAATATAAATTGCTTCCGCTTCTAATGCGTCAAGATGGGATAATTCACTCATAACGTCCTCCTTAATATTTGTTCGCGTCCTTTTTGTTGACTGCGATTACTTCTTTTGTTCCATCTGTCTTTTCAATCTGCCAGTTCAGGAGATCTCCCTCTGTCGACACAGTCATCTTACTTCCCATGCCGCCAATGTCCGCCCCCAGATAAAAGGCGATTGCTCCAAAGGCACACTCCTTGATACACGAAGCACAGCCCCAGCAATCCTTCGGGTACCGGATGTACGCTTTTTTATTCTCATCCAGTTCAATCAAGCTTCCAGGACAGACGGTAGTACATTTTCTGCACCCTTTACATTTCATTGAATCAATTGCAATGCTCATAGGTCTCTCCTTTCTTGACCAGATCCCGGTAAATCATTTTCAATTCACCGTCTTCCATGCGGGAATTCACATAACACAGCCACTCATCACTCTTATTCGGATAATCCAGATTCTCAGCGAAACTGTGCCAGCGGGTCTCCTTGCGAGCCTCCAGATGCGCGATGACGGACAGACACACGGTCAGCCTCTCCTTCAGCTCATAAACAAACATCAGCTCATGCATATCCTCCGCATTCACATTCTCCACCAGCGTCTGCAGCTGTCTTATTTTCTCATCCGCCATCTTCAGCTGCTTTTCGTTGAACTGATAATGGCTTCCGATTCCGCCTGCGTAGGCATCCATGACCTTCTGCATTGCTTCCTCCAGCTGTTCTACCGTGAACATGGCTTTCTCATTCTGCAGAAAACTGTCATACTCTGCAACTTTGTCATCCAGAAGCTTCTGCTCCTCACTGCTCCCGGTTGTCTGTGCTCCCGCTTCCGCATCCAGCTGCTCCACCATGCGAAGTGCTGCGATCTCGCCCTCCACAAGGGCTCCGGTCACATACTTTTGGGGACAGCCGCCGGCCACATCCCCCGCAGCAAAGAGTCCGTGAATCGTCGTCTCCCGATTCGTATCCACCCAGTAGCCACTGGCTGTATGCCCGCCGACAATGTAAGGCTCGGTTCCTTCAATTTCAACGTTCTGTTCACTTGGATTCTTTCCGGCCTCCACCCACTTGAGTGTCTGGCTCGGCGCCATGTTCAGATACGCCTTCCGCAAAGAATCATCCTGCTCCTTCGAAATACCCTCAGTCCTGAGATAACACGGTCCCCTTCCTTCCAGATTTTCCTTCACTGTGCCGTAGACACGTTGGGAAGTGGTCAATCCGTATTTATCTTCATAAACATCGCCCAACGAATTGACCTGCTTCGCCCCAACCCCCTGCGCAATTGTTCCGGTCGGTGCGATAGTATCTTTGCAGCGAAGAGCGATGAAGCGCATCTCAAAAGTTGTCATCTCTGCGCCTGCACGGATGCCCATCGCATATCCCGCCCCCGTGTTAAATGGCGGGTACCACATCTTATGTCTGGAAAAGCCCGGATTGTTCGGTCGATACAGTCCTGCTGCTCCCCCTGTAGCAATCAGCACTTTTTTCGCTCGAATCTCATAGGCCTTGTTCTCTGCGATTGAAAATCCGAAAGCGCCTTTGATGCTGCCTTTCTCCACCACATAGTCCGTGATGTTCAGCTGATTGATGACGGTCACATCATCTAACCTGCTTACTGCATCCGCAAGCAGCGGTTTAAAGTTCTCGCCGTTAATCTTGATATTGCGGTTTCCCCTTGCAACATACTCACCATTTTCATCCTTTAAAATGACCAGTCCCAGCTGCTCCATCTTCGCCGTTACACGGTTTACTCCCTCCGCCATGGTAAGCAGGAGATCCTGACGCACAATATGGTCTGCATCCTTGTCAGCATAATCCACATAATCCTGCGGGACATGCCCCTTGGTGATGTAGGCATTCAATGCGTTGACACCGGCTGCCAGACAGCCGCTCCGCTTGATATTTGCCTTTTCTGCAATAATAACCGAATAATCAGAATGTTCCCGGATTGTCATGGCGGCATAGCAGCCTGCCGTCCCACCACCAATGATTAAGATGTCCGTATGCAGTATCTGCTTTTCTTCTATCTTCATAACCTTGTCTTCCTCCTTTGAAGCTCACTGTTAAAACAGCCCGCCTAAATGTAAAATACATCGTCCTCCTGCATCTCCTGATTCTCCACCAGGTAAGTCTGATGCTCATCAAATATGTAAAGCCGGTAGATCAGCGCATACACATGCTCGCCAATCTCCACAGGATCCTTCTCCAGTGAGCGTTCTGCCACAATCTGGATGCCATTGATGTCCACCACCACATCCAGGTGGTTGCCACGAAAAACCACATCCTTTACGATGCCGTCCTCAGTTGCACTGATGTAGCGGTCCGGTGCGCTTCTTGAAACCCGGATGAATTCCGGTCTTACAACCGCCTGCGTTGCACCTTCAACCGGATCAAACCCCCTCAGCCTCTCGTAATGCTCCACCACAGAGGAGCGACCGATAAACTGTGCAACAAACGGTGTATCGGGGGATTTATAAATCTCCATTGGTGTCCCCATCTGCTCAATCCGCCCATGATTCGTAATGATGATCTCATCCGCAACCTCCACTGCCTCATCCTGATCATGGGTTACAAAAATGCTTGTGATACCAAGCTTTGTCACCATCTCCCGCAGCCACGTCCGAAGCTCCGTGCGCACCTTCGCATCGATTGCCGCAAAGGGTTCATCCAAAAGCAATACCTGAGGATTCGGTGCCAGCGCCCTCGCAAATGCAACTCTCTGCCTCTGTCCGCCGGAGAGCTGGTTCGGATATCTCTTTTCCATTCCGGAAAGTCCGGTCAGCTCCAAAAGTTCGGTAACTCTCTTTTTTATCTCTTTCTTGGGCATTTTCATCAATTCAAGACCAAACGCCACATTGTCATATACCGTCATATAGCGGAAAAGTGCATAGCTTTGGAATACAAATCCAATCCCCCTTTTTGCCGCCGGAACATCGTTGACGCGGCGCCCATCAATATAAATATCTCCGGAGTTTGGTGACTCAAGTCCGGCGATCATGCGTAGCAGCGTAGTCTTTCCACTGCCGGACGGACCCAGAAGCGCCACCAGCTTGCCTTTTTCAATGCCGAAACTGACATTGTCGGAGGCTTTGAAATCCCCGTATGTTTTGTTTATATTTTTCATTTCCACGTACATTCGTTTTCTCCTTATCGCTCCGTCTGTTTGTTCTTACTGCGATACTCAAATATATTGCGAACGATCAGCACCAACACCGCAATCAGCACCAGTATGGAAGATACCGCAAACGCCGCCGTAATTGAGTTGTCGGTTCCCGACATATACAACGCATCGATTTCCAGCGGAAGTGTGAAGGTCTCCCCTCTTGTCTTAGATAATGCGTTGACCGCCCCGAACTCCCCAAGAGCTCTTGCACTGCAGAGGATGATTCCATAGATCAATCCCCATTTCATCTGCGGAAGTGTAATCCTGCGAAAAATTTTTAATCCGCTTGCCCCCATGAGCGCTGCCGCTTCCTCCTCGTCCTTTCCCTGTGCATTCAGAATTGGAATGACCTCTCGCGATACAAAAGGAAATGTCACAAAGATTGTTGCAAGCACCACCCCCGGCAGTGCAAACGTAATCCTGATATTCGTTCCAAAAAACTGATTAATTGCGCGGATTGCCGGATAAGTCCACCCCAGCCGCCCGAAGGTCATTAGGAATGCCAGCCCTACAATAACCGGTGAAATCGAAAACGGAATATCAATTAATGTTGCAAGCACCTGCTTTCCCCGAAAAGAAAACTTCGTCAGAAGCCACGATGCCACAATTCCGAAAAATGTATTGACTGCAACGGCAATCACGGTTGCCAGAAGCGTAACAAGCAATGCACTTCTGACATACTCGGTGGAGATTGCCTCGAAATAGAAACCCAAGCCTTCTTTTAAAGCACCTATGATAATGGAAAAAAGAGGAAGTACCAGCATCACACCAATAAAGAGATAACTGATGGTGATCAGAATAATTTTTGTTATGTGCTTTTTCTTCTCTTCACTTTTGTTGTTCATACAAAATTCTCCTATCTACCTGGCAATTGCATTCGAAATATTACAGTATGTTCGTCCTCGACGCCTGCCGCATCTGCACAACATTAACTGCCAAAAGCAACACAAAGGACAAAATCAGCATCACTAACGCAATGGCGGTTGCGCTGGCATAATCAATATAGCCAAGCTTTTGCATGATAACGTAGGAAATGACCTGAGTCTGCTCTTTTGCACTGTTGCCGGAAATGTAAATGACACTTCCATACTCACCCAGCCCCCTTGCAAATGCCAGTCCGAAGCCGGTCAGGATTGCCGGACGCATCTCTGGAAGGATGACCCTGCGAAAGGTCTGCGCCCTTGTTGCACCCAGCATGAATGCCGCCTCCTCGTACTGATGATCCAGTTTCTCCAACACTGGCTGCACTGCCCGGATAACAAATGGAATCCCAATAAATACCAGCGCAATGATTAACCCCAAACGGGTGTAAGAAACCTTGATACCAAGCGCCGCAAGAGGCTTCCCGAGTGCACCTGTCTCGGAATAAAGTTTTGATAATGTAATACCCGCCACAGCAGTCGGCAGTGCAAAGGGGAGTTCAATACATCCGTCGAGAATACGTTTGCCTGGAAAATCATATTTGACAAGCACCCAGGCAATGATTACACCAAACACACAGTTGATCAGAGCTGCTGCCAGGGAACACAAGATACTGGTCTGAAACGCATGCAGTACTGTTGGTTTCGAGATCAATTTCCAGATTTCCGCCGGTGAGAGTTTCAATGCATATACAAACACCGATGCCAACGGTATCAATACAATCAGAGAAAGCATTGTAACCGTAATTCCCATTGTCAGGTGATACCCCGGGATCACTCTTACTTTTTTTGTTTTCTTAGTAACCGTAGATTTCATCAAATATTGCTCCATCGTCAAAATAAGTCTCATAGGCTTTGTCCCAGCCGCCGTAATCATCTATCGTATACAGCGTAAGATTGAGATCAAAGCGATCCGAAAATTCCTGTAAGATTTCTTCATTGCTGGGGCGATATCCATAATCTGCCGCCAGGCGCTGCGCTTCATCGCTGTACAAATACTCCAGATAAGCCCGACTGACTTCCTGAGTGCCGTTTGCGTTGGCATTGTCATCCACGATCGCCACACTTGGCTGCGCCAGAATACTAACGGATGGTGTTATCATCTCATACTCATCCGGATAGTTCTTCATGGTTGCAATCGCCTCGTTTTCCCACGCAATCAGCACATCCCCCTTGCCGTTTTCCACAAAGGTTGTGGTGGAACCCCGGGCACCGGAGTCCATGACGGACACCTGCTCATACAGACGTTGCACAAAGTCCAGTTCCTGATTTGTGTTGTGATAATTCTCCTTTGCATAGGAGAGAGCCGCAAGAAAATTCCAACAGGCCCCACCGCTGCTCTTGGGATCCGGTGTGATAATCTCCACATCCGGTTTCACCAGATCATCCCAGTCTTGAATCTGCTTTGGATTTCCCCTTCGCACCAGAAACACGATTGTTGAAGTATATGGTGCCGAATCTTCGGCAAATTCCTCTTTCCAGCCCGGCTCAATCAGCTTCGTCTGCTCAATCAGTGTGATGTCGTGCTCCAGTGCAAGTGTCACCACATCAGCGTTACTGCCTTCGACCACCGAGCGGGCCTGCGCGCTGGATCCGCCGTGGGACTGAATCACCTCAACCTCTTCTCCGTAATTCTTCTGATAGTAGGTTTCAAAAAGTGGGTTGTATGCCTCGTAAAACTCCCGCGTCGGATCGTAGGAGACATTGGTGATTGTCAGCACACCATCCTTTGCATTGCCGCATCCAGCCAACATCATCAGCGCCGAAACCAGCATTACCACAGTCCCTATTCTCTTTTTCCCATGTTTAGATCTGTGCTTCATTTTTCTCCTCGTATTTGTTACTAATCATTGGAATAAGGAGGTGGAAAGGTAGCGCTCTCCAGAATCCGGAAGAAGCACAACAATCCGCTTTCCTTTATTTTCCGGGCATCGAGCCAGCTTGGTTGCCGCAAACAGCGCAGCCCCGGAGGAAATTCCAACCAAAAGTCCATCCGTCTTCGCCACCTTACGTGCCGTCCCAAAAGCCTCCTCATTTTCCACCTTAACAATCTCATCCACCAGATCCATGCGCATAACCTTAGGAATAAATCCAGCGCCAATTCCCTGAATCTTGTGGGGTCCCGGCTTCTCTCCCGAAAGAACCGCCGAACCAGAAGGTTCCACCGCAACAATCTTTACACCCGGATTCTTTTCCCGAAGTCCCTCTGCCGTACCGGAGAGAGTTCCTCCCGTACCGACCGAGGAAACGAAGATATCGATATGTCCCTCCGTATCTTCCCAGATTTCCTGTGCTGTGGTCTGCTTATGTATAGCGGGATTCGCCTCATTCTCAAACTGTTGAGGGATGAAGGCGTTGCCGTACTCTTCTTTTAACTGTGCCGCCTTATCGATAGCGCCCCGCATTCCCGCGCGCCCCGGCGTCAGTACAATCTCGGCACCAAGAGCACTGACGATCTTCCTTCTCTCGACGCTCATAGTATCCGGCATCGTAAGAATCAGGTGCAACCCCTTTGCCGCCGTCACAAACGCAAGACCGATTCCAGTGTTACCGCTGGTTGGTTCAATGATTACAGTGTCCTGATTAATCTGACCATCCCGAATCCCCTGTTCGATCATCGCATAGGCAACACGATCCTTGACGCTTCCAAGAGGATTGAAGTACTCCAGCTTGGCAATCAGTTGTGCCTCCAGCTTCTCTTCCCTCTCATAATTGCTCAGTTCCAATAGCGGTGTATGTCCAATCAGCTCTGTTAGCTGCTTTGCGATCTTCCCCATGAATAATGCTCCTTCCATATCCTTCCATGTCTGAATCTTTGTCTATCATACTCTTAAATTCCTATCATGTCAATAGGTTTTATAGGTTTAACTTGTTAACGTAAAAAACCCCGCACAATTTCATAATTGAAACCGTGCGAGGTGTATGTTATGTGCTCAACACCAGCATTCCTAATCATATGATATAAAACCACGATTCATCGGAAGCATTCTGGTGCAGTGTCTCATCATCGCTGTGGTAAACAAGCTCCTGATTTTTAACACTGACTTTCGTTCCCTTACTGATAGACTTTGTGATAAAGGAGTTACCGCCCACGACAACGCCCTCCTCGATCACCGTCTCTCCGCCGAGAATCGATGCTCCTGAATAAATGGTTACGTTGTCCTTGATTGTTGGATGACGACGAACATCCCGTAACTTCTGACCTCCCTTGGTAGAAAGCGCGCCCAGGGTAACCCCCTGATAAAGCTTCACATGCTCACCAATGATTGTGGTCTCTCCGACAACAATTCCGGTCCCATGGTCAATAAAGAAATACTTTCCAATTGTTGCTCCCGGATGAATATCAATTCCTGTCTTGCTGTGAGCCTGCTCTGTCATCATACGAGGAATGAGTGGCACGTTCAAAAGGAACAGTTCGTGTGCCAGACGGTAAACTGTGATTGCGTAAATACCCGGATAGGAAAAAATGATTTCATCTTTACTGCGTGCCGCCGGATCTCCATCGTAAGCTGCCTGCAAATCTGTCTCCAGATACTCACGCACCTTCGGAATGGACTTCATGAACTGTACACAGGCATTCTGCGAAAATTCCTCAAGTTTTTCCTCCTCCCCATCCTGAAAAACCTTTGTATATTTGAGAACTACCATGATCTGTTTATTCAGATGAAACATCACATCCTCAATCACAGTTGAAACTGTATGCTCAATATTGTAGATCTTGTGGGTCTTATCACGAAAAAATCCCGGATATACAATGGAAAATAATTCATCAAGAATGTTCATGATCTCTGCTTTATCTGGCTGATTGTAAATATCCATCTTGTCAACCGCGCGTTCCTTTTGGTAATCCTCCAGAATATCAGATAAGATTGTATTTACTTCATTTTCTATTATATTCTTCATTTCGAAATCCTCTTTTCATCCTCTTTTTGCCCCCTCATCTGCACCAGAATAATCGCTGCGAACATCAAGACACAGCCCATTATCTCTCGTACACTCATCTTCTGCTGCAGCAAAATCCAGCCGGCCAAAACCGAAAATACCGACTCCATGCTCATAAGGAGAGAGGCTGCCGTCGGATTCATTCCCCGCTGCGCCACTATCTGCAGGGTGTAAGCAACTCCGTTAGATAAAATACCAGCGTAGAGAATGGGAACCCACGCTGCCAAAATGAGTTTCATTTCCGGATGCTCGATTACAAACATCGGAACCGAAGACAGCAAGCCACAGACAAAAAACTGTATGCAGGCGAGCTGCACACCATCCACCATTGGGGCAAAATAATCAACTGCAAGAATCTGAAACGAAAAGGCAAGCGCACAGAGAAGCGTCAGAATATCTCCTCTTTGCAGCACAACTTCTCCACTGGTCATACAGAGCAGATACAATCCGCACACTGCAAGCCCCACTCCGATCCAGATCTTCGCCCCCGCCTTTTTATGCAAAAAAAGGCCGAGAATCGGAACCAGCACGATATACATAGCTGTCACAAACCCCGACTTTCCAACGGTAGTATATTGAATCCCGATCTGCTGCAAATTTGATGCGATACATAACAGTGTACCGCAAAGAATCCCCCCCACTACTACTTTGGCATGGTTCTCCTGTCGCTTCTCCCGCTTTTTCTCTCGAAATGCAATCACTGGAAGAAGCACTGCCCCTCCGATCACGGAACGCACCGCCGTAAACGTAAATGGTCCGACATAATCCATCCCTACACTCTGTGCTACGAATGCGACCCCCCAGATTGCAGCCGTCAAAAGCAGTAACAATGAATGCCTGACTACCAGCCGATTCACAACTACTGCCCCTTCTTGTCAGCAATCAGAGGCTTAATTGAGTTATAAATCTCGCTTGCTTTCTTGCTGTCCTTAAATTCCTTTGCCAGCGCATTGTTGATTCCCAACTTCGTCTTGTACTGCTGGATATATTTTACCACAATATCAACAACCGCCTTATCCGGTACAGCCTTCTCCACCTGTATCCGCAGTTCATTCTTCTCCTTCTGTACATCTCTGCCCGACAAATCCACGATCAGAGACACATCCACCTTGCGCTTTTTCCAATAATTGACCAGACTCATAAATCCCTGATCCTTTGTGACAATATAATAAGAATTCTCACCACCCTCATTGTCCCGCACCAGATATCCAAGATAGGTGGCAAGCTGGAAATCCAGAGCATTTTTCGTCCCCACGTCCACCTTCTGGTAGGAAATCTTCGCTTTGGACTCATTGAGTCTGCGGTGCAGTCCAAAGGTCAGACTGTCCGCATTCTCACTGTAAAAAATCACCAGCACATCGCCACTGTCCAAACTTGTAATTCCGTCCAGCCCATGCGCCTTCACATTCTCATAATCTACCAAATAGTAATTCATGCTGTCTCCTTCTCATTCTTCTGCCAGATCTGATATGTAAAGACGCCGACTGCCGCCGTCATTGCCGCAATCAGACATTCCACAGAAATAACCGGCAGGAAATTGGAAGCTGCCACTGCTACAAAATCGACAAGGAAATGTGCCCCATACGCCAAAAGTGTATACTGCTTTTTACCATGTTTCACTGCCTGATATACCAAAATCGTAAGGGCAATCTGCAGTGCAATCGCAAGAATCCGCTCGACTCCTGCAAAATAGAAACTGACCGGTGCAGCCTCTACCAGCTGTCCGATTCCTGCAACTGCCTGTTCTTTTGCCTCCCCTTCCAGTGCATTAATACTGGTCTCAAGCGATCCTGTATTGAGCATAATTGCAGTAGTGAGATTATTGATACAGGCCATTCCAACAATCAGAATTGACTCCGCACCGCCGTGCCCGATTCCGTACATAAATGCATTGGCATTGTCCATTGTAAGCTTCCTGTGTTTCATAAAATATTTCATCGCAATCAACCGCCCTGTTTCCTCGAAAACGGCTGCTGCCAGTCCTCCATACAACGCATAAAGCCAAATATGATCCTGTATGGTTCCCTTTGTCAGTCCAAAAACAAGTGCATGACAAAGCTGCTCGAGCATCAGCGCAGAGATAATAAACATCGCACCTCCGATAAAAAAGAACTGCACTTTCGCTTTTGTTCTGTACTTGACATAAAACATCAGAAAAATCGGCAATCCAATTGAAATCAGAACGGAAACTGCCATTCCTGCAATGCTTGCAACCGAAACTGTTCCTAAATTCATGGTAATCCTCCTATTGTCCGATTATTATTTATCAATTGTAAATTTTCCAACGATATCTGTCAACTGACCTGCATACTCGGAATTACCCTGTACCAGACTTTCCTCATCTGCCATCTTCTGCACAATCTCCGTTGTTTTTCCGGCCACCAGTGATACTCCGTCTGCAGCTTCGTTCGTCACTCTTCCGATATCCTCCATGGAAACGGCAATCTGGTCAATCACCTGATTGAGTTCCTCCACAGAACCGGCAATCTGCTGCATCCCCTGTTCAAAATTCTTTGCATCCTCTGCATACTGCTCACTGACATTCAGGAATTCTCCATAGTCGCCCATTACGGTTCCCTCGAGGAATTCCATGGATGCATGGAGGCAGTCCCCCAGATTCAGTACTGCATCATTAACTTCTGCAATAATATTCTCGATGTTCTGAACAGATTCTCTCGTCTGTACTGCCAGTGTACCGATTTCTTCTGCCACAACCGCAAATCCACGGCCTGCCTCTCCGGCTCTCGCCGCTTCAATTGAAGCATTCAGTGCCAACAGATTGGTCTGGGAGGAAATATCCATAATATTCTGCGTAAGAGTATTAATCTGTTCTACCGCTTTTGCCTTCTCCGCAGCCTCCTTTCTCTGCTGCATGATCTGGTCATACATACTGCGTGTATTCTCATTTGCACTCTGTGTTCTTGTGCTTAATTCTCTTGCACGCTCCAGAATTTCCCGGGCTTCCTTCTCGCCCTTTTGCGAAAGCTCCAAAATAACTTTGGCATTCTCCGTAACAGTTCCGATATTCTGATTTACACTTTCCGTTGTGGAAGCAGCCTCCTGCATTGCAGCCGCCAACTCCTGTGTTGTTGCAGAGTTGTCGGTACACATTCTTCCAACCTCCTGAGAACTGTCCCCAAGCATTCTTGAATTGTCCAGAACCGACATTCCCGTTTTCTCAAGCAACTGTACCATCTCACAAAGCTTTCCGTTCATGGCCTTTACCGCTCTCGCCATATCTCCGGTCTCATCTTTCATCTTAACCAGCCGATCCAGTTCCGCATCCTTTTTCAGATTCAGATCTTCTTGCTTCTTGATAATTTCGGTAACCTTTTTGATAGGCTTTACCAACTTCGAACTGAATACAAAGCCACAGACTGCAGATAAAAGAACACCAATCACTTCCCCGATCAGAAGTCCTTTCATAATTTCCATGGTATCTGCAACGAACTCCTGATTCGGAACAGTTTCAACCAGCTTCATTCCATTTCTGAGGGTTCCATAGAATGCATCCATCTTTTCCCCGTTACAGGTATAATTGATTTCCCGATATTCCTCTTCTTCCTTACCAAGGGCCTGATCCAGATTCCCAAGGCTGCCCTTTCCCATCTCTGCGACGGCAGTTCCATACTCTACGTCCTTATGGTACATAATCTGATTTTGTGCATTCACAATAAATGCATAGCCCGTGTCATAAACTTTGATCGCATCGATTTTGTTCTGTATCTTGCTGAAATCGATGTCCATACCAACAATTCCAACAGACTCCCCGTTCACATAAATCGGCACTACATAAGAAATCATATATACATTGATATTGGAATTCAGATATGGATCCATCCATGTCGGAGCTCCGTTATTGACCGGTATATAGTACCAGCCCACATGTTCCAGATCCGTCGGATCATAAACAGAAAAATCCGTTGGTGTCAGCATCTGGAATGGCTCATCCTCCGAATTCTTGGTGGCAAAAATTCCGGAAGTCGGCTCCGTGAACTCAGGATTATATCGAATATAATAAGTCAGTGCCCCCTCTGTCTGCTCCGCGAACTCCATTGCAACCGGTGCAAGAGAGTCCGTCACTTCCGTCACATAGGCCGGATCCGTTTTAAACCGCGAAAAATCTTCAATGGAGCTTGTGGTAATCTGAGCAAGCGTATCCACCGACTGCTCTATCTTCTCCATCATCAAATTCAAATCCTGCACATTACTTTTGCACTCTGCACTCATGATTTTTTCTGCATCGCGATTGGAAACATTCAGCGACTTTGCAATACTGATTCCCCCACAGATCAAAATCGAAACCAGTGAGCACAATACCACCAGTGCTACTACCTTACCTCTGATCGATTTCATCCACTTCTTCTCCTTGTATTTTGAATCTTTTTCTTTCGCATATTGTTATTATATCCAAAATATACCGTTTTGACAATCCGCTTGCAGTGTTTCCTTTTCTTTTACTGTTTGCCCATAAAATCTGACATCATGCACACTCCCGCAGCCCCCTGTGCGATGCATTCTTTCATATTCTCTTCATGGACACCCCCAATGGCATAAACCGGAATGGACACTGCATCACATACCTCCCGCAAAAAGGAAATTCCTCTGGGCGGAACTCCTTTTTTGCAGTCTGTCACAAACACATGCCCGGCGGTAATATAAGTTGCTCCGTTTGCTTCTGCCACGATAGCCTCCTCCACCGAATGGATAGAGACTCCAATCATCCTGAAACGCCTTTTGTCCTTTATAGACATCTCTAAAAAAGCAGCAAGCGGCATATGGAGTCTGTCCACTCCAAGCCGCTTTGCCACCTCCGGGAAACTGTGAAGAATAAGAAGCGTATCGCTCCCGTCACAGAGTCCCTTTACCCGCCCTGCCAGCTTTTCGTATTCTTCTGCGCTCAAATCCTTTTCCCGCAGAATGATTGCGTAAGGCTTTTTTTCCAGCACCCTCGCAATCTGCGAAAGAAAGTCTCCGGATACCAGTTTCCGGTTGGTTACACATATTTTATACATAGACATAATCGTTCAGAACCGGCTGCAGCCCCTCGCTCTCCATATCTCCGTACATCTGGTCAAAACTCCTTCCATCGGAGATTTCAAACTGCTCATCACCGGCATCCGCACTCTCCTCCCCTGAATATTTACTCTCATGGTCACCAATTCCGGTGGACACTCCCGCCGAAACCTTGGTCGCCGCAATCTTTACAATACCATCCCGAAAATGCTTCTGCTCCCGGGATGAAACCGTAATTCCAACATACGGAAGAAAAATACGGTATGCACATAAAATCTGACACAACTCTTTTTCATGCACATCCAGCGGATTGATCTTGTCATTGTTGATGATTGGGCGAAGCCTCGGACATGAGAGGGAATACTCCACATGGGGATATTTTCTCTGCAGATAGTAAACATGCAGCGCTGTAGCAAGAGCGTCCTTCCGGAAATCGGACAGTCCCAGCAGTGCTGAAAAACCCACGCCGCGCATGCCGCCCATGATTGCGCGTTCCTGTGCCTCAAATCGATACGGGAATACCCGCTTATGTCCCAACAGATGAAGTGTTTCATACTTATCCGAATCGTAGGTCTCCTGAAATACGGTCACGTAATCGGCACCGCACTCGTGAAGATAACGGTACTCATCGCTGTTGACCGGGTAAATCTCCAACCCGACATTTCGAAAATATTTTCTTGCCAGCTTGCATGCCTCTCCTATATAAGTCACATCACTTGCGGCGCGGCTCTCTCCGGTCAGCATCAGAATCTCCTCGATTCCTGAATCTGCAATAACCTTCATCTCGTGCTCGATTTCATCGGCACTTAACTTCTTCCGATGAATATCGTTGTAGCAGTTAAAGCCACAGTACACGCAGTAATTCTCACAGTAGTTTGCGATGTAAAGAGGTGTAAACAGATAAACCGTGTTACCAAAATGTTTGCTGGTCTCCATCTTTGCCCGCTGTGCCATCTCCTCCAGAAACGGGGCGGCCGCCGGGGAAAGCAATGCTTTGAAATCCTCAATAGAGCATGTTTCATGAGAAAGGGCCATACGCACATCCCGCTCCGTATATTTGCTGTAATCGTATGCTTGCATCTCTGTAAGAGTTTTCTGACGGATATCAGAATCAATCTGTTCCATTCCCTCCATATATTCCATGTGGTTTGTCCGGCTGGAAGGATCCGTCTCCAGCTGATGCTTGCGGGCCAGCGCTTCTTCACTTAATTTGTCTGAGTCGATAAAAAATTGGTTTTCTGCCATGATATCTGCCTCCGCTTAGTCTCTTAAAAATCCGGTCAATGGGTCTGATGCTGCAGCACCACGCTCCAGTACGCGCCCTAAACCGGCCAGATGCGCACTTCTTCCAGCTTCAATTGCAGATTTAAATGCTGCTGCCATCGCCGGAATATCTCCCGCTGTCGCAATGGCCGTGTTCGCCATCACCGCCGCTGCCCCCATTTCCATCGCCTCACACGCCTGAGACGGTCTTCCGATTCCAGCATCCACAATGATTGGAAGATCTATTTCGTCGATCAGAATCTGAATAAATTCTCTCGTTGCCAGACCCTTATTGGAACCGATTGGTGAAGCCAGAGGCATCACTGCTGCCGCTCCGGCATTTACCAGATCTCTTGCGGTATACAGATCCGGATACATATACGGAAGCACCACAAAACCTTCCTTTGCCAGCATCTCTGTGGCCTTGACTGTCTCCACATTGTCCGGCAGCAGATACTTGGAGTCCTTCATAATCTCCACCTTAACAAAATCGCCGCACCCCAGTTCTCTCGCCATGCGTGCAATGCGAACCGCTTCCTTCGCATCCCTTGCACCGGAGGTATTCGGAAGCAGTGTCACTCCCTTGGGGATATAGTCAAGAATACTCTCATTTTTCTTTGTATTGGTTCTTCTCACTGCCAGTGTAATGATCTGTGCGCCGGCATTTTCCACTGCCGCCTTAATCAGCTCCATGGAATATTTTCCGGAACCAAGAATAAATCTGGAAGTAAATTCCTTACCGCCAATCTTAAATGTATCGTTGTTCATATTGTATCCATTCCTTTCTCATAACTGTATATCATTGGCCTCTGCGGAACTCCAATCAACCCCCGCCTACAAAACTGACAATTTCGACGATGTCTCCATCCTGAAGCTGTCTCGTGGCGTAATCTGCCTTCGGCACAATCTCCTCATTGCATTCGACCACAATCCACTCCAGCGGATATTCATTTTTCCCGAGATATTCCTGCACGGTCATTCCTGCAGCAGCTTCATCCTTCCCGTTGATATGTACCATATGTGTTTCCTCCCTTCTAATTGTGAAACTCCATGATAGCAATTGCTATCATGGAGTTTCACAATCGCCTATATGAAAAAAAGCCACACAAAGAACTACACCCGTGGTGGTGTACCCCTTCGTGTGACTTATGTCTCACTCTGCCGTCCATTATACGGTAATTGATTTCCTCATGTCAAGTAAATTATGACTTTCAAGGCTGCTTAATTTTATCTTCAAAAATACTGTTATGCCTCTGCCTTTTTACAGAAAAGCTTCTTCAGACAGCTTACTGCCACCAGCACGCCAAGCACCATCAAAAGAATTGCCACAATAAACTGAAGTCCATCAACGAGAAGCGTAGCCTGACCATTTACCATGTTGGTAACCAGTGCGATGGTCTTCTGCACCAGTGCGGTAAAGGTTACTGCCAGCATGACAAACATCGGTATGTACAAAGTCCAGCCGGTTCTGCCGGTTGTCTTTAAAAATACGGCCAAAGCGATCAGTACCAATGCTGCAAGAAGCTGATTTGCGGATCCAAACAGCGGCCATACATTGTTGTAGCCGCCAAGAGTCAGCAGATAACCAAAGAACAGGGTGATAACCGTGGCAAAATATTTGTTAGTCAGTACACGCTGCCATGCCGGCATCTTTGTAGGATCAGTAGTATCCCCATAGAACAGTTCCTGGAAGGACATACGTCCGATTCGTGCAACGGAATCAAGAGATGTCAGAGCCAACGCAGATACGCACATAGTCATAAATACTGTTGCAAACTGTACCGGAAGCCCCAGCTTCTCCAAAAATCCTGCAACACCGGTGGAGAAAATGGCAAATGGTGTTCCCTCCGGCTTGGTTCCATTCACTGCAACTGCACCGACAACGACAAGTGCTACAATACCAAGCAATGACTCAACAACCATGGCTCCATACCCAACCATTGGCATATCTTTCTCATTGCTGATGGTCTTAGAAGAAGTCTCGGAAGACACCAGACTGTGGAATCCGGACACTGCACCACAGGCAATCGTGACAAACAGCGTTGGGAAGAGATAACTTCCGTTTACGTTGAATCCATTAAACGCATTCAGCTGCATCGTCGGATGTGCAACGAGGACACCGACAACAGCTCCGATGATCATACCGAGAAGCATAAACGTTGTCATGTAATCACGCGGCTGCATCAAAAGCCACATTGGCATAACCGATGCAAGGAACAGATAAGCCATAACAATATAAATCCAGGCAGTCTTTGTGGCGTAGATTGGAAGCTTCATTCCAATTGCAAACATAGCCACCAGCAGAGCGATCGCAACAACCGCACGTACAATTTCATTCATCTTACCAACACGCTTCTGAATCACGCCAAAAACCACAGCAACTACGATAAAGAGCATGGAAATAGAAGCTGCCGCCGAATTTGCATAGCTGGTTGCCTCTGTCATTCCCTCTACCCCTTTTCCAACAAAGGTTCCTGCAACCATATCGGTAAATGCTGCAATCACAAGCAGGGTGAACAGCCAACAGAACAACATGAACAGCTTTCTTCCTGTCTTTCCGATGTATTTCTCGATGATCATGCCCATTGACTTTCCTTCGTTCTTAACAGATGCGTACAGCGCTCCAAAATCCTGTACAGCACCGAAGAACAAGCCTCCGATAATGAGCCACAAGAGCACCGGAACCCATCCAAATACCGATGCCAGAATTGGCCCGGTGACAGGACCTGCACCTGCAATAGAAGAAAACTGATGGGAAAATACTGTGAACTTAGAAGATGGCACATAATCCTCGCCATCCTCGTGCGTGTAAGCCGGGGTCTTCGCTTTTGGGTCAAGTCCCCATTTGTTTGCCAGCCAGCGGCCATAAAGCAGATAGCCGGCACCAAGTACTACAATTCCGATTAATACAATAACTAAACCATTCATTTTTTTCCCGCCTTTCGGCGGCTCCCTTCTTAAAATTCACAAAGAGCTAAAGCATCAAAAAAGCTTTCGCCTTTATACACCTGTCATGTATATAAAGACGAAAGCTCATGCTTCCGCGTTACCACTCTATTTGCCGCATGATACGGCCTCTCCGTCTCATCACCGCACACGCTTCTATACAAAACAATGCAGAAATAAGCTTCCCGATAACGGTGGAAAACCGGTGACACCTAATGTTCCTTACGGAAATTCAGCGTACTGCTCACAGAGGATGGTCATCAAGAGCGTACATCGCCTCACACCAACCGGCGACTCTCTGAGGTACAGATTTCTGATGATCGTATTCTGTTCAATGCATTTACCCTTTGTTAAAGACAAAATAGCACCAAAAGTTTATATTGTCAACTATTTTTCACAATCTTCCTTTACGTTATCATAGGCCTGCTGGTAGAACAGCTCCTGGGAATTCCCATCTTTATTCAAATCTTTTCCTACTTGCAGGCTAACACCTTCAAGATATACTCCCAGACTCTCTGGGTCGAGGAGATACTCAGCTTCTCCTCCGTTGTGTGTATTGCAATCATATCCGGTCCAATGGAAACACCATCCAGATTCTGAATCTTCCCTGCCAGAATTCCACATTCTAGTCCGGCATGAATAGCCTCCACCTTCGGTTCATATCCATACATTTCCCGAAAGATCCGAACCATATCTTCCCGAAACTTCGATTCCTTGCGATACTCCCATGCCGGATAATCTCCGGTACAGGTCACACTTCCGCCGAATTCCTCCGTCAAAGCCGTAAGTTTTTTTAACAAATATTTTTTCTCAGTTCCCACAGAACTTCTCACTGCATAGCGCAGAGATAAATTTTCATGTTGCAAATTCATAACGCCAAGATTCAGTGAAGTTTCTACCAGTCCCTGGATATCATCGCTCATTCGCTGGATTCCATTTGGAAGCAGATTCAAGAGTACAACACTCTTTCTTGTTGCATCCGCTGTGAGCACCTCCGCCTCAGATGATTCTACCACTGTCACCGTCACGCGAATGTCCGGATCACTTGTAGAGAACTCTTTGCCGATTTCCTCTGCAATCTCCTCTATATGGTTAGCCAGCTTCTTTGCCTGATTCTGGACAAGAATCACTGCTTTGCTTTCTCTTGGAATTGCATTATCCTTGTTTCCGCCACAGAGTTCCCGGATCTGATAAGAAAAGACCTCACTCAATTCCAACAGAATCCTTCCCAATAGCAGATTCGAATTTGCCCGTCCTTTATCAATTTCCGCACCGGAATGACCGCCCTTTAATCCGGATACATGAATAATTACTTCCTGCCCTGCTGCTTTTTCCCACTCTGCCGGAAGAACACATTCTGCACTACATCCACCTGCACAGCTTACCAGCATCATTCCTTCATCTTCCGAATCCAGATTCAGTAGTTTCTTTCCCTTCAGCATGGAGACATCAATCCCCTTTGCGCCTTCCATTCCAACCTCTTCCGAAACCGTACAGATAAATTCCAGGCGTGGATGCGCAATCGTATCAGAATCCAGAATTGCCAGTGCATATGCAACGGCAATCCCGTCATCTCCACCAAGTGTCGTTCCATTTGCCGTGATGTAATCCCCTTCAATCTGCAGTGAAAGCGGATCCTTTTCAAAATCAATCGTACAATCCGGTTCCTTTTCACAGACCATGTCCATGTGCCCCTGAATGATCACTGGCTCAACTTCTTCATAGCCCGATGTAGCCTCTTTAATGATGATAACATTATTCAAGCCATCCTGATAATATTCCAGACTGTGGGCTTTTGCAAATTCTACCAGATAATTACTGATTTTCTCTTCCTTGTAAGAAGGACGTGGAATTTTACTGATTTCCTCAAAATAGTGAAACACTTCCCTGGGTTCTAATCCTTCCAATACGCTCATTACGCTTCCTTCTTTCTCAATTTATTTTCATATACAATAAAATGATTATTGTGTAACAGCTTAATATACTGCGCAAGACGGGAATAAAGAGGCTCAGCTTTCTCTCCGAACTGTTCTCTTACCAATATTCCAATCTCAAAGATGGAACGTTTTCCATCCATCTGCTCCCAGACAAAGCTTCCAAATTCATCCAGCTCGATGTAACTATATTTTGGTTTTTTAAAAATAATCTGGGCGATTTTATTAAATACACCTTTATTGTGAACCTTTACCTCTATTTTACCGCTCTCATTCCGATTCCATTCAAACAGGGTATTCGGACGAGGAATGTAATCCAGATAATTTTCTTTCTGCTTTTTTGCCATAATTATTTCTGTTCCTTTGCCTTATCTTTTCTCCTGATAAAGAATACCAGCGTTGCTGTAAGAAGTGCAAAGAACACCAATCCACCGATTTTTCCAAGGGTAAAACCAAATTTTTCTGAAAGATTGAAAGCATCCGCAAAAGTTTTTCCCTTGAACGGAATCACCGCACACACTGCCAAAAGAATTCCAACCAGTCCTTCTCCCGCAATCAGACCGGAAGAATAGAGCACTCCATTTTCCGTCTTACGCTTTCTCTCTTCCTCCGGATCCGCCTTTTTCTTATCAAAATACAACCGGATCAATCCGCCTACGATCATCGGCGTGCTCAAATAAATTGGCAAATAAAGACCTACTGCAAATGGAAGAACCGGAATACCGAGAATCTCTACAACAATAGCAATTCCCACACCGGCAAATACCAGTACCCAAGGAAGGTTTCCTTCCATAACACCTTCAACCACCATCTTCATCAAAGTTGCCTGCGGTGCAGGAAGTTCTGTCGTTCCATAACTCCATGCCGCGTTTAGAAGATAAAGCACTCCACCAATCGTGATTGCAGATACCACAACACCAATCAGCTCTCCGATCTGCTGTTTCCACGGTGTTGCACCTACAATATATCCGGTTTTTAAATCCTGTGAGGTATCTCCCGCAATGGCCGCAATAATACAAATGACGGATCCAACAGCAATTGACGCCACCATTCCGGTCATGCCGATCATGCCAGTAGCTTTTAAAATCATTGTTGTAATCAAAAGCGTTGCAATAGCCATCCCGGACACCGGATTATTGGAACTTCCTACAATGCCAACCATTCTAGATGAAACGGTTGCAAAGAAAAATCCAAATACAATTATGATAATCGCTCCCAGAAGATTAACCGGAACCGCCGGAATGAGCCACATAGCAATTGCCATAATACCAATTCCCAGCAGTACAAGCTTCATCGGAATATCCTTGCTTACACGGCTGCTATTTTCCTCCGCCTTGCTTCCATAACCCTTCAGTGCCTGGCGGAACGTCTTGACAATCAACGGCAGATTCTTAACCAGGCTGATAATACCGCCTGCCGCCACGGCTCCCGCGCCAATATAGCGGACATAATTTGACCAAATTCCGTCTGGTCCGAGCTGTGATACCGGAACACTTGCCGGAAAGATTGTAAGATCTGCCCCAAACAGTGCTATGAGCGGCATAATCACAAACCATCCGACAATACCTCCTGCCAGAAGATAAGAAGAAACTCTTGCACCACAGATATATCCTACACCAAGTAATGCCGGAAGTACATCCATCCCAATTCCTGAGCCTTTATAGGACTTGATCTCATAGGTCACTTCACTCGGAAATACTTTCAGCCCGTCTGCAATAAACTTATAGAGTGCAGCAATCCCAAGCCCGGCAAATACTGTACCGGCCTTTGTACCGCCCTCTTCTCCAGCCACCAGCACTTCTGCACAGGCTTTTCCTTCCGGATACGGAAGCTTGCCGTGCTCCTGCACAATCAGTGCACTGCGTAGCGGAATCATAAATAAAACACCAATCACACCGCCAATCAATGCTATCAGAGCAATTTCAACAAGTGAAGGTGTCTCGGTTCCGCCTTCTGCCGCCCACATAAACAAAGCCGGAAGCGTAAAAATCGCGCCTGCTGCAACAGACTCTCCTGCGGAGCCAATGGTCTGTACAATATTATTCTCTAAGATTGAATCCCGCCTTAAAATAACACGGATAATTCCCATAGAAATAACTGCTGCGGGAATAGATGCAGACACAGTCATTCCCACTCTCAACCCCAGATAAGCATTTGCTCCGCCAAAGATAACGGCCAGAAGAATGCCTAAGATAATGGAAGTTGGCGTAAGCTCCGGCAGGACTTTGTCTGCCGGAACATACGGCTTAAATTCTTGTTCTTGATTCATTTGTCTAATCCTCCTAGTTATAACCACTATAACCTACATACATAATATTATACCGACAAACAAATCACTCGTCAATCAGGAAAGTTCTCCCAACCTTTTCTCAATCAATTCCTTCACCTGCTCTACGGCAAGATCATCCATTAATTTTTCCAATTTTTCAAACAGCATCTCATCTTCCCCGGATAACCTGTTCTTCTTCACTTCTTCCAGTATTTCAAAAACCTTCGCAAAATCAAAATTTTCCACCTGATTTCTAATATTAATCAAGATGTTGGAAATCATACAGTCGTCAAGCAGCTTCGCATCCTCATCTACCTGCTTCTCCCCGATTAATTGAAAATGCCGGAGTACTTCTCCTATTTCCCGCAGCTGTGCCTCATAAGCTTCCCGGAACGCTTCAAAATTCTCATCAATATAACGGTAAGCTCCGGCATTACCAGCTTCTTCCTGCTTGAGTGCCATATCCGCCACTTCATTGGCTCCGATTCCTCTGGTTGTACTCTTCATCGCATGAATCTTGATGGTATAATTTTTATAATCCTTTTGGTTCAGCAATTCCCTCAATTCTTCCAAATTTTTCCCGCCATAGGAATGATTAATCTTAAGTATATTCAAATAGTCATCAACTTTTCCTCCGCAGCTTTTCAATCCAGCTTCCACATCCACCTTCGGCATTTGCTCCTTCAGATAACGAATCTCCTCTTGTTCGGAATCCTGTTCCTGCACCTTTGGCTCCTCATCTGCATCCACCGGAACATCTATATAGCTGACTTTTTCTCCAGGCGTATAAGAAACCAGAAGTCGCTCCACCTGTTTTAAGTTCATCGGCTTTCCGAGATATTCATCAAACCCTTCCTGCATCAGCATCTGCCTGGAGCCACGGATGGCATTTGCCGTCAGTACAATAATTTTCCCTTCTCCTCCTGCTGCATAGAAATCGTCAATTTTCCGGATCTGCTTCATTGCCTCAATTCCGTCTATCTCCGGCATCATCTGGTCTAAGAAAACAATCGGATAATGCTTCTTTTGGCACAGTTCAATTGCTTCGGCACCGCTCGATGCCGTATCCACCGTCAAACCATAGGAAGACAACAGTCCCTTGGCCACCATCAGATTGATCTGATTATCATCTACTAAAAGAACATGCGTATCACGAATCACAAGCTGTTTTGGTGGTTTCTCCTCCTCATGTGCCCGCTCGATTGTAAAACGATGCTGTAAAGGCGTTGCATCAATGACTTTCTGTTCAATGTTAATCGTAAAGACAGACCCCTGACCATAAACGCTGTCAACCGTAATCTCACCGCCCATCAGATTGACATACCCTTTCGCAATTGCCAGTCCGAGACCTGATCCTTCCACACCATAATGAATCTGCTGGTCCAGACGCTCGAAGCTTTTGAAAAGATGGCTCACATCCTCTTGCTTAATCCCGATTCCGGTATCACTGACAATAAATGAGATCATAATCTTATCATCAATTTGGGATAAGATTTTAATCTCAAAGGAAACACTGCCCTCATTTGTATATTTGACCGCATTATTTAAAATATTTATGAGCACCCCACGAATACGCACTTTGTCACCGTACAGCTGTGTCGGAATTGCCTCATCCGTCTTCATAAAAAAGGCAAGTCCCTTTTTCTTCGCCTGTTGAGAAATAATCAGTGATACATCATCCAACAGATCGGCAACATAGTAATTCGCTGGAACAATCTCCATCTTACCCGATTCAATCTTCGTAATATCAAGAATGTCATTAATGATTGCCAGAAGATTTTTAGAAGCCAGATGAATTCCCTGAATATACTCTCTGACTTCTTTGCTGACCCTCTGTTTTAAGGCCAGTTCCGCAAAACCCATAATTGCATTCATCGGTGTCCGAATTTCATGTGACATATTTGCAAGAAATGTTGTCTTTGCCTTATTTGCACTCTCAGCATCGCGTATTGCCTGTTCGAGCTTGGTTATATATTCAATACGTTCTGACAAATCAGTGACTGTAATGATATACCCAATAACATCCTGATAATCATCATGAATCTTACTGATCGTCAGATTACACTGTAACTGATTGCTCCGACATAACACATCAATTTCTTTACGCTTTCCCCAAAAACAGAATACATCCTCCTCATCCACGCAAAAAAGTTCATTAATTCTGTAGCTCTTCATATCCGCTTCGGTTAATCCAAAGAAATCACATACTACATCATTCAAAAGCTTAAGGGAATAATTATCATCATAAACAAGAACCGGTGTCGTAAAGGAAGAATACACATAGGAAGACATATTATCGACGGTAATTCGTGAACGATCTGCAAAACAAAGCGTCTGATACAATGCAATCAATGCAACGAACTGCCCGATGGTACTTCCCGGTATGGCTGGTATTCCGAACAAAGGCAGAATCGTATCAAACACCATTCCGAACACAATGATAAACAGCACAACCATTAATCTCTTGGCCAGTACCCACAACCTCTTGCGACACGAAGAAAACCCCATATAAAGGACACTGCAAAACAGATTAATTGCAACTATAATACAGAATCCCACATACACATTATTCCAAAATCCAGGCTTAAAATTATAGGTCATCCCAATCTTGCCCAATTGATAGATTACCTGCCCTTTCTGACAGATAAAATAGCAGATTACATATGCAAAAATGGAAGCAATTGCAATAGGTCCGACAAACTTCTTCAATGTCCCCATGATCTGACAGAACAACAGCTGCGCAATGATCAGATACGCAAACACCCCCACCATCCCAATGATACGAAACCAATGTGCCCTATCCGGCTCGACCTGAATAATGATTCCCCAAAAACCAAAGCTCCATACCGCACTTGCTAAGCATAACGCTGAAAAAAGGCGGTTCTCTGCATACTTCCTTGATTCCTTATTATACTGCTTTACCGATAAATAAAGTGCAAAAATAAAGCAGGCAAATAGTATATACGGGAAAATTTTGGTTTCCATCTAGTTTTTCACCTCTGCATTCTGTGTCAATACAAGATTAATTTTTTCTAAAAGAACATCCTTACCAACGGTCTTTGCCAGACACGCCTCCGGTTTGAACGCATAAAATTCAACAATTGCCTCCTGATTCAGTGACCCGGACAGGATGATAACCGGAACATCCTTGATTTTATCGTTCTGCCGGATCATATTCAGCAACGCAACGCCATTGTATAGCGGCATCTGATAATCCAAAAGAATGAGATCCGGAACATGATGCGTCAGATAATCAAGCGCAAGCTTTGTAGTATTAATCATAATGACATTATAGTATTCCTTAAGAAAACTGTTAATCTGCTTCAGATATGACATGTCATCATCAATCGCCAGAATCGTCTTGCTATTCCGATGCTGCTGCCTTTTCTGACATACCTCGCTCACCTTGCTGACCAGTTCATTTTTATTCACCGGTTTCAGGAGATAGCCGTCAATTCCCATCGCAATTGAGTTCATAACATAATATTTATCTTTCTTTGCCGTAAGCATAATCACTGGAATATTCACGCATTCTTTTACATTACGCAGCTGTTCCAAAACCATAAATCCATTCATGATTGGCATCTCGATATCAAGCAGAATTACATCAAATCTCTGCTGACGCACCTGCGTTAACGCCTGCTTGCCATTTGGGGCAAATGTCACATCCGCAATCCCTTTTAAATAAATTTTCAATATTTCAAACACTTCCGGATCATCGTCAATTGCCAGCACATTGATCATTGTGTTATTCATGCTCTTTCATCTCCATCCCTAAACCATAGATTTCCATTATTATACCAAATTCGACACCAGAACACCACCCCACAAATGAATTCCCAAATAAAATATTTAATAAAACGCCCGCACAGGCACAATGCACATGCGGGCGTCTTTATTCATTACAATTCTGAAATAAATCCTCTTAATAATTTTGCTCTCTGATCTCAAAGTAGCTCTGCGGATGTGCGCAGACCGGGCAAACCTCTGGTGCCTTAGTTCCAACAACAACATGACCACAGTTGCGACACTCCCAAACCTTAACCTCACTCTTCTCGAAGACCGAAGCGGTCTCCACATTCTTGAGCAGTGCACGGTATCGCTCCTCATGCTGCTTTTCTATTTCTCCAACCATACGGAACTTTTCTGCAAGTTCAGGAAAACCTTCCTCCTCAGCAGTCTTTGCAAAACCTTCGTACATATCGGTCCACTCGTAGTTTTCTCCCTCAGCCGCAGCAAGAAGATTGGCCGGTGTATCTCCGATCCCTTTCAACTCCTTGAACCACATCTTCGCATGTTCTTTCTCGTTCTCTGCTGTCTTTAAAAACAGAGCGGCAATCTGCTCATATCCCTCTTTTTTTGCTACGGATGCAAAATATGTATACTTGTTTCTTGCCTCGGACTCTCCACCAAATGCAGCATGGAGATTCTTCTCCGTCTGGGTTCCCGCGTACTTGTTTCCTGCCGGTGGCGCAATCAGCTCAAGCTGGTCGCCGGTTGCCTTACACCGCGGACAAACCGGTGTCTCCCCTTCCTTAACTTCAAATACTTCTCCACATAATTTGCACTTGTACTGACTCATTTTGATATCCTCCTTATTTGTTATATGATTGTCAATATTGGTTGGTGGAACGGAAGTTGCCTCCCGAAGCACCAACGGACTGGAACCGGTAGCACCGCCTCTTCCTGATATCAGGACTTAGTACTAATGTACTGGTTTTTCCTGATTTTGTCAATAAAAAAAGGATAACTATATACTGCCGATTGGGTTATATGATATCTCATAGCAGAGCCTATTTTATCTTTTACTATTTTACAATTTTGTAGTAGGTGCGGGCCGTCAGACCATACACGATTGCGTACCCAATCACATAAACTGCAACCGTTGCAATCAGGCATCCAATCAAAAGCGGTACGTTAACTAATGACAAATCGCTCTCTGTCATCATAGCCTTCTGAAATCTGCTTATAATAAATAATCATGACCGTTGCAGCCATAAAAAGAAGACCAATAAAAATACCGATAAAGAACAGACTTCCATACAGGCTCATATAGACCTGACGCTCAGAAAAAACATCACTTACAGACCGATTATCATCAAATCCCGCTTCTGCCATCTTTATATCCAGACCATCACAAAATTTTTTGATATTCTCCTTCTCT
>JALFLB010000046.1 GCA_022775045.1 Agathobacter sp. | reverse complement strand
ATTATATTACACCGGGTGGACATTTGATGTTCACCCGGTTTTTGCGCGGCTTTGGAAACAAGGCATATGTCAGTGGAAAGAGTGGTTGAATTATTTCAATAATGGTTCTTCGCAAAAAACTGTACTTTTGGCACATTTTATTGTATGATAGTGTTAATTAAACAGCTATATATGCCGATAAAATAATTAAAAGTATAGCTCATGGACGAGAGCAAAAACCATGGAAGGAGATTATACGAAATGAGGATGATTAGAATGCAAAAAGTATGGAAGAAGATCGGAGCATTTGTTCTGGCATTGGCGTTGGTGGTGCCGCTTCTGTGTGGAAGCCAGATGACTGTAAAAGCAGATTCAACACCTGTCGAGGTGTCAGATCTTCTTACTTTAAAGGTGGAGAAAGAAGGGTGTAGCAGATATACAAGTGATAGTCAGGTTGGTCTTCAGAAGGGGGATTATGTTACCGTATCCCTGGTTGCGAGCCAAACGATCCGAAATCTTACACAGGTTGGTGGCATCGTATCCTATGATACCACGAAATTCAAACAGCTGGATGTGGGAAAGGTATCTACAGATCTGGCAGGATGGACAGCTTCTTGTTATGGACCGACTGGGAAATTTATGGTTTACAAGGTTGGAAATGGCGGAGTGACCATTCCGCAGGGAACTGTGATTTTCCGCGCAAAGCTTGTGGTTGCTTATGATGTGGAAAGCACAACAACAATTCAACTGGAGGGATATGGGAGTCAGCTTGGAATCGACCTTCAGACAGCAGCAGATTACTATTATCATACACCAGTATCTGTTGCGCTTACAAATTCACAGACTGCGGAGCGAAAATTAAGTCTTTCAGTTGTTGGAAACAATGAGGCTGGAGACGGACTTTTGGTTTCTAAGAATTTTTTGGAAAATCAGAAGGCACAGATTGCAATTAAGGTGGATCCGAAATCCCAGTATAATGGATTTAAGATTGCTTGTACCTATAATCCACTTATGATTCAGCCATATGATGATAAGGAATATGAATTATCATCGGCCGCTCAGGCATATGTTAACGCAGTAGAATATAATTCGGTATCAAATAGTACCACATCACGTACGGATTACATTACGGTATTAGCATCGGAAAATATTAATCTGGATGGGGAGTTCCTATATCTTAACTTCCGATGGGCAAATACAGGGCTGACAGGTGATACAAAGGTCAAGGTTCAATTGTATGGCGCATCAAATGATTCCGGTACCACTATGACGTACGGTATTACAGGTGGAACACAAGAACAGATTACAGATCCTTCATATCTTTATAATCAGGGATTGACTACACTGCATACTGTTGATGCACCATATAAAGAGATTTCGGTGACATTTGTGGAGAGAATGGTAGATTATGGAGATATCAATGGAGATAATAAAGTGGATTTGATTGATGCCACAATGGTTTTACAATATTATAATGGAGTAAAGAAAGATCTGACAGCAGAACAGTTAAGAAAAGCAGATGTTGACCAGTCGGGAAGTGTCAATCTGGTAGATGTATTGTTTATTATGAAATTCTATAATGGAGCAATCACATCGTTCCCGGCAAAGTTATAATTGTAATGGAAAGCAAATGGAAGAAAACAAGCGAAAGCAGTATGCCCATTTGTACGAGAACAGTTCCCGGGAAAAGGAATCATTTACCGTGGATGCGCATCATGCGTATCAGCAGGATCTAAAAGAAATTGAACATATTTGTGCTCAAAACGATCTGGAAGACCATATGGCAAACAAAAAGCTGTATAAAAAGCTTCGTCAGGGACATGTTTTTTCCACCTGGGTGGGGGAAGCGTTCCTGTCGGGGCTGTCCAATCGGACGAGTAAGAACCGCCATAGACGAACGATAGAGAAGGTGTGCAAACGAATAGCAGTCTCTTTTCTCGCTATGGCGGTCGTGTTGTTGACGGTATTGTTCTACTTTCAGATGCGGGAAGCAAAGCAGGAAGCGGTTCTTACGTACATTCGGCAGGAGAGGGAACAACTGAAAAAAGCGGCAGAAAATGAAGAGGATGATTATGAATCTGTTGCAATCCTGGACCAATATGCTATATTATATAGTATGTACCCGGATTTGATTGGCTGGATCAAGATTGATGGAACATCGATTGATTATCCGGTTATGCAGGATCGTACCGGGGAAGAATATTATCTCAGTCATAACTTTGAAGGGAAAGAGGACAACAAAGGTGCTCCATTTATTGCTGCGGAATCGCAGATTTCCCCTCTTGATAAAAACGTGGTAATATTTGGTCATAACGTCAGCGACGGAAGCCAGTTTGGAAATCTTGATCTGTATCTGGATCAGAAGTTCTATGAGAAGCATCCGACCATTGAGTTTGACACAATCTATGAGACTGGAACCTATCAGATTGTCGCAGTTGTGAAGACGCAGGTGAAGCAGGGCGACGAGTCGGGGTTTCGATATTACTGGTTCCGCAATTATGAGAATCGAGGGGAGTTTCAGGATTTGTTTGATTTTGTGGAGAATAACCGGCTTTATGAGACAGGAGAGCATCTCTCCTATGGCGATACAACCATTATGCTGTCGACCTGTGAGTATACAGCGAATAATGGAAGACTTGTTGTAATAGCAAAAAAGGTATAGGGCGAAGGATGAAGAATTTAAGAAAACTGTTAATTGGAATTTGTATGACATTGGTGTTGGCAGCTACAGTGTTGCCGGAGCAGGCACTGGCTGCGAGCATGAATCTTACTGTTGGAACTTCAGATAATGCAAAAGCAGGAGACTCTGTAACGGTTCGGTTGGTGGTAGGAAATAACCCGGGAGTATCAACATTTGCGGTGAAGCTGGGATATGACAGCAACTATCTGACTTATACAGGTGCTACATGGTCAAATACGGTTGGTTCTGATTCTGGCAATGTACAGCTGATTTCAGAGGTACAGGAGAGTGGGAAGCCGGTGCTGAATATTTCATCTATCCTGAATAAGACATATTCAAATAATGAGACAATGGTAACTTTGAATTTTACGGTTAAGCAGGCTTATACGACAATGCCGATTACGGCAACGGTGCGGGAGATTACGGATGCCAGTTATAATCCGATCACAGTGACAACTGTTGTGGATGCAAACGCGGGAAAGACAAACAGTCAGAACAGCCAGAATAATAGTCAGAATAATTCGCAGAACAGCCAGAATAACTCACAGAACAACAGCCAGAATAATTCGCAGAACAGTCAGAATAATTCACAGAACAACAGCCAGAATAATTCGCAGAACAGCCAGAATAATTCACAGAACAATAGCCAGAATAGTTCGCAGAATAACAGTCAGAGCAATAGCCAGAACAATTCACAGAATAGTAGCGGAAGCAACAGTAATGGAAGCAACAGTGGAAGTAGCAGCGGAAGCAGCAGTAATAAAAGCAGCAAGGATAATATCGATCATACACCGAAGACGGGAACTGTAGATCTTAGATTGGTTTTTGGCATAGTGATCGCAGTGTTTTTAGTAATTGCGGGTGTGTGTATTAAGGTGCTGGGAAAGAAGAAAGAAGCATGAATTACGCTGGAATAAAATATTGTGATATCGCCAATGGTCTGGGCTGCCGCACCGTATTATTTGTCTCGGGGTGCAGGAATGCTTGTAAGGGCTGCTTCCAGCCGCAGACCTGGGATTTTCATTATGGAGAGCCGTTTGATGAGAAGGTGCAGCA
The DNA here is from genome assembly GCA_022775045.1 of Agathobacter sp. Taxonomy (GTDB): domain Bacteria; phylum Bacillota; class Clostridia; order Lachnospirales; family Lachnospiraceae; genus Roseburia. Next base: position 2,592 of record JALFLB010000046.1, on the reverse strand, counting down.
GGAGATTTTAGATTCTCTCGCACCAGAGTATGTTCAGGGACTCACCCTATTGGGGGGAGAGCCATTTGAACCGGAGAATCAGGAGGCTCTTCTACCTTTTGTTAGTAGAGTCATACAAAAGTATCCACAGAAGAACATTTGGGCTTTTACCGGATATATTTATGATCGGGACCTGATTCCCGGAGGAAGAAAATATACAAAGGATACTGACAAACTTCTCTCTATGATTGATGTTCTGGTAGATGGTCCGTTTTGTGAGGAGCTTAAGGATATTACCTTGAAGTTTCGGGGATCATCAAATCAGAGAATTTTAGACTTGCAAAAAACAAGGAAAAGTGGCAAAATAATAACGTTTTTGGAGTAAAATGGCAAAAAGGAGCGTATCATATGAAAAAACATTTGAACATGTTGATTGGTTTTATATGCTATGGTGCTGGTGTTGTCTGTTCAATCTATTATGGGCTGTGGAAGATGCTCCTGCTTCCGATTCATGCATTAGGGACTGCGCTTTTTGCAGGAGAACTCACATTGACATTTGTGATTGCCTGTGTGGTTAAAATGATTGTTTCTACAACCGTTGCCGGATTGATCTGGTGTATTGGATATATTGCTTACAATCATTTTAAGGGAACAGAAGATCCGGATTGGGATGAGTTGAAAGCAAAGCATAGAAAGCATGTGGAGGAAGAGAGGCAGGCATTGTGATTTTACGCGTCCCGGACTATTATGAAGAATTTTCCTGCATTGCAAGTCGTTGTAAGGATAGTTGTTGTGCAGGATGGGAGATTGATATTGACGAGGAGTCTTATGAGTATTACCGAACGAGGGAGGGCGCATTTGGCGACCGTCTTCGGGAGAGTATGTATGTGGCGGAGGATGGCGGCTACCGGTTTAAGTTGAAGGGACCCAAGCGCTGTGCAATGTTGAACGATCAGAATCTCTGTGACCTTTATACGGAATTGGGCGAGGAGGCGTTGTGTGAAGTGTGCACAGAGTATCCGCGCTTTTCTCTGTTTTATGGAAATGTTGAGCAGAAGTGCTTAAGCCTTTCCTGTGAGGAGGCAGGACGCATTCTTTTTGAGAGGGAGATGCCGGTGCATTTTGTTGAGCATGAACTGCCGGATTTTTATGATGGCGGGGAGGAAGCTGAGGCACTGGATGAGGATGAAGATCCGGTATATATTGCTTTTATGGAATGGGTACAGAACAAGGCAATAGAAATTCTACAGAATCGAAGCTGGTCAATTCCGGTTCGCATGCGGGCATTTCTGGCATGGTGTGATATGGTACAGACGGTCATTAACCGTTATATGGCTCACAATGACAGGAATATACTGGAACAGTGGCAGGCGGTAAATGGACAGTGGAAACCAGAAGAAGAGATGCTTAAGGAGAAGAAGCACTGTCTGCGCTATGATGATTTTGTAGAGCGGTTTGCCATTTTTGTAGATATGGAAGAATTGGATGATGAGTGGGTCAAAACCAAGGAGGAGTTTGCCAGTCTGTTTCATGAGGGCAGTTATGAGAAGCTTCTGATGGAATATCTGGATTCTGAGGATTACAGGGAGATTGGCTACGAACAGCTTCTGGTGTATTTTACGTTTCGTTATTTGATGAACGCTGTGTATGATTATGATCTTTTATCCTATGCCAAATTGGTTGCAGTTGCTATTCTGGTAATCCGGGATATGGATGCGGTTCGTTATCATCTCAATGGTGGACATTATACAACGGCAGACCGGATTGATATTGCACGGATTTTTTCAAAAGAAGTGGAGCATTCAGAAGGAAACGCAGATGATTTAAAAGAGATGTGCATGATGGAGGAAATCGCATCGGTGGATGCACTGTTTCGTCAGATCTGAGAGAATTGATTTTAGAATGGACCAAAAGAGCTGGCAGCTGCCAGCTCTTTTATGATCTTTACTTGTCCAACAGATCAGTATAGAAATCTGCGTAATCGGTTCTGCCTTCTTTGGTAAAATCGATTGCGGCAGATGGATGCTGATTCAGACGACCGGTCAGAAGATACGGAATATCATATCCCCAGATGGCTCCGGATTCTTTCAGTGGAAGCATGTGCTCCTCAAGGAACTTAAGAATTGGGAATACATTGTACTTCGGATTTTTCAGGAAACTTAAAAGAAGCTCCATTGCACAGTTTCCTGCACCACGTCCCATGGACATGATGGTTGCATCCAGGAGACTGACACCTCTTGCTGCGGCTTCGATGGTATTGGCGAAAGCCAGCTGCTGATTATTGTGTGCATGCATACCGATATATTTGCCGTATTTTTCAGCAACTTCTAAGTATTTGTCTGCAATCTCACGGATCTGCTCCGGGTAGAGAGCACCGTAGCTATCGACAATGTATATGCCATCTGCGCCGCTTTGTCCCACCATCTCCAGCGCTTGATCGATATCGGATTCCTTTGCGTTGGAAATCGCCATGATATTACAGGTTACTTCATAGCCCTTGTTCTTGGCATCCTCAATCATCTCGATTGCTGCCGGCATCTGGTGTACATAAGTTGCAACACGCACCATATCGATGACACTGTCTTTCTTATCAATGATATCCTTTTTGTAATC
>JALFLB010000014.1 GCA_022775045.1 Agathobacter sp. | reverse complement strand
GCTTCATAAAAAGCTGCAAGAACTTGGGTTGGAGTAGGAGACAATATGATAGCAATTATTGATTACAATGCAGGAAATTTGAAAAGTGTGGAGAAAGCTCTTCTGCATTTGGGACAGGAGTGTGAAATCACAAGGGATTTTCACACAATTGAAGCTGCAGACAAAGTGATTCTGCCCGGAGTGGGTGCCTTTGGCGATGCGATGGGTCAGTTGAAAAAGTATGAATTGGATAAGGTAATCCATGAAGTGACGGAAGCAGGCAAGCCGTTTCTTGGGATCTGTCTGGGACTGCAGCTTTTGTTCGAGGGCAGTGATGAGAGTCAGGGAGTGGAAGGCTTACATATTCTGGATGGAAAGATTGTTCGGATTCCGGATCAGCCGGGACTGAAAATACCTCACATTGGCTGGAATTCCCTTACATTACAGAATGACGGCCGACTGTTTGCGGGTATTGCAAAAGATCCATATGTCTATTTTGTCCATTCTTATTACCTTAAGGCAGATGACGAGCAGATTGTGAAAGCAACAACGAATTACAGCACAACCATTCATGCATCCGTGGAGCAGGGGAATGTATTTGCCTGCCAGTTCCATCCGGAAAAGAGTGGTACGGTGGGCTTATCGATTCTGAATAATTTTGCAAAGCTGCAGGGAGGAAAGGCATAATGTTTACAAAGAGAATTATTCCATGCCTGGATGTCAATAACGGGCGTGTGGTAAAAGGCATAAATTTTGTGAATTTAAGGGATGCAGGAGACCCTGTGGAGGTTGCAGCAGCTTACGATAAAGCAGGAGCAGATGAGGTGGTTTTCTTAGATATCACGGCATCTTCGGATCATCGTAACACGGTAGTGGATATGGTTAGAAAGGTGGCTGAGAAGGTGTTTATTCCCTTTACTGTAGGTGGTGGAATCCGCACGGTGGAGGATTTTAAGGCAATCCTCAGAGAGGGAGCAGATAAGATTTCCATCAATTCTTCCGCTATTAACACTCCGGAGCTGATCAGTAATGCGGCGGACAAGTTTGGAAGTCAGTGTGTGGTTGTGGCTATTGATGCGAAAAGGCGTCCGGATGGAAGCGGATGGAATGTATATAAGAATGGCGGCCGGATTGATACCGGACTGGATGCTGTTGAGTGGGCGATGAAAGCAAATGCACTCGGTGCCGGAGAGATTCTGCTGACGAGTATGGATTGTGATGGAACCAAGGCAGGGTATGATATTGAGCTTACCCGCCAGATTGCGGACAATGTTTCTATTCCGGTGATTGCTTCCGGAGGTGCAGGGACCAAACAGCATTTTCTCGATGCGCTCACTGAGGGCCATGCAGATGCGGCGCTTGCTGCTTCTTTGTTCCATTACAAGGAACTTGAGATTATGGATCTGAAAGAGTATCTTGCTGATAATGGCGTGTCGGTGCGCAGATAGGAGAATAGATAATGGCGATGATAACCAATGACTGGCTTCCTGCGGTAAGCGATGAGTTTGGAAAACCATATTACCGGCAACTGTACCAGTTTGTGAAGGAGGAGTACAGCAGGACGGTTGTTTATCCTCCGGCGGATGATATTTTTAATGCACTGCATTTTACTCCGCTCAGTCAGGTGAAGGTGCTGATCCTTGGGCAGGATCCCTATCATAATGAGCATCAGGCGCACGGACTTTCGTTTTCGGTTCTGCCGGATCAGAAAGAGATACCTCCATCACTGCAGAATATTTACAAGGAGCTGCAGGATGATCTGGGGTGCAGAATTCCTAACAATGGGTATCTGAAGAAGTGGGCGGATCAGGGCGTTTTGCTTTTGAATACGGTGCTGACGGTGCGCGCCCATCAGGCGAATTCCCATCAGGGAAAAGGATGGGAACAGTTTACGGATGCCATTATTCAGGCGGTCAATGCACAGGATCGTCCAATTGTCTATATGTTATGGGGGCGCCCGGCACAGAGCAAGATTCCTATGCTGACAAACCCTAAACATCTGATTCTTAAGGCACCGCATCCGAGTCCGTTGTCTGCTTATCGTGGTTTTTTCGGATGTAAACATTTCAGTCAGGCGAATCAGTTTCTGGATGCGAACGGGATCGCACCGATTGACTGGCAGATTGAAGATGTATGATTTCTTAAAAAGAGGCTTATTTTTGTGGATTATCTGTCCGATATAAATAATAGGATTACGGATAATCGTTTGTTTAATCAAAGGAGTGATAATTATGGCTAGTATTTCTGCATATGATTCATCGTCAATCAGTACTTTATTTTCCAGCCTGAATGGTTCTTCCAAGCAAGGGGGAACGGATCTGCTTGGAATTAATTACAGTGATTATGCGAGTATTCGCAGCGGTTCTTATGGCAAGCTGATGCGCTCTTATTATTCTCTGCAATCGGGGGATGACAGTACAAAGGCTTCGGCAGTGAAGAAGACCACAGGACTGTCCTCAGATTCGACGAAGACGCTTGCGAATATCGAGGATGCGGCACAGTCACTGACGGATACGGCCAGGGAACTTTATACGAGACAGAATAATTCTGTGTTTGTCAAGGATGCAAAGGGAAATTACGATTCGGATCAGATTTATGATAAGGTAAGTGATTTTGTGGAGGATTACAATTCCCTGCTGTCTGCTACAGCAAAATCGGATGCCAGCCGGATTCAGAATGCGTTAAGTTCCATGAAGAATATGACGAAAGTTAATGAGGATGCGCTTTCTGCGATCGGGATATCGGTGGATAGCAAGAATGGTACGCTTTCGATTGATAAGAATGCGTTTCAGTCTGCGGATATGGCAAAGGTGAAATCCCTGTTCAACGGGACGGGTTCCTATGGATATAGTGTGGCTACCCAGGCATCCATGATTGATTCCTATGCGCAGTCAGAGGCGGCAAAGTCCAATACATATGGACAAAACGGAAAGTATACTTATAATTATAACAGTGGAAATATTTTTCAGGATGATTTCTAAGTCGCAATGGAATTGGCTGAGTAAAGAAGGGCGCTGCAGATTTGCGGCGCCCTTTTTGCAGCTATATGATGAAATTAATCATCGGCCTCCTCGTCAGCGGAGGTGTTGTAAACCTGACGCTTGCGGGCCATGACATCGCTTTCCAGATATTCATCGTAAGTGGAAACCTTATCAATCATGCTTCCGTCCGGAAGAAATTCGATAATACGGTTTGCAGTGGTCTGTACTACCTGATGATCCCTGCAGGCGAAGAGAATAACACCCGGGAACTTGATCATGCCATTGTTGAGTGCTGTAATGGATTCCATATCCAGATGGTCGGTCGGTTCATCAAAGATCAGTACATTGCTGCCCATGATCATCATACGGGAGAGCAGTACACGTACTTTTTCTCCTCCGGAAAGTACACGCATTTTCTTGACACCGTCCTCTCCGGCGAAGAGCATACGTCCTAAGAAACCGCGGACATAGGTGGCATCTTTGATTTCGGAGTACTGGGTCAGCCAGTCGACAATCAGCTCATCGGTATCAAAAATGGCTGTATTGTCCTTCGGGAAGTAGGACTGGCTTGTGGTTACACCCCACTTGTAGGTTCCTTCGTCCGGTTCCATCTCTCCGGCAAGGATTTTGAAGAGAACGGTCTTGGCCAGTTCGTTTCCACCTACAAAAGCAATCTTGTCATCATGTCCGACAATGAAGGAGATATTATCCAGTACTTTTACGCCATCAATCGTTTTGCTGATTCCTTCTACGGTGAGTACTTCATTTCCAATCTCACGGTTTGGCCGGAAATCAATGTATGGATATTTGCGGCTGGAAGGGCGGATATCATCCAGCTGAATTTTTTCCAGTGCACGTTTACGTGAGGTTGCCTGCTTGGATTTTGATGCGTTGGCGGAGAAGCGGGAGATGAATTCCTGCAGTTCCTTGATCTTTTCTTCTTTTTTCTTATTGGCTTCCTTCATCTGGCGGACAAGCAGCTGGCTTGACTCGTACCAGAAGTCGTAGTTTCCGGCGTAGAGCTGAATCTTGCCGTAATCCATATCTGCGATATTGGTACATACTTTGTTCAGAAAATAGCGGTCATGGGATACTACGATGACTGTATTCTCAAAGTTGATCAGAAACTCTTCGAGCCATGCGATGGCATCGAGATCCAGGTGGTTGGTCGGCTCGTCGAGAAGCAGGATATCCGGATTCCCGAACAGCGCCTGTGCGAGGAGTACTTTGACTTTAACTGCACCCGGCATATCTGCCATCTGTGTATAGTGATCTTCGGTCGGGATGCCGAGACCGTTTAACAGAGTTGCAGCATCGGATTCTGCGTTCCAGCCGTCCATGTCGGCAAACTCTGCTTCCAACTCGCTGGCGCGGATGCCGTCTTCGTCTGAGAAATCCTCTTTCATGTAGATGGCATCCTTTTCCTTCATGATATCATAGAGACGCTTGTTTCCCATGATAACGGTATCTAATACTGTGAATTCATCGTATTTGAAGTGGTCCTGCTGCAGGAAGGACAGTCGCTGTCCCGGCGTGATGACGATCTCTCCGCTGGTTGGCTCTAACTGTCCGGACAGAATTTTTAAAAAGGTTGATTTTCCGGCACCGTTGGCACCGATGAGTCCGTAGCAGTTTCCCTCAGTAAATTTGATGTTGACATCTTCAAACAGGGCTTTTTTGCCCAGACGTAATGTAATATTATTTGCACTAATCATATGAAAACCTCGTCATTCTAATTGTTCTAATTGGTCACGAGTTCTATTATAAACATGATGGGACGTATATTTCAAGAAGAAAAACGCTTTCTTATTGGAAATATGTAGAAATGATGATATAATGAAAACAATTATGAGTAAAGTTGGGGCGGTTGGTATGGATTATAAGGATTTGATGGAGCTGGAAATCAGCCAGGGAGACCGGGAGTTTATGGGATATGCGGTCGGTCTGATGACGAATGCAAAGAATCTGGATGAAGCTTTTACAGTTCTTCTCAAACAAATTGCCGAGCGATATCAGTTCGATCTAGTTGCAGTGTTTGAAGATGATGATATACACAATACATGGGAGCTGACAAGTTACTATTCGGACACCTATGTCTTTTATGACAAGAATGTTTTTCTGAGGAATAATGCTGCCATTGAGGAGATTGCTCAAGGGGAGTGTGCGGTTTTTACAAGGGAACAGCTCGTTGATACGGAGACTGTGCAGGAATATCTGCGGCGAAGGAACCGGATGGATTGGGACAGGCCGTTTGCCGCTGTGGTTGGCAAATATGAGTATATTGGGGCAAAGACCGGACTTGTGCTTTATGTCTCGTTGGATGAAGGCAGACAATGGGAGAAGCGTGAGCTGAAGGTGTTGCAGGAACTGACACAGATAATGGCGATTTTTATTTCTTTGCGTTACCGTATGGATGAGAGCCGTGAGCAGATTCAGTATATCCAAAAAAGGGATCAGCTGACGAATCTCTTTAATCAGGAAGCTTTCCGGCAGAAGGCCGGGGATATATTAAAAAATCCGGAGCCGGATATGATCTATGCGGTTGAGTATCTGGATATCAATAATTTCGGATATGTGAATGAGAACTATGGATATAAGGTCGGGGATAATATTCTCAAAATGTTTGCAGAGGATGTGCGGGAACAGCCGTATTTTCGTGTGGGATGCCGGTTGTATTCAGACTTTTTTCTGCTGCTGTGTGCGGATGAGAGTGAAGAGTTGCTGGAGGAACATCTGAAAAGCAGAAACCAGCGTTTTACCAATATGCAAAACCACCAGTATCCGAACAGTGGCATGGGGGTGACGGCGGGGGTTTATATTCTTGATCATCATACGATGGATATGGATCTGGCAATTGAGAATGCAAATCTGGCATGGAAGCATGCAAAAAATACAAATAAGCGGGGTATCACCCTGTATGACGATGGACTGCGGACGCAAAGGGCCGAGGAACAGAAGGTGATTGGAGAGTTCTTTGAGGCCCTTTACCGTGATGATTTCCAGATGTACCTCCAACCAAAATTTGTTCTGGGAGATCGGGATGTGTATGGCGCGGAGGCACTGGCACGTTGGACGCGCCCGGATGGAACAGTTCTTTCACCAGCATTTTTTATCGCTTCTCTTGAGAAAATCGGCTATATTACGGAACTTGATTTTTATATTTTTGAGGAGGTGCTTAAGGTACTTGATAAGTGGGATCGGCAGAAAAGGCGGAAAATCGTGGTGTCCACCAATTTCTCCGGCAGACATTTTGATACCGACGGGGAAGAGTTTTTGAGCAGAATACAGATCATTTTGTCAAAGTACACGGTTCCACCCCAATATGTTGAAATTGAGGTGACGGAAAGTGTGCTGGTAAAGAATACTGGTGTTCTCGAAAAATGTATGAACCGTCTGCATGAGATTGGTTTTCGGGTCGCTATTGACGATTTTGGAACCGGGTATTCGTCTCTTTCCGTGCTTGCTGATATGCCGGCGGATGTGATCAAGATTGATAAAGGCTTTATCAATAAGGATATGAGTGACCGTAAACGGGCACTGCTGTATGAGATTGGGCGGATGGTCAAAATCTTGCAAAAGGATATCATTATTGAGGGGGTGGAGACAGAGGAGCAGGAGCAATTCCTTCGTGAGGGAGGATTTACCTGCGGACAGGGCTATTTGTGCAACTGTCCGATTTCGATTGGCGAATTTGAGAGGTTGTATTTGTAAAAAAACATAAAATGGTGACGCTATCACTTGCTTTTTGGCGGTATTCATTTTATATTATTAAATTAGAGACATTCTGATTCAATGTCTGATTTTTCATACGTTAGAACATTTAATTAAAATAGGAGGACTTATCATGAAACGTTCAATGAAAACCATGGATGGAAACCATGCTGCAGCTCATGCTTCTTATGCATTTACTGATGTAGCAGCAATCTATCCTATTACTCCTTCATCTGTTATGGCTGAGGCTACAGATGAGTGGGCAACCGCTGGTCGTAAGAACATTTTCGGACAGACCGTTCAGGTTACAGAGATGCAGTCTGAGGCTGGTGCAGCAGGTACTGTTCACGGATCTCTTGCAGCTGGTGCTTTAACAACTACTTACACAGCTTCCCAGGGTCTGTTACTGATGATTCCGAATCTGTACAAAGTAGCTGGTGAGAGACTTCCGGGCGTATTTAACGTATCCGCTCGTTGTGTTGCTACTCACGCACTGAACATTTTCGGTGATCACTCAGATGTATATGCTTGCCGTCAGACAGGTGTTGCTATGCTCTGTGAGTCATCCGTACAGGAAGTTATGGATTTAACACCGGTTGCACATTGCGCAGCAATCAAGGGAAGAGTTCCGTTTATCAATTTCTTTGATGGATTCCGTACATCTCATGAGATTCAGAAGATTGAGACCTGGGATTATGAGGATTTGAAGGATATGGTCGATATGGATGCAGTTGATGCATTCCGTAAGAATGCGTTGAATCCAAATCATCCGGTAGAGATGGGATCTGCTCAGAATCCGGATATCTTCTTCCAGTCCAGAGAGGCTTGCAACAGCACCTATGATGAGCTTCCGGCAATCGTTCAGGAATATATGGACAAGGTTAATGAGAAGATCGGTACTGATTATAAATTATTCAATTACTATGGTGCTCCGGACGCAGACCGTATTATCATCGCTATGGGATCTGTTTGTGAGACAATTGATGAGACGATCGACTACTTAATGGCAAGAGGTGAGAAGGTCGGCGTTGTTAAGGTACGTCTGTACAGACCATTTGTTAAGGAAGCATTAATTGATGTGATTCCGGATACTGTTAAGAGAATTGCAGTATTAGACAGAACTAAGGAGCCGGGTTCCCTTGGAGAGCCATTATACTTAGATGTTGTAGCAGCACTTAAGGGATCTAAGTTTGATCAGGTTACTATTACAAGCGGACGTTATGGATTAGGATCTAAGGATACAACTCCGGGACAGATTATCGCTGTATTCAACAACACAGAGAAGCCAAGATTTACAATCGGTATTATTGATGATGTTACCAACCTTTCTCTTGATGTTAAGGAGAATCCGGTTACTACACCAGAAGGAACAACAAACTGTAAGTTCTGGGGTCTGGGCGCAGATGGTACAGTAGGTGCCAACAAGAACTCTATCAAGATCATTGGTGACAATACAGACATGTATGCACAGGCATACTTTGACTATGACTCTAAGAAGTCCGGTGGTGTTACCATTTCCCACTTACGTTTTGGTCACACACCAATCCGTTCTACATACCTGATTTCCCAGGCGAACTTCGTAGCATGTCATTGTACTGCTTACATCTACAAGTACAACATGGTTCAGGATCTGGTACCGGGTGGTACATTCCTGTTTAATACACAGTGGTCTGTAGATGAGTTAGACGAGAAATTACCTGGACAGGTTAAGAGATATATTGCTGAGAACAACATCAATTTCTACATCATCGATGGTGTAAAGATTGGTAAGGAGATTGGTCTTGGAAATCGTATCAACACGGTTCTTCAGTCTGCATTCTTCTCACTGACAAAGCTGATTCCGGAGGAAGAAGTTATCAAGTTGATGAAGGACGCTGCTACCAAGTCCTATGCTAAGAAGGGTGACGATGTCGTTAAGATGAATCACGATGCTATCGATGCCGGTGCTACAGCATATGTTAAGGTAGATGTTCCGGAGAGCTGGAAGAACTGCACAGATGATGATTACTCTAAGGAGATTACAGGAGACAAGCCTGAGGTTGTAGATTTTGTTAAGAATATCCAGTCTAAGGTTAACGGACAGCAGGGAAATACAATTCCTGTTTCTGTAGTAAAGAAATATGAGACAGGTTGGACTCCGTCTGGTACAGCAGCATACGAAAAGCGTGGTGTTGCAACTGACGTTCCGGTTTGGGATGCAACTAAGTGTATCGAGTGTAATCAGTGTTCTTATGTATGTCCGCATGCAGCAATCCGTCCGGTTGCAATGACAGAGGCTGAGGCAGCTGCAGCTCCGGAAGGAATGCAGATGAAGGATCTGAACCAGATGCCGGGATATAAGTTCGCAATCGTTGTATCTGCGTTTGACTGTACAGGATGTGGATCTTGTGTCAATGTATGCCCGGACAAGGTTCAGGCTATTACAATGACCGGTTTCGAAGCACATGAGGATGAGCAGAAGTACTTCGATTATGCAGTTACTCTTGAGGATAAGGAAGACGTTATCGAGAAGTTCAAGCTTAATTCTGTTAAGGGATCTCAGTTCCGTCAGCCATTGCTTGAGTTCTCAGGCGCTTGTGGCGGATGTGGTGAGACACCATACGCTAAGTTGATCACACAGTTATTCGGTGACAGAATGTACATTGCAAATGCAACTGGATGTTCTTCAATCTGGGCGAACTCTTCACCTTCTACACCATACACAGTGAACAAGAAGGGGCATGGTCCTGCATGGTCTAACTCCTTATTCGAGGATGCGGCAGAGTTCGGTTATGGTATGTTACTTGCTCAGAGAGCAATCCGTGACAGATTAAAGAATGAGCTGGATGAGATCGCTGCAAATACTGATAAGGCAGATGTTAAGGATGCTATCAAGGAGTGGAACGATACGTTCAATTGTGGTGTTACCAACGGACCTGCTACAGAGAAGTTGGTAGCTGCATTAGAGGCATGCGGATGTGATGCTTCTAAGAATATCTTAAAGGAGAAGGATTTCCTTGCTAAGAAGTCACAGTGGATCTTCGGTGGTGACGGATGGGCATACGATATTGGATTCGGTGGTGTTGACCACGTATTAGCATCCGGTAAGGATATCAACATCATGGTATTCGATACTGAGGTTTACTCTAATACAGGTGGACAGTCTTCTAAGTCTACTCCTACAGGTGCGATTGCACAGTTTGCTGCAGGTGGTAAGGAGACAAAGAAGAAGGATCTTGCCGGTATCGCAATGAGCTATGGTTACGTATATGTTGCACACATTTCTATGGGTGCAGATATGAACCAGTGTGTAAAGGCAATTGCTGAGGCTGAGGCATATCCGGGACCTTCACTGATTATTGCTTATGCTCCATGTATCAACCATGGTATCAAGAAGGGTATGAGCAAGGCGCAGACCGAAGAGAAGTTAGCAGTTGAGTCTGGTTACTGGTTCAACTTCCGCTACAACCCAGAGCTTGCTGCAGAAGGCAAGGATGCATTCTCATTAGACTCTAAGGAGCCAACAGGCGATTATCAGGAATTCTTAAAGGGTGAGAACCGTTATGCTTCTCTTGCTAAGTTCAATCCGGCAAGAGCTGCAGAGTTGTTCGCAGCATCTGAGCAGAACTCTAAGGATCGTTACGAGCATTTGAAGAAGTTAGTAACACTTTATTCTGGTAAATAGTTGCGATAAGAGAATAAAATAAAAAGGAGAAGTCCCGGTGCAAATTTATTTGTGCAAGGGACTTCTTCTTTTTTATTGGGTGAGTAACGCGAGCGTGAGGAAATCTATGATTTCTGAGTTCACTTATCACCCCCCGCTTTCAAAATTTTTCGTTTACAAAAAAGAAAAGGAATGATAGAATATATTAGATAAATTACGATCATGGAGGAAGAGTGATGGCTGGTTTGCTGCTCGGACTTCGCAGGCAGATTGCGAAGAATCGGCGAAAAGATACATATGGAACCCCTCATATGGAACATCCCACAGCAAGGGTTTATACGCTGGAACAGCCGGTGAAGCAGGATGCAGGTAAAGTGACTGGCAAAGAAGAGCCGCAGGATCGTAATATTCGGGAAAGGACAGTTGACGCAGTGAGCAAGGAAGATTTCTTACTTAATCAGATCGATGAATTCAGAGAACGTGCCAAACAGTTGCAGACTCTGTTGAACACAAGAGAATCGGAGGCGCAGGAGCTTCAGACTCTCGTGGATGAGAGACAGGAGAAAGCGGAGGAATTGAATCAGATTTTGAAGGAACGGCAGGAGAAAGCGGATGGAATCACTGCGGAGGTGGAGAAACAGATTGATTCCCTGATCGCTAAGGTTTCTGCAAAGATGGATGAGATTGAGTCTTCGATGAAAGAAGATGTGGAGGATGGTAAGCGCTTTAATGAAGAGAAAGCGAAGGAACTTAAGGCATCTTTGGAACAGATTGAAGAGCAGCTTACTACAATCAAAAGCGAGTTGTCGGAAAAGGTACATACAGAAAATGTAAAGTGTTATCGTAATATTTCCGAGCTCTTTAAGAGTATGGAAGAGAAGCTGGAGCGGATTACGGTGGTGGAGGACAAGCTTGTTCCAATCAAGGGCTTTGTAGTTACAGCACTTGTTTTTGGTATATTGAATTTTATTGCAATGGTAGTATTGATTTTTGTAAATCTTGGAATCATTGTATTGTAATGAAAAGGAAACGAATGCAATTCCAGTGGCAGGAATTGCATTTTTTATTAGGAGGCAAATATGGAAAAAAAGCAGGTTTGGGTAGTAGGACATAAACATCCCGATACAGACTCTATCTGTGCAGCGATTTCTTATGCAAATTTAAAAAACAGTTTGGATGAGGAGCGAACGCAATATGTGCCGAAGCGTGCGGGAAATTTGAATGCAGAGACTGCATATGTTCTGGAACGATTTCAGATGGAAATCCCGGGACTGATTACGGATGTAGGAACACAGATTAAAGATATCCATATTCGTAAGACAGAAGGAGTCAGCAGCCATATTTCTATGAAAAAGGCGTGGGAGATGATGAAAATTCTCGGCGTTGTTACACTTCCGGTTGTGAATCAGAACAAACTGGAAGGATTGATCGTAACGGGAGATATTGCAAAATCTTATATGGATGTTTATGACAATACGATTCTTTCCAGTGCACGGACACAGTATAAGAATATTGTGGAAACACTTGAGGGACAGCTGCTTACCGGAAATGAGCATGCTTATTTTGTTCGTGGAAAGGTTGTCATTGGTGTTGGAACACCGGAGGTCCTTTCTTCAGCAGTGGACAGTGATGATCTGGTTTTAATCGGAGACCGGGAGGAATCCCAGTTGCTTTCGATTGCTTCTAATTGTAGTTGCATGATTGTTACAAATGGATATGAGGTTACCACGGAAGTGATTGAGGCTGCGAAGGAGAGGGATGTCGTACTGATCAGTACACCTTATGATACATTTACGGCGGCTCGCCTCATTAATCAAAGTATTCCAATCAAGCATTTTATGACAAAAAAGGATATCATTCATTTTCATGTAGATGATTATGTGGATGAAGTGCGGGATGCGGTTGCCAAAATTCGTCACAGAGATTTTCCGATTCTGGATGAAAATCAGAATTATGTGGGGATGTTTTCCAGACGTAATTTGATGGATACACAGAAAAAGCAGTTGATTTTGGTGGATCATAATGAAAAATCACAGGCAGTAACGAACATTGAGGAAGCAGAAATTCTGGAAATTATTGATCATCATCGTCTGGGAAGTCTGGAGACGATGGCACCGGTCTATTTCCGAAATCAGCCGCTGGGGTGCACATCCACCATTGTTTATCAGATGTATCTTGAGAAAGGAGTTGCGATTACTGCGCAGATGGCGGGATTGATGTGTGCAGCAATCCTTTCTGATACGTTGATGTTTCGCTCTCCAACCTGCACGGACATTGATCGTAATGCGGCACTTGCGTTAGCTGAGATTGCAGGGGTGAAAGTGGAAGAACTGGCATCTGCAATGTTTGAGGCAGGGAGTAATTTCAGTAATAAAACCGAAGAAGAAATATTGAATCAGGATTTTAAAATATTTCACTCGGGTGATATCAGCTTTGGTGTGGCGCAGATCAGTGCAATGAGCAGACAGGAGCTGGATAAGGTACAGAAGCGGATTGAGCCAAAATTGGAACAGATGATGGGAGAAAAGAATATACAGATGATTTTTGTCATGTTGACGGATATTCTGAATGAATCTACCTATCTGGTTTATAAAGGAGCAGACTGTGCACAATTAGTTGCGAGTGCTTATGATTGTGAACCATCTGTGGATGGAATTCTTCTAAAGGGTGTGGTATCCCGCAAGAAGCAGCTGATTCCGGTTCTGATCAATACTCTGGCGGAGCGGCAGTAGAAACATTGCGCTCATCACGTGGGGCACAGCCCAAAATTTTTTTGTAAGCACGTGAAAATGCAGAGTAACTGTGAAAACCGCATTCGTAGCAGACGCTGGTGATCGGATTACCTTGCTGGATGAGATCCCGGGCAAGAAGAAGGCGTTTCGTGGTCAGATAGTTTCCGATGGTGTAGCCGGTCTCTTCTTTGAAGGAGTGCATCAGATGATAGCGGCTGATGTAGAAGGTTTCAGCAAGAAAATCAATGGAGAGGTCTTCTGTTAAATGTTCATTTAGGAAATCAATTAACTGAATCATCTTTTGATTAGAGGAGGTATTGGTAATATACTCAATGCCATCATGAAGGGCGGCACGGTTGAGCTGGATCATGAACTCAAGAAACAGGAGTTTGTGGTACAGCTCATTTGCGTATTCTGTGGAATCAAGAGAATGTTCGAGTTCGCGGACAATCTGTCCGAGTCTGGTTGTAGCAAATGCCGGGACGCGCAGCACATGGGATTGTTTGTGGTGTGCTTCCAGAAGACATAGCGACAGATCATAGGAATCACTACAATAGTGATCCAGATATCCTTTTGAAATATAGATGATGATTCTCTCATAGGTAGATTTGTCGTGCAATATGGGCCGATGCACTTCTCCGGCTGGAACGAACACAATATCGTTCGGTTTCAGCTTGTAGGTGCGACCTTCAATGCAGTAGGAAATGTTTCCCTTGAGAAGAAGTAAAATTTTATGAAAATCATGATAATGAAAATCAATCGGTGCCATGTTATCGTCAATTAAGTGAAAAATCTTAAAGTCGCTGTCCAGGTACCCTGTTTTTTCGTATTCGGTATGTTTATTCATAACCATCCTCCTATTGTTGCTATTGTAACCCATGACCACATTATTTGCAATATGAAAAGCACTGGGAGGGTTTTCGGAGAAAAAAGTGCGGAGTATACTAGAGATAACAAGTGAGTAAGGGAGGTTGCTGTATGAAGTTTACAAAGATGCATGGATGTGGCAATGATTATGTATATGTGAATCTTTTTGAGGAGAAGATTGACGACCCGGCTAGTCTTTCTATTGCGGTCAGTGACCGGCATTTCGGAATAGGATCCGATGGGTTGATTACAATCGGTCCGTCGGATGTCGCGGATTTTCGTATGAGAATTTATAACGCAGATGGCTCGGAAGCAGAGATGTGTGGCAATGGAATCCGGTGTGTGGCTAAATATGTGTATGATCATAAATTGACGAATCAGACGGAGATCAGTGTGGAATCCGGAGCGGGAATTAAATATCTGCAGCTTACGACGGAGAATGGAAAGGTTACAAAGGTTCGTGTGGATATGGGAGAGCCGAAGCTGGCACCGGCTGAAATCCCGGTTGAAGCGCAGGGACAGAAAGTAATTGATGAGCCGATTACTGCTGCAGGGAAAGAGTGGAGGATGACCTGTGTGTCTATGGGGAATCCACATGCTGTTGTCTTTGTAGATGATGTCGAACATTTTGAACTGGAGAAATACGGACCGGCTTTTGAACACCATGAACGTTTTCCGAAGCGTACCAATACAGAATTTGTTCAGGTGATTTCCAAAACGGAGGCGTCCATGCGTGTGTGGGAACGAGGATCAGGAGAGACCTGGGCATGTGGAACAGGAACTTGTGCGACGGTGATGGCATGTATTCTGAACGGAAAAACAGAAAATCAGGTACTTGTGCATTTGCGTGGAGGGGATTTGCTTATTGAGTATGATCCAGAGAGCAATCATATTTTTATGACGGGACCTGCGACAGAAGTATTTACCGGTGTGTGGGAATAGATTCAGACGAAAGAATGAGGAGAATGATAAATGAAGATTAAACAATTAATTGAAGAACTTGACTATGAACTTTTGGCTGGAAGTGTGGATACAGAGATTACCACGTTGGTCTATGATTCCCGGAAAGTGACAAAGGGAAGTGTTTTTGTTTGTATCAGTGGAAGTGTGCGGGATGCACATGAGTTTATTCCAGAGGTTGTAGAGAAGGGTGCAGCTGCGGTTATTGTTGAGCGTGAGGTGGAAATTCTGCCACATGTGACATATTTAAAAGTGGATGACAGCCGGCTTGCACTTGCCTGTATGTCTGCGGCATTTTTTGATCATCCGGCCAAAAAATTAAAGACTATTGGAATCACAGGAACCAAGGGAAAGACGACAACGACCTATATGGTGAAATCCATTTTGGAGGCAGCTGGAATTAAGACCGGTTTGATTGGAACAATTGAATCTGTCATCGGAGAGAAGAAGATTCCGTCAGCCAATACAACACCGGAGTCCTATCGTGTGCAGGAACTGTTTCATGAAATGGTGGAGGCCGGAATGGATGCAGTTGTGATGGAGGTTTCTTCACAGGCGCTGATGCTTCACCGTGTATCCGGTTTTGTGTTTGACATTGGTGTGTTTACAAATCTTGAGCCGGATCATATTGGAACCAATGAACATAAAGATTTTGCAGATTATATGCATTGTAAAAGTCTTTTGTTCCAGCAATGCCGGAAAGGTATTTTCAATGGTGACAGTGAGCATCTGGAGGGGATTCTGCAGGGGCATACCTGTGATGTAGAGACATTTGGCTACGGCGAGAAAAATGACCTGATAGCAGAGAATGTAGAACTAAAGAAAGAGCATGGTGCACTTGGGGTTCGCTACCATGTTTCAGGATTAATGGATTTTGATGTGGAAGTGAATGTGCCGGGAAGCTTTTCTGTATATAATTCACTGACTGCGATTGCCATCTGCCATCATTTTGGCGTGGATACCGAGAAAATCCGACAGGCGTTGCAGCATGTCAGCGTCAAGGGCCGTATTGAGATCGTGCCGGTAACAAAGCGTTATACATTAATGATTGATTATGCACACAATGCAATGTCTTTGGAAAGCCTCCTGACGACTTTGAGAGAGTATGAGCCGGGGCGGCTGGTATGTCTGTTTGGATGTGGCGGTAACCGTGCAAAATCACGCCGATATGAAATGGGTGAGGTTTCTTCCCGGCTGGCAGATCTGACGGTTGTCACTTCAGATAATCCGAGAAACGAGGAACCGATGGATATCATTAATGATATTCTGGAAGGAGTACACAGGGCAGATGGCGCATATGTTACCATTCCGGATCGTAAGGAGGCAATTGCTTACTGTATGGAGCATGCCAAAGATGGCGATATTATTGTACTGGCTGGTAAAGGACATGAAGATTATCAGGAAATCAAGGGCGTGAAGCATCATATGGATGAACGTGAATTGATTGCTGATATCATCCGTGATAATCCAAATTTAAAATTATAATCTGATTTTTAAAAGGAGTGGGAAGAGTGTCTATTTTTCAAGGATCGGGAGTCGCACTGATTACTCCGTTTCATGAGGATAAGAGTGTAAACTATGATATGCTGGAGAAACTTGTTGACAGGCAGGTGGAAAATCAGACGGATGCCATTATTGTCTGTGGCACGACAGGAGAACCGGCGACTATGACAGAGGAGGAGCGTCTCTCGGTGATTTCCTGTGTTGTAGAGCGTACGAACCACCGTGTGCCGGTTGTTGCAGGAACCGGAGGCAATACGACAGAGGGAGTCGTCTCATTTTCCCGAAAGGTTTCAAAGCTTGGCGTGGATGGTCTGCTGGTGGTGACACCGTACTATAACAAGGCAACACAGAATGGACTTTATGAACATTATAAGATGGTGGCGTTGAGTACCGATTTACCAATCATTATGTATAATGTTCCGTCGCGGACCGGGTGTAATCTGTTGCCGGAGACAGTGGTAAGGATTGCAAAGGATTGTGCAAATGTAGTGGCAATCAAGGAAGCCAGTGGAAATATTTCTCAAGTGGCGCATTTGGCAATGCTCGGAAAGGATGTACTCGATATATACTCCGGCAACGATGACCAGATTGTGCCAATTCTGTCGCTTGGTGGCATCGGGGTAATTTCTGTTCTTGCCAATGTTGTACCGCAGCAGACGCATCAGCTGGTGCGAGAATATTTAAATGGAAACATAAAAAAATCATTAGAACTGCAACTACAGTATCTGGAACTGATTGATTCACTGTTTTGTGAAGTGAATCCAATCCCGGTCAAGGCTGCGATGCAGATGCTGGGCTACGAGGTAGGAGGTCTGCGTCTGCCCCTTACCAGATTGGAGAAACGTCATGAAGTAGTATTGTCAGATGCATTAAAGAAATGTGGAGTAAAAAATGGGTAAACAAAATTGGAAACCAGGAAATATGCTGAATCCGGTTCCGGCTGTGATGGTGAGCGTTGCAGACGAGGAAGGAAAAGCAAATATTATTACAGTGGCATGGGCTGGAACAGTGTGCACGAATCCGCCGATGGTGTCCATTTCGGTGCGTCCATCGCGCTACTCCTATGATATCATAAAAAGGACAGGAGAATTTGTGATTAATCTGACCAACGAGGCACTTGTTTATGCGTGCGATTATTGTGGGGTGGTCAGCGGAAGAGACGTAAATAAGTTCAAAAAACTGGGGCTGACAGAGCTTGCAATGCCACATGTTAAAGCACCTGGAATTGCAGAAAGCCCGGTATGCATTGAGTGTCGGGTAAAAAGCTGTCAGGAACTTGGCAGCCATACAATGTTTGTGGCAGAGGTGCTTGGAGTGACTGTGGAGGATGCATACATGGACCCAAATGGCAGATTCGGGATTAATGAGACCGGGCTGGTGATGTATTCCCATGGGGAATATTTTGCGCTCGGGAAAAAACTTGGTAAATTTGGTTACAGTGTTAAGAAATGAATCCTATTTGAGCAGCAGATCCATTAAGTATGCGTATACGTCCTCATTCTCTGTTTTCCAGTTTTTGCAGATTGTCTCAGCCTGCTCTCTGGTTTGAACCAGGAGAGTCAGGTCGACGAGAGTATTGCCGTCTGAGCGAACCTGACATCGGGCGGCATATTTTTGCCCTGTTGTCTTATAGTAGTTGGCGAGGCGTGAATTTTCCTGGCGGAATTCTACTTTGTTCTTCTCAAAAAACGCAAGCACATCTTCTTCAATTTCATCGTTTAATTTATCCTGAAAGAAATCCAGAGTCTTTTTGCCGGCAGCAGTAAGAGAGTACTGTGTATTAGAGTGGGTAGATTCTGCACGAATGAGATCTGCATCGACGAGATCTCCGAGTACTTCCTGTACACGGAAATAGTCTGTGTATTCCTTCTCCAGAAAAAAGTTGGAAATTTGTGTGTTGGTGAGTGGAAATCCAGCTTTGTTCAACATATATAGAATTGTAATTTTATAAATGGTAAAAGGCTCAGCCATGATAACATTCTCCTTGTTTGGTATTGCGTTCCTTCAGACGGTGCCGGATGGTATTCAGCACCCTCTTTTTATCCGTACTCCATTGTGGTGCCAAAAGTAGGCTGCGGGGACCGTCCCCGGTTAATCGGTGGATGACCACATTGGGTGGTAAAAGCTCCAGGCAGTCAATGACTAACTCACAGTATTCCTCCAGATTCATGATCGGAAATGGATGGGTCTCATACCAATCACCTAACGTAGTTCCACGAAGTACATGGAGCAGTTGTAGTTTGACTCCGGAAATCGGAAGGTCTGCCAGATGACGGATGGTTGCAAGCATCATCTCGCGGGATTCCCCCGGCAGTCCTAAAATCACATGCGCAATAACGGGAATCTTTCGGGTTGAAAGCGTGTATACGGCAGCGTCAAACTGTTCTACCGTAGTGTGTGTGTTCATGCGCATAAGTGTCTCGTTGTGGATGGACTGGAGTCCGAGCTCTATCCAGACGGGCTTCTTTTGTTGCAATTCTTCCAGAAGCTCAATAACATCCGGTGGGAGACAATCACTGCGCGTGCCGATGGAGAGCGCTACGATATCATCCGGTTCGAGTGCCGCTGAAAAAAGGGCACGCAGCCGGTTGGCTGGCGCATAGGTATTGGTATAGGATTGAAAGTAGGCAATGAATTTTTTGCAGTTTGTCTTTCCGGATATTCGCTTTTTTGCATCAGAAAGCTGTTCGGAAATGGAAAGAGCAGCATCAGCGGCAAAATCTCCCGATCCGCCCTGGCTGCAAAAAGCACAGCCATTCCAACTGTATGTGCCGTCGCGGTTTGGACAGGTCATACCCCCGCTTAAACTGAGGCGGTAGACTTTTTCTCCAAAGGTATCCTTGCAGTAATCGTTTAGGGAATAATACCGCCTGTCACACGATGGTGAACAGGCGGTACCGGTGAAATAATGACTCATATCAGGAAATGTGAGACTTGACAGCCTCACTGACGACCTGGGCGACTCTCGGATCAAATGCCTCAGGCATAATAAAGTCTTCGTTTAATTCCTCGTCGGAAACAAGTGCGGCTAGCGCCTCCGCTGCAGCGAGTTTCATTTCCTCCGTAATCTGTGAGGCATGACCTTCAAGGGCACCCTTGAAGATTCCGGGGAAAGCGATGACGTTGTTCACCTGATTTGGAAAATCGCTTCGTCCGGTTCCCACTACTCTGGCACCAGCTGCTTTTGCAACATCCGGCATGATTTCCGGTACCGGATTAGCCATGGCAAACAGGATGGAATCTTTATTCATTGAAGAGACCATTTCCGGAGTGACAATGTTCGGAGCGGAGACACCAACGAAAATATCGGCTCCACACAAAGCATCTGCCAGTGTTCCGGTTGCATTGTCCAGATTGGTAATCTCGGTCATCTTTTTTTGCATCCAATTAAGATTCGGGTAATCTTTGCCAATGATTCCCTCGCGATCACACATGGTTACGTGCTGAAATCCATAAGTTAAAAGAAGCTTTGTAATTGCGATGCCGGCAGAACCAGCGCCGTTAACAACAACGCGGCAGTCTTCTTTTTTCTTGCCGGTTACTCGCAGACCGTTAATGATTCCTGCCAAAACGACAATTGCAGTACCATGCTGGTCATCATGAAAAACCGGAATATCGAGGATTTCCTTCAGGCGTTCCTCAATCTCGAAACAGCGTGGCGCGGAGATATCCTCAAGATTGATGCCGCCAAAGCCAGGTGCAATATTCTTGACTGCAGTAATGATCTCCTCTGTATCCTGCGTGTCGAGACAGATTGGAACTGCATTCACGTCCCCGAATTCTTTGAAAAGCACACATTTTCCTTCCATAACGGGCATAGCGGCGTACGGTCCGATATTGCCAAGACCGAGTACTGCACTTCCATCGGAAACGACAGCGACAGTGTTGGATTTCCAAGTATAAGTATAGGCCGCAGAAGGATTCTCAGCAATCACCTTGCAAGGCTCTGCGACACCCGGTGTATAGGCAATTGCCAGATCCTCACGGGTCTTTACTTTGGATTTGGCAATGGTTTCAAGCTTACCATTCCACTCTTTGTGGCACTGAAGTGCCTTCTCTTTATTATCCATGATTTTTCTCCTTAAAGTTTATGCTTTTCTAACAATACCATTCTTACAATTACAAATCAAGCCTGCAAAATAACAAAAAGGGACTTCCTATTTCAAAAAGAATAGTGTATAATATCGTTATTAACTTTCATGGTCGTTTCGGACAGAAATCCCAAAGAATACGATTAGATTAGAATTAAGGAGTTCATATATGAGAGAAAAGTATGAGAGTCTGTCTTTGGTTGTCTTAAAAGATTTAGCAAAGGCAAGAGGACTTAAGGGTATCTCTGCAATGAAAAAGGGGGAACTGGTTGAGCGTATGCTGGAAGAAGATGCGCGTGATCAGGAGAAGGCAGGAGAGAAGAAGAAGACAGAGTATGTGCCAAAGCCGGAGAGAATGCAAAAGGTAGAGCAGGAGACGGCCACTTATGGTGCAAAGGAGGAGTCAGATTCTGCCGCAATCAAGGAGGATATTGCAAGTCTTGACAGTGGCTGCACGGCCAGCGGAATTCTTGAGGTTATGTCGGATGGATTTGGTTTTATCCGCTGTGAAAACTATCTGCCGGGTGAGCATGATGTGTATGTTGCACCGTCCCAGATCCGCAGATTTAATTTAAAGACTGGTGATATCGTTACCGGCAATACCAAGATTAAGTCAGAGAGAGAAAAATTTTCGGCCCTTTTATATATTACATCGGTGAATGGATATCATCCTTCCGAAGCACAGAGACGTAAGAATTTTGAGGATCTTACTCCGATTTTTCCAAATGTTCGTCTGCGCATGGAACGTCCGGGTGGCTCTGTAGCCATGCGGGTCATGGATATCATTTCTCCAATCGGTAAGGGACAGCGTGGAATGATCGTTTCCCCTCCGAAAGCAGGTAAGACAACCCTTTTGAAGGAGGTTGCAAAGTCGGTAAAGGTTAATAATCCGGAGATGCATCTGATCATTCTTCTGATCGATGAGCGTCCGGAGGAAG
This sequence comes from Agathobacter sp., assembly GCA_022775045.1. Lineage (GTDB taxonomy): Bacteria > Bacillota > Clostridia > Lachnospirales > Lachnospiraceae > Roseburia. Next base: position 88,081 of record JALFLB010000014.1, on the reverse strand, counting down.
TGACTGATATTAAGGAGGCAATTGAAGGGGAGAATGTAGAAGTCATTTACTCAACATTTGACGAGACAGCGGAGCATCATAAGCGTGTATCAGAGATGGTGATCGAGCGTGCAAAGCGTCTTGTGGAGCACAAGAAAGATGTCATGATCCTGCTTGACAGTATTACCCGTCTGGCAAGAGCATACAATCTGACTTGTACACCGAGCGGTCGGACACTTTCCGGCGGTCTTGATCCGGCGGCTCTGCATATGCCGAAGCGCTTTTTTGGTGCAGCCCGCAATATGAGAGAGGGTGGAAGTCTTACAATCCTTGCAACGGCGCTTGTCGATACTGGAAGCAAGATGGATGATGTGGTTTTTGAAGAATTTAAGGGAACCGGTAACATGGAGCTTGTTTTGGATCGCAAGTTGTCGGAAAAACGAATCTTCCCGGCGGTGGATATTGTGAAATCCGGTACAAGAAGGGACGATCTTCTGCTTGATGATGATGAGAGGGCAGGTGTTGAGAATATGCGTAAGGCACTCAACGGAATGCGCTCAGATGAGGCTGTTGAGAATATTCTCAATATGTTCGCCCATACCCGATCGAATGCTGATTTTGTTAATATGGTTAAGAAAAACAGAATTTTGTAATTTGCCTATTGCATTCGTTATGCAGCTATGCTACAATAAATAAGCTGTTTATCGGGATGTAAACGGACGAACGTGTCGCTCTTGTAATAAGTATCATATGCGGATCGGGCATACGGGTATAAAGAGTGTAGCAAAGGAATTAAGACGATAAGAAGAGGTGAAAATCAATGAGAGAAGGAATCCATCCAGATTATTATCAGGCAACTGTTACTTGTAACTGTGGTAACACATTCGTTACAGGTTCTACCAAGCCGGAGATCCACGTAGAAATCTGTTCTAAGTGTCATCCATTCTATACTGGACAGCAGAAGGCTAACCAGGCTCGTGGACGTATCGAACAGTTCAACAAGAAGTATGGCATGAAATAGAATTTGTGATTTGCGAGATTAAGGTTGAGGCTTCGATGCGCCTCAACCTTTTTTCAATTCATTAAAAGAATTTCACAATTGTGGAAAATTAATAAAGGAATAGGGCTATGAAATATTCAGGAATTGGTGGGCAGGCAGTTATGGAAGGGGTCATGATGAAGAATCAGGACCGATATGCGGTGGCGGTCCGAAAGCCAGATCATGAGATTGAAGTAAAGGTTAAGGATTATAAAGGAACGGTAAAAAATAAGAAGCTCCGCAAGCTGCCTCTGGTCCGGGGGGTCGTGAACTTTATAGAGTCGCTGTATCTTGGAATGAGTACACTTATGTATTCAGCTTCTTTTTTCGATGATGATGAGGAAGAAAAGCAAAAGAAGTCTGCGATGACCCAGGAGGAGCGCACAAAGTATGAAGAAAAGGAAAAGAAGCAGGAGAAGGCGCTGATGGGAGGAACCGTTGCGTTTTCCATTGTGTTTGCTTTGCTGCTCTTTTTTATGCTGCCATATTTCCTGTCTGGCTTTTTCCATAAAATTATTGAATCGGAGACGCTGATTGCATTGATTGAGGGTGTGATTCGTCTGGCGATTTTTATCGGATATATTGCAATTATCTCGCTGACACCAGATATTAAGCGGGTATTCATGTATCATGGTGCTGAGCATAAATGTATCAATTGCATTGAACATGGTATGGAGCTTACCGTTGACAATGTGCGGAAAAGCTCGAAGGAGCACAAGCGCTGCGGTACAAGTTTTCTGCTGATTGTTATGTTGATTTCGATTGTTTTTTTTCTCTTTATCCGCGTTGATTCGCGTATTCTTCAGTTGGGACTTCGGCTTTTGCTGATTCCGGTAATTGCGGGTGTTTCATATGAGTTTATTCGTCTTGCGGGACGATATGATAACTGGTTTGTGAATCTGCTCAGTAAGCCGGGACTTATGATGCAGAGTTTGACGACCAGAGAACCGGATGATGAGATGATCGAGGTGGGAATCGCTTCTGTGGAAGCTGTATTTGATTGGAGAGAATGGCAGAAGGAAGAGAATGTATGACATATCGTGAAGCAATGGTTTTAGGGGAAAACAAATTAAATAATGCAGGGATCACAGATGCAAAAAATGATGCATGGCTGCTTCTTGCCATGGCCTGTAAGATTGACCACACATACTATTATATGCACATAGATGAGGAGATGCAGTCGGAGGTCTGGCACGAGTTTGATGTTTTGATCAAAAAGCGTGCGGAACGTGTGCCACTTCAATATATTACCGGGGAACAGGAATTTATGGGACTTACTTTCCATGTGAATTCAAGTGTGCTGATTCCGCGTCAGGACACTGAAACGCTGGTGGAGGAGGCCTTGAAGCTTGTTCAGCCCGGAATGAAAATTCTTGATATGTGTACCGGATCCGGATGTGTGCTGATCAGTATTTTGAAAAATTCTCATGGTGTTGAAGGGTATGGATACGATATTTCCAAGCAGGCAATTATTGTCGCAAAGGAGAATGCAAAACGAAACGAGGTTTCTGCCGTTTTTGAACGCAGTGATTTGTTTGAGGATGTGATTGAGGAACCTTTCGACATCATAGTATCGAACCCTCCATATATTCGAAGTGAGGAAATTGCAACACTGATGCCTGAGGTGGCAGATTTTGAGCCTCATGAAGCATTGGATGGCAAAGATGACGGTCTGTATTTTTACCGAAAAATGATTGCTGAGTGCAGAGATTATTTAAAGCCCCAGGGATATATTCTTTTTGAGATTGGATATGATCAGGGAGAGGATGTCTCGGCGATGCTGAGAACTGCAGGATTTGCAGAGGTCCGCGTTGTCAAGGATCTGGCTCACAATGACAGAGTTGTAATGGGCAAATTAGAGGAAGAGAGGATTAATGATGTTTGATAAATTAGAAGATCTGCTCCACCATTATGAGGAGCTTATGAATACACTGAGCGAGCCGGATGTGGCAAATGACCCTAACCGTTTTCGCAAACTGATGAAGGAACAGAGTGATCTGCAGCCAATCGTAGATACTTATAAGGAATACAAAGAGTGCAAACAGAATATTGAGGATTCGCTGGCAATTCTAGATGAAGAATCCGATGAGGAGATGCGCGAGCTTGCCAAGGAGGAACTGAATGATTCCAAGTCCCGTCTGGGAGAACTGGAACAGAAGCTTAAGATTTTGCTCCTTCCAAAGGATCCGAATGATGATAAGAATGTTATTGTGGAAATTCGTGCCGGTGCAGGTGGTGAAGAGGCGGCTCTCTTTGCGGCTGAAATTTACCGTATGTATGTGCATTATGCGGAGAGGCGAGGCTGGAAGGTGCAGACTATGGAAGCGGACGAGACCGGAATCGGGGGAATGAAATCTGTAGACTTTATGGTGACCGGATCAGGGGCGTATTCTGTGCTGAAATATGAGTCTGGTGTACATCGTGTACAGCGAGTGCCGGAGACGGAGTCACAGGGACGTATTCAGACTTCAACCTGTAGTGTTGCAGTTATGCCGGAGGCGGAGGATGTTGAAATCAATATTGATGATAAGGATATTCGTATTGACGTCATGCGTGCATCTGGAAACGGTGGACAGTGTGTCAATACTACGGACTCTGCAGTGCGTTTAACTCATTACCCAACGGGGATTGTTATTTATAGTCAGACAGAGAAGTCACAGATTCAGAATAAGGAGAAAGCATTTGCGTTGCTTCGAACCAAGTTATACGACCTGGAACTTCAGAAAAAGCAGGATGCGGAATCGGCAGAGCGTCGCAGCCAGATTGGTACGGGAGACCGTTCAGAGAAAATTCGAACCTACAATTTTCCACAGGGACGTGTAACGGATCATCGAATCAATCTGACATTGTACAAGCTGGATAAGATTCTGGATGGGGATATTCAGGAAATTATTGATGCCTGTATTGCAGCTGACCAGGCGAAGAAGCTGGCGAAGATGAACGAGTAAACTGAAATGTAAACTATTCGAGAGGAAGGAAATGGATGGAGAAATCAAAGGTATATTTTACAAATTTTCGTACTGCAAATGGGGTTGGGCTTCCGGAAAAACTGAAGAAGCTGTGCAGGAAGGCCGGAATACAGACCATGGATATGGACAACAAGTTTGTAGCAATCAAGATGCATTTTGGAGAACTGGGAAATATCGCTTATCTGCGACCAAATTATGCAAAGGCAGTGGCAGATCTGGTAAAGGAAGCGGGTGGCAAGCCGTTTTTGACAGATTGTAATACTCTTTATCCGGGATCCAGAAAGAACGCACTGGAGCATTTGGATTGTGCGCAGGAAAATGGTTTTAACGAGACGACAACCGGATGCCATGTGATTATTGGGGATGGTCTACGGGGAACCGATGATGTTATAGTTCCAATCCCGGGAGGAGAATACTGCAAAGAAGCTTATATTGGCCGTGCAGTTATGGATGCAGATGTGTTTATTTCGTTGAACCATTTCAAGGGGCATGAAGCCACCGGTTTTGGGGGAGCATTAAAAAATATAGGTATGGGCTGCGGAAGCCGTGCAGGGAAAATGCATCAGCATAATCAGGGAAAACCTGTGGTTAGTGCATCTGCATGTCGTAGCTGTAGACGTTGTGCAAAGGAATGTGGTTCAGATGCAATCCGGTATGACAGCGGGAAGGCAGTAATTGATCAGGAACTTTGCAAAGGATGTGGTCGCTGTATAGGAGCCTGTTCCTTTGATGCCATTTATAATCCGAACGGAAATGCAAATGAGATCCTGGGATGTAAGATTGCGGAGTATTCTAAAGCGGTATTGGATGGAAGAGAGAATTTCCATATCAGTTTGATTGTAGATGTCTCTCCGAACTGTGATTGTCATTCGGAAAATGATGCACCGATTTTACCGAATATCGGGATGTTCGCATCCTTTGATCCTGTAGCTTTGGATCAGGCGTGTGTAGATGCCTGTCTGAAGGCAGCTCCGATGCCAAATTCACAGTTGTCCGACAATCTGGCCAAACCAGACTGGCATTTTTATCATGATCATTTCCGCGATTCTAACCCGAATGTTCGTTGGAAGGAAACATTGGAACATGCAGAAAAGCTGGGATTGGGCAGTAGAGACTATGAATTGATTGAAATGTAACCTTCAAAAACCGGGCGATATTTATATCGACCGGTTTTTTGGTAGACTCATAAAACCATATTCTGACTTGAAGACAGGGATGGTCATATGTTTGTATGTCTTCCAAAATTTATAATTTATGCTAAACACTTTCTTTTTCTACATTGACAATATTTATCCTTGAATTTATAATTAGGTTAAAATTAGTTTGATAAAAGACTAAAATTAATTTAGACATGGATGACAGAGTGATAAATCAAATAGGAGAAGGATGGTATGAAAATCAATTTAAAAGATGAAAAGCTGAATTATTGCGGACGAATTGACTGGAGCAATCCGAAGAATCCGGTATTTGTATTTCCGGCAACTTATCTGCAGTTTCGCTTTTTTGGACGAAGTGCTGTTATTACGGTAGAGAATCATCATGTGTGCTGGAGTAATTATGTGGGAGCAATTATTGATGGGATACAGAAGACATTTGAACTCCGTGAGCAGGGAGAGACAAGAATTGAACTGTTGAACGAGGAGCAGGAAGGTGAGCATGTAGTACTTTTTTTTAAACGTCAGGATTGTTGTCATGAAATGACACTAAAGTTGCTTGAACTGGATGATGGTGCAAAACTGTTGGATCCGCCTGAAGTACCGATAAGAAGGATTGAAGTCTATGGTGATTCCGTCTCTGCGGGAGAAGTGTCAGAGGCACTTGACTATGTTGGAAAGCCTGACCCGGAACATCACGGACAGTATTCTAACAGCTACTATTCTTATGCATGGATTACAGCCAGAAAATTAGGGGCTCAGCTGCATGATGTTGCTCAAGGCGGAATTCCGCTTCTGAACGGAAATGGATGGGTGGCACCGCCATATTACCCGGGGATGGAATTCATGTGGGATAAGCTTCATTATCATCCGCAGCTCGGTAAGGCCGTGGATTGGGATTTCAGTCTTTATACACCACACGTTGTGATTGTCGCAATTGCCCAGAATGATTCGAATCCGGATGATTATATGAGGACGGATCCGATGGGACTCCGGGCGGAATACTGGAAATATAAATATGGCGAATTGGTAAAAAACATCCGGAAGAAATATCCGAAAACGCTGATTATTCTGACCACAACACTTCTTGAGCATGATAAGAACTGGGATGATGCAATTGAAGAAGTATGTAATCAGCTGGGGGACGAGAGAATCATGCACTTTTTGTACAAGCGCAATGGCTGTGGTACACCGGGACATTTAAGAATTCCGGAAGCAGAAGAGATGGCCAATGAACTTGTGGATTTTATCAATGGGCTTACCGTTCCGGTGTGGGATGAAATGTGATAGAAACAAGGCTGTGCCTTCCTGTTTTTGAGGGGGAAGGTTTTGCATGAGTTGATGTATATATGGAGGAATGATGGAGAAGAAATATAAAAAACTTGCAGATGTAATGCGTAGAGCACAGAAAGGGGAGGAACTTACAATCGCTTTTCTGGGAGGTTCGATTACCCAGGGGTGTCTGGCGTCTTCCGATTATCATACATATGCCTACCGGACTTACCAGTGGTTCTGTGACAGCTTTCCGAAGACAAAGTTTCATTATGTGAATGCCGGAATCGGTGGAACATCCTCCCATTTCGGGGTGGCAAGAATGCAGGAGGATGTGCTGATGTACAGACCGGATGTCCTGTTTATTGACTTTTCGGTGAATGATGAGCCGGTTTCATTTTTTCAGGAGACCTATGAGGGGGTTTTGCGGAGGGCGATGAAGTGTCCATCCCATCCGGCATTGTTTATTCTGAATAATGTAAATTATGAGACCGGAATCAATGCACAGCTGTATCACAATGCATTGGCAGAGTACTATGGCATTCCTTTTGCCAGTATGAAGGATACCATCTGGAACAGGATTCTTGCAGGTGAATTTACCGTGCAGGATATCAGTCCGGATGGACTGCATCCCAATGACAGGGGGCATGCGCTTGTGTCAGAGGAGATTGTAAAGGTTCTTGAGAAAATCCGGCAACAGGCGGAGGCAGAGCCTGACGGAAAGACAGACGAGGAAGAATTACCTGCACCGTTGACGGATAATGCCTATGAGAATGCCCGGCTTTATACAATCCGCAATCTGAATCCGGATCTAGAGGGATTTAAGGTAGATACACAGGAAAAAAGGGGACATCTGGATACTTTCAAAAACGGGTGGATGGGCGTCTCAAAAGGAGACCGTCTGTGTGTTAATCTGGAGGCGGATTCGATTGCAATCCAGTACCGGAAGAGTCCGGATGGTCCGGTTCCAATAGCAAGATTGATTCTTGATGGTGATGAAAAGAATGTAGTAATACTTGATGGCAATTTCGAAGAGGACTGGGGCGACTGTCTGTATATTGAGCCGGTCCTTCAGCATGGAAAAAGAGGCGTCCATCATATAGAGATTGAAATTATTGATGCGCCGGAAGAAATAAAAAAACCGTTTTATTTATTGTCATTTATTGTGGCGAACGGAGAGGAAATATAGAAAACTGTTCAGGAGCAATTTATGCCAAAAGGCATAAAGCAAAAAATGTATGAAAGGATAAGGTGAAAAAATGGGATTTCGTGATGATTTTGTATGGGGGGCGGCAACAAGTGCTTATCAGATTGAAGGGGCTGTGAATGAAGATGGGAAAGGCGTTACAATCTGGGATGAGTTCTGTCGTCAATCGGGAAAAATTTTGAATGGAGAGAATGCAGCTACTGCGTGTGACCATTACCATCGATACAAAGAGGATATTGCCCTCATGAAAGAAATGGGGATTCCTGCATATCGGTTTTCTATTGACTGGGCAAGGGTACTTCCGGAAGGAACAGGTACTGTCAATGAGGCGGGAATCCGATTTTATGATAATCTGGTCAATGCATTGCTGGAAGCCGGTATTGAGCCGTATATGACTCTGTATCACTGGGAACTTCCGATTGCCCTTGAGCGCAGAGGCGGATGGATGAATCCGGAGATTGTGGAGTGGTTTGGAGATTACGCGGCACTTATTGCAGAGAGATTCAGTGATCGTGTCACACATTTTTTTACGATTAATGAGCCTCAGTGTTTTGTTGGACTGGGGTATCTGACTGGGGGACATGCTCCAGGTATGAAGCGTTCTCTTTCCGATACGCTTCTCATGGCGCACAATGTGCTCAAAGCCCATGGCCGGGCGGTGCAAAGACTTCGTGAAAAAGCAAAAAGACCGATTGAGGTGGGCTATGCACCGACGTGTGGAGGTGTTTATCCGGAAAGCGAGAAGCCGGAGGATATTGAAGCTGCAAGACGCAGTTATTTCAGTATACCGGAGGATGGCAACTGGACATGGAATGTGCCGTGGTGGTCAGATCCGGTCCTTCTTGGGCATTACCCAAAGGAGGGATTGGAGCGGTTTGAAGCATATATGCCTGCAGTAACGGATGCAGATATGAAGTTGATTTCCGAGCCAATTGATTTCTATGGTCAGAATATCTACAATGGCTGGTGTGTCCGGGCAGGCAAAGACGGAGAGCCGGAAACGGTGGAGCGTTACACAGGCTTTCCGCGAACAGCTTGTGGATGGCCGATTACTCCGGAGGTGCTTCGGTGGGCACCAAGATTTCTCTATGAGCGCTACAAGAAGCCAATTTATATTACGGAGAACGGCATCTCCTGCAGGGATGTGATCTCGCTTGACGGCAAGGTGCACGATCCGCAGCGGATTGATTTTACGGCGCGCTACCTCAGAGAACTCCGGAAGGCGGCAGATGACGGGGCTGATATTCGCGGATACTTTTACTGGTCTCTGATAGATAATTTTGAGTGGTCAGAAGGGTATTCACAGCGGTTTGGACTGGTATATGTGGATTACCGGAATCAGCAGAGGATTCCAAAGGATTCCGCGGAGTGGTATCGGCAGGTGATTCAAACAAATGGGGAATACATTTAATTACATTTATTCGTTGGAAAAAATGTAATATTTTAGTCTATTCAGGACAGATTTATGCGTAACCGCATAAATCGTACGAAAACGTATAGCAGGTCAGAGTAAGCCCCATCAGTAAAGCTGATTCTCATGGGCTTGCGATTCGTATCTGTGAGGGTACTGAACAGATACATATTTAACATTAATATTGACGAATCCGTATAAAACAGCAGGCTGGAAGGATGAAAATCCTTCTGAGCCTGCTGTTTTTGTGGTTGAATACGTTTTCGTGATTGGATGATTAAAATTTGATAATCGGAAATGGAATATGATTAAGTGCCTTCAAACATGTATAAAATCAAGTGAAAACGATTGCATAAAAAAGTGTTTTTGTGATAAAAGACGTTTTTTTTATACTTTAAAACAGATAAAATTTGAAATTATAGAAGAAATCGTGCAAACGTTTTCAAATTCATAGTTTGCCAATGGGAGTAATAAGAAATATAATGACACCATCATCAAACAGGGAGGACAAAAGATGAGTGATTATATTATCAACGTGGAACATCTGAATAAGCAATTCATCGTAGACAAACAGCCAATGGAAGTTCTGCGTGACATCAATCTTCAGATTAAAAAAGGAGAATTTGTCACGATTGTAGGTCACAGTGGCTGTGGAAAAAGCACACTGCTTAAAATCATATGCGGGTTAGTTGACTATGAGGACGGAGTTGTCGAGCGAAATGGTCATAAAGTAGAAGGTCCGGGTCCGATGTGTGGAATGGTGTTTCAGGATCACCGGTTACTCCCGTGGTTAAAGATTAAAGACAATGTAGGTTTTGGATTGAAAGATCTGCCAAAGTCAGAAAGAGAAGAACGTGTGAGAAAGCACCTTGAGATGGTTGGCTTGAAAGGATTTGAGAACAGTTATCCCAGTCAGTTATCCGGTGGAATGAGCCAGAGAGCAGCTATCGCAAGAGGGCTTGCCAATAATCCCAATATTCTTCTTCTTGATGAGCCGTTCGGAGCGCTGGATGCTCTGACAAGGATTCAGATGCAGAAAGAGATTCTTCGGATTCAGGAGGAGGAAAAAACAACGATGGTCATGGTTACACATGACATCGATGAGGCAATTTACCTTGGAGACCGGATTGTAGTTATGTCTGCAAGACCAGGTGAGGTTAAGGAAATAATTGAGACAGATCCGATTGAGTCAAAGAAGCGTGGAAGTGCAAAATTTGCTCAGTATAAGAAGAAAATTTATGATTACTTCTTTGAGGATTCGGATCCGCAGGATTTATATGAAGCCGTTTCATCAAAACAGATTGGGGCAGACTGCTATGCAAAAGAGTATGCGTTTGACACATCATTTGAATATCTTTCGCCTGAAATTACAGATGAAAGTCTTATATATTATAAAAATTTAAACGAGTGGCTGCTCAGTCATTCACTGATTTCACAGGAGGTTGATCTGGATTCGTTCTTTGATAAAAGTTATTATCAGAAAGCTGTTGAAGAGATAGGAAAATAAGTAGATGACTTATTTATTGGAGGAATAAGAAAATGGCAGATAAAAAAACATTTAACGGAACAATTGGAAGAACAATTGATGATACAAAATTTAAATACAATATTGAAAAAAGTCCTTCGGAGGGGAAACCAAATGTCATTTATATTGTTTTGGATGATACAGGTTTTGCTCAGCTGGGATGCTATGGATCAACTATACATACGCCCAATATCGACCGATTGGCAAATGAAGGGTTAAGATACAATAATTTTCATACAACAGCAATCTGCTCAGCAACGCGAGCAAGCCTTCTCACAGGAGCAAATCATCATTCTGTAGGAATAAGTACGGTTGCAGAGACGAATCTTGCTACAAGAAATAATCTTGGAGGAATTAATCCGGAGTATGCAACACTTGCGGAAATATTGCATGAATATGATTACCGTACGATTGCAGTTGGGAAATGGCATCTCAGTGCAAATGATGAAAGAACAGGAGCCGGACCGTATAAAAATTGGCCATTAAATAAAGGGTTTGATAATTATTACGGATTTTTGGCAGCGGATATGGATCAGTGGAATCCAACCCTTACAAGGGATAATACAATGGTGGATCCGCCGAAGAAAGCCAGTGAAGGCTATCACCTGTCAGAGGATTTGACGGAAAATGCAATTCATTATGTTTACGAGCACCATTATTCTCACCCGGAGCAGCCGTTTTTCTTATATCTTGCTTATGGAGCAATGCATACACCGCATCATGCTCCAAAGGAATATATTGATAAGTATAAGGGAAAGTTTGATAAAGGCTGGGATACTATCCGTCAGGAGTGGTTTGAAAACCAAAAGAAACTGGGTGTTATTCCTCCGAATGCAGAGCTTACGGAAAGAAATGAACACGTGCCGGCCTGGGATAGTCTTACTGACAATCAGAAAAAGGCCTATGCAAGGTATATGGAAGTATTTGCAGGCTTTTTGGAGCACACGGATGCACAGATTGGCAAATTGATTGATTTCCTGGAAGAACAGGATATTCTGGATAATACGATGATTGTATTGATCTCAGATAATGGAGCATCTGCAGAGGGCGGAAAAGATGGTCATTTTAACTTAAATACCAGTATGGATATTCTTGCAAATTATCCGAGAGATGTGGAACTTGCTCTTGAAAATTATGAAACATTAGGAGATGAATATTCTCAGCCGCATTATCCTACAGGATGGGCGAATGCAGGAAATACTCCATTTCAGTGGTATAAGCAGTGGACATATGAGGGCGGAGTAAAGGATCCGATGATCATTCGTTATCCGGCGGCTATTAAGCAGCCGGGAAGTGTGGTAAACCAGTTTGCTCATGTTTCAGACATTACGCCGACAGTCCTTGATGTGCTTGGCTTTGAGAAGCCGAAGAGTATCAAAGGGGTGGCACAGCAGCCACTGCAGGGGATTTCCTTCAAGAAAACATTTGAGGACAAGGATGCAAAGACAGATAAAACGGTACAGTATTTTGAGATGCATGGAAATCGGGCAATTTATAAGGATGGATGGAAAGCGGTTGTAAATCATACATTTAATGATTCATATGGTCAAAGTTATGCGGATGATGTATGGGAATTATATCATGTGGACGATGACTATTCGGAAAAATATGATGTGGCAGATCAGTATCCGGAAAAGCTGGAAGAATTAAAAGAGGAATGGCTGATCCAGGCAGGGCATTATGGCGTGTTCCCAATGCTTAGAACCGGTATGCTGCACAGTCGCGATGATCTTAAGGAGAATCATAAATATTTAGTTCTTCCTGAGCAGACATATGTGTATAAACATGTAAGGTATCCATATAATCTGGCTTCTGATCCGGGACTTGGAACCCGGACATCGTCTGCTATTGTAACGGTTGACAGAACGGAAATTTCCGAGGAAGGAATATTAATTGCAAAGGGAGACCGATTTGGCGGATTGTCCCTGTATATCAAAGATAACAAACCTAAGTTCGTCTATAATCTGGATGCAGATACATTTTATGTTGCAGAATCTGATAAGGAGCTGCCATTAGGAGAAGTGCAAATCCGATGGGATTTTATTGTTACCGGAGAGGAAAAGGCCGATGTAAATCTGTATATTAATGACCAAAAGGTTGGCAGTACAAAGGTAGATAAATTCTTCTATACGGTGGGTGCCGGAACTGCTGTTTCTTTGAAACAGAATAAGTTTACTTCTGTTTATGATCCGGATTATGCTTCTCCATTTGAATATAAGAGTGAGATCAAAGAAATCGTTATTCACGTAGGGGCGACAACGATTGACACAGAGGAAGATACGAACAAAGCATTACATATAGAATAGGTGAGGAAAAAATATGCCAGATAAAAGAAAATTTACCGGTCGGGAGGGCTTTTCCCTTTTAGATACGAAGTGGGATTTTGAAGTGACACCTTCCCCATCGAAAGGAAAACCAAACGTCATTTATATCGTACTGGATGATTTGGGCTTTGCGCAGTTGGGCTGTTATGGCTCAACGATACATACTCCCAATATTGATCGGCTGGCAAGAGAAGGACTTCGATATAATAACTTTCATACAACGGCGATTTGTTCTGCAAGCAGAGCAAGTCTGCTGACGGGTGCAAACCATCATTCCTGCGGAGTGGATAATCTGGTTGAATTTGAAACAGGATGCCAGAATGGGCAGGGGGGAATAGATCCTCAATTCGCTACTATGGCAGAGATTTTAAAGGAATATGACTATTATACGGTGGCAGTTGGAAAATGGCATCTGAATACAACTTATGTGAGATCACAGGCAGGACCATTTCATAACTGGCCATTAGGGAAAGGTTTTGATAATTATTATGGATTTTTGGCAGCGGATATGGATCAGTGGAATCCAATTCTAACCAGAGACAATACCATGGTTGAGGCACCTGAAAAGCCAGAGAATGGTTATCATTTATCTGAGGATTTAACTGATAATGCCATTGAATATATTTATCATCATCATTTATCCTATCCTGATCAGCCATTTTTCTTATATCTGGCATATGGCGCAATGCATACCCCGCACCATGCACCAAAGGAATACATCGATAAGTATAAAGGAAAATTTGATCAGGGTGGGGTGCGTGGGCAGTTTGCCCATGTATGCGATATTACACCGACCGTGCTTGATGTGCTGGATTTTAAAAAACCAGAGACGATCAAAGGTGTTCCGCAGAAGCCGTTAGAGGGCATTAGCTTTACGAATACCTTTGAGTCGGCAGATGCTCCCGCCAGAAAAACGATTCAGTACTTTGAGATTTATGGAAACCGGTCTATTTATAAGGATGGATGGAAGGCGGTTGTAAACCATACCTTTAATAAGAGCTATGCTGAGGATCAATGGGAGCTGTATCATGTAGATGAAGATTATTCAGAAAAGTATAATGTTGCGGATAAATATCCGGAAAAGCTACGGGAATTACAGGATGCATGGCTGATTGAAGCCTCCAAATATCATGTATTTCCAATGCCGCCAAATGGGCAGCATGCATACAGAAAACAGCTTCAGGATACCTATCAATTTATGGCTCGGAGACCGGCACAGAAATTTGTTTACGAGCATGTTATTCTGCCACATGATTTGGCAAAAGGACCGTCTGTTACAAATGCCACTCACAGAGTTACTGTTTGTCTGGAAAGAAAGAATAAGGAGGAAGAAGGCGTCTTATTTGTAAAGGGCGATCGGTTTGCCGGTGTTAGTTTTTATGTAAAAGACAATCATCTCAAGTATGTATATAATGTCAATCAGTCACAGTTATATACTGTACAAAGTACAAAGAAAATTCCAATTGGAAAAGTAGAATTATCCTATTATTTTAACGTTATTGAAGATGATCTGGCTGAAGTGACACTATTTATTAATGGGGAAGAGTGTGGTAGTACAACAGTTAATGGCTTTATTTATACAGGTTCAGAGGTTACTACATTAAAAGCAAATAAATACACTTCTGTATATGATAAAGATTATGCTGTTCCGTTTGAGTATCCTGCAGAAATTGATAAAATTGTGTTTGATGTTGCAGAAGTGTCTTTCCCTGTAGAGAAGGAAGTGAAAAAAGGAATGCATGTTGATTAAGGAGATAAGCAGCTTCAACATGTAAAACAGTACATTGATACAGATTGCATGGAACTGCTGGAACAGATTGATGATGCAGTTGTGGATTTGACGAAGCACAATAATTTCGCATTATTTGAACTAAATTTGTAATATATATCTTATGAAAGAAAATTGAGTGGCTGAGAATGGTAGAATATTGCTATTCTCAGCCTTTCATTTTTATTCCTAATATGTTATAAATAAATCACGAGGTGATAAAATGTCCAATTACGAAAGTGTCAGAGGCGTTATTGGTCATGAGAGTGTGAATGAATTGCATTTATGACATGGTAAAGGAGCGAATCAACTATGTTAAGAACATTTAAAATTGTAAACGATTCATTTGAACCTTCTGATGAACATGCCATCCTTACCTATGATGAAGATTTGGATCAGTATGCTGTCCATATTCCGGAGACAGTTGACTGTAATGAACTTCCAGCCATTTTGTCCTTGCTGGCAAAGCAGGGGACCCGGGAACTGGATGATAAATGGGCGAGACGTTTTGTCAAGGAACGTGTGGTCCCGCCGGATCGGCAGAATATCGGAACCATCATGCGGCAGCTCCACATGAAAAAATACAGCGAATTTCCGATTCTGGAATACACAAGCGGGAGATGCTGCATGGATGATTTTTACTTACAGGAGATAAAAAATGCAATTGATGCGGCAAATTGCACACAGAACGATTGACGGTTTAGAAGGGAGAATAACATGCCGGCAGCAAGTATTTTAATCAAACCCACTTCGGCGAACTGCAATATGGACTGTAAATATTGTTTTTACAAATGTCTGAGCAGCAACCGGGAAGAATACAGCAAAGGATTTATGACGGAGGAGACCTTGGAGCAGTTGGTCATCCGGGCGTTTGAGTACGCCGATGGTTCCGTCACCTTTGCCTTTCAGGGGGGAGAACCAACGCTGGCAGGCATTCCTTTTTTTCAGAAGGCGGTAGAATTACAGAAGAAATATAATCAAAAGGGAATTGTAGTGGAGAATACAATCCAGACCAATGGACTTTTGATTGATGAGGCATGGGCCGGGTTCCTTGCAAAAAATCATTTCCTTGTGGGACTCTCTCTGGACGGACCACGCAAAATGCATGATACTGCAAGGCTGGACACACAGGGGGAGGGTACTTTTGAGCGCCTGATGCAGACGGTCAGCACGTTAAAGCAGTATCATGTGGATTTTAATATCCTGACAGTTGTTACCAGTGAAACAGCTGCAAACGCCAGTGCGCTTTATAAATTTTATCAGAGGAATCATTTCCCGTATGTGCAGTTGATTCCATGTATGGACGAAACGGGAAGAAATGAGGCAAATTCAGAAAAACGGAATCCGTATGCGGTAACGCCGGAAGCATATGGCAGGTTTTTGTGCCAGTTTTTTGATCTGTGGTATGAGGATTTTAAGCGTGGAGAAATCATCGATGTACGCATGTTCTCAAATCTTGCACAGATGACGGTGGGGTATCCGCCGGAGGAGTGCGGTATGAGCGGATGCTGCAACTGCTATTTTGTCGTGGAAGGGGACGGAAGTGTTTATCCCTGCGATTTCTATTGTATGGATGAGTGGAAGCTTGGAACGGTTTCTGAACGTTTTGAAGATCTGATACAAGGCACGACCGCAGAAAAATTTGTGGAGGTTTCTAAATATGTGTCAGAGGAATGCAGGAAATGTTCTTATGCCTCTCTTTGTAGAGGCGGCTGCCGCAGATGGCGGGAACCTTTTGTGGAGGGGAAACCGGGACTCAACTATTTGTGTCAGGCATATCAGATTTTCTTCCCTCATGTATGGGAACGACTGCATCGTTTGGGGCAGACAATCATTCATCCGGGGACTGTTTTGGAATAAGAAAAAACTTGCTATTTTTCCCATTTCGAAGTAATATAGTTAAAAAGTACTAAAGTTATACAAAGGAGGAGAAGAGGATGTACGGTAATTTATTTCAGAATAAGAGTATGGGGGACAAGTTGCGTCTGATCTTAAATGCGGTGATTATCGTGCTTGTTGTCAACAATATCTTTTTTGGAGTTTTTGCTGTAGTGACGGGACATCCGGTCTTTTTGATTGTGCCGGTTCTCGGTGTGATTGCAATTTTTGTTGTCAGTGGTGTGCTGGGAAAAGCATTGGTGGAAAGTATTACAGAGCCGTTGAAGCAACTGGAAAACGTAGCAGAGCAGATGGCATCCGGTAATCTGGATATTGAATTGGACTATCAGTCTAATGACGAACTGGGAAGTCTGGCGGAGAGCTTTCGCAATATAGTATATTTTCTGAAAGGTGTTGTATTGGATATTGATTATATTCTGGGGGAATTTTCAGAAAAGAATTTCTCGGCTGAATCAAAGTATCCACAGGCATATAAAGGAAAATTTGAGCAGGTTCTCGAAAAGATTAAGATTACCGAAAATAATCTTGGAAATACGATCCGGAGTGTGCAGGAGTCTTCAGGTCAGGTGTCTTCCGGCGCCATTCAGCTGGCGGAGAGTGCGCAGGGATTAGCAGAAGGGGCGTCGGATCAGGCGGCAGCAGTCGAGCAGCTGGTTTCTTCTGTTGATGAGGTGGCGGAGCATGTGGCGGAGAATACCAAGTCTACGGACCGGGTACACGACAGGGCAAAGAAAGTTGCTGTGAAAGCGGATAACAGCAGTGAGAAGATGAAAGCGCTTGTAGCTGCGATGGGACACATTTCTGAGACAACCAATGATATTCAGGCCGTAATTGGAAAGATTGAGAGTATTGCAAGCCAGACAAATCTTCTTTCCTTAAATGCGTCTATTGAAGCAGCGAGAGCTGGGGAAGCAGGAAGAGGTTTTGCTGTTGTTGCGGAACAGATTAAGGGACTTGCTGAGGAAAGTGCTGCCTCTGCCGAGGAGACCCGTGTGATGCTTACAAACAGTCTGAGTCAGGTCGAAATCGGAAGTTCCCTTGCGGATGAAACCTCGCAGTATATGGATGAGATGATTGCGGAGCTGGATCAGGTCGTTATGGAGGTTGCCAATATCCGTGAGGTTTCGGACAAACAGGCGGAGTCTGTAAAACAGATTTCGCTTGCCGTTGAACAGGTAAATGGTGTTGTTCAATCCAATTCAGCGACATCAGAGGAAGTATCTGCAACATCTGAAGAGTTGTCGGCATCTGCAGATGGACTGGATAATATGATTTCAGGATTTAAGATTCAGGCAATCTAGTTCCGCCTTTTTTGAATGACAGAGATTTGGGGGAGGGGTTTGATGCCTTCATTAATGGTGTATACAGAAGAAATATTTTATTACGGGGATCATATTCATGTTGTTGCCAGGCAGGAATTTGCAAACCAGAATGTTACCAGTCTTGCATTTTATAATGAGTTTGGTTTTTGGTTCGGAATGGAAATCGAAGATTCCTTGTATTCTTCTAACGAAGTTGAACCGGTTTTGGCATGCGAGTTGAAACGTTATGGGCATTGCCCGGAATTTCAATATTCCCGCAAACATTTAGAGTACAGCTATAGTGATAAGAGAGTTCTCGATACGGTTGATTTTTATATCACCGAGACGGAGCGCAAGGATGTGTTGGCGGTTATGGAACAACTCAATCATTCAAAGTATTTAAAAAATTTTGAAGTAAATCTCAAGTTTCATGATTTTGTGGCAATCAGACAGATGACAGACAGCATTTTTTATGGAATGTTTGCACAGAGTTCATGAGAATAGGATGCGTGGTTCGTATTGACGGGCCACGCTTTTTTTATGATATTTTATTGCGGTATTGACAACAGTAATACACTGTTATATACTGTTATATATGGAGGGAGTAATATGCATATTATCATTAACCATTCATCCATGGTACCTATTTATGAACAGATTATGGATCAGATCAAAGCATCAATTATAAGCGGAGAACTGGTCGAAAATACGGTACTTCCTTCCGTGCGAGCTCTGTCGAAGGAACTAAAGATCAGCGCACTCACTGTAAAAAAGGCTTATGATTTTTTGGAGGAGGAAGGTTTTACTGTTACCGTTCATGGAAAAGGAACTTACGTGGCAGCGGCAAATAAGGAACTACTGAAGGAGGAACATCGCCGGGAGCTTGAGAAGGAACTGGAACAGGCCGTTGAAAAAGGTAGACGGTGTGGAATCTCAGATGAGGAGATTCGGGAATTATTTTCGATTATTATGGAGGAGTAAAGATGCTGAAAATTGATCATGTAGTCAAAAAATATGGCTCTTTTACGTTGAATTGTGATATGGAGATTCGGCCGGGATGTGTGACAGGGCTGATTGGGAAGAATGGAGCCGGTAAGAGTACTGCGTTTAAAGCGGCACTTGGATTGATTCGGATGGATAGCGGGACAGTAGAGATTCTTGGAAAGCCCATTGAACAGCTGTCGGCAGCTGACCGGCAGAAAATTGGGGTTGTTCTATCAGATTCGGGATTTAGTACATTCCTTTCGGTAAAGGATATTGCAATTATTCTTGACAATATGTATGACAAATTTGACAGGAATGTTTTTCTAGAGGAATGTCATAAATCAGAACTGCCGTTTGACAAGAAAATAAAAGAATTTTCTACAGGAATGAAGGCAAAGCTTAAAGTTTTGATTGCAACCAGCCATGATGCTTCTCTTTTGATTCTGGATGAGCCGACGGTTGGTCTGGATGTGGTTGCAAGAGATGAGATTCTTGATCTGCTGAGGGGGTATATGGAGCAGGATGAGAACAGATCCATTCTGATCAGTTCCCATATTTCGTCAGATCTGGAGACACTTTGCGACGACCTTTACATGATTGATCATGGAACAATTCTTTTGCATGAAGAGACCGATGTGCTTCTCAGCGATTATGCATTGTTGAAGCTGAGTCAGGAGCAGTATGACCGGATTGACCGACAGTATTTGCTACGATGTAAGGATGAGTCTTATGGATATGCATGTTTGACGAACCAGAAGCAGTATTATGCAGAGAACTATCCGGATATTGTGATGGAAAAAGGTGGAATTGATGATTTGATTCTGATGATGGCTTGGAGTCCAAAGGAAGGAGAACAGTTATGAAAGGATTACTGGTAAAGGATTTTCGACAGATCATGAAGCAGCGTAAGTTTTTACTGCTGATTTTGATTCTTGCAATTTGTCTGAATCTTAATGGTGATGGAAGCTTTGTGTTTGGTTATCTGACATTTGTCGGGGGATTTCTTGTGCTGAACACAATCAGTTATGATGAGTATGACAATACGCTTCCGTTTTTGTTTACGCTTCCGGTGGAACGAAGGAGCTACGTGATTGAAAAGTATGTGTTTGGCATTCTGGTCTGTGTGGTCGGTTGGCTGGCAGGACTGGTGGTGACACTGGTGCAGAGTCTTTTTTTACCGGATATGCCGCTTCAGGAAATACTGATGAGCGCACCGGTTTTCGTTCCGATTTTTATGTTGATGCTGTCTGTGATGATTCCTTTTCCACTGATTTTCGGAAGAGAGAAGGGAACAATTGTTATGATGGTGGTGATGGGAGCTTTTATCGCTCTTTCGTATTGGTTGGATCGTATCTTAACAGAACGGGGAATTTATATCAGCCAGTTTTTGGATTCGCTTTCCGGAATGACACTTGGCATGGTACTGCTGATTGCATTTGCAGTGGCTTTTATTGTGCTTTCCATTTCCTGTGTGGCATGTTTGACCGCTATGAGAAAAAAAGAGTTTTAGACATTTATCTATTGTTGTGCAGGTTTCTTTTTCCTCAAAGAATAAAAATAGGGCTTGTCATTGTTTGAAAAAAGTCCTATAATGCTGTTGTTTTGGGAGAAAAAGATGAAGAAAGAAAGAGATTTTTATTTTGATAATTTAAAAGCAGTATTGATTTTTCTTGTAGTGTTGGGGCACTTCCTGCTGCCTATACATGGAAAGAGTTTTCTTGTGGTGATAAAACGGTTGATCTATGTGTTTCACATGCCACTGTTCGTATTTGTATCAGGCTATTTTTCTAAGAAGATTTACAGGGACGGGCAATATAATTTTAAAAAGATTATATATTTGATAAAGGCGTACATAATTTTTGTAGTTGCAATCCAGCTTGTCTATGCGGTTTGCGGATTCCGTTCTTTCCGGGAAATCAATTTCTTTTCACAGAGCGGGGCACCATGGTATCTGTTTGCGATGATAGTCTGGTATCTGATGATTCCACTGATTCGAAAATGTAAGCCGCTGCCGGTACTGGCAGTGAATGTGGGGCTGGCACTGGTTGCAGGCTATTTCAAGGGAATCGGAGACTTTTTATGCCTGTCCCGTATTCTGGTCTTTGGACCATTTTTCTTTCTCGGCTATTATATGGAACAGCAGAACATTCAGAGAGCACTTCGAAAGGAATATAAACGAGTGATTGTTCCTTCTGCGGCTCTAATCTGTGCCTGTATTCTTGCATTTGGTGGGAAAATGAAAAATGAGCTTCAGATGGTCTATGAGAATATTTCTTATTATGAGCTGGATTCTTACTGGTCGGGACCATTTGTGCGTCTGAGTCTCATGATCGCAGCGTTTATTATTTCATGGGCCATCCTGTTTTATATTCCGAAGGAAAAGACCTGTGTTTCTTTTATCGGACAGCATACGATGCCGGTGTATATGCTGCACAGGATTTTGAGGGATGTGCTGATGTTTGCAGGAATCTATGATTACCTTGGTGAGTGGGGCTGGTTTGCACTATTTGTGTTAATCTGCCTGAGTATTTGTGTTGTATATCTTTTTGCCAGTGAGAAGGTTACCAGACAGGTGAACCGGGTTCTTGCATTACGTATTCAGAGATAAAAAGAAACCCCGGAGAGTTGTGTGACTCTCCGGGGTTTTACTTTGTATCCAGAACAATTATTTTACATCCTTTTTCTCAAGCTCCAACATCTTCATGGCGCGAACTTTCAGTGGAAGTCCGAACAGCGTGATGAATCCGTCAGCATCATGGTGATCGTAGAGATCTCCGGTAGTGAAGCTGGCGAGAGATTCATTGTAGAGTGAGTATGGAGAAGTTGTTCCGGCCTTGATGATGTTGCCTTTGTAAAGCTTGAACTTTACTTCACCGGTTACATACTGCTGGGTGGACTCAACAAATGCCTGTACCGCCTCGCGAAGAGGGGTGAACCATTTACCTTCGTATACAATCTGTGCAAACTTGTTGCCCATATCTTTTTTTGCATTCATGGTGTCACGGTCGAGAATGAGTTCCTCAAGCTGCTCGTGAGCTGCCATGAGGATAGTTCCGCCAGGAGTCTCATAGACACCGCGGGATTTCATTCCCACAACGCGGTTCTCAACAATATCAATGATACCAATACCGTGCTTGCCGCCCAGACGGTTCAGCTCACGAATAATATCGGAAACCTTCATTTCTTTCCCGTTGACACTCTTCGGAACACCCTTTTCAAATGTCATGGTTACATACTCGCCTTCGTCCGGAGCCTTCTCAGGAGAAACACCGAGAACTAAAAGATGCTCATAGTTTGGTTCATTTGCCGGATCCTCCAGTTCAAGTCCCTCGTGGCTGATATGCCATAAGTTGCGGTCGCGGCTGTAGCTGCTGTCAGCAGCAAATGGAAGATCAATGCCGTGGGCCTTGCAGTAGTCGAGTTCAGCTTCACGGGAATCCATTTTCCACTTGTCATCACGCCATGGAGCAATGATCTTGATATCCGGAGCAAGTGCCTTGATTGCGAGCTCAAAACGAACCTGATCGTTACCTTTTCCGGTAGCACCGTGGCAAATTGCAACTGCGTTCTCTTTTCTCGCAATTTCAACTAACTTTTTTGCAATACCCGGGCGGGCCATTGAAGTTCCGAGTAAGTACTTGTTCTCATATACAGCACCAGCCTGTACACATGGAACAATGTAGTCATCACAGAACTCATCTGTGATATCTTCAATATATAACTTGGAAGCGCCGGATAACTGGGCTCTCTCCTCAAGTCCGTCCAATTCGTTGCCCTGTCCGCAATTGACACAGCAACAGATTACTTCATAATCATAGTTCTCCTTTAACCAGGGAATGATTGCGGTGGTATCAAGACCGCCTGAATAAGCTAATACAACTTTTTCCTTCATGATCCTTTATCCTTTCTTTTCGTAACTGCTTTAAACTGTTACAACTAGATTAACTATACAACATTCTTATTTATATGGCAAGTGAAAAAATATACATAAATATGAATAATTATGCATAAATTTGTGAATATTTGCTATTTACGGATAAGAAAAGGTGTACTATTATAGTAGAAGATTATTTTCGAGAAAAGAGGAAACAAATATGATTAAGGCAGGAATTATCGGAGCTACCGGTTATGCAGGAGCAGAGCTGGTACGCATTTTAATGAATCATAAAGAGGTAGAGATTAAGTGGTTTGGTTCACGAAGCTACATAGATCAGAATTATACAGATGTATATCAGAACTTTTTTGAGATCGTGGATGCAAAATGTATGGATGACAATATGGATGAGCTCGCATCTCAGGTGGATGTGATCTTTACTGCTACGCCGCAGGGCTTTCTTGCAGGCGTGTTGACAGAGGAGATTTTGAGTAAGGTTAAGATTGTTGATCTGAGTGCTGATTTTCGAATCAAGGATGTTGGTACTTATGAGAAATGGTATAAGATTGAGCATAAGAGTCCACAGTTTATTGAGGAAGCAGTCTACGGTCTGTGTGAGATTAACCGGGACAAAATCACTCCGGATACGCGACTGGTTGCCAATCCGGGATGCTATACAACCTGTTCCATTCTGACCGCTTATCCATTAGTTAAGGAAGGAATCATTGATCCGGATACTCTGATTATCGATGCAAAATCCGGTACCTCCGGTGCGGGTAGAGGAGCGAAGACACCGAATCTTTTCTGTGAGGTCAATGAAAGCATGAAGGCATACGGCGTGACAACACACCGTCATACACCGGAGATTGAAGAGCAGCTGGGCTATGCAGCAGGCAGAGAAATTGTGATAAATTTTACACCACATCTGGTTCCTATGAATCGTGGCATTCTGGCAACTGAGTATGCATCCCTTAAGAAAAAGCCGGATGGGACCTATCCGACATATGAGGAAATCAAGGCAGTATATGATAAATATTATGGCAAGGAACGGTTTGTCCGAGTGCTGAAGAAGGGAGTCTGCCCGGAGACAAAGTGGGTAGAGGGCAGCAATTACGTGGATGTGAATTTTGTCATTGATGAGCGCACAGGCAGAATCGTGATGATGGGCGCATTGGATAATCTGGTAAAGGGAGCTGCAGGGCAGGCTGTGCAGAACATGAATCTGTTGTTTGGATTCGATGAGGCAGAAGGTCTTAACATGGTTCCAATGTTTCCTTAAATAGAAGGTTATGAGGATAGAACATGAGCAAAGAGTTAGAATATAAGATCCGTGTGATGACGGAGGCGGATTATGATCAGGTGTATGCACTCTGGATGAATATTCACGGATTCGGAATCCGTTCCATCGATGATTCGAGAGAGGGCGTGGCTCGTTTTCTCAGGAGGAATCCGACCACAAGTGTTGTGGCAGTGGTGGAGGAGAAGATTGTCGGGGCAATTCTCTGTGGACATGATGGGCGCAGAGGCTGCCTGTATCATGTGTGTGTGCATGAAGATTATCGGGAACACGGAATCGGTAAGGCCATGGTTGTTGCGTGTATGCGTGCGTTGCAGGCGGAACAGATCAATAAAGTCAGCCTGATTGCGTTCCGCAGCAACGAACTGGGAAACCATTTCTGGAAAGATGCCGGATGGTGTTTCCGGGAGGATTTGAATTATTATGATTTTACGTTGAATGAGGCGAACATCACACGCTTCAACCAGTGAATTACATTGTGATAAAAGGAAAGTGAGGAATAATATGAGTGAGCAGCAGAATATGGACGAAATACTGGGAAAGGCGCAGGTGCTGATCGAGGCGTTGCCTTATATTCAGAGATTTAACAGAAAAATTATTGTTGTAAAGTATGGCGGTTCCGCAATGGTAGATGACCATTTGAAAAAGCAGGTTATTCAGGATGTAACACTCTTGAAGCTGGTTGGATTTAAGCCGATCATCGTGCATGGAGGTGGTAAGGAAATCAGTCGCTGGGTGGCAAAGACCGGAATGGAGCCGGAATTTGTGAATGGTCTTCGTAAGACAGATGCGGCAACGATGGAAATTGCTGAGATGGTTCTCAATCGGGTAAATAAGTCTCTTGTGCAGATGGTGGAAGAGCTTGGCGTCCTTGCTGTCGGAGTCAGCGGTAAGGATGGCGGTCTTTTGAAGGTGGAGAAGAAACTTTCCAATGGACAGGACATTGGGTATGTGGGTGAGGTCAAGGCAGTAAATCCGAAGATTCTCTATGATCTGCTTGAAAAGGATTTTCTTCCGATTATTTGTCCGATTGGTCTGGATGATAACTACGATACATACAATATTAATGCGGATGATGCGGCGTGCGCGATTGCCCGTGCGGTCTCCGCTGAAAAGCTTGCATTTCTTACTGATATTGAGGGTGTGTATAAGGATCCAGGGGACAAGTCGACATTAATTTCTGAGCTTACGGTATCTGAGGCGAGAAAGCTGATCAGTGATGGATTTATCGGTGGAGGTATGCTGCCGAAGCTTAACAACTGTATTGAAGCAATTGAGAATGGGGTATCGCGCGTTCATATTTTAGATGGAAGGATTGCACATTGCCTGTTGCTTGAAATCTTTACAAACAGAGGAATTGGAACGGCGATTCTCGGAGATGAAGAGAGCCGGTTTTGTACGGAATAGCGATAAAGAAGGAGAATATTATGAATAAACAGGAATATATTGAATCGGCAGAGCAGGAGCTGTTGCATACTTATAATCGGTTTTCCCTTGTGTTAGATCATGGCAAAGGGGTTTATCTTTATGATACAGACGGAAAGGAGTATCTGGATTTTGCGGCAGGAATTGCGGTGTGTGCATTTGGCTATGGAAATGAAGAATATGGAAATGTGCTGAAAAGTCAGGTAGACAAGCTGCTTCACACTTCGAATCTCTATTACAATGTCCCAACGATTGAGGCGGCAGCAAAGGCACTTGAGGCAAGCGAGATGGATCGCATCTTTTTTACAAATAGTGGTACGGAGGCGATTGAGGGAGCAATTAAGGCTGCAAAGAAATATGCATACACACGTGACGGACATGCCGGACATGAGATTATTGCAATGCAGCATTCGTTTCACGGAAGGAGTATCGGTGCGCTTTCTGTGACAGGAAATGCACATTATCAGGAGCCTTTTGAGCCGTTAATGCCAGGGGTGAAATTTGCGGAGTTTAATAATCTTGACAGTGTCCGGGCACTTGTGAATGATAAGACCTGCGCAATCATCATGGAGACGGTTCAGGGCGAAGGCGGAATTTATCCGGCAGAGCCGGAATTCATTGAGGGTGTGCGCGCACTTTGTGATGAAAATGATATTCTGTTGATCCTTGATGAGATTCAGTGTGGTATGGGACGGACCGGCAAAATGTTTGCATGGCAGAATTATGGCATAAAGCCGGATATCATGACTTGTGCAAAGGCACTGGGGTGTGGTGTTCCGGTAGGAGCCTTTTTTATGACACAGAAAGTCGCAGACAAATCTCTGGAGCCGGGAGATCACGGAACAACCTACGGCGGCAACCCGTTTGTTGGGGCTGCGGTATCGACGGTTTTTGATCTGTTTAAAAAAAATAAAGTGCTTGAAAATGTGAATGTGGTTGCTCCATATCTGGAACAGAAGCTTGATGAGCTGGTTGAAAAATACGATTTCCTTACGGCACGTCGCGGAAAGGGATTTATGCAGGGTGTTGTCAGTACACTTCCGGTTGGAAAGGTATCTGCAAAGGCACTTGAACATGGGTTGATTGTGATTACGGCAGGGGCAGATGTTCTCCGTTTTGTTCCTCCACTTATCATAGAAAAGAAGCATGTAGATGAGATGCTCGAGAAGCTGGAGGCTGCACTCCTTGATGTGGAGGCTGAGGAATAATACATTTATATGGGAATTTTTATTTGGAAATGAAATATACTTGTAATAATTGTTAAAAGTCGTTAAAATAGAAGTGCATTGAGACTCCTTTTGCAGTGAATGATGTTCCAGGAAAGGAGTATGGATATGGAATATATCTACAGAGCGTGTATTTTGATTTCTATGTGTCTGATGTTGGGAGGCTGTGGGTCTGATACGCAGATGTATCTCGAGAATGGGAAGGAGAAACCAGCTGTGGAGGACACACAGACGGATATTGTTCAAAGCAAAGAGCAGACAGAGAATCCGATTGTGATTTATGTTTGCGGCGAGGTGCAGAATCCCGGTGTATATGAGCTGGTATCGGGGATGCGCATCTGTGATGCGGTTGAGGTTGCCGGAGGTCTGACAGAGAAAGCCAGTCGGGAGTACTGGAATCTTGCGGAATTGCTGACAGATGGACAGATGATTTACTTTCCAACAGAAGAGGAAGCCCAAAACAGGCAGAAGTCTGCCGATGAGGCAAAGGCGTGTGGTGCATTAGGCAGTTCTGACGGGAAGGTGAATATCAATACAGCGGGTTCGGAACTGCTTCAGACCATCCCGGGAATCGGACAGACCCGTGCGGAGGCGATTCTTTCTTATCGTGATGAGCATGGAAGTTTTTCCAAAGTCGAAGATATTATGAAGGTGTCAGGAATCAAGGATGCGCTTTTTCAAAAAATGAGAGACTATATAACAGTTAATTGAGGTGTAATATGGCAAAGAAAGTTCTCGTAGTTGACGATGAAAAATTGATCGTAAAAGGAATTCGTTTCAGCCTGGAACAGGATGGAATGGAGGTGGATTGCGCTTATGACGGAGAAGAAGCGCTGAATCTGGCGAAGACAAATGAGTATGACATGATTCTTTTGGATATCATGCTTCCAAAGATGGATGGCTTTGAGGTCTGTCAGGCAATTCGTGAATTTTCTGATATGCCAATCGTTATGTTGACGGCAAAGGGGGATGATATGGACAAGATTCTCGGACTTGAATACGGTGCCGACGACTATATCACCAAGCCGTTTAACATTCTTGAGGTCAAGGCGCGCATCAAAGCAATTATGCGCCGGACTTCAGGACCAAAAGAGAAGAAGGTGACGTCTTCTGTTATTGAAAAAGGGGATTTGCATCTGGACTGTGACAGCAGACGACTTTTCATTCTGGGGAAGGAAGTGAACCTCACTGCCAAGGAGTTTGATTTGCTGGAGATTCTTGTTAAGAATGAGAATAAGGTCTACAGCAGAGAGAATTTGCTTGGAATGGTATGGGGGAAGGATTACCCGGGCGATGTGCGCACAGTGGATGTGCATGTGCGCCGGCTTCGTGAGAAGATTGAGGTAAACCCGAGCGAACCAAAGTATGTGCATACCAAATGGGGGGTTGGTTACTACTATAACCAGAAGTGATGATATAGAAAGGTTGTAATTGTTCAGGACAGATTTATGCAGAAGAGTAAACGGTTTCTTCAGTTTATCAAGAGTTTAAAGTTTCGATTAATTCTATTAATTCTGATTATCGCAATCGCTCCAAGCCTGATCCTTTCTGTGGGAATTCTCAATTCCTACGAGTCGAGAGCTGTATCGATTCGTGAAAGTGAAATCTTAAGTCAGGCAAAGATTCTGGCCAATCAGATTGCTACAAGTGAATATATGTCGCTGGGAAACAATTTGGAATCCAGCACGATTCAGGCACAGATTGACATGCTTACAACAATTTATGACGGACGTGTGATTGTGGTGGATAATAATTTCAGGGTGTATCATGATACCTATAATCTGGATGATCACAAAATGATCATCGCGGAAGAAGTAATCCGTAGTTTTAAGGGTGAGGATATCATACACTACGATTCCGAGAATCATTATATTGAGATGACAATTCCCATCAGTGATCCGAATGATAAGAACTCAACAATCATTGGAGTTATGCTGATTAGTGTGTCAACGGATAATATTATGATTAATCAGGCATATCTGCGCCAGATTGCTACTATTATCGTTGTGGTAGTGGGAATTGCAATTGTTTTTTTTGCAATTTTGATTCTTTTATATCTTTTAAAGCCGCTTGCCAAGATTTCAGATGGAATTGCTGCAATCAAAGATGGATACGGAGAAGATTGTTTGCAGGTCAATGATTATTCGGAGACCATTCAAATCTGTGAGCGCTTCAATCAGATGCTCGGAAGAATGAAGATTATGGATGATTCAAGGCAGGAGTTTGTGTCAAATGTCTCACATGAGCTTAAGACCCCGCTGACTTCGATGAAGGTTCTGGCGGATTCCATTAACAGTATGCCGGATGCTCCGAAAGAACTTTATCAGGAGTTTATGGAGGATATTACCAACGAGATTGAGCGAGAGACGAAAATTATTAATGATTTGCTTTCGTTGGTAAAAATGGATAAATCGGCGGCAGATTTAAATGTCTCAACGGTCAATGTGAATGAACTGCTGGAACAGATTTTAAAGAGGCTGCAGCCCATTGCGGACAAGCAGAAGGTTGAGTTGGTGCTTGAGAGTTTTCGCCCGGTGACTGCAGAGGTGGATGAGGTCAAGATTACACTGGCTATTACGAATCTTGTGGAGAATGCCATTAAATATAACCGGAATGACGGGGAAGGATGGGTGCATGTATCCCTGAACGCAGATCATCAGTATTTTTATCTTAAGGTGGAGGATTCCGGAATTGGTATTCCTGAGGAGTCACTGGATCATATTTACGAGCGATTTTACCGCGTGGATAAATCACATTCCCGTGAGATTGGAGGAACGGGTCTGGGACTTGCTATTACGAGAAATTCCATTCTGATGCACCGGGGGGCTATTAAGGTTCACTCTGTGCTTGGTGAAGGAACGACGTTTGATGTGCGGATACCGCTTAATTATATTGCGTAGGAGAAGCCTATGAGGAAGAAAATAATGGCAGTTACGCTTCTGTTGGCATTATTGTTGCTGATGGTTGCGGGATGTGGCAGAGAGAAAAAAGAAGGCGAATATTTCGTATATTATCTGAATGCGGATGTCACCAAACTGGTGCCGGAGAAAGTGGAACTTACGCAGAAAGAGGAAAAGTCGCGGATCGAGGAGCTGTTAGAAGCATTGCAGACTCAGCCGGAGGACGCTTCTCTTCGGCGGACAATTCCTTCCAATGTCAAGGTGCTTGGGTTTAGTGTTATGTCTTATCAGATTACAGTGGATTTTAGCAGGGAATATTACGAGATGGAAGCGACTGAGGAAATCCTCACCCGTGCAGCAATCGCCAAAACACTGCTTCAGGTTACGGATTATCCCTATGTGATGTTTACCGTGGAGTCAGAACCGCTTGTGAATAGCAATGGAACCAATGTTGGTGCTATGAGCCTGGACAGCTTTGTGGAGAATCCCGGGGAACAGATCAATTCAAGTCAGAAGACAACACTGACCCTTTATTTTTCAAATAAAGAAGGGAATCGTCTGATTCCGGAAACACGGGAGGTTCATTACAGTTCAAACATTTCACTGGAAAAGCTGGTTATGGAGCAATTGATGGAGGGACCCAAAAAGAGTGGACTTCAGGCAACGATTCCGACAGGAACCAAGCTGATTACCATCACAGTTGTGGATTCGGTCTGCTATGTGAATCTGGATGAGATGTTCTTAAATCAGAATAAAGAGATTAATGAACAGGTGGTATTATTCTCCATTGTGGATTCGCTGACAGAACTTCCAAGCATTGAGAAGGTACAGATTTCCATCAACGGAGATACGAGCGGTAAATGCAGGTATACTTACGATTTTGCTACGATGTATCAGGCGGATTTAAGTATTGTCGAGAATGGGGAAGAAAGGATAGAGTCGACAGAGTGAAGAAAAGACCATTTCTTTTGCTTGCCTGTACGTTTCTCGCAGGTGTGTTATGCAGCATGCATGGGATGATAGTGTCCGTCTGTGCATTGCTGCTGATTCTATATGCGCAGCCCTGG
Organism: Agathobacter sp.; assembly: GCA_022775045.1. Lineage (GTDB taxonomy): Bacteria > Bacillota > Clostridia > Lachnospirales > Lachnospiraceae > Roseburia. The sequence goes on along the minus strand of JALFLB010000014.1, from coordinate 57,460 downwards.
AAGGAGAAAGGGGTGCGAAAGTGGATGTTTGCAGTTGGACTTCCGCTTTTCTTTTTTCTGGGATGGTTTCATACAAATCATGAGTGTGCATTTAGAGAGCGTTATCTGCAGGAACTGAGTGACGGACAGGAGGTTCAGCTGGCAGGCAGAGTTGTGCGTGTAGAAGAAAAATCACGCTATTTCTATTATTATCTTACAGATTGCAACGTCAATCTTTCTGGAAAGAATGTGCCATGCAATGATGTATTGGCATATTGTTCTTCCGATGAATCATCCATCGGACAAATCATGGTTTTACAAGGGACAATTTCATTATTTGATGAGGCGGCTAACGAGGGCGGTTTTGATGCGAGAACTTTCTACCGCAGTCAGAAGATTGATTTCGGACTGTGGGTGGAGCAGGTGTGCGCTGTGTGGGGAAAACCGGATCCTTATCGAAACGGGCTTGTTTATATCCGACAGCGTTTGAAGCAGGTAATTGATAAGTCTGTGGATGATGACGGCGTATTGGCGGCAATGCTTCTTGGGGAAAAAAGTGGGCTGGATGCAGAAATTAAGTCGCTTTACCAGCGAGCCGGTATTTCTCATATCCTGGCGATTTCGGGGTTACATGTGTCGTTGTTAGGTATGGGGGTGTATCACTTGCTGCGCCGCAGGTGTGGATTTGGATATCCGATGGCGGCTGTCTGGACGGCGTTTTTTATGTTGTCTTATGCCATAATGAGCGGAAACAGTATCTCTACAAGACGTGCAGTTGGGATGCTTTTGGTTTATCTTCTGGCCGATGTGCTGGGACGTGCGTATGATCTGCTGAGTGCACTGGGGGTTGTGTTTATTGTTTTATTATGGGAAAATCCCTTTCTGACCGGTTATTCGGGATTCCTTTTTTCAGTGGCTGCAGTGCTGGGGATTGGTGTGGGAGCAAGCGTGTTTCGTGAATGGAGAGCCGTTTGCCTGAAAGAAGAATCCTGCGATGACCGGCAGGAGGAAACAAAACACGGTAAGGATACTATGTCTCTGCGACAGGGACTGCAGTTCGAGTACACGCGGATATTACAGGAACAGAAAAACGGGTTATGGACAAGTTTTGCAATCCAGCTTTTTACACTGCCGCTTGTGGCTTATTACTACTATGAGATTCCAATCTATGCCATGGTGTTGAATTTTTTTGTGCTGGCGTTTATTTCGAGATTGATGGGATTGGCGGTAACGGGAGCTGTGCTGGGGCTTTTGGTTCCGGCAGCGGGCCGTATTTTACTTGCACCCTGCGGGTGGATTTTGTGGCTGTATCACAAGTGCTGCCTTCTTTTTACTGGATTGCCCGGAGCATGCTATATTTCAGGGAAACCGGACATGTGGAAGATTTTGGTATACTATGTGATGCTGGCGGGGGGGATATATCTTCTGTGGCTCCGGACCAGAAGGCAGAGAGAAAAAGGTGAGAAAACAGGACTTGTTAAGAAAAAGAAATGGGTGCTCAGGTTTGGATCTTGTGTGGCTGTGATATTTTTTGTTTTACTGTTCCCGCAGAAGAAGGAATTTGAAATGGATGTGCTTGATGTCGGGCAGGGAGATGGTATTTATCTGTGTACGAGTGATGGGGTGTCTTTTTTTATCGATGGAGGCAGCACGGATGTGAAAAATGTGGGTGATCATCGCATCTTACCGTTTTTAAAGTCGAAGGGTGTGAAGGAAATCTCCTATTGGTTTATCAGCCACACAGATGAGGATCATATCTCTGGCATTCAGGAAGTATTGGTATCTGGTTATCGCATTAAAAATCTGGTAGTTGCAGAGGCGGCAGCGAAAGAGGAGAGGACGATGAAACTGGTGCAGCTTGCGGAAGATGTGGGCACGGAGGTACTATATATGGAGGCAGGAGATTTTCTTTTCGCGAATCAGGCAAAGATACAGTGCCTGTATCCGGCAGCGGATGCAGAAGCAGAGGATATCAATGATCTGTGTCTCGTGCTTCGATTTGAGGATTGCGGGACAAGTGCACTGTTTGCCGGGGATCTTTCGGCAGAGGTGGAAGAGTCTCTTGTGGAGAAGGGACTTTGTGCGAAGGTGGACTTTTATAAGGCGGATCATCATGGTTCGAAGTATTCCAGTAGTACAACATTTTTGCATGCGTTGATGCCGGAATTGACAGTTGCCTCAGCGGGGGAAGGTAATCGCTACGGGCATCCTGGCGCGGAGGCGGTGGAACGGATAAGAGAAAGCGGCAGCCGTTTTTTGTGTACAATTGAAAGCGGACAGGTGAAGATATGCAGAAACAAGGAGGGGGTAATGATTGTTGAAAACTGATTGATAGAAACCGGCTGGGAGTGTTTCCAGCCGGTTTTGCATAAATGGCTATACTTCCTCTGCGTGTATGCACTGTAAAATGCGAAGATAATGATTGGCTTCGCGCAGATGCAAAAAAAAGTTTTGGGTGCTTGACAAGAAATCAGTAAAAGTTATACTTATAAGTGTAGGTATGAAAGGGTAAGATAGGGAGAATGAAAATGACTTATGAAGAATTAGTAGCAAAATTACAAACTGAATATGGAAAGTATGATGCAAGTACGGTAAAGGAACATCTGGCAATTCAGTTCAATGTCAGAGGCGAGGCAGATGGTGCTTTGTATCTTGAGATTGCTGACGGTAAGATTCATATTGAACCTTATGAGTATTACGACCGTGATATTCTGGTTACCATTTCGGCACAGAATCTGATTGCTTTGGCAGAGGGAAAACTGGATGTGTTGGATGCATTTAACAATGGAATGCTGACCGCAGAAGGAGATCTTCCGAAGGCTTTAATGCTGAAGGACCTTGCAAAAAAGGAAGAACCAAAGAAGACGGTTGCACAGAAGGTGGAGAGCACCGTTTCTACAGCGAAAGCAGTTGCAAAGGCCGCTACGGTTGTAAAGAAGTCCAATAAGGACAAACGCAAATAACTGATTTCGAAGGGAGCGATATCTCGATAGAGGGATATCGCTTTTTTTGATGGAAGTAAAGGAATATATGAAAACGATAGATCAAGATATTAAAGAAGGACAATTAAAGCAGGTTTATCTTCTCTATGGAGAGGAGCAGTATCTGATCCGGCAGTATCGGGACAAGCTGAAGCGTGCAATTGTGTCAGAGGATGATACGATGAATTATGGGGCGTTTTCGGGCGGGGATATCAATCAGAAAGAAATCGTTGACCTGGCGGAGACACTTCCATTTTTTGCAGACCGCAGGCTGATTCTCATTGAGGACAGCGGATTGTTTAAGAAGAGTGCCGAGGAGCTTGCTGACTATATGGCATCCGTGCCGGAGACCACTTATTTTATTTTTGTGGAGAAGGAGGTCGATAAGAAGACAAAAATGTTCAAGGAGGTCAGGAAAATCGGAAGTGTTGTGGAATTTGCAAGACAGACGGATGAGACACTATCCCGCTGGATTGAGGGAAGAATCCGAAAGGCTGGCAAGAACATTACAAGGGATGCCTATGCTCTTTTTGTGCGTAAGACAGGAAATGACATGGAGAACATTGACCGGGAACTGGAGAAGCTTCTGTGTTATACGATGGAAAAAGAATACATCGATGTAGCGGATGTGGAGGTAATTACCACGGAGCAGACGGAAAACAAGATTTTTGACATGGTGGATGCTGTCGCCCAGCACCAGCAGAAAAAAGCGCTCGATCTCTACTATGATCTTCTTGCTTTAAAGGAGGCGCCGATGCGGATTCTCTATCTGGTGACAAATCAGTTCCAGCGTATGATGGTGGTCAAGTCCATGACCAATCAGGGCTTTGGCAACCGCGATATCGCATCCAAGGCAGGCTGTCCGGATTGGGCAGTGCGCAAGTATCAGTCACAGTGCCGTGCGTTTTCCATGGAGCAGCTCAAACAGGCAATCCGGGATGGGGTGGAGTATGAGACTGCTGTCAAGACCGGACGCATGAATGACCAGATGGCGGTGGAGTTGTTCATCGTGGAGTACAGCAGCCAGAAAAAAGTAAAATAGATAATAAAAAACCCACCAGCATGACGGTACTGGTGGGTTCTATTATACTTATTAATTAAGCTACGCCGTTAACTAATTTTGCTAAACGGGAGACCTTGCGGGCTGCGTTATTCTTGTGGTAAACGCCCTTAGAGCAGGCACTCTCGATAACAGATGAGGCATTCTTAAATGCAGCTTCTGCAGCAGCCTTATCTTTAGCAGCAACAGCAGCCTCTACCTTCTTGATAGAAGTCTTAACCTCAGAACGGATTGCCTTATTTCTAGCAGTCTTTGTCTCTGTAACTAAAATTCTCTTCTTAGCAGATTTAATGTTAGCCAATCTGTACACCTCCATATCCATGATATTCTCAGTTGTTCCTGCGGTGAAACAGACACGGACGCTTCATCGCAAACATACTAGAATATAATATTCCAAGCGCGCTCCGCTGTCAATACATAAAATGAAAAAAATTGGGAAAAATTGAACGTAATAAGAGATATTTGCGTATTCTAGGAATGAGCTGATGTTCAATAGGGGAGGGAAAGTATATGCAAGAGGAAAGTTATCCGATTCGTACGGATCTTGCACTTGAGTCGCAGGAGCGCCTGCAAAAAGACAAAGGAATAGTAAGAGGCGTCCGTTTTTCGGAAGAGCCGCGGGGAAACGGGGTGGTGGTCAGCACGGTGATCATTGAAACAGAGAATGCGGCTAAAGCCATGGGCAGACCCCGGGGGACGTATGTTACAATTGAGGCGCCGGAGATGATCGAAGAGGATGCCGGATACCACCGCAATATTTCAATGGAGCTGGCAAAAATTTTAAGACAGATGCTGCCGGTTTCAAAGGCAGAGAGGGATTTGGACAAGGGACTTGAGGTATCTGCTCTAATTGTAGGGCTTGGTAACCGTGAGGTGACACCGGATGCTCTCGGTCCGAGAGTGGTTGACAATCTTTTTATCACCCGGCATATCCTGAATGAATTTGGTAAATATGCATTTGCTGATGAGGATGTGAGCAAGGTAAGCGGAATTGTTCCGGGGGTTATGGCACAGACCGGAATGGAGTGTGTGGAAATTCTGCGTGGGGTTGTGAAGGAGACCAATCCGGATTTTGTGATTACAGTGGATGCGCTTGCTGCACGTAATGTAAAGCGCTTGGGGAGAACCATTCAGCTGACGGATACCGGTATTACACCGGGAAGCGGAATCGGCAACCATCGTAATGCACTGAATCAGGAGAGTGTGGGAGTCCCGGTGATCTCGCTGGGGGTTCCGACGGTGGTGGATGCTGCGACGATTGTATCCGATGCCATGACAGAGTTGATTGAGGCAATGTCGCTCTCTGATCTGGAGAAACTGGATGAGCGGGAACGGCGGGAGCTTTCACGTGAGTTGCTCTCTCCGCAACTCAATGGACTTTTTGTAACGCCAAAAAATATTGATGATTCGATTAAGCAACTGAGTTTTTTGATTTCAGAGGGACTCAATATCGCACTGCTGGGGAATAAGGAGGAAGGAAAGGGCATATAATACTTCGAGGTGGTGATAGCTTGAGGAGACGCTTGCTTCTTTTGGGAATTATTGCAAATTTTTTGCTGATCGGGAGCTTTTTGTATTATTGGGGAGACGGACTGGTGCAAAGCATGGGACAGAATCTGTCCTTGAAATTTTATAATGGGGTGTTGAATATATATGTGCCAAGTCTCCTCAGCGTACAGGGAGAGGGAACTCCGTCGGCATATCGGGATGTAACAGCGTCTATGTATCCGGCAATCGCCTATAATGAAGAACGGTTGTGGTATGAGTCCCAGGAAGAAAGTCTGTCCTACTATGAAAATCTTGCAGCAGCGGAAAATGCACAGGCAAAGCAGATACTTAAGGAAAATCAGGAAGCTGTAGAGATGGCAAAAGTGGACGAGACTGTGTCATCTGCGGAAAGGAAAGAAGAGAAGGAAGAATCTGTGAAAACGAGTTTTGATGACGGGAAAAAGATGACTATCAACCGAAAGAAGCTGGAGGATTTTGATTATTTGAGACAGACATTTTATCAGGTAGACAATACGACGACGATTGGAAAAGATCAGTTGAATGCTGATAAGCTTTTGGAACCTGATATGAAGGTGGATATGAATGTGGATGGACCACAGATTCTGATTTACCATACACATTCACAGGAGGCATACAAAGATTCCAGACCGGGGGACGCTTCCACTTCCGTGGTGGGTGTTGGAGATTATTTGACTGAATTGCTTGAGGAGGAGGGCTTTGAGGTATTGCATCATAAAGGGGAGTATGATGTGGGAGACCGGGATCATGCCTACTCAAATGCAGCTCCGTCTGTTGAAAAGCTTCTCAAAGAACATCCGTCTATTCAGGTTGTGATTGATCTGCACAGGGATGGTGTGAATGAGAATACCCATCTTGTCACAGAACAAAATGGAAAAAAGATGGCGAAGATTATGTTTTTTAATGGACTCAGCCGTACCACAGCAGCTGGAGATATCGCGTATCTGAAAAATCCTTACATAGATGAAAATCTGGCTTTTTCATTCCAAATGCAGCTTGCAGCTGCAGAATATTATCCGGATCTGACCCGTCGGATTTATTTAAAGGGATATCGTTTTAATATGCACTTTTGTCCGAAATCCATGCTGGTCGAAGTAGGGGCACAGACCAATACTTTTGAGGAGGCAAAAAATTCCATGGAACCCCTTGCAGATCTGCTTGCAAAAGTGTTGAAAAATGAGGGATAAAATGCTTATAATAAGATTAGGCAACTGAGAAAGCGGGGGATAAAAATGATTGATTATACAGAAGGATCGGGAAGACAGTATCACACGGGAGTGGGGCCTGAGGACATTGGAAAATATGTGATTATGCCGGGGGATCCTAAAAGGTGTGCAAAAATTGCAGCGTATTTGGATCATCCGGTGCTTGTTGCGGACAGCAGGGAATTTATCACCTATACCGGTGCATTAGACGGGGTGAAGGTGAGTGTTACTTCAACGGGGATTGGAGGTCCGTCAGCAGCAATTGCAATCGAGGAATTGTCCAAGTGCGGTGCACATACTTTTCTCCGTGTGGGAACTTGTGGAGGAATGCAGGAGGATGTACTTGGAGGAGATCTGGTGATTGCGAACGGTGCGGTCCGTATGGAGGGAACAAGCCGTGAGTATGCGCCAATCGAGTATCCGGCAGTTCCAGATTATATGGTGACAAGTGCGCTGGTACAGGCGGCAAGTAAGTTGGAAAAACGTTATCATGTAGGAGTTGTGCAATGTAAGGATTCCTTTTTCGGCCAGCATGAGCCGGAGGTTATGCCGGTCAGTTACGAACTGACCAATAAGTGGGAAGCCTGGCTGCGTATGGGATGTCTTGCTTCGGAGATGGAGTCGGCTGCATTGTTTATTGCGGGGAGTTTCCTTCGGGTGCGTGTGGGTTCCTGTTTTCTTGTGATTGCGAATCAGGAGCGCGCAAGAAAGGGGTTGTCAAATGAACAGGTACATGACACCTCTATTGCGATTGAGACGGCGGTGGAAGCAATCCGCACGTTGATCCGGGAGGATAAGAATGATTAAAGTGACAGATGAGGAATTGGTGGAACAGGCTTTTCTTGCCAGAAATCGTGCCTATACACCCTATTCACATTTTCAGGTAGGTGCGGCACTTTTGACACAGGAGGGCAGAATTTATTTGGGATGCAACATTGAGAATGCTGCCTATACACCCACAAACTGTGCGGAGCGCACTGCTTTCTTTAAGGCAGTCAGTGAAGGGGAGCGGAACTTTTCGGCAATTGCAATTGTCGGGGGACCCAAAGGCAGAGAGGAGCTTTCTTATTGTCCCCCATGCGGGGTCTGCCGTCAGGTAATGATGGAGTTTTGTGATCCCAAGCATTTTCGCATTATCTTGGCAGGCACAAAGGAAGAGTACCGTGTATATATGCTGGAGGAATTGCTTCCGATGGGGTTTGGACCGGAAAATCTTGAATCGGACAATAAAGGAGAATGAGATGAATTTGGATGAAAAACAGAGACAGATACTTGGAAAGGTAGATCATACGCTATTGCTGCAGACTGCCACGTGGGACGAAATCCGTGAGCTTTGCGATGATGCAATCCGTTATGGGACGGCTTCGGTGTGCATTCCACCATGTTATGTGAAGCAGGCAAAGGAGTATGTGAAAGAGCAGATGCGCATCTGTACAGTGATCGGTTTTCCGAATGGCAATTGCACGACATCAACCAAGGTGTTTGAAACGGAGGATGCTGTGGCGAATGGGGCAGATGAGATTGATATGGTTATCAATATCGGTATGCTGAAGTCAGGAAACGAAGCATATGTGCTGGATGAAATCCGTCAAATTCAAAAAGCCTGCCAGGGACGGATTTTAAAGGTGATTATAGAGACCTGTCTTTTAACGAATCAGGAAAAAATAAAAATGTGTGAGCTTGTAACGGAGTCCGGTGCGGATTATATCAAGACTTCAACAGGGTTTTCGACCGCAGGAGCGACCTTTGATGATATTGCATTATTTGCATCACATGTGGGAGAGGGAATCAAAATTAAGGCGGCTGGAGGCATTTCTTCTTTGGCAGATGCCGAAAAATTTGTAGAGCTAGGAGCGGACAGGCTTGGGACAAGCAGGATCGTTAAAATCGTAAAGAGTATGGAGTAGGTGGGAAGAATATGGATAGACCATTTGACAGAGTATTTGTAATTGTTCTGGATTCTCTTGGAATTGGTGCGATGGCTGATGCTGCGCGTTTTGGAGATGAGGGGGTGGATACCCTTGGACATATTGCTGAGACAGTTGAGCACTTTGAGATCCCGAATCTCGTAAGGCTCGGAATGGCAAATTTAAAGGAGCTTCACGGGGTGAAACCGGCAGATTTACCCGCCGGCCGATATATGGCAATGAATGAGACGAGTAATGGTAAGGATACTATGACCGGACATTGGGAGATGATGGGCATTGAGACTACAAAGCCCTTTATCACTTTCACCCAAAATGGATTTCCGCAGAAACTCATCGATGAGTTGGAGAAGCGCTGTGGGAGGAAAGTGATAGGCAATAAAGCTGCGAGCGGGACAGTGATTCTGGACGAGCTTGGTGAGCAGGAAATTAATGAGGGTAAGCTGATCGTCTATACCTCTGCGGATTCTGTTCTGCAGATTTGCGGGAATGAGGAGACGATGGGGCTGGAACAGCTTTATCACTACTGTGAGATCGCAAGGGAGCTTACCATGCGTGATGAGTGGCGGGTGGGCCGTGTTATTGCACGCCCATATGTGGGACGTAAGAAGGGAAGCTTTGTCCGGACTGGAAATCGCAGGGATTATGCACTTAAGCCGACAGGACCAACTGCGCTGAATGCTTTAAAGGATGCAGGATATGATGTGATTTCTGTCGGCAAGATCAGTGATATTTTTGCTGGTGAGGGAATTACGGAAAGTAATCATTCCGACAGCAGTGTCCACGGAATGAATCAGACAATCGAAATTGCACAGCGGAATTTCCAGGGGTTGTGCTTCACAAATCTGGTGGATTTTGATGCACTGTGGGGACATCGCAGAAATCCAATTGGTTATGGTGAGGAAATTGAAAAATTTGACCTTAAGCTTGGGGAATTGCTGCCAATGCTTGGCCAGAAGGATCTGCTGATCATTACTGCCGACCATGGCAATGATCCAACCTATATTGGCACGGATCACACAAGGGAGAAGGTGCCGTTTCTTGCTTACTCCCCATCCATGAGACAAGGAGGCAGACTTGAGAATGTGGATACATTTGCAGTAATAGGTGCAACTATTGCAGATAATTTTGGAGTAAATATGCCGGGGGGAACTATCGGATATTCCATTTTACAGAGTCTTATAATGTGAACTGATAGTGTAAGTCATTGTAGGAAGTTACTCACAATACCAAAAAAGAAAGGAGTTCGCATGAATCATTTTATTGCATATAATATGCCAAAAATTGAATTGCACTGTCATTTGGATGGTTCCATGAGTGTATCGCTCACGAAGCGGCTTTTGAAAGAACTGGGGGAGGAGTATACAACGGAGCAGCTTTCGCAGATGCTGACTGCACCTCAGGACTGCAGCAGTCTTTCAGAGTATCTTGAGAAGTTTGATCTGCCGCTTCGTTGCCTGCAGACGAAGGAGGGACTTTGTGCGGCCGCCGAGGATCTGGCTATGGAAGCGGCAAAGGAGCACGTAACATATATTGAAGTGCGGTTTGCTCCTTCTTTTTCTACCAGCCAGAGGCTTTCTGTTCGGGAGGTTATCGAAAGTGTGGAGGAAGGGCTTGCCAAAGCGCGTGAGAAGACTGGAATTCTTACCGGTATTATCGTATGTACAATGCGGAATCTGGATGCGGATACAAATCTTGCAATGTTGAAAGAAGCCAGAGAGTTTTTGGGAAATGGTGTGGTTGCCTGTGATCTGGCAGGCGATGAGAAAGCGTATCCGACGGCGGATTTTGCTGAAATATTTGCAACGGCTAAGCGCTATGAAATGCCATTTACCATCCATTCGGGGGAATGTGGCAGCGTAGAGAATATCCGTACGGCGGTTGAACTTGGAGCGCGAAGAATCGGACACGGGATTGCCATGCGGGGGAATGAGGAACTGAAGAAGCTTTGTGCAGAGAAGAAGGTTGGTGTAGAGCTTTGTCCGACGAGTAACCTGCAGACAAAGGCACTTACGGATTTTAACGCATACCCTTTTACCGAGTTTTACGAGGCAGGGATTCCGCTTTCTATTAATACCGACAACCGTACAGTAAGCGGTACAACGTGTACAGATGAATATATGCGTCTTGTCGATGCAGGTATGCTTAAGGAGGATATGTGTGAGAAAATCTATATGGCTTCAATTGCATCAAGCTTTGCAAGTGATGATGTCCGGCAGCAGATGTGGGAAAAGTGGATGTCTCTGTTTCAAATATAATTTATTTGAAAAATACATAACATTTTCGTATAATAGATATTTAGCAGCAAAAGGAACAGTTTTAAAGGAAGAGGAAAACTATGTCAGTCGATCAGAGCAAAATTCGGAATTTTTGCATTATTGCCCATATTGATCACGGCAAGTCTACGCTTGCAGATCGTATCATTGAGAAAACCGGTACATTGACCAGCCGCGAGATGCAGGCACAGGTGCTCGATAATATGGATTTGGAGCGTGAGCGTGGAATTACCATTAAATCTCAGGCGGTGCGCATTATTTACAATGCGAAGGACGGGGAAGAATATATCTTTAATTTGATTGATACACCGGGACACGTGGATTTTAACTATGAGGTTTCGAGAAGTCTTGCGGCGTGTGACGGCGCAATTCTTGTTGTGGATGCAGCGCAGGGAGTGGAGGCGCAGACAATGGCCAATGTGTATCTTGCCATGGACCATGATCTGGATGTGCTGCCGGTTATCAATAAGATTGATTTGCCGAGTGCAAGACCGGAGGAGGTTGCACAGGAGATTGAGGATGTAATCGGAATTGAGGCGATGGACGCGCCGCGTATTTCTGCAAAGACCGGGCTTAATATTGAGGAGGTTTTGGAGCAGATCGTTACGAGAATCCCAGCTCCGAAGGGAGATCCAAGCGCACCACTCAAGGCACTTATTTTTGATGCTGTCTATGATTCTTATAAAGGAGTCATTGTGTTCTGCCGTATCAAGGAAGGAACGGTAAAGGTTGGAACAAAGATCCGGATGATGGCAACCGGTGCAGAGGATCTGGTTACGGAGGTCGGGTATTTCGGAGCGGGACAGTTTATTCCCTGTGATGAGCTTTCCGCAGGGATGGTTGGCTATATTGCGGCGAGTATTAAGAATGTGCGTGACACGCGTGTGGGTGATACAGTTACGGAGGTGGATCGTCCTTGTGCCCAGCCGTTACCGGGATATAAGAAAGTAAATCCGATGGTGTACTGTGGTCTTTATCCTGCGGACAGTGCCAGATATCCCGATCTTCGGGATGCGTTGGAGAAGCTTCAGATTAATGATGCATCTCTGCAATATGAGCCGGAAACATCTCTGGCGTTGGGATTTGGATTCCGCTGTGGGTTCTTAGGACTTTTGCATCTGGAAATTATTCAGGAGCGTCTGGAGAGAGAATTCAATCTGGATCTTGTCACGACGGCACCGGGCGTTATCTATAAAGTGCATAAGACCAATGGTGAAGTGATTGATCTGACGAATCCTTCGAATCTACCGGATCCGTCTGAGATTGAATATATGGAGGAACCGTTTGTCTCCGCAGAAATTATGGTGACCAGCGAGTATGTCGGGGCAATCATGAAGCTTTGCCAGGAACGCCGAGGTATTTACATCAGTATGGATTATATAGAAGCAACCCGTGCAGTCATCAAATATGATCTGCCGCTCAATGAGATTATTTATGACTTTTTTGATGCACTTAAGTCGCGTTCGCGGGGATATGCTTCCTTTGATTATGAAATGAAGGGGTATGTCCGTTCGGAACTTGTCAAGCTGGACATCCTCATCAATAAGGAAATGGTGGATGCATTGTCCTTTATTGTATTTAAAGACAGTGCTTATGACAGAGGACGCAGAATGTGTGAGCGTTTAAAACAGGAGATTCCAAGACATTTGTTTGAGATTCCGATTCAGGCTGCCGTTAACGGTAAAATTATTGCAAGAGAAACCGTTAAGGCAATGCGGAAGGATGTACTTGCAAAATGTTATGGCGGCGATATTTCCCGTAAGAAGAAGCTTTTGGAGAAGCAGAAGGAAGGAAAGAAGCGTATGCGCCAGATTGGAACGGTAGAGGTGCCGCAGGAAGCATTTATGAGTGTGTTAAAGCTGGACGAGGATTAGACAGTAATGATATCAATCATGAGGAACAGAAATCTGGAATTATATATTCACACTCCATTTTGTGTGAAAAAATGCGATTATTGTGATTTCCTTTCTTTTCCGGGGGATTCTAAGACGCAGACACAGTATATCCATGCACTGCTGCAGGAAATCCGTTTTTATGGAGAACAGATGGGAGCGTATATTGTTCCAACAATCTATATCGGCGGAGGGACCCCAAGCTGGCTGGAGCCGGAGCTTATGACAGCAGTGCTGGATCAGGTTTACCAGAGTTTTCATGTAACTAAGGATGCGGAAATTACCATCGAGTGTAATCCTGGAACGGTTACAGCTGCAAAGCTGAAAGCTTATCAGCAGGCGGGAATCAACCGGTTGTCAATCGGGCTTCAGTCGGCAGATAATGAGGAACTTAAGATTCTGGGACGGATTCATACCTATGAACAGTTTTTAAAGACTTATGAACTTGCGAGAAATGGTGGCTTTTCCAATATCAATATTGATCTGATCAGTGGTCTGCCTTATCAGACTTTGGAAAAATTTCTTCGAACCCTGCAGCAGGTAGTGCGTTTGAAGCCGGAGCATATTTCGGCATATTCTCTGATTATAGAGAAGGGAACCCCGTTTTATGAACGTTATAAGTTTGATGCAGTTGCGCAGCAGGCCGGTATTCATACGGAGATTCTGCCGGATGAGGATGAGAGCTACCGCATTACAAAAGCAACCCAGGACATACTAAAGTCAGCAGGATATGAACAGTATGAGATTTCAAATTTCGCAAAGCCGGGATTTGCCTGCAGGCATAATATTGGTTACTGGACAAGAGAAAATTATCTTGGACTTGGACTCGGTGCAGCATCACTGGTGGAAAATGTGCGTTATTCCAACACGCGTGAGCTGTACGAGTACATGGATCTCTGCAAAAAGCTTCAGTTTCTGCCGCCGGAGGATTTTGCTCCGGAGGAGGGGATGGAACAGCCGCAGGGAGAATGGTTTGGAAGTAATCTGCATGTGTCAGCGGAGGTTGTAAGCCGCAAGTCGCAGATGGAAGAATTTATGTTTCTCGGATTGCGTATGAATGAAGGTGTAACTCGCGCTGATTTTGAACGCAATTTTGGCGTACCGATTGAGGCGGTATATCTCGAGGTACTGGACAAGCTCAAGAAGCAGGAACTTATTGTCACGATGGGAGGAAGGATTGCACTGACAGATAGAGGAATGGATCTGGGAAATTATGTAATGTCGAAGTTTTTGCTATAAGAAGTTTCTGAATGGTGATCCTTGTATGAAATCATAAAAAAAATATAAAATAGCACCAAGGTGTTGACAACATAACGCCAAGGTGCTATTTTAATAGCAGAACGATATTAGCACTCCAAGTAAACGAGTGCTAACAGTAACAGAGAGGCATCGGAGATGCATTTCGACAGGAGTGTATGAATGGAAAACGAGAATGTAGAGTTAGATGAGAGAAAAGTTAAGATCTTGGATGCAATCATTCAAAATTACTTGGCGACTGGTGAGCCGGTTGGTTCCCGTACAATTTCCAAGTATACGGATTTAAATTTGAGTTCTGCGACCATTCGCAACGAGATGTCCGATTTGGAGGAACTGGGTTATATCGTACAGCCGCATACTTCTGCAGGACGAATTCCTTCCGACAAAGGCTATCGGTTCTATGTGGATCATTTGATGCAGGAGAAGAACCGTGAAGTGAAGGAGATGAAAGACTTTGTCATTGAGAAAACACAGAAGATGGAACAGGTACTAAAGCAGGTTGCCAAGATGCTTGCAAATAATACAAATTATGCAACGCTTGTATCAACACCGGCCTACAGCACCAACAAGGTGAAGTTTATTCAGCTGTCTAATGTTGATGATGAACATATTCTTGCAGTAATTGTCATGAACAGTAATATGGTGAAAAATCAGATGATCAATGTGTCGGAGCAGTTGGACAATGAAACATTGTTAAAGCTGAATATCCTGCTGAACACTGCACTGAATGGTCTTTCATTGCAGGAGATAAATCTTGGAACAATTTCCAAGTTAAAGGAGCAGGCAGGTATTCACAGTACCATTGTAAGTGATGTGCTGGATACATTGGCACAGACACTTTCCGAGAATGAAGATCTTCAGATTTATACAAGTGGAGCAACCAACATTTTAAAGTATCCGGAATTGTCGGATTCTGAAAATGCGGCCAACCTTCTCTCCACCTTTGAGGAGAAGGATGAGTTGTTGAACCTTGTAACAGAATCTCTTTCTGATGATGAAAGCAAAGGAAATGGGATTCAGGTTTATATAGGAAATGAAACCCCGGTACAGACATTGAAAGATTGTAGTGTTGTCACTGCAACATATGATCTGGGGGAGGGCGTGAAGGGAACGATTGGAATCGTTGGACCAAAGCGTATGGATTACGAAAATGTAGTGGATAACCTGAAGAATTTGAAGTCCCAGCTGGACGGCATATTCGATAAACCAAAAGGTGATTCCTAGAAAGGTGGTAGACATGGCAGAGACAAAGGAAAAGGATGTCGAGCTTAAAGAAGAAGTAGTAGAAAAGACAGAAGCAGTGGAAGAAAATCAGGCAGAGACTTCTGAAGAAAGTGTTGCGGAAGCACCGGCAGAGGATGAGGCAGTCGAAGAGACACCGGATGAATCCCAAGATCAAGAAGAAGCCGGAGAGGAAGCAAAAGAACAGGCAGCAGATTCCAAAGACAAGGAAAAAAAGGATGGTATCTTTGGAAAGAAAAAGAAGAAAGATAAAAAGGACGAACAGATTGAAGATTTAAATGATCGTCTGAGGCGTCAGATGGCGGAATTTGATAATTTTCGTAAGCGTACTGAGAAAGAAAAATCCCAAATGTTTGATATGGGTGCACGGACAATTATTGAGAAAGTACTTCCGATTGTGGATAACTTTGAGAGAGGACTTGCAGGAGTGCCGGAAGAACAAAAGGATGATGCATTTGTGACAGGTATGGATAAGGTTTATAAGCAGCTGATGAAGGAATTTGATTCGATTGGAGTAAAACCAATCGAGGCAGTGGGCGAAGAATTCAACCCGGAACTTCACAATGCAGTGATGCAGGTCGAGAGTGAGGAATATGAGCCGGGAACGGTGGCTCAGGAGCTTCAGAAGGGCTATATGTATAAGGATACCGTGGTTCGTCACAGTATGGTGGCTGTTGTCAGCGAATAGAAATGCATTTTCCCGTTCCGTTAAGGAACGGTAAAATATATAATGTTTACAATTTCAATTTATGATATTTTGTAGGAGGACAAGAAAATGGGCAAGATTATAGGTATTGATTTAGGAACAACCAACAGCTGCGTAGCTGTTATGGAAGGTGGAAAGCCAACCGTTATCGCAAATCAGGAAGGTGCAAGAACAACACCGTCAGTTGTTGCATTTACAAAGACAGGTGAGCGTCTCATCGGTGAGCCGGCAAAGCGTCAGGCAGTTACCAATGCAGAGAAGACAATTTCTTCTATTAAGAGACACATGGGTACGGATTACAAGGTGGCAATCGATGATAAGCAGTATAGTCCACAGCAGATTTCCGCTATGGTACTGCAGAAGCTGAAGGCAGATGCGGAAGGATATCTTGGAGAGAAGGTTACAGAGGCTGTAATTACTGTTCCGGCATATTTCAATGATGCTCAGCGTCAGGCAACCAAAGATGCAGGTAAGATTGCAGGTCTTGATGTAAAGCGTATCATCAATGAGCCGACAGCAGCAGCGCTTGCTTACGGTCTTGATAATGAGAAAGAACAGAAGATTATGGTATATGATCTTGGTGGTGGTACATTTGATGTATCTATCATTGAGATTGGTGATGGTGTCATTGAAGTATTATCTACCAATGGTGATACCCATCTTGGTGGTGATGATTTTGATAACAAGATCACACAGTGGATGATTGATGAATTTAAGAAAGCAGAAGGTGTGGATCTGTCAACAGACAAGATGGCCCTTCAGAGATTAAAGGAAGCAGCTGAGAAGGCAAAGAAGGAGCTTTCTTCTGCAACAACAACCAACATCAACCTGCCATTCATCACAGCTACTGCTGAGGGACCAAAGCATTTTGACATGAATTTAACAAGAGCAAAGTTCGATGAACTGACACATGATCTTGTTGAGAGAACAGCAATTCCGGTTCAGAATGCTATGAAGGATGCGGGACTTACCAATGCAGATTTAGGTCAGGTGCTGTTAGTTGGTGGTTCTACACGTATTCCGGCTGTACAGGATAAGGTAAGACAGATGACAGGCAAGGAGCCAAGCAAGTCATTGAATCCGGATGAGTGTGTTGCCATCGGTGCTTCTATTCAGGGTGGTAAGCTTGCGGGAGATGCTGGTGCAGGTGAGATTTTGTTGCTGGATGTTACTCCACTATCTCTTTCTATCGAGACCATGGGTGGTGTGGCAACAAGACTGATTGAGAGAAATACGACGATTCCTACTAAGAAGAGCCAGATTTTCTCTACTGCGGCAGATAATCAGACTGCTGTAGATATCAACGTAGTACAGGGTGAGCGTCAGTTCGCAAGAGACAATAAGTCATTAGGTCAGTTCCGACTGGATGGTATCCCGCCAGCACGCCGTGGTGTTCCACAGATTGAGGTTACTTTCGATATCGATGCAAACGGTATTGTAAATGTATCTGCTAAGGATCTCGGAACCGGAAAGGAACAGCATATCACAATCACAGCTGGATCTAACATGTCCGATGAAGAAATCGATAAGGCAGTAAAGGAAGCTGCTGAGTTCGAGGCACAGGATAAGAAGAGAAAGGAAGCAATTGATACAAGAAACGAGGCTGATTCCTTTGTATTCCAGACACAGGAGGCATTAAACCAGGTAGGTGAGCAGATTGACCCGGCTGATAAATCTGCAGTTGAGGCTGATATCAATGCAGTAAAGGCAATTCTGGATGCACATCCGGAGGCTGAGCAGATGAGTGATTCTGACATCGCAGATCTGAAAGCTGCACAGGAGAAGCTGACACAGAGTGCACAGAAGGTATTCGCAAAGATGTATGAGCAGGCACAGGCAGCACAGGGTGCAACAGGTGCAGGCCCGGATATGAGCAATATGGGTGGTGCAGCAGGTCCTGATATGAATGCTGGAGCACAGGGCGCTGATGATGATGTGATTGACGCAGATTTCAAGGAAGTTTAATAATAATGTAGTGTATGGGGTTTCCGGGATTCCCGGAAACCCTATGCGTGAATAGGGAATAAAATTATGGCAGAGAAAAGAGATTATTACGAGGTCTTAGGAGTCTCTAAGACCGCAACTGAGGATGAGATAAAGAAAGCGTTCCGTACAACCGCCAAGAAGTATCATCCGGATATGCATCCGGGGGATAAGGAGTGTGAGGAAAAGTTCAAAGAAGCTCAGGAAGCCTATGCTGTTCTGAGCGATCCGGACAAGAGGCGTCAGTATGATCAGTTTGGTCATGCTGCATTTGATGGAAGTGCCGGTGGTGGCGGATTTGACTTCTCCGGTATGGATATGGGCGACATTTTCGGCGATATTTTTGGCGATTTCTTCGGTGGTGGGTCTAGAAGAGGAACTAGTAACGGGCCTTCCAAGGGAGCAAATGTTCGTCTCAGTGTACGGATTACATTTGATGAGGCAATTCATGGATGTTCCAAGGAATTGGAATTTGCTTATAAAGAAGAATGTGGAGCCTGCCACGGAACAGGAGCAAAGCCCGGCACATCACCGGAAACCTGTAGCAAATGTGGCGGAAAAGGAAAAGTTGTGTATTCCCAGCAGTCTTTGTTTGGCATGATGCAGAATGTACAGACATGTCCGGATTGTGGGGGAAGCGGTAAAGTGGTACGGGAAAAATGCCCGAATTGTCATGGGAATGGATATATTGCAAAAAGAATTCGCAAGACGGTAGATATCCCGGCTGGTATCGATAATGGACAATGCGTGAGGGTAAGAGATTATGGTGAGCCGGGAACAAACGGAGGACCGAGGGGAGATCTTCTGGTTGAAGTAATCGTATCCAGAAGCCCACAGTTTGAGCGTCAGGATATGAATATATTCTCCAACGCTTCAATTTCCTTTGCGATTGCTGCACTTGGTGGAGATATTCGCATTAAAACGGTTGATGGGGACATCATATACACGGTCGCACCGGGAACACAGACAGGAACGAGAATTCGTCTGAAAGGCAAGGGTGTTCCGTCGATTCGGAATAAGGCTGTGCGTGGAGACCATTATGTGACACTTGTTGTTTCAACACCGACAGGACTCAGCAAGGAAGCGAAAGAAGAACTTCGCAAATTTGATGAACTGACGGGAGGAACCCTTTCAAAAGAAGGTGGTGCACAGACTACAAAAGAAAAGAAAAAAGGCTTTATGGATAAAATTAAGGAATCCTTTGATGAACATTAAAAGAGGCTGCTAAATGGATAAGACCTGTAGGCAATACAGGTCTTTTTTAGTGCAAATCGCCTATGGATTTCTACCTCAAAATATTGTATTATGTGCCTAGTAGTTTAGATTTTGGGTCCATATCTGGTAAAGTACGAGGAAGTGTGTGCGATGACGCTTGAGAATGAACGCAAAGCATTGGAAGAGGAACGGCGGATTTTAGAACAGGAACGACGTGATTTTCATAGAAGAGTAGAGATTGAAGATCGACGGTTAGAGCAGCAGCAGAAGCTTTTTGATATGAAATTTAAGATTTTGGAGGAGGAGCTGCTGAAGCTGGCCACTGAGAAGGAACATGTCCAAAAGCAGAAGGCGTTTTATCAGAAGGTGAGTGATTTTTCTGCACATAATACGAATGCGCAGAATCAGCCGCCGGCCGATAACATTGTGAAGGGAGATATGTTCTTTTCCGGGGTTGGCAGCAAACAGTCAATTAAGAAGCGCTATAAGGATTTGATTAAGATTTATCATCCTGATAATCTGGATGGAGACAAGGATACTATTCAGGAGATTAACAGTGAGTACAATAAGCTATGTGCTATGTATAAGATTTGACAAAAGAAAAGATTGTGATGAACGGTTTCTCATGATATAATTGAGATAGCCATAAGGGGCAGAAGACGTTGCATGGGGAGAGAATATATGGATAGAAGAGATCTTGTAGAAGGATTGCAGAAGGCGTTTACAGATGATGACCGCACAAGGAATACACAGGATATTTCGGATGTGGAGTATAAGGAGAATACAAATTCCTTATATATTAATGAGCATAAGACATACGATATGCTGAATAAGAAGGAGCCGGATCTTCGGGTTATGTCAGAAGAGGAAGTATTTGAACGATTGCTAAAGGATCGGCGATAAAAGGGGCGTTAAGCCCTTTTTTATTGCGAATGTAAGCGAAGTTGAAAGGAAACAGATATGAAGTGGAAGAAATATACGGTTGAGACAACTACAGCAGCGGAAGATTTTATGAGTTCGATGCTGATGGAACTTGGAATTGAGGGAATTGAGATTGAGGATAATATTCCTCTGACAAAGGAGGACCAGGCAGATATGTTTATCGATTTCCTGCCGGAGCTTCCACCGGATGAGGGGATCAGCTATGTGAGTTTTTATGTTGAGGACGATGGCAGCGACCAGACGGAACTGTTAAAACAGGTGAAGATTGGTCTGGAAAATCTTCGGGATATGGTTGATGTCGGCAGCGGTATCATCACTTCTTCCGAAACGGAGGATCTCGACTGGATCAACAATTGGAAAAAATATTTCAGTTCCTTTACAATTGAAGATATTCTGATCAAGCCAACCTGGGAAGAATTAAAGGAGGAGGACAAGGATAAGTTCCTGATTGAAATTGATCCGGGAATCTCATTCGGAACAGGAAAGCATGAGACAACGCAGCTTTGTATTCGTCAGCTTTTAAAGTATATTCGTGGCACTGAGGATTACACCCCGAAGGAGAAGAGTCCGAAGGTGTTGGATGTGGGGTGTGGAAGTGGAATTCTCTCTATCGTGGCGTTGAAACTTGGTGCCAGAGAGGTGGTTGGAACCGATCTGGATGCTGATTGCATGATTTCCACCAGAGATAATATGGAGGTTAATCATCTGGATGCCGCACTTGGCACCTTTTATGTTGGCAATTTGATTGATGATAAAGCATTGCAACAGGAGGTTGGAACGGAGGAATATGACATTGTTGTTGCCAATATTCTTGCGGATGTGATTATTCCGATGGCACCGGTGATTCCGGATCGTCTGAAAAAAGGCGGCTATTTTATTACCTCCGGAATTATTGATTTCAAGGAGCAGGAAGTGAAAGAGGCAATTGAGGCGGCAGGACTTTCGGTTGTGGAAATCAACCATCAGGGAGAGTGGGTAAATATCACTGCACAGAAGCAGTAAATACCCTTCAGAGGAGAGAAGATGTATCAGTTTTTTGTGGAAAATGACCAGGTACAGCAAGATACGATTGTCATTATAGGAACGGATGTCAATCATATTGGCAATGTCCTTCGCATGAAGTCCGGGGAGCGTGTTCGTGTCAGCGATTCTTCGGGAATGTCATATTTATGCCATATTGTGGAAATTATGCCGGATGAGGTGCGTCTTGGTATTGATGAACGAGACGAATTGGGAACGGAGTTTGCCCATAGAGTTTATCTGTTTCAGGGACTGCCTAAGAGTGACAAGATGGAACTGATCATTCAGAAGTCTGTGGAGCTTGGTGTCTATGCGGTGATTCCGGTGGCAATGACGAACTGCGTGGTGAAGCTGGATGCAAAGAAGGCGCAGGCGAAGGTTAAGCGCTGGCAGGCAATTGCTGAGAGCGCAGCCAAGCAGTCGAAACGGACCATGATTCCAAAGGTACATATGCCGGTTTCATGGAAAGAGGCCTTATCGATGGCTCAGGATCTTACCCTTACACTGGTTCCCTATGAGAACGAACGAGGGCTTACGGCTACGAGAAATCTTATGGCATCCATTCCGGAAGATGCCACTATTGGGGTGATGATCGGTCCGGAAGGTGGTTTTGCGGATGCAGAGATTGCTGCGGTAGACGAGTATGAGCAAATGCACCGGATTTCTCTTGGACGGCGGATCCTACGTACGGAGACGGCTGGACCTGCTACACTTTCGATGCTTATTTATCAACTGGATATATAAAAGGAGTAATGATGGAAGCTTATTTGGATAACTCTGCAACAACCAGGTGCAGCAGGGCGGCAGCAGAACTTATGATGAAACTGTTGACGCAGGATTACGGAAATCCGTCTTCCATGCATAACATGGGAGTCATTGCAGAAAATTATATGGTCGATGCGAGAAAAAAAATTGCCAGAACGCTTAAGGTTCAGGAGAAAGAGATCTGCTTTACTTCCGGGGGGACGGAATCTAATAACCTTGCAATTGTCGGTACTGCTGAAGCTAATAAAAGAAACGGAATGCATGTGATCACTTCGGCGATTGAGCACCCTTCTGTCTCCAATACGATGGCTTATCTGGAGGGACATGGATATGAAGTGACTTATCTGCCGGTAGATGGATATGGAAGGATTTCTCTGGAGGAGTTGGAAGAAGCGATTCGTCCGGACACGATTCTTGTTTCCCTGATGCAGGTAAATAACGAGATTGGTGCAATAGAACCAATTGCGGAGGCAGGAGAAATTATTAAGAATAAGAATCCTGAGACACTTTTTCATGTGGATGCAATCCAGTCTTATGGAAAGATGCGTATCTTCCCCAATAAGATGAAAGTGGATCTTCTTTCGGTCAGCGGTCATAAGATTCATGGACCGAAGGGCAGCGGTTTTCTCTATATCAAAGATAAAACAAAAATTCACCCGATTATTAATGGTGGAGGTCAGCAGAAGGGGTTGCGTTCCGGCACAGAGAATGTTCCGGCGATTGCGGCACTCGGTGTAGCTTCAGAAGAAATTTATACGGATTTTGATGCAAAAATAGACCATCTGTATAGTATGCGGAATCATTTTGTTGAAGAGGCAATAAAGATTCCAGGAGTAACTGTGAACGGGGATACCGATCATAACAGTGCACCTCATATTGTAAGTGTAAGTGTGGAAGGGGTGCGCGCGGAAGTTCTGCTGCATGCACTTGAGGACAAGCAGATTTATGTTTCGGCGGGCAGTGCATGTTCTTCTAATAAACCGGCAGTGAGCCGGACACTTAAGGAAATCGGACTTAGGAATGAACTGCTGGATTCAACGATCCGTTTTAGTTTTTGTGTGAATACTACTGTGGAAGAAATTGATTATGCATTGGAAGAAATGTGCAAGATGATTCCAATGCTTCAGAAGTATACAAGACATTGACAAGGAGAATCATATGTATAAAGCTTTTTTGATCAAATATGCAGAGATAGCAATTAAGGGAAAAAATCGCTATCTATTTGAAAATGCTCTGGTGAAAAATATCGAGTACCAGCTGAAAAATGTGGAGGGAACCTTTACGGTACGCAAGGAGAACGGGCGTGTCTATGTGGAGACTGAGGGAGATTATGACTATGATGAGACTGTAAGTGCTCTGCAGAGAGTGTTTGGAATCGTTGGAATCTGTCCGGTTGTACTGGTGGAGGACAATGGCTTTGACCAGCTTGTAGCAGATGTGATTGCTTACGTGAATGCTGCTTATCCGGACAAGCATTTTACCTTTAAGGTAGACACAAGACGTGCAAGAAAGAATTATCCGATGACTTCGATGGAAATCAACGCGGCACTTGGAGAGAAAATTCTAGAAGCATTTCCAAATACAAAGGTGGATGTACATCACCCGCAGGTGATGATTCATGTAGAGATTCGTCCGATGATTAATATTTATTCTACTGAGATTCCGGGACCGGGCGGTATGCCTCTTGGAACAGCAGGCCGTGCGATGCTTCTGCTTTCCGGGGGAATTGACAGTCCGGTAGCAGGATATATGATTTCCAAGCGTGGAGTCACCTTAGAGGCGACCTATTTTCATGCACCGCCATACACCAGTGAGCGTGCAAAGCAGAAAGTTATTGATCTTGCCAAAAAGGTTGCAAGATATGCGGGGACGATTAAGCTTCATGTGGTTAATTTTACGGATATTCAGTTGTACATTTATGAAAAATGCCCACATGACGAACTGACAATCATTATGCGTCGGTATATGATGAAGATTGCGGAGCATTTTGCCAATGAGGGGAAGTGCCTGGGAATGATTACGGGCGAAAGTATTGGACAGGTGGCGAGTCAGACGATGCAGTCATTGGCGGTTACAAATGAGGTGTGTCAGATGCCGGTTTACCGCCCGCTGATTGCAATGGATAAGCAGGATATTGTGACAATTGCAGAGAAGATTGATACCTATGAAACATCCATTCTGCCGTATGAAGACTGTTGTACAATTTTTGTAGCAAAACATCCGGTGACAAAGCCGAATCTGAATTATATCAAAAAGTCAGAACTAAAACTGAGTGAGAAGATAGAAGAACTGGTAAAGACAGCGATTGATACTACGGAAACAATTCTTGTTGATGCAGAATAAGGAGCGAAAGAAAAAGAAGTCCCCGAAAAGGGGACTTCTGAAAGTTATCGTTCATTGATACGATCGGGTTACTCAATAATGTATGGCTTTAAGACTTCCATTACCTCGTCGAGGTTGGTTTCGGTATGTATTGCTAAATCAATCGGCTTGGATAAATCCAAACTAAAGATTCCCATGATGGATTTAGCGTCAATCACATATCTGCCTGAGATTAAATCAAAATCATATTCAAACTGTGAGATCGCATTGACGAATGATTTTACTTTTCCAATGGAATTTAATGAAATCTGTACTGTTTTCATATAGAAAACCTCCTTACTAAAACTGTCTTCCTTTTGATAGTAAAGGTTTTTATTGGAAAAGTCAATTGAAATAGGGGAGAAAAAATGAAAAAAGCAGCATTACACAATTTAGGCTGTAAAGTAAATGCGTATGAGACGGACGCTATGCAGCAAATGCTTGAGGAAGCAGGGTATGAGATTGTACCTTTTACGGAAAAAGCGGATGTTTATGTTATCAATACCTGCTCGGTCACGAATATGGCAGATCGTAAGTCACGTCAGATGCTGCACCGTGCGAAAAAGATGAATCCGGATGCGGTTGTTGTGGCGGCAGGCTGTTATGTGCAGACAAAGGAGGAAGAAGCAAAAAAAGATGAAGCAATTGATATTCTGATCGGTAATAATCAGAAGGCGGAATTGATTGAACGACTGGAGGAATTTTCCCGGAAAAAGAGTGAGGAAAAAATTCAGGCGGTGATTGACATTAATCATGAGCCTCAGTGTTTTGAAGAGCTTGCACTGAAAAAACCAGCGGAGCATACCCGGGCATTCATCAAAGTACAGGATGGATGTAATCAGTTCTGCAGCTATTGTATCATTCCTTATGCCAGAGGTCGTGTAAGGAGCCGCAGTCTGCAGAGCGTGCTGAAACAGGTGGAGGAATTGTCTGTACAGGGGTATCAGGAAGTTGTACTGACGGGAATCCATCTCAGCTCTTATGGGGTGGACTGTGGGGAGAGTCTGCTTCATCTGATTCAGGAGGTGCATAAGATAGAAGGAATCCGACGAATCCGGCTCGGCTCACTTGAACCGCGTGTGGTGACAGAGGAGTTTGTCCGTGCATTGTCCGAAATGTCAAAAATCTGTCCGCATTTCCATTTGTCATTACAGAGTGGATGTGATGAGACATTAAAACGAATGAATCGAAAGTATACCACGAAAGAATATGAAGAGTCATGCAGATTGTTGCGCAGATTCTTTGAGCATCCTGCAATTACAACGGATGTCATTGTCGGATTTCCGGGAGAGACGCAGGAGGAGTTTGCAGCAACCGAGGAATTTTTGCGCAGAATTCATTTTTACGAAATGCATATTTTTAAATATTCTAAACGGGAAGGAACAAGAGCTGCTGTGATGGAACATCAGATTCCAGATGAAGTTAAGACGAGCCGGAGCACAAAACTGCTGGAGTTGGCAGAACAGATGTCAAGCGAATTTCGTGCATACTATCTGAACCGCACCCAGGAGGTATTGTTTGAGGAACCGGTAGAGATTGAGGGGAAAAGGATGTATGCCGGTTATAACCGGGAATATGTAAGAATTGTGACGGAATCTGAGAAAAATCTGGATAATGTATTATGCAGCGGACAGATCACAGGAAAGATTAACGATGAAATACTTTGTATGAATTGTAGGCAATAGCTTGTATTTTTGCCGAATTTCGTTTACAATATACAGAACAGAGCTTGTTAGATGAAACAAGGGCGAGGACGGCAAACATGGAGAACATAAATAACACACAATATTTTACAGTACAAAAGGAGCCGGAGTTACAGGTCAGGGATGTTCTTGAGATTGTATTTCGAGCATTGAGTGAAAAAGGGTATAATCCGGTTAATCAGATCGTAGGATATATTATGTCTGGAGATCCGACTTATATCACAAGTCATAATAATGCGAGAAGTCTGATTATGAAAGTGGAGCGTGACGAACTGGTTGAGGAAGTTCTGCGTGCTTATATTAAGAATAATTCCTGGGAATAATCCGGTACGGGAGAGTTATGCGGATTTTGGGATTAGATTTTGGTTCAAAGACAGTGGGAGTTGCAGTTAGCGATGAGCTTTTGATTACTGCACAGGGTGTGGAGATCATCAGAAGAAAGTCACCGGCAAAGCTGCGGCAGACACTTGCGCGAATCGAAGAACTGGTAGGCGAGTATGGTGTAGATCGGATCGTACTTGGCTACCCTAAAAACATGAATAATACTGAGGGCGAACGTTGTGAGAAGACGAAGGAATTTAAGGAGATGCTGGAGAAACGCTGTCATCTTCCTGTTATTTTATGGGACGAGCGTCTGACAACGGTTGCGGCAGACAGGTCGATGATCGAGACCGGGATACGCCGTGAGAACCGCAAAGAATATGTGGATGAAATTGCGGCTATCTTTATATTACAGGGATATCTGGATTATCTTGCGAATCACACGCAGGAGAAATAGGCAGGGAGATTTGATGGAAAAGGTGAAATTTGTTGATCCACAGACGGATGAGGTAGTGGAGTTTGCAGTTGAGGAGGAGACCCAGCTGAATGGAATCAAGTATTTACTTGTCTCTGACGGAAAAGAGGATGGGGACAGTGAAGCATATATTTTAAAGGAATTGAAAGCACAAGATGAGGAAGTATTTTACGAGATGGTGAGTGATGATATTGAGTTTTCGGCCATCGCTAAGGTATTTGCTGAACTTGCAGATGAAGAGACGAAGTTAGTATATTAATCAGAGCGGAAAGCGTATATTTTGGAGGTAATATGAAAAAACAGGAAAAACAGCATAGTAAGCTCAAAATCATCCCATTGGGAGGTTTGGAGCAGATTGGAATGAATATTACTGCCTTTGAGTACGAAGACAGTATTATTGTTGTGGACTGCGGTCTGTCATTCCCAGAGGATGATATGTACGGTGTTGATCTTGTGATACCGGATGTATCTTATTTGAAGGAGAATATTGACAAGGTAAAGGGATTTTTCATTACACATGGACATGAGGATCATATTGGGGCAATTCCTTATGTGCTTCGTGAAGTCAATGTGCCGATTTATGCCACAAAGCTTACCAATGCCATTATCGAGCACAAGCTCGAGGAACATGATTTGCTTAAGAAAGTGAAACGTAAAGTGGTCAAATATGGACAGCACATTAATCTGGGCTGTTTTCGTGTAGAGTTTATCCGTACCAACCACAGTATTCAGGATGCGGCAGCCCTTGCAATCTATTCACCGGCAGGAATTGTTGTGCATACCGGAGATTTCAAGGTGGATTACACACCGGTATTCGGCGATGCCATTGATCTGCAACGGTTTGGAGAGATTGGAAAGAAAGGGGTGCTTGCACTGCTTTGTGACAGTACAAATGCAGAGCGTCCGGGATTTACAAATTCGGAAAAGTCTGTGGGCAAGACATTGGATAATATTTTTGCGGAGCATAAGAATACCAGAATTATCATTGCAACATTTGCCTCGAACGTGGACCGTGTGCAGCAGATTATCAACTCGGCGGATAAATTTGGAAGAAAGGTTGCGATTGAGGGACGCAGCATGGTCAATATTATTTCCATTGCGGCAGAACTGGGGTATCTGACATTGCCGGACAATATCCTGATTGATGTGGATCAGCTTCGCAATTATCCGGATGAGAAGACTGTGATTATTACAACGGGAAGTCAGGGAGAGTCAATGGCAGCACTATCCAGAATGGCTTCGGGGGTACACCGCAAGGTTACAATTAAACCAAATGATACGATTGTATTCAGCTCTCATCCAATTCCGGGTAATGAAAAGTCCGTCACGGGTGTCATCAATGATTTGATGCGTAAAGGAGCGGATGTAATTTTTGAGGATGTTCACGTCAGCGGACATGCCTGCAGAGAGGATATTAAATTGATTTACTCTCTGGTCAATCCGTTGTATTCGATACCGGTTCACGGGGAATATAAGCATTTGATTGCACAGGCAAAGATTGCGGAGGAACTTGGCTATGACAAGGAGCATATTAAGATTCTGTCATCCGGGGATGTCCTTGAGATTGATGAGAATGGTGCGGATGTGACAGGACATGTGCAGGTTGGCAACATCATGGTAGACGGGCTTGGTGTCGGTGATGTTGGAAATATTGTCCTGCGTGACCGTCAGCGTCTGGCAGAGGATGGAATCATAATTGTTGTTATGACACTTGAGAGCGGTTCCGGACAGGTGCTTGCAGGACCGGACATTGTCTCAAGAGGATTTGTGTATGTCCGCAATTCAGAGAGCCTCATGGATGAGGCCAGGACGGTGCTGGAACGCACTATGGAGTATTGTATGGATCACAATATTACCGATTGGGGTAAGATTAAGAACGAAGTGAAGGATGCGCTTGGTGATTTTGTCTGGAAAGAGACAAAGAGAAGACCGATGATTATGCCGATTATCATGGAAGTGTAGGAGTATTCTCTATGAATGTGAACAAAGCATTATTTACATTTATAAAAATTATATTTTCTATCATGATTGTTCTGCTGCTGGTTTATGGTACGCTAACTCTGAGCAGGGCCGGTTACGATTACGGATACCGACTTTTTGCACAGGAAGCACCTTCTACGGAGGAGGCTGTAAAGAAATAGGATATGATAGTAGAGGAACGTCTGGTGACATACATCAATTCTCTGGATACAGGGAATACCAGGATTTTAGATGCTATCGAACGAGAAGCTCTGGATTCCTTTGTCCCGATTATAAGGAAAGAAATGCAGAGCTTTTTGAAACTTCTGCTTGCCATTACCCGGCCGGAGAGAATTTTGGAAGTCGGCACTGCAGTGGGTTTTTCATCTATTCTGATGGCAGAATATAATCCGGTAGAATGTGAGATTGTCACAATCGAAAACTATGAAAAAAGAATTCCAATTGCACGGGAAAATTTTAAACGTGCGGGAAAAGAGAGCCAGATTACACTTCTGGCGGGAGATGCTGCAGAGGTGCTGAAGACATTGGACGAACCCTTTGATATGATCTTTATGGATGCTGCAAAGGGACAGTATATTCATTTTATGCCGGATATTTTACGCCTGCTTAAGAATGGAGGAACACTGGTGTCGGATAATGTATTGCAGGATGGGGATATTATTGAGTCCCATTATGCAGTCACCCGTCGAAATCGAACCATTTACAAGCGGATGCGAGAGTATCTGTATGAACTGACGCACAGAGAGGATCTGGTGACAGCGGTGCTTCCGGTGGGAGATGGAATCACGGTCAGCACCAAAGTAGAACCAGGAGAGCGGAATCAAAAGAGCTGAGAAAGGAAAGTTATGAGAAACATCGAATTGCTTGTTCCGGCAAGCAGTCTGGAAGTGTTAAAGATTGCGGTTATTTACGGAGCGGATGCAGTGTATATCGGAGGAGAGGCTTTCGGTCTGCGCGCCAAAGCAAAAAATTTTTCCATGGAGGAGATGGCAACCGGTATACAGTTTGCCCATGCGCATGGAGTTAAGGTATATGTGACGGCAAATATTCTTGCACACAACTATGATCTGGAAGGTGTGCGGGCGTATTTTAAAGAATTGAACGAGATGCAGCCGGACAGACCGGATGCACTGATTATATCGGATCCGGGTGTGTTTATGATCGCGAAAGAGGTTTGTCCGGATATCGAACGTCATATCAGCACGCAGGCAAATAATACGAATTATGGAACATACCGGTTCTGGTATGAGCAGGGAGCAAGCCGTGTAGTGACGGCGCGGGAGCTTTCTCTGGCAGAAATTAAGGAAATCCGTGCAAAAATTCCGCAGGATCTGGAGATAGAGACGTTTGTCCATGGGGCGATGTGTATCTCATATTCCGGTCGTTGTCTGCTATCGAACTACTTTACCGGAAGAGATGCCAACAAGGGCGCTTGTACGCATCCGTGCCGCTGGAAATATTCGGTGGTTGAGGAAAAAAGACCGGGTGAGTATCTTCCGGTTTATGAGAATGAGAGAGGAACCTACATTTTTAATTCAAAGGATCTGTGTATGATTGAACATATTCCAGATCTGATTGATGCTGGAATTGACAGTTATAAGATCGAGGGGCGTATGAAGACTGCTCTTTATGTGGCAACCGTTGCACGGACCTATCGAAAGGCAATTGATGATTATCTGGAATCTCCGCAAAAATATAAGGAGAATATGCCTTGGTATCAGGAGCAGATTAAAAGCTGTACCTACCGCCAGTTTACAACCGGTTTCTTCTATGGAAAACCAACGGAGGAGACACAGATTTATGATAACAATACTTACGAGAAGGGATATACCTATCTCGGTATTGTTGGACAAAAAAATGAAGCAGGTATGTACCAAATCGAACAGCGTAACAAGTTTTCCGTGGGAGAGACAATTGAAATCATGAAGCCTAATGGGGAGAATCTTGTAGCTACTGTGCAGCATATGACGGATGAAACAGGGGCGGAGATACAATCCTGCCCACATCCACAGCAGATTTTTAATGTAGATCTTGGAGTTCCGCTTCAGGAGTATGATATTTTAAGACGCCGTGAGGAAGAGGCGATTGCACTGGATTGACGGATTAAATTAAAATAATATTAAGAAACACCCCCTGTCTGAGTGATTGCGAAAGGACAGGGGGTGTGTTAGTATAGTTATAGAATTGAGTATTGAAAAGAGGAGGAAGAAAGATGCGATTACATGGGAAAAGACTGTTGGCCTTTGTGTGTGCTTTGGCGATGATGATTTCATTGCTTCCGGGGCAGGCTGTGGCAGCAGCGAAACCAAAACTGGTAAAAAGTTATACTTCACTGTATGAAAATGATACTAACAAAGGGGTATATACTTACACGGTGAAGAATCTGTCAAAGGGACAGAAGGTAAAATGGAGTGTTTCAGGTACAGGAAAAAGCTATGCCAAGTTTAAGAAGACAACCACCACAGTGAGCAAGACGACATCGGCGAATAAACTTGTGATCAAGACAAAGGGAAAGAATGCTGCCAAAAACAAAACAGTTCTTGTCACGGCAAAGGTTTATACGAAATCCGGGAAACTTCAGTGTACGTTAAAAGCAAAAACCGCAAAAATTAAGGTTCGCCCGACGGATATTACGATTGTGGATAACGGATTTTCCGCAGAAAAATTTTTTGTGGGAAAGAGTTATCAGTTCCAGTATCAGGTAACTCCGGCGAATGCGACATCATCCAATGTCTGGACCGCAATGGATGAAACCGGTAATTATGTCAAAACAATGAGTAAGAGCGGTTCCTTTAAGCCGGATAAGGAAGGGCGTTATACGATTACCGTTCAGGCTAAGATTGGAAGTAAGGTTATTGCGCAGGACAGTACAAGCATTACGGTGTCAACAGCTATGACGGGAGTGGAGCAGACTGCGGCTAATAAAGTGGTTGCATGTTATTCCGGAAATGCAAAAAATCTTGTAAAAAAAGAAAACTTTACAATACATAACGCAGCCGGTGCAAAAATTGAGGTGAAAGGTGCGGACTTTTCTGCTGACGGCACGGAGGTTACACTTACGACTTATGATTTGCTCAATGATGGAACCGCCTATACAGTGTCAGATGGGCAGATGACTTATACTTTTACCGCATCTGTAGGCAAACCGGTGGAATTGAAAATCCTCACTACTCAGGTGACGGTTGGAAAGGAGACACCGATCGTATATGCACTTTACGATGTCAATGGTGTGGATGTACAGGCGGCATATCCGGGAGAAATTACCTACTCAGAGAAGATTACAAATGGTTACCGGACAAAGGACAATAAGATTTATATGACAGAGGAAGGTACTACCGGTGTGCTCAATATGACCTACAAGAGTACAGACAAGAGTATTCCTGAGTTGAGTGATACAGCTACCATTATATGTGTTGCTGCAAGTGCAGCAAGCAATACGAATCTGACACTTACAACAAGTGAGACAGCACCGAATTATGCGGCGGCAGACTATGCAGATTGCCGTACTGCAGCATCTGGCAGTAATTATTATGTACATTTCCGTGCACTGGATGCCGATGGTGCAGAAGTGAAGTATGATTCCGTAAAATTTGAATCTTCGGATCCGGATGTATTACTGATTAATAATGGTAAGAATAATGTAGCTCGTGCTACTGCAATTAAGAATGGTAAAGTGAATATCATTGTTACTGCGACCTACGCCAAGAAGGATTATACCTATTCCTACGAGATTACCATTTCAGAGCCTTCATATCTGTCAGTCCTGACTGCAAGCCAGTCACAGATTACAATGTCGAATGTTTATGTGAGTGGCTATAAAGGATATATCAATATTGATGCGAAGGATCAGTATGGTCAGCCGATCGATTTGAACAATGAGACAGCGCAGATTGTTGAGAACGGGACGAACAAAGCGGCTATGGCGGCTTATGATGCCGCAACCGATCGTTTGATCATTGATGCATGTGGACGTGCAGAGGGAACCTATAATTATACATTGACACTGACAATGGATGGACATCAGGCGGCTGTAAATATTACGGTTGTTGTGCAGAAACCGCCATATAACGGAGCAAGTACTTATCTGATTGATATGGATAATCCGGTTCTCGATCTGGCAATTTCTTCAAATATGACAGCCGAAGAACTTGCAGCGGCAAAAACGGTAAAGGTTCGTCTGGCAGAATATCGTGGTGGAGTCTTTTATAATTATGTTTCTATTCAGTCCCTGAAGATTACAAAAGGCGGGCAGTATTATGGGCTGGATTTGACAAAGGGTGGATCTTCCGCAGATCCAAAGATTGCCGGTTCATCCAGTGAACTGACATTGTCGGCGGTTTCACTTGACAAAAATATTTGTACGAAAGCTCAGACAGGAATTTACAGTCTGGAACTGAAATTCTATCCAGATGGACAGGCAACACTTGGTACAGTGACAGCATATCTGGAACTGGAGGACAGTCAGGCAAATCCTCAGATTTTCGTGGATCGCACGGTATCCAGTAAAACCTGCAAAAATGCATTGGAGCTGGCCCAGAACTGTCTGAGTGTACAGGGGGTGAATGGAGAGATTACCTCCTGTGAGGTGACAGGATCCAATACAACAGGGGCAAGTTATACCGTTGCTTCCGGAGATTCTGTAAATATAAAATCCGTAAGTGTGCAGGTAACGACCACACTTTCTGATCAGAAAACTGTTGTATCCAATTATACGATTGCAGTTGGAAAGACATTGAAGAATCAGTAGATGAATCAGGAATAAAAAAGGATGTGACGAATATCACATCCTTTTTGCATACTTATTTTTGGTAGAAATCAATGATGCGGTCAAGTTTTGCAGTCATGTTGGAAAGAAGTGCATCCAATATGGTAATGGCAGCCATTGATTCGACAACAACTACAGCCCGCGGTACGATGATCGGATCATGTCGTCCTTTGATATTGATTTCAATGTCCTCACCGTCACGGTTGACTGTGTGCTGTGTGGCGGCAATGGAAGGGGTTGGTTTGACTGCCGCGCGAAAAATTATAGGTGCTCCGTCACTCATACCACCGAGGGTTCCTCCGGAATGGTTGCTTGCTTTGTGGATCTGTCCATCTGCTGTAATAAAGGCATCGTTGTTGGATAAGCCGGTTGCTTTGGCCACATCAAATCCGTCTCCGATTTCAAATCCTTTGACAGCACCGATGGAGAGAATCGCTTTGGCAAGGTTGGCGTCAAGTTTTTCGAAAACCGGATCTCCCAGTCCAACAGGAAGCCCCTTTATGATACATTCGATAATTCCGCCGGAGGAGTTGCTGGCCTTCAGACATTCCTCGAGATAGGCAGTTGCTTCGGCCGCCGCGGTTGAATCCGGCATATATAAGGGATTATCGTTGATGACAGAGGCATCAAAGCGGTCAGGATTGACAGAAACCGGACCGATGGATTTGCTGTAGGTGAAAAATGTAATGCCCATCTGTTCCAACAGTTTGGCGGCGATGGCGCCTCCGGCAACACGACCTATTGTTTCACGTCCGGAAGAACGGCCACCTCCGCGGTAATCGCGGAACCCATATTTTGTGTCAAAACCCAGATCGGCATGTCCGGGACGGTAGTAAGATGCAATTTCACTGTAGTCCTTTGAGTGCTGATCTTTATTCCAAACCAGCATGGAAATTGGTGTGCCGGTTGTGCGTCCCTCGAAAATGCCGGAAAGGATTTCAACTGTATCGGTCTCGTTTCGCTGGGTTGTAAATTTGGATTGCCCCGGCTTACGGCGGTCTAAATATTTTTGGATATCCTCCTCGCAGAGTGGGAGTCCGGCCGGACATCCGTCTACAACGACTCCGATGCCTTTTCCGTGGGATTCCCCCCAAGTGGTGATGCGAAATATATTTCCATATGATGAACCTGCCATACTTTCCTCCTGAAGTGCAATTGATTTTGTTATAGTCATTATAAGAAAACCCAAGTTGAATAGTCAAGAAAGTTATGATATATTTTTAGTAAAGATTCGGGTTTGAGCGCGGATTTGGGAGAGGAGAAGATACATGGAATTTAATGCAGTGTGCCATCAGGCGAGTGATAATTACTGTTATCCGCTTAATAAGGATGAACTTATAATTAATATAAAGACAGGCTATGATGTGAAATATGTCAACATTATTCTTGGAGATCCTTTTGCTGCCGGAATACTTGGAGGCGGTGAGCATTGGGATGGACAGAAGGAACCGATCATATATAAGAAAAGGCTCAAAAATCAGATCTGGTGGACAACGACCGTAAAGCCTGAGTTTAAGAGGCTGAAGTACTATTTTGAACTGCAGACCGATTCGGAGAGCTGGTTTTATTTTGAGGATGGATTTGTCAGTAGTGAGCAGATGCATCTTGAGGGAAGAAGCCGGCAGTGTTTTGTGTTTCCGTGGATGAATCCGTGTGATGTTCCGGTGACACCGGACTGGGTTAATGATACCGTCTGGTATCAGATTTTTCCGGATCGCTTCTGCAACGGAGATCCAATGAATGATCCTGAAAATGTTGTGCCGTGGCGGAATCAGGGAAGTGTGACCAATGAGGAATGCTTCGGCGGAGATCTTGCAGGAATTATCAGCAAGCTGGATTATCTGCAGAATCTGGGAATTAACGGAATCTATCTGACACCGATCAATGAGGCTCCTTCCAATCATAAATATGACACGACAGATTATACGAAGATAGATCCTCGCTTCGGAGATGAGGAGGTCTTTAAGAAACTGGTGGAGGAAGCGCATAAGAGAGGCATTCGTGTGATGCTTGACGGTGTTTTTAATCACTGCGGTTATTATTTTAAGCCATGGCAGGATGTGCTTGAAAAGGGCCCGGAATCAGAGTATTTTGATTGGTTTATGGTCAATCAGTGGCCGATTGACCGGGATTGGAATGCAGCGAAGAAAGGGCAGCTGTACACGTTTGCTTTTTTTGATTCAATGCCAAAAATCAACACCAATAATCCAGAGGTGCGCAAATATTTCATTGATATCTGTGTCAACTGGGTGGAAAATTATGGGATTGACGGTCTGCGCCTTGACGTTGCCAATGAGGTGTCCCATCTGTTCTGTAAGGAACTTCGGTATCGGATTAAAAGTATTAATCCGGATGTTTACATTCTTGGCGAGATCTGGCATAATGCAATGCCATGGCTGCGCGGTGATGAGTTTGATGCGGTTATGAATTATCCGCTTGGACAGAGTATTAAGGATTTCTGGATTGATAAGAGTCTGACTAACGAGGATTTTGAGTATACAATTAACCGCTGTTACACAAGCTACATGCAACAGACCAACGATGTATTGTTCAATCTTTTGGATTCTCATGACACAAAGCGTCTGCGCTCGGATGTGAAAAATCTCGACGAGTATTTTGCACAGCTTGCAGTATTGTTTGCAATGCCGGGAAGCCCGTGTATCTATTATGGAACAGAGATTGCGATGGAAGGAGGATACGATCCGGACTGCAGGCGCTGTATGCCGTGGGAGGATATTGAGGCCGGAAAATATGCGGAACGTATGGAAATCATTTCGACACTGATTCATCTGCGCCGGCAGGAGCCGCTTTTGAAGAGCCGAAATTTTCATTTCCCGAATGAGTATGCACAATATAAGCGTGTCATTCAGTTTCAGAAGGTTGATTTCCCGGACTGCTATGTTGAGGTGCTGATTAATTGCTGTGAGGAGGATGTTGAAGTTCCGATGCAGGGGGAGATACTGTTAGAGCGTCATTACATTGATTCCACATTGTTATCAAACGGAATCTTGATTCGAAGAATAAAAAAGTAGAAAGAGAGTTATCATGGCTAAGTATGAATTGCTGAAGCAGGAGGGAAGAGCAAAAAGGGGAATTTTTCATACGGTGCATGGGGATATCCAGACACCGGTATTCATGAATGTGGGGACGGTTGGAGCCATAAAGGGAGCTGTCTCAACGGTGGATTTGAAAGAAATTGGCTGTCAGGTGGAATTGTCCAACACCTATCATCTGCATGTGCGCCCGGGAGATAAACTAATCAAAGAGGTTGGCGGGCTTCACAAGTTTATGGTATGGGACAGACCAATTCTTACAGATTCCGGCGGATTTCAGGTTTTTTCGCTGGCGGGTCTGCGTAAGATCAAGGAGGAAGGCGTATATTTTCATTCCCACGTGGACGGGGCCAAAATTTTTATGGGACCGGAGGAGAGTATGCAGATTCAGTCGAATCTCGGGTCGACAATTGCAATGGCATTTGATGAATGTCCGTCTAGCGTAGCAGATCGAAGATATGTGGAGGATTCCGTCAACCGGACAACTCGCTGGCTGGAGCGCTGTAAAAAGGAGATGGACAGACTAAATAGTCTGCCGGATACCATTAATCCTGAGCAGCTTTTGTTTGGTATCAATCAGGGTGCTGTTTTTGAGGATATCCGTATTGATCACGCGAAGCGGATTGCGGAGATGAATCTGGACGGATATGCGATTGGCGGATTGGCAGTGGGAGAAACACATGAGGAGATGTATCATATTTTAGATGAGACTGTTCCATATCTTCCGGTCAACAAACCGACCTATCTGATGGGAGTCGGGACGCCTGCAAATATCTTAGAGGCAGTGGAACGTGGTGTGGATTTCTTTGATTGTGTATATCCGAGCAGGAATGGAAGACATGGGCATGTCTACACGAACCATGGAAAGCTTAATCTGTTTAATCAGAAATACGAAAAAGACATGCGTCCGATTGAAGAGGAATGTGAATGTCCAGCTTGTCGCACATACAGCAGGGCTTATATCCGCCATCTGCTGAAGGCAAAGGAAATGCTTGGAATGCGTCTTTGCGTTCTGCATAATCTTTATTTTTACAATACAATGATGCAGGAAATCAGGGATGCGCTGGATGAAGGCTGCTTCACTTCCTATAAAGCGAAAAAGATTGAGGGAATGATGAATCAGTAACAATATATGTAAAAAAAGTCTAAATTAGGGAAAAAAGCTTGCCCTAGTCAGAAAATTTGTGTAGAATACTTTTTAGTATTTGAGTTAGGAGGGCAAATTGATGTATTCAATTTTAGCACAGAGCAACGCAGCTTCGGGATCCAGTTCCGGCGGAATGATTGGAATGATTATCTGGCTGGTTATCCTTTTTGCATTTATGTATTTCCTTATGATCCGTCCACAGAAGAAGGAACAGAAGAAAAAAGAGCTGATGCTTTCTGAGGTGGCAGTAGGAGATACCGTTCTGACCACAGCCGGTTTCTATGGAACAATCATTGATATCGTGGATGATACTGTCATTGTAGAATTCGGAAATAACAAGAATTGTCGCATTCCGATGCAAAAGGCTGCAATTGTAGAACTGGAGAAGCCGGAATCAGCCAAAGAATCAAAGTAATTATTTGGAATCGATACAATTTAAAAAACGTGTGGGGAGTCGTCATGTGCGGCTTCCCTTTTTCTTTTTGGAATAATAAAGCAAAGTATTATGAATTAAAGTTATCAATTTTATAAAAAAGTAAAATAGATTTTTGGTTGAAAAGAAAGCCAGGTTGCTATATATTAATAGGTAATAGACTTTTATGAAGAAAAGAGGATGAACTATGGAATGTCAAATTGGCGTGATTTCCGGTGATGGAATTGGACCGGAGATCGTTACAGAGGCAAAAAAGGTATTGGATCAGATTGGGAGCAAATATGGCCACAGCTTTCACTATACAGAAATTCTGATGGGGGGATGTTCAATTGATGCGACGGGAGTGCCGCTGACTGATGAGGCAATTGAAACTGCAAAAGCAAGCGATGCCGTACTGATGGGTTCCATTGGTGGCAACACCTCCACTTCGCCGTGGTATCAGCTGCCGCCGGATCTTCGTCCGGAGGCGGGACTG
This sequence comes from Agathobacter sp., assembly GCA_022775045.1. GTDB lineage: Bacteria > Bacillota > Clostridia > Lachnospirales > Lachnospiraceae > Roseburia. Next base: position 18,772 of record JALFLB010000014.1, on the reverse strand, counting down.
CTTAAGCTTCGCAAGTCCTTAAACCTTTTTGCGAATCTTCGTCCGGCATATCTGTATGAGGAACTGAAGGCAGCATGTCCGCTCAGGGATGATATTATTGGAAGCGGATTTGACATGATGATTATGCGGGAATTGACTGGAGGACTTTACTTCGGAGAACGTAAAACAGAGACTGTGGATGGTGTGGTGACGGCTACAGATACACTTTCATACAATGAGAACGAAATCCGGCGCATTGCAAAGCGCGGGTTTGATATTGCAATGAAGCGCCGTAAGAAGGTGACTTCCGTAGATAAGGCCAATGTGCTGGATTCCTCCAGACTCTGGAGAAAGATTGTGGAGGAAGTGGCAGCGGATTATCCGGAGGTTACTTACGAGCATATGCTGGTGGATAACTGTGCAATGCAGCTGGTTAAGGATCCGAAGCAGTTCGACGTGATTTTGACAGAGAATATGTTTGGTGATATCTTATCAGATGAGGCATCGATGGTAACGGGTTCCATTGGGATGCTTTCATCTGCAAGTTTAAATGACACGAAGTTCGGTCTGTATGAGCCGAGCGGCGGATCGGCACCGGATATTGCAGGCAAGGGAATTGCCAATCCGATTGCTACAATCTTAAGTGCTGCGATGATGCTCCGTTATTCATTTGATCTCGATAAGGAGGCAGATGCAATCGAAAATGCGGTTAAACAGGTGCTGAGAGAAGGGTATCGTACGATTGATATTATGCCGCAGGCCGGAGAGAGCACGGAAGGGATAACAAAGGTCGGAACTGCGCAGATGGGGAATCTGATTGCAGAACGTGTGTAGGAGGAATAGCCATGATGAATATGAGTCTGATACTGCTTGTAGCTGTAGTATTGATCGGAGCTGTTGTGGGAGGCGTTGTAGCAGTAATCATAGGATCAGGTAACAATAAGAAAAATAAGAATTAGAATAAATAAGGAGAACACAGGATATGGTTAGTGATAATGCGAGAAGCGGTATGCAGCAGGCACCGGCAAGAAGCCTTTTCAATGCACTGGGATTTACCGCAGAAGAATTAAAGAAACCAATGGTCGGAATCGTAAGCTCTTACAACGAGATCGTTCCGGGTCATATGAATATTGATAAAATTGTGGATGCTGTGAAACTTGGTGTTGCAGAGGCTGGCGGAGTTCCGGTTGTATTCCCTGCCATTGCAGTCTGTGATGGTATTGCCATGGGACATGTGGGAATGAAGTATTCTCTTGTGACGAGAGATTTGATTGCAGATTCCACCGAATGTATGGCAATTGCACACCAGTTTGATGCCCTTGTTATGGTTCCAAACTGTGATAAGAATGTTCCGGGACTTCTGATGGCGGCAGCAAGACTGAATCTGCCGACGGTATTTGTTTCCGGCGGACCGATGTTAGCAGGACATGTCAAGGGACAGAAGAGAAGCCTTTCTTCCATGTTTGAGGCAGTTGGTTCCTATGCAGCAGGAACGATGACGGAAGAGGATGTAACGGAATTTGAGAACAAGGTCTGTCCGACCTGTGGATCCTGCTCCGGAATGTATACTGCAAATTCCATGAACTGCCTGACAGAGGCTCTTGGAATGGGACTTCGTGGAAACGGAACAATTCCAGCCGTATATTCCGAGCGTATCAAGCTTGCGAAGCATGCAGGCATGGCAGTTATGGAGATGTTTCGGAAGAATATCCGCGCAAGAGATATTATCACCAAAGAGTCCATCTTAAATGCACTGACGGTTGATATGGCACTGGGATGTTCTACAAACTCCATGTTGCATTTGCCGGCAATTGCACATGAGATCGGATTTGATTTTGATATCAGCTTTGCAAACCCAATCAGCGAGAAGACACCGAATCTTTGTCATCTGGCTCCGGCAGGTCCTACTTATATGGAGGATCTCAATGAGGCTGGTGGTGTGTATGCTGTTATGAAAGAACTGGCAGATATTGGATTGCTTAATACAGAGTGTATGACTGTAACCGGTAAGACAATCGGTGAGAACATTGCCAACGCTGTCAACCGCAATCCGGAAGTTATCCGAACGGTTGACAATCCATACAGTAAGACAGGTGGTCTTGCCGTATTAAAGGGAAATCTTGCTCCAGATGGTTCCGTTGTCAAGCGTTCTGCAGTGGTGGATGAGATGATGGTTCACGAGGGACCGGCACGTGTCTTTGACTGTGAGGAGGATGCAATTGCTGCGATCAAGGGCGGTAAGATTGTCGAGGGTGATGTGGTTGTCATCCGTTATGAGGGACCGAAGGGTGGACCAGGCATGAGAGAGATGTTAAATCCTACTTCTGCAATTGCCGGTATGGGACTTGGCAGTTCGGTTGCACTGATTACAGATGGTCGTTTCTCTGGCGCATCCAGAGGTGCATCCATTGGTCATGTATCTCCAGAAGCAGCAGTTGGTGGACCAATTGCGCTGGTAGAAGAGGGTGATATCATTGAAATCAACATTCCGGAGATGACATTGAATATCAATGTGTCTGATGAGGAGATGGAGGCACGCCGTGCAAAGTGGCAGCCGAGAGAACCGAAAGTTACAACGGGATACTTAAAGAGATATGCTTCTATGGTTACTTCCGGTAACCGTGGGGCCGTATTGGAAATCAAAGACGAGAAATAAGGTTACGTTTACAGTAACGAAAGATTAGAGGATTAGAAAATGCAGTTGACAGGATCACAAGTTATTATCGAGTGTTTGAAGGAGCAGGGCGTGGATACCGTATTTGGATATCCGGGCGGTGCTATCCTGAATGTCTACGATGAATTATATAAGCATCCGGAGATTCACCATGTGCTGACTTCCCATGAGCAGGGAGCTTCGCATGCTGCGGACGGATATGCCAGAAGTACCGGAAAGGTCGGGGTATGTATGGCAACATCAGGTCCGGGTGCCACCAATCTGGTGACGGGAATTGCCACCGCATATATGGATTCGATTCCGATTGTGGCAATTACCTGTAATGTAGGTGTTTCCCTGCTGGGAAAAGACAGTTTTCAGGAAATTGATATCGCAGGAATTACAACGCCAATCACAAAATACAGCTTCATTGTCAAGGATGTAACCAAGCTGGCAGATACCATCCGCAGAGCTTTTTCCATCGCAAGAAAAGGCCGGCCGGGTCCGGTATTGGTGGATATCACAAAGGATGTGACCGCCAATAAAGTTGATTATGTAAGGCGCGAGCCGGTTTTTCCGGAGCCGGACACAAATTCTTTTTCCGAAGAGGAAATCGATCATGCACTTCATATGATCAAGAAGGCGAAAAAGCCATACATATTTGTGGGTGGAGGAGCAATTCTTTCAGGGGCCAGTGAAGAACTGAAAACATTTGTGGATAAGGTAAAAGCTCCGGTCTGTGACACACTTATGGGAAAGGGTGCATATGATGGAACAGCGGAAAACTACACAGGTATGCTTGGAATGCATGGAACCAAGACATCGAATCTTGGCGTCAGTGAGTGTGATCTTCTGATTGCAATCGGTGTGCGTTTTTCTGATCGTGTACTGGGAAATCCGAAGAAGTTTGCAAAGCAGGCAAAGATTTTGCAGATTGATATTGATCCGGTTGAAATCAATAAAAACATTCTTGTGAGTCATAGTATCGTTGGAGATGTCAAGCTGGTGCTTGCAAGATTGAATGATAAGCTGGAGCAGCTGAACCATGAGGAGTGGCTGGAACATATTGCAGATTATCAGAAAAAGTTCCCGATGGTTTATCCGAAGACCGGTCTCAGTGGTCCATATATGATTGAAAAAATATATGAGCTGGCAAGTGATGCCATTATGGTAACTGAGGTTGGACAGCATCAGATGTGGGCTGCACAGTATTTCAAGTATAAGAAACCGAGAACGTTGTTGACATCCGGTGGACTTGGAACCATGGGATATGGTCTGGGAGCAGCAATCGGTGCGCAGACAGCCAATCCGGATAAACAGGTCATTAATATTGCGGGTGACGGCTGCTTCCGTATGAATATGAATGAACTTGCCACAGCAGTAAGACAGAAGCTGCCACTCATTGAGGTGATAGTCAACAATCATGTACTTGGAATGGTGCGTCAGTGGCAGACACTTTTTTACAAGGAACATTATTCTGCGACTGTTTTAGATGATGGTGTGGATTATGTGAAGATTGCGGAAGCTATGGGGGCGACCGCAAGAAGAGTGACAACAAGAGAAGAGTTTGAGGCAGCGTTTCAGGAAGCACTTACCTGTAAAACTCCTTTTGTTATTGATGCGATCATTGATTCGGACGATAAGGTCTGGCCGATGGTGGCACCGGGAGCACCAATCAACGAATGTTTTGATGGTGAGGATATTGCAGGTAAATAAATAATAAATTAAAGAGATATAGGAGGAAGTTAGAAATGAGTAGAGTGTATAATTTCTCAGCAGGTCCGGCAGTATTACCGGAAGAGGTACTGCAGGAAGCAGCAGATGAAATGTTGGATTATAAGGGATGTGGAATGTCCGTTATGGAGATGAGCCACAGATCCAAGGTATATGATGAGATTATTAAGGATGCCGAGAAGGATTTAAGAGAACTGATGAATATTCCGGATAATTACAAGGTAATGTTCTTACAAGGGGGAGCTTCCCAGCAGTTTGCAGCGGTTCCGATGAATTTGATGAAGAATAAGAAGGCGGGTTACATTATAACTGGGCAGTGGGCAAAGAAGGCATATCAGGAAGCTAAGATGTATGGAGAGGCAATTGAACTTGCTTCCTCAGCTGATGAGACATTTTCTTATATTCCAGATTGCTCCAATCTGGATATCCCGGATGATCTGGACTATGTATATATTTGTGAGAACAACACCATCTACGGAACAAAGTATAAGACATTGCCAAATACAAAGGGCAAGACATTGGTTGCTGATGTTTCTTCCTGCTTCTTATCTGAGCCGGTTGATGTGACCAAGTATGGCGTCATCTACGGTGGCGTACAGAAGAATATCGGACCGGCCGGCGTTGTTATTGTGATTGCCCGAGAGGATCTGATCACCGATGATGTGCTTGCCGGCACACCAACCATGTTAAAGTGGAAGACACAGGCAGATGCAGACAGTTTATATAATACACCGCCATGCTACGGTATCTATATCTGTGGTAAGGTGTTTAAGTGGCTCAAGAAGATGGGTGGCCTTGAGGAGATGCAGAGACGCAACATCGAGAAGGCACAGATTCTTTATGATTTTCTGGATGAGAGCAAACTGTTCAAGGGAACCGTAAGAAAAGAAGATCGCTCTCTGATGAATGTTCCGTTTGTGACAGGTAATGAGGAACTTGATGCGAAGTTTGTCAAGGAGGCAACAGCGGCGGGATTTGTAAACTTAAAGGGTCATCGTACCGTCGGTGGTATGCGTGCATCTATCTACAATGCAATGCCAAAAGAGGGTGTTGAGAAGTTGGTTGAGTTTATGAAGAAATTTGAAAAGGAGAATGCGTAATGTTTAATTATACATGTTTAAATCCAATTGCAGGTGTGGGACTGGACCTGTTTTCTGATGATTACAAGAAGGTTGATGAGCTGGCTGGTGCGGATGCTGTCTTAGTTAGAAGTGCAGCGATGCACGATCTGGAATTTCCGGATTCGTTGCTTGCAGTTGCCCGTGCAGGGGCAGGCGTTAATAATATTCCGCTTGAAAAGTGTGCAGATCAGGGTATTGTAGTTTTCAATACACCGGGTGCTAATGCAAATGGTGTTAAAGAGCTGGTGTTTGCCGGAATGCTCTATGCTTCCCGTGATATTGTCGGTGGTATCGACTGGTGTCTTGATAACCAGAATGATGAGAATATTGCAAAATCTGCTGAGAAGCAGAAGAAGAACTTTGCCGGAACGGAGATTTCCGGAAAGAAGCTGGGTGTGATCGGTCTTGGAGCAATCGGTGTGCTGGTTGCCAATGCCGCTACCCATATGGGCATGGATGTATACGGGTATGATCCGTATATCTCGGTCAACGCTGCATGGAATCTTTCAAGAAGTGTGAAGCATATCAGTAATGTTGAAGATATTTACCGAGAGTGTGATTTTATCACGATTCATGTTCCACTTTTAGATTCTACCAGAAAAATGATCAATGCGGATGCAATTGCAATGATGAAACCGACTGCAATTGTACTCAACTTTGCAAGGGATCTGCTGGTTGATGAGGAGGCTATGGTGGATGCTCTTGCAGCAGGCAAGATTAAGAAGTATGTTTCCGATTTCCCGAATACCACAACGGTTGGTGCAAAGGGATGTATCGTAACTCCGCATCTTGGAGCTTCCACAGCTGAGTCTGAGGATAACTGTGCAATTATGGCTGTCCGTGAGATTCGTGATTATCTGGAGAATGGTAACATTGTTCATTCTGTTAACTTCCCGGATTGCAATATGGGTGCGTGCATGACGGCCGGACGTATCGGAATCCTTCATAAGAATATTAAGGGTATGATTGGTCAATATACAACAATTCTTGGTGAGGCAGATATTAATGTATCCGATATGACCAACAAGGCAAAGGGTGATTACGCGTATGCCCTGCTGGATCTTGATACACCGGTAACGGATGATGTTGTCAACAAGCTGCGTGCAATTGAGGGTGTAATTCGTGTACGCGTTGTAAAATAAACTATTTGGGGTGACGAAATGGCAAAGATAAAACCGTTTGTCTGCATAAGGCCGGCAGAGGATAAGGTATCAAAGATTGCTGCACTTCCGTACGATGTTTACAATCGTGCGGAGGCAAAGGCGGTTGTAGAGAAAAATCCGCAGTCATTTCTTGCTATCGACCGTGCGGAGACACAATTTTCAGATGATGTGGATACTTACGATCCGCGCGTGTACGAAAAGGCGCACGATATGCTTAGGGATTGGCTTAAAAAAGGTGCATTTGTCCGTGATGAGCGGAAGGCATATTATGTTTATGAGCTTACGATGGATGGCAGAGTGCAGACCGGAATTGTTGCCTGTGCATCAATTGATGACTATGCGGGCAATATAATTAAAAAGCACGAGAATACTCGCGCTGACAAGGAACAGGATCGTATCAACCATGTTGATATCTGCAACGCCCAGACTGGACCAATCTTTCTGGCGTATCGTTCTAGTGAAGTGATCCGTCAGGTGGTAAAGGCGGTAAAGGAGCGAAAGGCTCTGTATGATTTTGTCGCAGAAGATGGCATCCGTCATCGTGTTTTTGAGATTACGGATGAGGCGGAAATCTCAGAAATCGAGTCAGCGTTTGACAAGATTAATGAAATATATATTGCAGATGGGCATCATCGGGCGGCTTCTGCAGTCAAGGTTGGATTTAAGAGAAGAGCAGAGCATCCGGATTATGACGGGACGGAAGAGTTTAATTATTTTCTGTCGGTGTTGTTCCCGGATGAGGAACTTATGATTATGGATTATAACCGTGTCGTAAAAGATTTGAACGGTTTGTCTGAGACAGATTTTCTTGCCAAAATGGAAAGTCTTTTTGTGGTTAAGCCTATTTCAGATGGATGCATCGGAGAGAATGGATTGACGGAGGAACAGGTGAGACCGGATAAAAAAGGTGATTTTTCCATGTTCTTGGAGAACCGGTGGTATCGCTGTTGTATGAAACAAAAGGATGTACCGAATGATCCGGTCGAGGGTCTCGATGTGTCAGTGCTTCAGAATCTGTTGCTTACTCCGGTGCTTGGAATCGGTGATCCGAAGACGGATAAACGCATTGATTTTGTCGGTGGAATTCGTGGGCTAAGGGAACTGGAAAAACGTGCAAAGACAGATTGCAAGGTTGCGTTTGCCATGTACCCTACTTCCATACAGGAGTTGTTTGCTGTGGCAGATGCCAACCGGCTGATGCCGCCGAAGTCTACCTGGTTTGAGCCAAAGCTTCGAAGCGGATTGTTTATTCACGAGATATAAAGGAGCCAATCAGTATGACAAATACGGAAGAACAGTTGCTGGAAGAGCTTGCAGAACACCCTGGAGTGATTCGAACCTACTTTGAAGGGATGGTTCCCTCTCTGCTGGGATTTCTTATTCAGCTGTTGGGTGCAGTGCTGGTTCTGTTTGTGGGAAGTCGGCTGATTAAAGTCATTCTTCATATATTGGAAAAATCACTGAAAAAAAGCAGGGCAGAGACCGGCGTTGTTACTTTCTTGTGTTCTCTGGTAAAATATGCGTTGTATTTTATCCTTTTTATGATTATCTTAGGACAGTTTGGCGTTACAACGAGTTCAGTTGTTGCAGTGCTTGGTTCTGCGGGCTTGACGCTCGGACTTGCCTTGCAGGGCAGTTTGTCGAATTTTGCAGGCGGGGTATTGATCCTTTTGTTAAAACCGTTTGTGGTAGGAGACTATATTGTGGACGCGGGAACCGGTCAGGAGGGAACGGTTTCCGAGATCACAATTTTTTACACGAAACTGTTAACGATTGACAACAAGTTAATTCTGATTCCGAATGGAACTCTTTCCAACTCGAGTATTACAAATATCAGCCATATGGAAAAACGCAGGATTGATCTGATTATTGGAGTGTCCTATGAGGCAAATCTGGCAAAAACCAAAGAGGTTTTGCATGAGGTGGTAAAAAAGGAGGCGGCGGTGCTTGAGGATGAGCCGCTGGATATTTATGTGTCTGATCTTGGAGAAAATGCAGTGCAGATGGGCTTGCGCGTATGGGTTAAAAATGAGGATTATTGGCCAACCCGCTGGCGGTTAATTGAGAACATCAAAAATGCGCTGGATGAAAATGAAATCAGCATTCCTTATCCACAGCTGGATGTTACGATGCATGAGCGGTAAATTGTGTTGACAGAATTACAGGGTTGTGCTAGTCTTGTACATGTGGGTGAGTTTCGCTCACCGTTACAGAATGATGCTGTATGCATTGGTATAAGTTTAGGGAGGAGAATCGTTATGCAGCAGGGAACAGTGAAATGGTTTAATGCAAAGAAGGGTTATGGATTTATCTCGGATGAAGAGGGAAATGATGTTTTTGTTCATTTTTCCGCATTGAATATGGATGGATTCAAAGAATTGAAAGATGGCGAGAAGGTAGAGTTTGAAGTTACTGATGGGGATAAGGGACCACAGGCTGCAAATGTTACACGCCTTGCTTAGAATTTTATAGATTCCATATAATAACTCAAAGACTATCACTCATGTGATAGTCTTTTTATCTCATAAGAAAGAAGTAGGAAGGAAAACAGAAAAGTATGAGTGATTTCAAAGTACCGGCATACGAAGTTATAGAGGAACATAGGATCAAGGATATTGATTCTTTTGGATATATACTGCGCCATAAGAAGAGTGGAGCTCGCGTCTGCGTGATTTCCAACCAAGATGACAATAAAGTATTTTCAATTGGTTTTCGGACACCACCGGAGGATGAGACCGGTGTACCGCATATTATTGAGCATACGGTGTTGTGCGGCTCGGATAAGTTCCCGGTAAAGGATCCATTTATTGAGCTGGCAAAGGGATCACTGAATACATTTTTGAATGCAATGACTTACCCGGAGAAGACATTGTATCCGATTGCAAGCTATAATGATCAGGATTTTAAAAATCTGATGGATGTTTATATGGATGCAGTCTTTCATCCAAATATTACCCGTTTTCGGGAAATTTTCATGCAGGAAGGCTGGCATTATGAGCTTGAATCGGAGGAAGCTCCGCTTGTAATCAACGGAGTGGTTTACAACGAGATGAAGGGGGCTTACTCTTCGCCGGATGAAATTCTTCAGACGGCAATTATGCAGGCACTTTTTCCGGATAACACATATAGTAAGGATTCCGGTGGTAATCCGGAGCATATTCCAGAGCTGACATATGAAGATTATCTGGATTTTTATCATAGATATTACCATCCCTGCAATTCCTATATTTATCTTTATGGGGATATAGATGTTGCTGAGCGGCTGGAGTGGATGGACCGTGAATACCTGAGTAAATTTGAGTGGACTAAAGTGGATTCGGTTATTGAGCCGCAGAAGCCTTTTGATCAGGTGAGTTATGTAGAGAAGAGTTATCCCGTTACTGATGATGAGCCGCTTACGAAGAACACATATCTGTCGTATAATAAAGTTGTTGGAACAGTGCTGGATGATAAGCTTTATCAGGCATTTAGTGTACTGGATTATGTGCTGGTCAGTGCCCCGGGGGCACCGGTGCGCAAAGCATTGATTGATGCTGGAATTGGAGAAGATGTGTATGGTTCTTATGAGGATGGCGTTCTGCAGCCGGTTTTTTCAATTGTTGCAAAGAATGCAGATCGAGAGGATCAGGATCTGTTTGTTGAAATTATTGAAAAAACACTCCGTAAGGTAACGGAGCAGGGGCTGAATCAGGATGCTCTGCTTGCGGGGATCAACAGCGCAGAATTCCGTTTTCGAGAGGCTGATTTTGGACAGTTTCCAAGGGGACTTCTGTATGGACTGCAGTGCATGGAAAGCTGGCTGTATGATGATGCTAAGCCATTCATACATCTGGAATGTCTGGATACGCTTCAATTTTTACGGGAGCAGATCAAAACCGGATATTTTGAAAATCTGATACAAGAGTATCTTCTTGATAATACGCATGGAGCGGTTGTAGTTGTGGCTCCACAGCGGGGATTAAACCGCTTGAAGGAAGAAAGACTGGAGAAGAAGCTGGCAGACAAAAAGGCATCCTTTTCCGAGAAGGAGCTTAAGGAGCTTGTTGCACAGACAAAACATCTGCGGGAATACCAGGAAGAGCCGTCCCCGGAAGAAGATCTGAAAAAGATTCCAATGCTTACAAGGGAAGATATGAAGAAGGAGGCTGCACCATTTTCTAATATAGAAGAGAAGATTGGAACAATTCCGCTGGTCCGTCACGACGTGCCGGCGAATGGAATTCATTATCTGACATTGATGTTTGCCTGCGATGATATTCCACAGGAGGATGTACCCTATCTTGGATTACTTCGGGCTCTGCTTGGATATGTGAATACTAAACATTACAGTTATGCAGATCTTGCGAATGCAATCAATATCTATACGGGCGGCATTACAAGTGGAATCAGCGTGTATCCGGATGTGACTCAAATGGATATTCTTTCCGTAAAATATGAGGTGCGTATTAAGGTGCTGGAGAATAACCTGACAGATGCTATGCAGCTTGCAGATGAAATCTTAAGGACCTCTGATCTGTCAGACACAAAGCGTCTTTCTGAGTTGATTGCACAGGTAAAATCAAGATTGCAGGTGAATTTAAGCAGCAACGGTCATACGGTTGCTGCGATGCGAGCCCTGTCCTATGAATCCCGTTATGCGTTCTATCAGGACAGCACATTGGGCATTGCATATTACCAGATGATTCAAAGAATGGATGAACAGATCAAAAAAGATCCGCAGCCAGTTGTGGACAAGCTGCATTCTATAATGAATCGCTTATTTTGTGAAGCCCGGCTTATGGTCAGCTTTACAGGGGAAGAATCTTCATATAAAAAAGCGGTTCCGGTGCTGGAAGAGTATCTAGGGAAGCTGCCGCAAGGAACGGAACAGGGAGCGGCGGCTCAAATTCTTTTGGAAAAAAAGAATGAAGGATTTACAGATGCGTCACAGATTCAGTATGTTGCACGTGTGGGTAATTTCTGTAAACATGGCTTTTGCTATCAGGGAACACTCAAGATTTTGAAAATAATCTTAAGCTATGAATATCTGTGGAATAATGTACGTGTCAAGGGTGGGGCATATGGATGTATGAGCTCGTTTTTGCGGACAGGCGAGAGCTATTTTGTTTCTTACCGGGACCCGCATCTTGCCAAGACCAACGAAGTGTATGAAAAAATCCCGGAGTATGTGGCAGCATTTGAGCCTAATGAAAGGGATATGACCAAGTATATCATTGGCACATTCGGAGTGTTGGATACTCCACTCAATCCGGAAGCAAAAGGAAGTAGGTCGATGGCAGCCTACCTTGAGCATTTATCTTATGCAGATATTCAAAAGGAACGCGATGAGATTCTGGCAGCTACGCCAGCCGATATCCGCGGACTTTCCGATTTGATCGCATCCATTCTTGAGGATGGGTGTCTGTGTGTGATTGGAAATGAACATGCAATACTTAAGAAGCAGGAGATGTTTGGTACAATTCAGGGACTGACAGAGTAATTCAGAATAAAAAGGAGTACAGATGACAGCAGCAAATTTTAAATCAGGTTTTGTTACAATAATTGGCAGACCAAATGTTGGAAAGTCGACATTGATGAACCGGCTCATTGGACAGAAAATCGCAATTACTTCAAATAAGCCTCAGACAACGAGAAACCGGATTCAGACTGTGTATACGGATATGGAGCGCGGACAGATTGTTTTTCTGGACACACCTGGTATTCATAAGGCAAAAAACAAACTCGGGGAATATATGGTAAATGTTGCGGAAAAGACATTAAATGAAGTAGATGTTGTATTGTGGCTGGTGGAACCGAGTAATTTTATCGGTGCAGGGGAACAGCATATTGTCGAACAGTTGAAAAAGGTACGGACACCGGTGATTTTAATTATCAATAAGGTTGACACGGTTGAGAAGGATAAAGTGTTGGAGTATATTGACACTTATCGAAAGATATATGATTTTGCGGAAATTATTCCAACGTCTGCTCTCAGAGGACAGAATGTAGATGACGTGATTGATTCGATTTTCAAGTATCTGCCGTATGGTCCTCAGTTTTACGATGAAGATACAATTACTGATCAGCCTGAACGTGCAATTTGTGCAGAGATTATACGAGAGAAAGCGCTTCATGCACTCAATGATGAGGTGCCTCATGGAATTGCAGTGGCAATCGATCAGATGAAGGAACGCAAAGGCGGCGGCATAATTGATATCGATGCAACGATTGTGTGTGAGAGGGATTCTCATAAAGGAATTATTATTGGAAAACAAGGAGCGATGCTCAAAAAGATTGGTACAAACGCCCGTTATGAGATGGAGCGTTTGTTAGATGCTAAGGTAAATCTTAAGCTGTGGGTGAAGGTGAAGAAGGATTGGCGCGACAGTGATTTTCTAATTAAGAACTTTGGTTATCATGAGGAAGATTAATCAGGTTTCCATAATTTTTCGGGAATAGATTTTCCTACATTGCAGATTCTAATTATGTAAAGTAAATGGAGGAAGCTGCAATGGAGAAAACCTGGGAAAATTTTTGGAAAACAGGAAGAGTTACCGATTATCTGACATACCGGAATTCGGCTGCAGAAAATGTAAAAGGAGTCCAAGATCAGGGGCAGGGGAAGCAAAGAGACAATGGGACAGTCCGTGATTGTGATGGGAATGGTTTTAACAGCCATGCCTGTTAGTGAGTATGACAAAAGAATAACGATACTGACCAAAGAAAGAGGAAAGATTACTGCGTTTGCACGAGGAGCGAGACGCCCTGGAAGTCAACTCCTTGCGGCAACAAATCCTTTTTCTTTTGGTGAGTTTGAATTGTATGAGGGACGCAGTTCTTACAATCTGACAAAGGCTTCCATTCAGAATTATTTCCGTGATCTGGTCATGGATCTTGACAGTGTTTATCTGGGATTTTATTTTATGGAGTTTGCGGAATATTACTGTCAGGAGAATAATGATGAACGTGAAATGCTAAAACTTTTGTATCAGTCGCTTCGTGCATTGGAAAACCCACATATTCCCAAAGATCTGGTCCGGGTTGTTTTTGAACTTAAGGCGATGACCATCAATGGGGAGGGACCGGATGTATTTTCCTGTATGAACTGTCGGAAAAAAGAAAATTTGTGTGTGTTTTCCGTAACGCGGGGAGGAATTTTTTGTGCAGACTGTGGGAGAAGGGTGCAGGGGATACATATTCTGGATTCTACCCGATATACGATGCAGTATGTCATTTCTTCGTCAGTGGCGAGACTGTATTCTTTTACTGTATCTGAGGAGGTACTGGGGGAACTGAAGATAATCATGAAAGAATATATGCAGCATTATGTGCACCATGAATTTAACTCGTTGAAGGTTTCTGTTGAAAACGATATATGAAAAGTGTATAATATCATGGATTGTAAGTTTTAGGAGGGTGTAGAAATCATGAAGAAAATTAGTTTTATTACAGCCATGATTTTGTGCATTGGTATGCTGGCAGGATGCGGGGCATCCTATGCGGTGGATGAGAGCACGGTGTTTGTACAAAAAGATGGATCGATTGTTTCTACGGATGTGGAGGAATTTGACGAGAATACATATGATTATGATGGTTTGAAAAAATATGTAGATGATGCAATTCGAACCTATAATGATGACAATGGAAAGGGACAGGTTAAGCTGAAGAATTTATCGGTTAAGGATCATAAAGCTACATTGACGATTGCTTATGATTCAGCTGCAGATTATCAGAAGTTTAATGATATTGAACTCTACACAGGGAGCGTGGCAGAGGCTCTGGCTGCAGGATATTCCTTTGATGTTTCGTTTGCATCGGTGGAAGATGGCAAGATAGCATTGTGTGATGTGGATGAGTTTTTGAACGATGCAAGCTATAAGGTTGTCATTATCCGGGGAAATACAAATGTCAAGGTAAAGGGAAAAATTTCCTATGTTTCTACGGTTAATACTACTTATGTGGATGGTAGTACCATTGCCATTCGGGAAGGTACCTCACTGGTTGGACAGGAGAATGAAACGCAGGGAACAGAGGCGGCAACCGAGGTGGCTGGAACAGAACTCCCGGCAGAAATGCAGGAAACGGATGGAGCTGTGTCTGAGGATGATCTTTTAAGTTCCGGTGATGAAGAGACAGAAGTGATTTTCAATTTTGATGAGACAGAAGGAGACGGTTCTGCTGTCGAAAGTGAGTTCAGTCAGATATATACCTATATTATTTATAAGTAGCATATGGTTTTCCCACTCAGGGAAGTAAATTATACAAATATAGAATGTGAGGATTACATAATGGAAAAGACAATGGACAAAATTGTGCAGGTGGCAAAAGCGAGAGGCTTTGTATATCCGGGATCAGAGATTTACGGTGGTCTTGCAAATACCTGGGATTACGGGAATCTGGGTGTTGAGCTTAAGAATAATGTTAAGCGCGCCTGGTGGCAGAAGTTTATTCAGGAGAATCCATACAACGTAGGTGTGGACTGTGCGATACTGATGAATCCGCAGACGTGGGTTGCATCGGGACATCTCGGAGGATTTTCTGATCCGCTTATGGATTGTAAGGAGTGTCATGAGCGTTTTCGTGCAGATAAGCTGATTGAGGATTACGCACAGGAGCACAATATTGATCTTGGAGGATCTGTTGATGGATGGACAAATGAGCAGATGGTCGATTTTATTGAGAAACATCAGATCGCATGTCCGTCTTGTGGAAAGCACAATTTTACAGATATCCGTCAGTTTAATCTGATGTTCAAGACATTCCAGGGAGTAACAGAGGATGCGAAAAATACCGTATATTTAAGACCGGAGACTGCACAGGGTATCTTTGTTAATTTTAAAAATGTACAGAGAACGTCCCGCAAGAAGATTCCATTTGGCATCGGACAGATTGGTAAGTCCTTCCGAAATGAGATTACACCGGGTAACTTCACATTCCGTACCAGAGAATTTGAGCAGATGGAGCTTGAGTTTTTCTGTGAACCGGGAACTGATTTAGAGTGGTTCCAGTATTGGAGAGCATTTTGCCGTGACTGGCTGCTTTCTTTGGGAATTAAAGAGGATGAAATCCGCCTTCGAGATCATTCACCGGAAGAACTCTGTTTTTATTCCAAAGGTACAACAGATATTGAGTTCTTATTTCCATTCGGATGGGGTGAGCTTTGGGGCATTGCAGATCGTACCGATTATGATCTGACTCAGCATCAGAACACTTCAGGACAGGATATGTCTTATTTTGATGATGCAAGAGGAGAAAAATATATTCCGTATGTTATTGAGCCGTCACTCGGAGCTGACCGTGTGGTACTGGCTTTTCTGTGTGCAGCTTATGATGAGGAAGAGCTGGAGGGAGGAGATGTTCGTACCGTATTCCATTTCCATCCGGCACTTGCACCAGTCAAGATTGGAGTGCTGCCACTTTCCAAGAAATTGAATGAGGGAGCAGAAGCGGTATTTGCGCAGCTTTCCAAGAAATATAACTGTGAGTTTGATGATAGAGGAACAATCGGTAAGCGTTATCGTCGTCAGGATGAGATTGGTACACCTTTCTGTGTTACATATGATTTTGATTCGGAAGAAGATGGCGCTGTCACAGTGCGTGATCGTGACACAATGGAGCAGGAGCGAATCAAGATTGCAGATTTGGATGCTTACTTTGCAGAGAAATTTGCTTTTTAAAGCGGGTCCAGTGGACAAAAATGCTTGCGAAATGCAAATTCTGTGTTACAATAATGAGTAGAATGCGGACAGCCTTAAGAGGTTATCCGTTCTAAACAATAAAGAATATATTAGGAGGAATTGTCAAATGGCAAACAAATGGGTCTACATGTTCAGTGAAGGTGACATGACCATGCGTAATCTTCTTGGTGGTAAGGGTGCAAACCTGGCTGAGATGACAAGCATCGGACTTCCTGTACCACAGGGCTTCACAATTACAACTGAGGCATGTACACAGTACTATGAGGACGGTCGCAAGATCAATGATGAAATCATGGCTCAGGCTATGGAAGGTGTCAAGAAAATGGAGGAGATCAATGGCAAGAAGTTCGGCGATCTTAAGAATCCTCTGTTAGTTTCCGTTCGTTCTGGTGCAAGAGCTTCCATGCCAGGTATGATGGATACCATCTTAAACCTTGGTTTAAATGATGAAGTAGTAGAAGCTATGATTGCTGGTAACCCAGATCCGAAATTTGAGCGTTTCGTATATGACTCATATAGACGTTTTATCCAGATGTTTTCAGATGTCGTTATGGAAGTTGGTAAGAAGTATTTCGAGCAGCTCATCGACAAGATGAAAGCGGACAGAGGTGTTCAGTATGATGTTGAGTTGACCGCTGCTGATCTTAAGGAATTAGCAGAGCAGTTCAAGGCTGAGTACAAGAATCAGTTAGGTGAGGATTTCCCTTCTGATCCTGTTGTTCAGTTGAAGCTGGCCATTGAGGCTGTATTCCGTTCATGGGACAACCCTCGTGCAAATGTATATAGAAGAGATAATGATATTCCATATTCATGGGGTACTGCAGTTAACGTAATGCCTATGGTATTCGGTAACTTAAATGATGAGTCCGGTACAGGTGTTGCATTTACACGTGATCCTGCAACTGGTGAGAAGAAGCTTATGGGTGAGTTCTTAAAGAACGCACAGGGTGAGGACGTTGTTGCCGGTGTTCGTACTCCAATGCCAATCGCACAGATGGAGCAGGAGTTCCCAGAGGCATATGCAGAGTTCATTAAGGTATGTGAGATCTTAGAGAATCACTACCATGATATGCAGGATATGGAGTTCACAGTTGAGAATAAGAAGCTGTATATGTTGCAGTGCCGTAATGGTAAGAGAACTGCTCCGGCTGCTCTTAAGATTGCTTGTGATCTCGTTGATGAGGGACATAAGACCGAGGAAGAGGCTGTAGCTATGATCGATCCTCGTAACCTTGATACATTACTTCACCCACAGTTTGATGCTGCTGCATTAAAGGCTGCAACACCAATCGGAAAGGGTCTTGGAGCTTCTCCAGGAGCTGCTTGTGGTAAGGTTGTATTTACCGCTGAGGATGCAGAAGTATGGGCTGCAAGAGGAGAGAAGGTCGTATTGGTACGTCTTGAGACATCTCCGGAAGATATCACAGGTATGAAAGTATCTCAGGGTATCTTAACTGTTCGTGGTGGTATGACCAGCCACGCAGCCGTAGTTGCACGTGGTATGGGTACCTGCTGCGTATCCGGATGTGGCGATATCGCTATGGATGAGGAGAATAAGAAGTTTACATTAGGCGGACAGACATTTACAGAAGGATCTGAGATTTCTATCGATGGTACAACAGGTAACATTTATGCTGGTATCATCCCGACTGTTGATGCTCAGATTGCCGGTGAGTTCGGACGCGTTATGGCATGGGCTGACAAGTTCAGAACTCTTAAGGTACGTACAAATGCAGATACACCTGCAGATGCAAAGAAGGCTCGCGAGCTTGGTGCAGAGGGTATCGGACTTTGTCGTACAGAGCATATGTTCTTCGAGGAAGACAGAATTGCTGCTTTCCGTGAGATGATCTGTGCAGATACTGTTGAGGAGAGAGAAGCTGCTCTGGATAAGATTCTTCCATATCAGCAGGGAGACTTCAAGGCATTATATGAGGCTCTTGAGGGATGTCCAGTAACAATCCGTTTCCTGGATCCACCTCTTCATGAGTTCGTTCCTACTGAGGAAGCTGACATTGAGAAGCTCGCAAAGGCTCAGGGCAAGACTGTTGAGCAGATTAAGACAATCATCGATGGACTCCATGAGTTCAACCCAATGATGGGTCACAGAGGATGTCGTCTTGCTGTAACCTATCCTGAGATTGCCAAGATGCAGACAAAGGCTGTTATCCGTGCAGCAATCGAGGTGCAGAAGGAGCATGCTGATTGGAACGTTAAGCCTGAGATTATGATTCCATTAGTTGGAGAGGTTAAGGAGCTTAAGTTCGTTAAGCAGGTAGTTGTTGAGACTGCTGATGCAGAGATCGCAGCTGCTGGTGTTAAGCTTGAGTATGAGGTTGGTACTATGATTGAGATTCCTCGTGCAGCTCTTACTGCTGATGAGATCGCTAAGGAAGCTGATTTCTTCTGCTTCGGTACAAACGACTTAACACAGATGACATTCGG
>JALFLB010000013.1 GCA_022775045.1 Agathobacter sp. | reverse complement strand
GCATCTAAGCGTGAAGCCCCCCTCAAGATGAGATATCCCTCCATATGGAGTAAGACCCCTTGAAGACTACAAGGTAGATAGGGCAGAGGTGGAAGCATGGCAACATGTGGAGCTGACTGTTACTAATCGGTCGAGGGCTTGATCAATGCGGTACATCTTCGATGTATCGCTTAAGGGAGTACATCTCCGATGTACGACCAGGCGACATACGAGCAGAGCGAGTATGTTGGTAAAAGCGAGTTTTGGAAGAACTTACGGTAAGTTCTGTATGAAATTTTGAAGGTACAAAATATTGTTAGTAAGCAACGTAGCATATACGTTGTTTTCTTATACAGGGGATTGGTCAAATGGTATGATAGGGGTCTCCAAAACCTTTGGTGGGAGTTCGATTCTCTCATCCCCTGCTGTAAAAGTCTCGGAAGCGCTGTAAAATTAAGCACTCCGGGATTTTTTGGTTTTTAGATTTGTATGTAGTTAAAGGACAGAAGATGATGAGTGAGAAAAAGAAAATAAAGAATGATGTAATCTCCCAGCAGAGAGGAATACTTATGGGTATTTCGATCATTCTGATTATTGTATTTCATTTTACTGAGGATTGTGAAACATTTGCGTTTCATTATGATGGGTGGGTCAAATGGTTTCGCATGTATATCGGATCTTCAAGTGTGGATGCATTTTTATTTTTATCGGGACTTGGTTTATATTATTCAATGAAGAAAAATCCTGATGTCAGAAGCTTTTATAAGAGAAGGCTGACAAAAATTTTGATTCCGTATACGTTGGTTGCGCTCCCTGCATGGATTTTAAGGGATCTTGTAGTTAAACCAGCAGGGGTATGGAATTTTGTTCGGGATTTTACATTTTTATCATTCAAGGATGGCGAAAAATGGTACTGGTATATCGTTATGATACTGATATGCTATCTGATTTTTCCGTATATTTTTCAGATTGTGGGAAATGCGAAGGATAGCATAGAGGGAGAAATGTATCTTTTGATTTTGGTGGGTGTATTTACCGTCCTCCTCTTGGGATTGAAGCTCTTTTCCAAGGGGGAGGTATATTCCAATGTGGAGATTGCCCTGACACGTTTTCCAATTTTTGCTGCAGGTGCCTTCTATGGACGCTCAAGCTATGAGCAGAGAGAGAGTTACTGGAAATGGGGCGTTATCCTGGGTGTATGTGTTTTGGCGCTGTATTTGTTCCCGGGGAATATGCCGATATTGGGACGTTACATCCGAGGCCTTTTGAATGTTTCTGTCTGTGCGCTTCTTGCAGTATTATTTTCCAAAGCAAAGCTTTGTGTTCTGAAAAAAATACTGGGGTGGTTCGGAACACATTCGTTGGAATTATATTTGACACATGTTACCGTAAGAAAAATGATGTCTGCTTGTGGATTTGCAACATGTCACTATCGTTATGAACTGATTATGGTTGCAATCGCACTGTTTTCAGCGTGGCTGCTGGCTATTGTCTGTGCGAAGTTACAAAGATTACTGACAAAGAGGGTATAAGCATGACCTTACAGCAATTACAGCAGATTATTATAATTGCAGAAAGCCGTTCCATGAATGAGGCAGCGAAGAAGCTGTTCGTATCACAGCCGAATTTATCTGCGGTGGTCAAGGATCTGGAGGAAGAGGCAGGCATTACACTTTTTCTTCGGTCCAACAGAGGAATCGTGTTGACACCGGAGGGGGAAGAATTTCTTGGGTATGCCAGGCAGGTGGTGGAGCAGTATCGTCTGTTGGAGAGCCGCTATATCGATAAGGACGCAAAAAAGAAGTTCTCGGTATCCATGCAGCACTATTCCTTTGCGGTAAAAGCATTTATAGAGCTGGTAAAAGAGGTTGGAATGGAAGAATATGAATTTGCAATTCATGAAACCCAGACCAATCAGGTGATCGAGAATGTGCGAAGCATGAAAAGTGAGATCGGTGTGCTTTTCCTGAGTGAGTTTAATGAACCGGTGCTTCGAAAGCTGTTCCAGGAATATGATCTTGTTTTTGAAGAATTGTTTGTCTGTGATACCTATGTTTACCTGTGGAAAGGACATCCACTTGCAGGTCATGCAATCATTAGCATGAAGGAACTGGAGGAATATCCCTGCCTTGTGTTTGAACAGGGAAAAGAGAATTCTTTTTATTTTTCGGAAGAAATGAAAAGCACCTATGATTATAAGCGGATGATTAAGGCAGATGACCGGGCGACCATGCTCAATCTGATGGTGGGGTTGAACGGGTACACGCTCTGTTCAGGAATCATATCGGAAGAAATCAATGGGGATGATTATGCGGCTATTCCATTGAAAGAGTCGGAAAAGATGCATATCGGATATATTCGCCATAAGGGGGCGAAGGTTAGTCCACTTGGCGAAATTTACCTAAGTGAACTTAAAAAATACGGAAATCCAATGAATTGAAATTTTACTAAAAATGCTTATTTCTTCGAGGAAGATAAGCATTTTTTTAATCTATTTTGCATATAATGGTAGGTAAGAAATCAAAAAAACAATCAAAAATGCAAGAATGAAGGGAAACGGTTGCGCATTTCTCGTCAAAATGTAGTGCTTTTTACGAAAAATCAGGAAAATTATTTGTTGACAGATTGAAAAAAACGTGGGATAATCGGTAAAAAATTAAGAATTAGTCACGTCGGTTTATTTAGAAAGTAGGTGTTGAATTATGTACGAAACAGTAAAAGTAATTCGATTATCAGATATGAAAGATGTCAAGGATTTTGTCCGGGCGGCCGGTGATTGTGATTTTGAGATTGACGTAAAATATAATCAGACCGTAATCGATGCAAAGTCTCTACTTGGCATGATCGGTCTGGGATTACAGAAGAATCTACAGGTCTGTTATGGCGGCAGGAATGAAAACTTTGAAAACCTGGTTGATAAATTCGCAGTGGCATAATACAATAGTTTTATCATTAACCCGCTCCGTATTCCGGAGCGGGCTTTTTTTGAGAAAAGAAGTAGATGAAGAAAACACAAAAAGAGCAGATACAGGAACTTCATATTTCCGTCCGCAATCTCGTGGAATTTATTTTCCGGGAAGGGGATATTGATAATCGTGCCGGAAAGCTCGCCAGCGCTGAGGCAATGATGGAGGGCAGCCGCATCCACCGCAAGATACAGAAGAGCATGGATGCTTCCTATTCGGCGGAGGTGCCGCTGAAGCTGGAGATTGCAACCGAAGATTACATGCTGGTTGTGGAGGGGCGTGCAGACGGAGTGGCATTTGGCGACTTTGCAGCAGATGGGACCAGGACAGCGGATGGGGCAGAGTTGGCCCCAAGGGCAGAAACAGTAGAAACACCGGAAAAGATTTGGTATATCGATGAGATCAAAGGTGTGTACCGCAATCTGGCGGCTATGGAACAGCCGGTTTATGTACATAAAGCACAGGCAATGTGCTATGCCTATATCTATGCACTGCAGAATCAGCTTGAGGAGATCGGGGTGCAGATGACATACTGCAATCTGGATACGGAGGATGTCCGGTACTTTCGGGAAGTCTTTGCGTGGGAGACCCTTGCAGAATGGTTCGAAGAGCTGATCCGGGAGTATCGCAAGTGGGCGGACTGGCAGATTGCATGGAAGAGAGGAAGACAGGCGAGTATACAAAAGCTGGAGTTTCCCTATCCTTATAGAGAGGGGCAGAAGCAGCTGGTGACCGATGTTTACCGGACCATCAGCCGCAGGAAAACACTGTTTATTGAAGCTCCAACCGGTGTCGGGAAGACCATTTCCACTATATTTCCGGCAGTGAAAGCTGTGGGGGAAGGGCTTGCAGACCGGATTTTTTACCTGACCGCGAAGACGATTACCGCTACAGTGGCAAAAGAGACCTTTCAACTACTGGAGAAGCAGGGCTATCAGGCCAAGATCATACAGCTGACCGCAAAGGAAAAACTATGCATGTGTGAGGAGATGGAATGTAATCCTCTGCACTGCCCTTATGCGAAGGGGCACTATGACCGGGTCAATGATGCCGTGTTTGATCTGCTGCAGAAGTCGGATCTCTTTACGAGAGAGGAAATTCTGGAACAGGCGCAAAATTATATGGTCTGTCCTTTTGAACTGAGCCTTGATGTAGCGACATGGGCAGACAACATCTTATGTGATTACAACTATGTTTTTGATCCGAATGTATATTTAAAACGTTTTTTTCAGGAAGGTGTGAAGGGAGACTATATATTTCTGGTGGATGAGGCTCACAATCTCGTGGACCGGAGCCGCGAGATGTACAGTGAACAGCTTTACAAGGAAGATCTGCTGGCAGTGAAGCGCATTATGAAGCCCCATAGCCACGCGATCGTGCGCGCACTGGATAAGTGTAATAAAGATATGCTGGAGATGAAGCGGGAATGTGAGACCTATCAGATTCTTGAGAGTGTCGGAACGCTGACCTTTCATCTGATGCGTCTGGCATCGCTGATGGATGAATTTCTCGAAAAGCCAAGAGATTTTCCAGAGAAAAAGACGGTGATGGATTTTTATTTTGCACTGAGGAATTTCCTGGGCATCTATGACCTGGTGGATGACCATTATGTCATCTACTCCGAGATGCAGGAAGATGGGCGCTTCCTGCTAAAGCTGTTCTGCGTGGATCCTTCCCGGAATTTGCAGAAATGCATTGAAAAAAGTAATGCAACGATCTTTTTTTCCGCAACGCTGCTTCCCGTTACATATTATAAGAAGCTATTGTCCACAGCGGAGGACAATTATGCCATCTATGCCAGGAGTACCTTTGACGAAAAGCAGCGGCTGCTGGCGTTTGGCCGGGATGTCAGTACGAAGTATACAAGGCGGGGACCAAAAGAGTACGAAAAGATTGCCCGCTATATCCTGACTGCTGTGCAGGGAAAAAGCGGCAACTACATGGTGTTCTTCCCCTCTTACAAATTCATGCAGGATGTATATGAGGTATTTGTACGCATGGAGGAGGAAAGCGGATCCGACTTGCAGCTGCTCATGCAGCGAAGCAATATGAAGGAAGAGGAAAGGGAAGAATTTCTTGCCGCATTTGAAGAGGAGCGGGAGGATACTCTGGTGGCATTCTGTGTGATGGGAGGAATCTTCGGAGAGGGCATTGATCTAAAGAATGACCGGCTGATCGGTGCCATCATCGTGGGAACCGGCCTTCCGCAGATCAGTCATGAGCGGGAAATTTTGAAAAATTATTATGATGAGAGAGGAATGTCCGGATTTGATTATGCCTTCCGCTATCCGGGAATCAACAAAGTGCTGCAGGCGGCAGGACGCGTGATCCGGACCAATGAGGACCGGGGGATTATTTTGCTTTTGGACGAGCGGTTCCTGCAACCCGATTACGAACCGCTTTTTCCGAGAGAATGGAAAGAGCGGAAAGTGTGCAGCCTTGAACAGTTAAAACAGGAAGTTGCAGCATTCTGGAATCAGTGAGCGGTTTACAGCAGAGAGGCGTCCGGCAGGAGATTTAAGAATTCTTCTGTAGATGCCGGGACAGGGAGCGTTGTATTGACTGATACAATAATCTGCCGGGTAGGCATCTTCTCGCGGGTTTTCAGAATAAAGAGATCCCGTGATTCACGTGTCAGGCAGAAATCCGGAATGAAAGCAATGCCAAGACCGATGCGTGCCATATCAATCAGCAGGTCATTGCTGCTGAGCTCAACTTCCGGAATGAGATCGAGCTGGTGCTGCAAAAAGATGTTGTGAAGAAATTCGCTGGTGGTACTGTTGCGGTCCAGCATCATAATCGGATACTTCTGCAATTCCTCAAAAGGAATCTCCTGCTGCTTCAGGTCGAAGTAGGCAGGGTTTGCAATGAAGACATCCGAGAAGATGCGGACGGTCTTCTGGATATAAGCGTGGTTGAGATGGGAATTCGGAAAATTGGTCACGATCAGATCCACCTTGCGCTGCTCAAGCAGATCCACACACTGGATGGAACTGGCGTTGGTCACCTTGATGGGTACCCCCGGGAATCGTTTGTGGAACTGGCGGAGGTAAGGCAGAAGAAAATAGCGGCAGATGGTGTCGCTTGCTCCGATGTGCAGCTGCCCGAGACCGAGAGTTCCGGAGTCTAAAAGCTGGCTTTCCCCACGGGAGATCAGATTGATGGCAGGTTCAATGTGCTTGAGAAGAAGCGCCCCGGAGGGGGTCAGCTGTACCTTCTTGGTGCTGCGGATGAAGAGGGTCTGCCCCAGCTTCTGCTCTAATGTCTTGATGGACTGGCTGACTGCAGACTGGGAGATAAAAAGCTTCTTACTTGCCTCGGAGAAAGAAAGAGAGCTTGCAACATAGTAAAAAACCTTGTATAATTCATAATTGATATCCATCATTGTTATCCTTTATTGACTATAAAAAATCGTTACGCATATATTATAAGGATAACTAATCAGGGTGTCAATTAAGTAACACAAAAGTGACAGTAGAGAAAGAGGAGTATATGAGAAGAGTAAAAAGAGTGATTTGCGGTCTTCTTGCAGTTCTGATGCTTGTAGTCAGTATCGGAGAACCAGTTACGGCAGAAGCAGCAACCGGCAGTCTGCCGTATTATATCAAGATCAACCGCAAACAAAATTGTGTCACAATTTATAAGCAGGACAGCAAGGGAAAATATACCGTGCCGGTTAAGGCCATGGCCTGTTCCACCGGTGTCAATAATGCAACGCCCCTTGGAACCTTTACACTTTCCAACAAGTACCGCTGGCATATGCTGATGGGCAATGTCTATGGACAGTATTGCAGCCGGATCACCGGCGGAGTGCTGTTTCATTCAGTCTATTACAGTGCGCAGGATCCGAGCAAACTGGCGTATAATTCCTACAACAGGCTTGGGCAGGCAGCATCCCATGGCTGTGTGCGCCTGAATGTGGCAGATGCGAAGTGGATTTACGATAATTGTCCCTCTGGAACCAGGATTAATATTTATGACGGAAACGATCCGGGACCGCTTGGCAAGCCGGATCCGGTCCGAATCGACACTTCCAGCCCGTATCGCGGCTGGGATCCGACAGATCCGAGTAAGAATAATCCGTGGCAGAAGATGAAGCCAACCATCAAAGGAGCCAAGAATAAAACAATTGAGCGCTGTTCAAAAACTCCGGATCTGAAAAAAGGTGTGACGGCGACGGATTACAAAGGAACCAAGCTGAAGGTCAAGGTATCGGGAAAATGCGATACCGGGAAATCCGGAAAGTATAAGATTACTTATACGGCGAAGGACAGCAAGGGAAGCACAACGAAGAAGACCATTACGATCACGGTCAGGGATACGAAGAAGCCGACTGTCAAAATAAAAGAGTCAACACTGACCATTGAAGAGCAGCTTTCCGATTCAAAGCTGGTCAGCAGATTAAAAGAAAATGTGACAGCAACGGACAGCGGAGAGAAACTTTCCGGCAAGTATGTGACCATCAAAGCCGACAAGCTTCGCACTGCAATGAAGGAGCAGAATTACGGCACCTATACCGTTACGGTCTATGCGAAGGACAAAGCGGGCAATTGCTCGAAAAAGTATACGTTTAAGGTAAAATATGTCAATCCGGAGCCGGAAGAACCAATTGAGCCGGAAGAGCCAACGGAGCCGGAAGAACCAACGGAACCGACAGAACCGGCAGAATCTACGGAAACCACCGAGTCTACGGAAACGACTGATACACAAACGAATCAATGGATTTAAATTATGCTCCCTGCATTTGCAGGGAGCGTTTTAATATGAGTTTTCATATAAATTCACAAAGATAAGCCATAATAATAGGTATCGTTAGTTATATTAATTTTACTTATTGGTATAAAACTGCTATAATCAGGATATAAAACAAAAGGAGGATTACCCAATGGGCAATGTACGTCGTGTTTATGTAGAAAAAAAACCGGACTTTGCGGTAAAAGCAAAGGAACTGAAGCATGAGATCAAGCACTACCTCGGTATTGCAGTGGAGGCGGTCCGTGTGCTCATCCGCTATGATGTGGAGAATGTGTCGGATGATACCTACCAGAAAGCATTACAGACGGTATTCTCTGAGCCGCCGGTGGATGATATATATGAGGAGGACTTTGACGCAAAAGGCGGTAAAGTATTCTCCGTTGAATTCCTGCCGGGACAGTTTGACCAGAGAGCTGACTCCGCAGAACAGTGTGTCAAGCTTCTGAATGAGAACGAGGAGCCGGTGATCCGCAGTGCGACCACCTATGTGATCGAGGGGGACATCACGGAGGACGAGCTTGCAGCAATTAAAAAGTATTGTATTAACCCGGTAGATTCCAGAGAGACCGGATTGGAGAAGCCTAAGACTTTGGTACAGGAGTTTGAGGAGCCGGCAGATGTTGCAATCTTTGAAGGGTTCATCGATATGCCGGAGGAAGAACTGAAGAAATTGTATGATTCCCTGAATCTGGCAATGACATTCAAGGATTTTCTGCATATCCAGAATTATTTCCGCGGGGAGGAGAAGCGCAATCCATCCATGACGGAAATTCGTGTACTCGATACATACTGGAGCGACCATTGCCGTCATACAACATTCTCGACAGAGCTTAAGAATGTCAAGTTTGATGATGGGTTCTATCAGGCGCCGATCAAAAAAACCTACGAGGATTACCTGGATACCCATAACAAAATGTATGCAGGACGTGATGATAAGTTTGTATGTCTGATGGATCTTGCACTTCTTGCCATGAAGCGTCTGAAGGCAGAGGGTAAGCTGGAGGATCAGGAAGAGTCGGATGAGATCAATGCCTGCTCGATTGTCGTTCCGGTAGAAGTAGATTATTCGGAAGAGTCTTCTTGCGATGCTCAGCAGCAATCGCATTCCGTCGTTCGGGAGGAATGGCTTGTTAACTTTAAGAACGAGACCCATAACCATCCGACAGAGATTGAGCCGTTCGGTGGTGCTGCTACCTGTCTCGGCGGAGCAATCCGTGATCCGTTATCCGGACGTACCTATGTCTACCAGGCAATGCGTGTGACCGGAGCGGCAGATCCAACCGTATCCGTCAAAGATACCATCGAGGGAAAGCTTCCGCAGAAGAAGATTGTGAGAGAAGCGGCAAGAGGATACAGCTCCTATGGCAATCAGATTGGATTGTCAACCGGATATGTAAAAGAGGTTTACCACCCGGATTACGTTGCAAAACGTATGGAAATCGGTGCTGTCATGGGCGCAGCACCAAGAAGAGCCGTACAGAGACTGACATCGGATCCGGGAGACAAGATCATTCTCCTGGGAGGACGTACCGGACGCGATGGAATCGGTGGAGCAACCGGTTCATCCAAGGCGCACAATACAGAGTCCACATCTGTATGCGGGGCAGAAGTACAGAAAGGTAATGCACCGACAGAGCGTAAGCTGCAGAGACTTTTCCGCCGCGAGGAAGTCAGCCATATTATCAAAAAATGTAACGATTTCGGTGCAGGAGGTGTATCCGTAGCCATCGGAGAGCTTGCGGACGGACTTCGTGTCGAATTGGACAAGGTACCGAAGAAATATGCAGGACTTGACGGAACCGAGATTGCCATTTCCGAGTCACAGGAACGTATGGCAGTTGTTGTGGCACCACAGGATGTTGATCAGTTCTTAGCTTATGCCAAGGAGGAGAACTTAGAGGCAATCGAGGTGGCTGAGGTGACCGAGAGCCCGAGACTGGTACTGGTATGGAGAGGAAAGGAAATCGTCAATATCTCCCGTGCATTCCTTGATACCAACGGAGCACATCAGGAGGCGGATGTGGAGGTAGAGATGCCGAGCGAATCCGACAACTTCTTCAAGAAAATGGAGCTTCCGAAGGTTGCTGAGGCACTGGAAAAAGGAGATAAAAAGGCTGCATGGCTTTCCATGCTTTCGGATCTCAATGTATGTTCCCAGAAGGGACTGGTTGAGATGTTTGATGGTTCCATCGGTGCAGGCAGCGTCTATATGCCGTACGGTGGACGTTATCAGCTGACGGAGACACAGAGTATGGTGGCAAAGCTTCCGGTACAGAATGGAAAATGCGACACCGTAACGATGATGTCCTATGGATTTGATCCGTATTTATCTTCCTGGAGTCCGTACCATGGTTCCGTATACGCCGTACTGGAGTCACTGTCCCGTATCGTGACGGCAGGCGGTGATTACAAAAAAGTAAGATTTACTTTCCAGGAGTACTTCCGCAGAATGAGCGAGGATCCAAAGCGCTGGAGCCAGCCGTTTGCAGCACTTTTAGGTGCTTACGATGCACAGATCGGATTTGGTCTTCCGTCCATCGGAGGAAAGGATTCCATGTCCGGAACCTTCAATGAGATCGATGTTCCGCCGACACTGGTTTCCTTTGCAGTAGATGTGGCAAGAGAGAAGGACGTCATTACGCCGGAGCTTAAGAAGGCTGGAAACAAGCTTGTTCTCTTCACAATCGAGAAGAATGAGTATGATCTTCCGGTTTACGAGCAGGTAATGAAGCTGTATGACAGTGTCCACACTCTGATCGGGCGCGGGGCAATCGTTTCCGCTTACGCACTGGATGGAAAGGGACTTGCAGCAGCTGTCAGCAAGATGGCATTCGGTAACAAACTGGGTGTGACCATCGCTGATGAAGTGTCAGCAGAGACCTTGTTTGCACCGGGATTTGGTAATATTGTGGCAGAAGTTCCGGAAGAGTTTCTTCCTATTATAAATGAAGAAATTTCCAATACAGTTGTGGGTGAGGTCAACGACAGCCGGAAGTTCCTCTATCAGGATATGGCAATCACAATGGATGAAGCAATCGACGCATGGACCGGCACACTTGAGCGGGTATTCCCGACACGGGCAACCGAGGAGAAGACCACGGTGGATTCCGGAGTGTTCGATACGAAAGAAATTTATATATGTAAGAACAAGGTTGCAAAGCCAACCGTATTTATTCCGGTATTCCCGGGAACCAACTGTGAGTATGACAGTGCAAAGGCATTTGAGAGAGCCGGAGCCAACACCATCGTTAAAGTATTCAAGAATCTGACGGCAACGGATATCAGAGATTCGGTTGACGAGTTTGTCAAGGCCATTGACCAGTCCCAGATCATCATGTTCCCGGGAGGATTCTCCGCAGGAGATGAGCCGGAGGGATCTGCGAAGTTCTTTGCAACGGCATTCCGCAATGCAAAGATGACCGAGGCTGTCAACAAGCTTCTGAATGAACGCGATGGACTGGCACTTGGTATCTGTAACGGATTTCAGGCACTGATTAAGCTGGGACTTGTTCCATACGGACAGATTCAGGCGCAGACAGAGGATTCTCCGACACTGACCTACAATACGATCAACCGTCACATCAGTAAGATGGTATATACCAAGGTCGTAACGAACAAGTCTCCGTGGCTGCAGAAAGCAACACTTGGTGCAACCTACTGCAATCCGGCATCCCATGGTGAGGGACGGTTCGTTGCTCCGAAGGAATGGCTGGATAAGCTTTTTGCAAACGGACAGGTTGCTACCCAGTATGTCAATGAAGCCGGACAGCCGACGATGGATGAAGAGTGGAATGTCAACGGTTCCTATATGGCGATTGAGGGAATTACCAGTCCGGATGGAAGGGTGCTGGGGAAGATGGCCCACAGCGAGCGCCGTGGCGAGGCAGTGGCGATGAACATTTACGGAGATCAGGATATGAAGATTTTCGAATCCGGAGTTGCATACTTCAAGTAAAAATAAGCATGAATCATTGGTGCAGGCGTAAATCCTGCTGGTGCAGGATTTAGGCTTCGCCTCATAAAAAGTGGACATCGCCCGTGGTCAAATAAATTTGCCCCGGTCTATGTCCCACTTTTTACTTTCCGCCTGCATAGACAGCTCGCTGGTGATGATAAAAAGGGAGCTCGAGCGGTCAAACTCAGCAAAGGCTTCGTTTGGACCAGCTGCGACGCAGCTGCCGCTCTCGCTTGGGTTTCGGGTAACCACTGCTTATCCATGTATATCCTGCTGTGCAGTCTATGGGAAGAAAAGAGAAAAAGCCCCGAGTGCAAATGAATTTGCCTCGTGACTTTTCACTCTTTTCTCCATGGATAAGCGGAGAATGGAAAGCAGAGTTACT
Organism: Agathobacter sp.; assembly: GCA_022775045.1. Classification (GTDB taxonomy): domain Bacteria; phylum Bacillota; class Clostridia; order Lachnospirales; family Lachnospiraceae; genus Roseburia. Next base: position 4,362 of record JALFLB010000013.1, on the reverse strand, counting down.
TCTTATTTACAAAGTGGCCACAGCGAGCGCCGTGGCGAGGCAGTGGCGATGAACATTTACGGAGATCAGGATATGAAGTTGTTTGAGTCTGGTGTAGAATACTTCCAATAATCGAACAATTATAAAAGAAATGTGAAGAACTTAAGAAAATATTAAAATATTTTTTCAAGAAAATGCAATTTTGGTGTTGCAAATGCAAAACACTTGGTGTATTATTGTCACGTAGAGTAGTTAAAATAGTACTGCTAAAAGAAAAGTACGAGAAAAGGTTAGCAACTATTAGAACTATGGAAACTGGAATTGAAAAGATAGATTCCAGACAGACCTGACAATTGCAAATACATACAGAAGCTGAGATCCGTTGGGACTTTAGCTTGCTGATTTTGATGCTGGACAATCAACGTCGATTTCACACTCTACGCGACGGCCGATGGTTCGAGGCTTCGGAAGAAAGTATTCAATCTAAGGATCGGATACAGAGATGAACATGTATTTGCAGACAAAGCTGGCAATAAGCTTCGGCTTGAGGATGTCGGTGGCGGCAACTAGGGAGAACATTGAATTGGATGAATTGTCCGCAGCAATTTAGAAGAGGAGATGGACGAACTTAAACGTGTGGGTTAAACGAGTAGATCTCTGGTAGAGGTTGACCAAGAAGGAAAGAGAGGAAAAGACATGAAATCAATCAAAAAAGTGTTGGCTCTTGCTCTTGCTTTAGCAATGGTTGTAACAGCAGTTCCTGTTACAAGCGCTGAGGCAGCAACAACAGGAGTCCCAAAGACTAAGACTTACTATGCTGGTAAGACTTACACTTTGAAGCTCACAACTCCAAAGAGCTGGAAGAGCGTCAAATCCACATGGTCTGAGAAGAGCTCAGCAGTTAGCCTCAGCTCTAAGAAGGCTAAGTCAGTAAAGGTAAAGGCTATCAAGGCTGGATCCGCAACAGTTAAGGTTAAGGTAACTTACAAGAAGTCTTCCAAGAAGAACGCAAAGAAGTATACAAAGAATTACTCTTGCAAGGTATCTGTTAAGGAGCCTAGCTTAGCACTTGATAAAGATGCTGTTGAAGTTGCAATCGGAACAACAGAGGCTGTAAAGGCAACTGTTAAGCCATCTACCGCAACTGTTACATTTGCATCTGATAATGCAGAGGTTGCTACAGTAGATGATAAGGGTACTGTTACCGGTGTTAAGGCTGGTGAGGCAAACATCACAGCTACAGCTAAGGTTGGTACAAAGACTGTTACAGCTACTGCTAAGGTTACAGTTAAGAAGGTAATTCTTGACAGCGTAGCACAGACAAAGCTGACAGAGCTTACCGCAGTTGTTAAGGGAGATACAAAGTCTCTTAAAGCAGCAGACTTTAAGGTAGTTAATACTACTACAAAAGTTGTTTATCCGGTATCCAAGGTATCTGTTGATTCTAAGGATGCAACAAAGGTTACATTAACTCTTTTCAGCGAATTGAAGGATGCTGATTATGATGTAACATTGGAAGGTGTTACAAAGTCTTTCAAGGCTTCTGATGGAAAGGTTGCTTCTATCGCAGTTGATCCTGTAACAATTCCATATGCTACTGAGACAGAAATCAAGTTGGTTTCTAAGGATGCAAACGGTGTAATCATTAAGGAACTGCCTTATGGCGATTATGATGCAAACTACGATTTTACAATCACAACAAACGGTAACGGATATACAAACGGAAAGAAGCTTTACCTGAATAAAGTTGGTGATACTGCAACAGCAGAGATTACTTACAAGACAGGAAAGTATGATCAGAATGGTAAGCCGGAAGGCAATATCGGGCCAGATAAGGTTACAATCACTGCAACTGCACAGTCTGAAGTTAACAGCTTTGCTGTAAGAATTGATGATGACAACAAGAAATTTGATAAGGCAAAAGATACAAACAAGATTGCTGTTAATGAGACAAAGTATGCATATTTCATGATCAAGAATGCAGAAGGAAAAGAGATTTCTGATTACAGCAAGTATACATTTGAGTCTTCTGACAAGGCAACATTGATGCTTGCTCAAAACACAGTTAAAACAAACAATAAGATTGAAATTACTGCTTTAAAGAACGGCACTGCATATATCCTTGTTAAGAAGGATAACTCTGTTGTTGGATCTGTAGCAATCGATGTTGTTGCAGAGAGAGCTGTTGCTACTCTTGACTTAGATACTTATAATGTGTCAATTTCTAAGAATCTTGCAGGTGACAGCAAGTCTGTTAATGTAACATTAAAAGATCAGTATGGTGATAAGTGGGATAAAGCTAATGATGATATTGCTGTTGAGTGCTTATCAACAGATGCATCTGATGTAAAGCCAAAGGATGTAAAAGGAGATGCATATTTTAAGGCCGTAAATAAGAAGGTAACATTCTATGCTGCTACAGCAAAGAAGGGTAACTATACTTATAAGATTGCTTATAAGAAAGATGGTAAGGAAATTGTTGCTAAGACAGTAAGCGTATCTATTAAGGAAACAACTGCAACAAAGGCTTCTTCTTACAGATTAGATGTTGATAACAACACTGTTGATATCAAGGTAGACGATAATAACAAGACAGACAAGAAGATCAATATCAGAGTACTTGCTGTTGCTGATGGTGTAGACTTACATGAAACAAAGAGTACAGTTAAGTATACTGTAAAGAAAGCCGACGGAACAAAGATTTATGAGTATGATGGTATTACAGAAACAAAGACTAATGCCGCAATTGATATTTCTAGTAATAAGCTTGTTGTAACACCATTAAAGGTTACTTCCGGTGGAGCTCTTGCTGTTAAGCAGTTAGACGCTAATACTACTTACACTGTAGAGGCTAAGTTTGCAGATGAGAATGACGCTAACAGAGAAGTAGATATAACAACTACATTCACTGTTAATGATACTCAGGCAAAGGCCGGTATTGAAGTAAAAGACGAAACAGTTGAAGCAGACACTGCTGGTGATGCTGTTGCAAAGGCTGTTGTAGTTACTTATGGTGATAACACATACACCAATAACTCTAAGGTTACTGGTGAAAATGTAAAATCTCTGAATATTCGGACCTTGAAAGTGAAGAAAAACACTGATGGTAAGGAAGTTGAAGGAGTAGATACACCTGTTTCAGGTTCAAATTACTTTACTGTTACTAAGTTAGTTGTAAGAGTTGAAGTAGTTTCAGGAGTATATATGGATGTTGAGGTTTCTGTACCGGGAACAATCACTATCAAATAATTTTACTGTTATGTAAATTATTCAAATGCAAAAGGCGTTCTCCTATTTGGGAGAGCGTCTTTGGATTTGCAAAAAGGAGATGGTCTATTGGGATATAAATATAATGATAACGAATATGATATTTCTTTTATTACGGCAACATACAGCGAGGATCGAGATAATACGCCAGGGGTATGTCGTTTGACAGAATTGGAAATTGAATTTGATCAGGATATATCGGACAATGATCAAACAGAAATAGAAAACGAGATTTTTAATCATTTCGCAGAAGACGAGTATTTTACAGAAGATGGAAGTTGGAGAACAGAGGCAGAAAATGATATTCGAGAATACACATATGCTTCAAGTATCTATATTGATTTTGAGTAAACCTATGTGAGATATGATTATACAATAAATAACCTCTTTCGGAATCAATGCCAGAAAGAGGTTTAATTATTATTGTGTCCTTTACACGATGCGATAATAATGAAGCCGCGTTCAGCCCAAAGTATCTTCATGTTTTATTCCTCCATGAGTTGATGTTCGGAAAGAACTGCTTTTCCTGATTCAATTTCATCTATCACTTTCTTCAGATATTCCATATTGTTTTCTGAATAAAAAGGATCTATAGACACGTCAAACGGAATTCTTTTTTCTCTTGTCATTTTTTTAGCAAAAATGGTAAATGCGGCCGACATACTAAGTCCAAGATCTTTGCATGTCTCCTCCATATTCTTTTTTAATTATTCATCCATACGGAAATTAACCGTTGCTTGTGCCATCATTACCACCCCTATGTTTATACCTATAGTTTAACATGATTACATTTGGCTATAAAGTGTTTGATGTGCTTTTGCTTTACATGCCCAATGTCTTGTTTACCCAATCAACACCTTTTTCCCTTCAAACGCAAAACCGAATTTGTGGATTCGTTCTGCCGGAATTCCCTCTGCAAGGAGCGGTGCATCATACTCTTTTTCTTCAATCTGCTTATGTGCAGCTTCCACAGTGTCTGCAAGTGTTTCCTCGTCCTCCGGGTCATGAACCTTGAATTCCAGAATGTATGCGTCATCTTTTTCAATATCTTTCGGCTTAATCATAACGTCATACCGCCCGAACCCGCTTTCCCGGTTGGACAGTACCTCATATCTG
>JALFLB010000033.1 GCA_022775045.1 Agathobacter sp. | reverse complement strand
TATCCTTTCTTACCTTCCGGGTGAGATCGAGACCATGAAGGGTCAGGATATCCTGCTGGATGAATTTGGAATGGGAGCTTTTTCGCTTGTAGTTGTGGAAGGCATGAACGATAAGGATCTGCAAAAAGTGGCAGATCAGATCGGCGATATCAACCATGTAAAGAAAGTTATCTGGTATGGATCTGTGGTAGATTTCAGCATTCCGCGTGAGGCATTACCGGATGATATTTATGATTTCTTTAACAATAAAGATGCGGATAGCCAGTTGATGGCAGTCCTGTTTGACGAGTCAATGTCATCTGACGGAACGATGGATGCCATCGAGGAGATCAACGGACTGGTCGGAGACCAGTGTTTCGTCAGTGGTATGGCTTCCGTCAACAACGATATCCGTAAGCTTGCGGAGAACGAGAGTGTGATCTACGTACTGATCGCGGTTGTCCTGTCGCTGATCATCCTGTCACTGACAATGGATTCTGCAATTGTTCCGGTTATCTTCCTGTTAAGTATCGGACTTGCGATCGTATACAACCTTGGATCGAACGTCTTCATGGGGCAGATTTCCTACATTACCAAAGCGCTTGCAGCAGTCCTGCAGCTCGGTGTAACCATGGATTACTCAATTTTCCTGTGGCACAGTTATCAGGAGAATCAGGAACGATTCGAGGGAGACAAGAAGCGTGCGATGGCACATGCAATCTCCAACACGATCAGTTCCGTAGTTGGAAGTTCCATCACAACCGTAGCCGGATTTATCGCATTGTGCTTCATGAGCTTTACACTTGGTAAAGACCTTGGAATCGTTATGGCAAAGGGTGTTGTCATCGGTGTTATCGCCTGTGTAACCATCCTGCCGTCAATGATCCTTGTGTGTGACAAGCTGATCGAGAAGACAAAGCATAAAGTGATTATGCCGGATCTCGGACGTATCGCGGGATGGATTACAAAACATTATGTTGTATTTGCAGTATTGTTCGTAGTCATCCTGTTCCCGGCATTATACGGATATACACATACGGATGTTTATTATGATCTGACCAACACATTGCCGGAGACCTTCAACAGTAAGGTTGGTAACGATAAGCTGACGGAACAGTTTGACATGGGTGCAACCCATATGATCCTTACAGACAGCAACCTGTCTCCAAAGGACAGCATGAACATGATCGATGAGATCAAGAAAGTGGATGGTGTCAAGCTTGCCGTATCCTTAGATTCGATCACAGGACCAAGCATTCCGCAGGAGATGATCCCTGATGAAATCAAGGATGAATTAAAGAGTGGTAAATATCAGTTGATGCTCATTGCTTCCGAATATGCATCGGCAACCGATGAAGTCAACGCACAGTGTGATGAAATTAACAAGATTATTAAGAAATACGATGATTCCGCAATGCTGATCGGTGAAGCTCCTTGTACCAAGGATCTGATCGAGATCACGGATACCGACTTTAGAAATGTAAGTATTATTTCCATCGGTGCGATCTTCATTATCATTGCATTTGTATTTAAGTCTATTTCGTTACCGATCATTCTGGTTTCTGTCATTGAGTTTGCCATCTTTATCAATATGGGCATCCCGGCATACACCGGAACTGTAATACCGTTTATTGCATCAATCGTTATCGGAACCATTCAGCTTGGTGCGACCGTCGATTATGCGATCCTTATGACGAATAAGTACAAGAGAAACCGTTCACGCGGTATGGAGAAGAAAGAAGCGATCACAGATGCTTTGGAGAAATCCATCCAGTCCATCTTAGTCAGCGCATTAAGCTTTTTCGCAGCAACCTTCGGTGTTGGTATCTATTCCGATATCGATATGATCGGTTCACTGTGTATGCTGATGGCACGAGGCGCAATCATCAGTATGATCGTTGTAGCATTCGTACTTCCATCCATGTTAATGATTTTTGACCGTGTAATCTGTGCAACAAGTGCAGGATTTCGTATTAAGAATAAGTAGGAGGATGACACCATGAAATTACCGGAATTAAAGAAAAAATTCACAAATAAATATGCAATCCGCATCGTAGCAGGCGTGCTCACCGTAGCACTCCTCGGAAGCGGAATGACAGCAGTGGCAGTCAATGCCGACCAGAACAAGAATGCAGAAGTAAAGCAGGAGACAACTGTTGAAGACGATAAGGATACGGATCTTAAGGATCTTGTTTCCTTCGATGTCAGCGACAAAACAATCGGCAAGGACGAAAGCGTATATCTTCTGTCTGATGCCAATGGTAACGTATACAACACGATCGTAAGTGATCATCTTGTAAACACAGATGACGCTGCAACCATCGAAGATAAGTCCACACTCTCTGACATCAAGAATGTGAAGGGTGATGAAGAGTTCAAGCAGGATGGCGACAAGCTGACCTGGCAGGCAGATGGCAACGACATCTACTATCAGGGAACTTCTGACGAGGAGGCTCCGGTCAGCCAGAAAGTAACTTACTATCTGGATGGCAACGAGATTGCTCCGGCAGACCTCGCAGGAAAATCCGGAAAAGTTACAATCCGCTTTGATTACACCAACAACTCTTCTTATAAAGAGACTGTAAACGGAAGCAAAGTAGACGTGAAGGTTCCGTTTGCAGCTGTAACCGCAATGGTTTTGGATGACAGCTTTACAAACGTAGAAGTTACCAACGGAAAAGTACAGAGCAACGGAGACAGCAACATCATCATCGGATATGCACTTCCGGGCATCAAAGACAGCCTTGGTGTGGAAGATTCCGACTTCATCGATGATCTGGATCTCCCGGAGTATTTTGAGGTAAGTGCAGATGTTGAGAACTTCGAGCTCAGCACTGCAATGACGATCGTTGCAAATGCAGGAAGCATGGTTTCTATGAGCACTGGAGATTCTTCTTCACTCGATGATATGATCAATGATCTGAGCGATGCAACCAAGGATCTCAAGAATGGCTCTTCGGATCTTGCAGATGGTCTTGATACTTTACAGAGTAGCCTTGCAGATTACGCAAGCGGTATGAGCGAGCTTTACTCCGCAAGCGGTGACCTTGGAAAAGGCGTGAATACTTTAAATTCCAGCGCAAAGAGCATCAGCAACGGATTAAAGACCTTAGACAAAGCGTTAAATACCAAGATGAGCGACAAGGAGAAAGCAGCAGCATCCAAGACAGCATCTGCAGCAGTCGACAAAGAGTTCGCAAACGGTAAGACCGAAGAAGTTGCAAAGCAGATCTACGCAGCACTCCGTTATACACAGAAGGAAGATGGAAGCGTAGCAGATGGTGCATTATATACCGCACTCTATGATGGTGCATTTAGCAGCCAGGGTGCAGAGACCGTATATAATGAAGTTGTCAGACAGGTACTTTTAAGTGCTGCAAAACAGCCGGCAGATAGCAAACTGACAGCCGATCAGGTTGCAACTGCAATCAAGACAAGTTTTGCACAGGCAGCACAGGCCGGAGATCAGACATACGCAGCAATGTATGCAATCGGAAAAGATATGTCCAGCGCACAGCTTGCAGAGTTAATCTATGCAAAGTCCGGTGCAAAGGATACCTTGTTTAACAAGACGCAGTCCACAATCAAACAGACACTTGCAGCAGGCAGAAATAACGAGCAGATCAACAGTGGTGTAGAGAGCAGTCTTCAGACACTTGCAAATCAGCTTGCAGGCGCTTGCAAGGAAGTGGCATCCCAGGCAGCATCCCAGGCAGCGGTTACCGGTGCTGAGAGTGCAAAATCCACAATCGCAAAACAGATCGAGGCAGTACAGTCCAACGGATACAGCCTTGTAAGCGGTGCAGCAGCACTCAGCAAGGGAACACAGACACTTGCGGATCAGGTTCCTACACTGACCGCCGGAATTACCGCATTAAACGATGCCACAACGAAGATCGTTGAGGGCGTTGACAAGTTAGATGACGGATCTCATGAACTTGCTGATGGTATGGTTGAGTTTGACGAGAAGGGAATCTCCAAGATCGTGAACAGCTACAACGGAGATATCAAGCCTCTGACCGACAAGCTTCAGGCAATGCTTGATGCCGGTGAGGATTACCAGACATTTACATCAGTTGCAGACGGCGTAAACGGAAGCGTAAAATTCATCTACAAGCTTGACTCCATTAAGGCTGAGGACGTAAAATAAATTAACAGGTAACTATTCAGTAGCCCGTTAAGAATAAGAAAAGCTGATGTGTCATGCGTGCATGTAAGCATCAGATTTTCTTATTCTCAGGGTGACTCGAATAGAGTCACCGCCCCACATATGAGCAAAATTAGTAGCAGGGCTGCGAGAAAGCACGTGTAACGTGCGATTTTGCGAATAGGTGAGGTGGAGGGGGATGATGAGTAGTGAGAAAGCATGATATAAGGAGTAGTGGATGAACTGGGTAGAGAATCTGCTCATCGTTGCCGGGATATCTCTGGATATCTTCGGCGCGATGGAGTGTCAGGGATCGTTGGTCAATAAAGTAAATAAAAAGCTTTTGTCGGGAATCTGTGTACTGATGGCAGTATGTCAGCTGATCGCGCTTTTCTTGGGACATTTTCTTTCGGATCTGTTCTGCAAAAGCCATCCGATGTCGGATGAGCGGTTCCTTGGCGAGATCCTTGCGATGGTGATCTTCTTCGGACTCGGCATCCGTCTGATTGTGAAGGCGATACGAAATGAGCGCGTCGAGGAACATCTGGAGACGAATCTTGGTATTCACCGTTTCGTGCGGCTTGCAACGGTTAGCAGCCTGTATACGGTGCTTGCGGGAATCGCGTTCGGATTCGTCGGAACGAACCTCGTCGCCATCCTGATTATGATCGTCGTGATTACGATCGCGTTTGTGATCGGCGGCATGTACACCGGTTATCACATGGGATTCACTTCCAAGACAACGGTCTACACCGTGGGCGCCATCCTGCTTTGGATCGCCGGAATTGATGTACTGTTACAGAGAGTATTATCCATTTTCTAAATTACGGATAGAAAACAAAAATAAGGTGTAAAGTCTTGATGATTGAATAAAGACTTTACACCTTAGATTGTTTATAGGGTTATAGTGTTAATATTCGATTTGCGTCCCTCCGCATCTTGTAGTAAGATAAGGCAAGAAAAAGGAAGAAGGCGGCTGCGCATGGAGAGGAAGAAAGAAGAGGCACAACGCGTGCTACGGGGCGATTACACAGTGATCGATCTGGAGATGACGGGACTGAATGTAAAACTGGATAAGGTGATCGAGATCGGTGCCGTGCGCGTGCGAGATCACAAGGAGGAGGCGCGTTTTACGGCGCTTGTGAATCCGGGACGGACAATACCGGAGCGTGTAGTGGAACTGACCGGAATCAAGAATGAGGAGGCTGCTGCGGGGATGGCTGAGGATGAAGCGATGCAGCAGCTGCTTGCATTCATCGGGGATGATGTGATCGTGGGACATAACGTGACGTTTGATTACAGTTTTGTGAAACAATGGGCAGTAAATAAACGGATTCCACTCACACTTTATGCATGTGATACGCTTCGCATTGCGCGTGCAATCCTGCCGGGCGAGCAGTCAAAGAAGTTAGAAGATCTGTGTGTGTATTATCAGATTGAGCGCGAGAGGGCGCATCGTGCGCCGGATGATGCGGCAGAGACGCACCGCATCTTAGAGTGCATGATGAAGCAGTGCCTGCCGGAAAAAGCAGAGCTTTTCGTGCCACGGGAACTGACATTTAAAGTAAAGCGCCAGACACCGGCAACCGCACATCAGATCGAGCGGCTGCGCGAGTATCGGGCGCAACATGATATCAGAAATGAAATCAATTGGGAGACGCTGACAAGGAGTGAAGCATCCCGCCTGCAGGATAAGTACTACGCGACCTACGGAAGATAGGCCTGCAATTTCTCGGTGATCATTTTGCTTGCAATCGTGTTGATTTCCGAGGCATAACGGATCAGATCTTGAATCTTATCAGTTTCTCCGACTTCCTGATAAATTTTCGCAAGTGTCGTATAGATGTTCACTGCATCTGCATGGTAGGAGACTGCCAATTCCAAAAGTTCACGGGCGTCACTGGCCTGTCCGGCTTCGACAAGCTCGGTGCCGTAAGCAGATACAGCCTGCACAAAGCGGGTAAAATTGTCATCGTATTCCGAAAGCTCCTCCAGATTGGCGGCACCGTAAGTTAATTTGAGCTCGGTATTGGTGATTCCGGCGAGGTTTAGCATCTTACAATTGGAGAGATTGACAAGAATTTCCTCCGCTTCGGTGTGAAGGTTGTGTGGTATTTTCTCCGCCGGTATGGTAAGATATTCAAGATTACTGATATCTTTGCGTCTGGCAAAATTTGCTGCACGTTCCTGTTCCCAGAAATCTTCCTCGCGTTTGGTCTGCCTGGAATCATTTTTGCGGATCGTTACATTTAAGATAATCAGAAATATGATAAATATAAGTAAGAATGTGAACATAGCGCATTTCCTTTCTTAATACAATAGGTATATAGAAATTATAACTGATTTTGCGGAAGAGGTGAATACTATGAGTAAATTAAATCGCCAACAGAGAAAGAAACGTCTGATCGCAGTGGTCGCTTTGGTCGTGATCGCAACCATGCTGGTTACTTCGATCATCTCATCGCTGATCATGTTTTAAAGCAGCAAATCTTGAAAAAGCGAAGGTTTGTGTTAAAATAGGAAGTCAGACAAACAAATTTAGAGATTTATAAAGGATATAAGATGAAAAATTTGAAGCGTTTAGGAGTATTACTGACAGCAGTAGGAGCAATCTGTCTGATGACGAACATTCATCCGGTGAAGGCAGCGGAAGATGTGACAATCGCAGATGGCGTATATATTGGCAATGTGAATGTCAGCAGCATGACGGAAAAGCAGGCGCAGTCTGCTGTGGAAGAATATGTTGCGGGTCTGATGGATACGACATTTACATTGAAGGGTGAGTCTGGTTCTGTTTCTATGACGGCACAGGATATGGGTGTGTCAGCGGATGTGAATACGGCAGTGACGGAGGCGGTTGCATTAGGACGCGCAGGCAGCCTGATCAATCGTTATAAGACAACAGAAGATCTCAAGAAGCAGCCGATTGTTTTAGATATGCATCTGAGTGTGGACAAACAGGCAACTGCACAGAAATTATATAAGGACTCCGACAAACTCAGTGTTGCAGCGGTTGATAATGGATTGACACGCGAGAATGGTGCTTTTCAATTTGTAAAAGGCAAAGAAGGTGTGGAAGTCAACATTGTTGATTCGGTTTACGCAATCAACGATTTCCTTGCAGAGGAATGGGACGGAACAAATAATGAGATCGAGCTTGTTACAGACGTGGTAGAGCCTCGCGGAAACGAGGAAGAACTGGCACAGGTGACAGATCTGCTTGGAAGCTTCTCGACAGATTTCAGCACTTCGGGTGCCGGGCGTGCGAAGAATGTGACGAACGGATGCAGTAAGATCAACGGAACCATCCTCTATCCGGGAGATTCCTTTGATATGGCGAAGACGGTCAGCCCGTTTACGCAGGAGAACGGCTACGAACTTGCAGGTGCGTACCAGAACGGAACAACGGTCGAGTCATTCGGTGGAGGAATCTGTCAGGTGGCAACGACTTTATATAATGCAGTCATTCGTGCGGAACTTGAGATTACGATGCGTTTTAACCATTCGATGCTTGTATCGTATGTACAGCCGTCCATGGATGCGGCTATTGCAGGAGATTACAAGGATCTTCGTTTTAAGAATAATCTGGATGCTCCGGTTTATATCGAAGGATATTGCAGTGGCGGAGTGATCTATTTCAACGTATATGGCAAGGAGACGCGTCCTGCAAACCGGGAAATCTCCTTCGAGAGTGAGACGGTTTCTACAACGGATCCGGAGACAAAGTTTAATCTGGATTCCAGCCTTGCAATCGGTTATTGGAGCGTAGACCAGAGTGCACATACCGGATGTGTTGCGCAGCTTTGGAAGATCGTGAAAGTAGATGGAGAGCAGCAGAGCCGCGATCTGTTCAACAAGAGTAATTATCAGGCATCTCCGAAGATCATTACAATCGGAACGAAGGGAGCGAATAAGGAGACGCTTGCAGCGTTAAAGGAAGCAGTGGCAACCGGCGATGAGGCGAAGGTCAGAAGTGCCGCTTCCTCTTTGAAGACTGTTGAGGAGTCGAAGAAGGAAGAGGAAGATAAGAAGGATCAGGAGAATACTTCGGATTCGGACGACAAGAAGGATGACAGCAAGAAGGACGATTCTTCCGATGATAATAAGTCGGATAACAAAACCGACAATAAATTGGATAACGCTTCTTCCAAGAGTGATTCTGAGGAGTCATCAAATTAAGGAATAAAGAAATCATAAGGCTGCTATCCGCTTCCGGAGGCAGCCTAAAAGACTATCATAGGGTGAAGATATGAAAGCTGGAAAGTTATCGGAATCGGTACTGAAACGATCCGTACTCAAACAACTTCATACGGATCATGTGGCAGGAAATGCAACATTGGATGAAACGATGGCAACGCATATTGTCACGAAACCACAGATCGGTGCGGATTATGCGGCGGCACAGTTGAACCGGAAATGCGCAGGCGGAAGCAATGCGAAGGCTGGAAAGTCTCCGGCTGGTGCGGACATTCATACGCCGGATTCCATTGCAGAAGGTACTTCGGTTGTCAGTGCGATGGCGACACGCTGCTTAGGCGGCTCGCTGAATCCGATGCTCAGTGTCTATGCGGCACTTAACAATCTGTACTGTAGCGGCGCAGAAGCATATGGTATTATGGTCAACCTTCTTCTTCCGACCTCTGCGAATGAAAACGACCTTCGCGAGTGGGTGAAAATGATCGATGCCACGTGCGCGAAGGAAGGAATCGCGGTACTAGGCGGACATACGGAAGTTGTCCGGGCGGTAAATGAGCCGGTCGTGACGGTGACGGCACTCGGCACGGTTGCCGAAGAGAATCGGATTGGAGCAGGAGCGGTTAAGCCTGGCATGGATATTCTGATCACGAAGCAGATCGCTTTGGAAGGTACGGCAATCCTTGCCACGCAGCATGAACAGGAACTATTAGGACGTTACGCGGCGCCTTTTATTGACCACGCGAAGCGTTTTATCGATTATCTTTCGATTCGTTCGGAGGCTGCAGTCGCCGCAAAGTCTGGCGTTGCAGCGATGCATGACATCTCGGAAGGCGGTGTATTTGGTGCACTCTGGGAGATGGGGCAAAGCTCCGGCGTCGGACTTGAAATTGATCTAAAGAAGATTCCAATCCGTCAGGAGACGGTGGAAATCTGTGAATTTTTCGATCTCAATCCATATAAGCTTGTGTCCGGTGGAGCCGCGGTGATGGCGGCGGAGGATGGTAACGCTTTGGTACATGCGATAAGGCTGGCGGGAGGCGATGCGACGATCGTCGGTAAGGCGACAGACAGCAATGATCGCGTGCTGATCAATGGAGATGAGAGAAGATTTTTAGAGACCACACAGACGGATGAATTGTGGTAAAGGAGAAATAAATTATGCGAGAAAAAATTTTGACTTTTATAGAGAAGAACAGCAGAATCGACCTCAAAGACCTTGCACTCATGCTTGGTGTCGATGAGGCTTCTGTCATGAACGAGCTGGAAGCGATGGAGCAGGAAGGTATCATCTGCGGATACCACACGCTGATCAACTGGGATAAGGCAGGCGTTGAGAAAGTGACCGCGCTGATCGAGGTACGTGTAACACCACAGAGAGGTATGGGATTCGACAAGGTTGCGGAGCGTATCTACAATTATCCGGAAGTGAATTCGGTTTACCTGATCTCCGGTGGATTTGATCTGATGGTAACACTTGAGGGAAGAACACTTCGCGAGATTTCCCAGTTTGTATCCGACAAGCTTTCCGCATTGGATCAGGTGCTCAGCACAAAGACGAATTTTATTCTGAAGAAATATAAGGACCACGGAACGATTATGGCTCCGAAAGCAAAAGATGAAAGGATTATGATGGCATAATGAGAGACCCGTTATCAAAGACAATTAAGACAATCGAGCCATCGGGTATCCGTAAGTTTTTTGACCTTGTCAGTGAGATGGACGATGCAATCTCACTCGGTGTCGGCGAGCCGGATTTCGATACCCCGTGGCATATCAGGGATGAGGGAATCTATTCCCTGGAAAAAGGCAGAACGTTCTATACGTCCAATGCCGGTTTAAAGGATTTAAAGATTGAGATCGCGAAGTATCTCGATCGCAGATTTGATCTGCATTATGATTACAACAAGGAAATTTTCGTAACGGTCGGAGGAAGTGAGGCAATTGATCTCACGATGCGCGCGATGCTGGATCCGGGAGATGAAGTATTGATTCCGCAGCCGAGTTATGTGTCCTATGTACCGTGCTGTGTTCTTGCAAACGGAACGCCGGTCATTATTGAGTTGAAGGCAGAGAATGAATTCCGTCTGACGGCAGAGGAACTTGAGGCAGCGATCACGCCGAAGACCAAGCTGCTCGTTATGCCTTTCCCGAATAATCCGACTGGTGCGGTCATGGAGAGGGCAGATCTCGAGGCAGTGGCGGAAGTTGTTAAGAAGCATGATCTGTATGTACTCAGTGATGAGATCTACTGTGAACTGACTTATCTGGAGAATCATGTATCGATCGCATCCCTTCCGGGAATGAAGGAGCGCACGATCGTGGTCAACGGATTCTCGAAGTCCCATGCGATGACCGGATGGAGACTCGGTTATGCGTGCGGACCGGCTCCAATCTTAAAGCAGATGCTCAAGATTCACCAGTTTGCAATCATGTGTGCACCGACGACCAGCCAGTATGCGGCAATCGAGGCGCTGCGCAACGGAGATGAGGATGTTGCAATGATGCGCGAGCAGTACGATGCGAGAAGACGTTATCTGATGCAGCGTTTCAAAGAGATGGGACTGGACTGCTTTGAGCCGTTTGGCGCTTTCTATGTGTTCCCATGCATCAAGGAGTTCGGTATGACTTCGGATGAGTTTGCGAACCGCCTGCTTCAGACGAAGAAGGTTGCGGTCGTTCCTGGTACGGCATTCGGTCGTTCGGGCGAGGGATTCCTGCGAATCTCCTACGCATATTCACTGGAAGATTTAAAGGTTGCATTGGAGCGTGTGGAGGAATTTATCACGGAGCTTCGCGCAGAAAAAGAAGCAAAGTAAGGATGTAATATGGCTGAATTAAATATCATTTTACATGAGCCGGAGATTCCGGCAAATACAGGCAATATCGGGCGAACCTGCGTGGCAACAGGCACGAAGCTTCACCTGATCGAGCCGCTTGGATTCTCCTTGTCCGAAAAGCACTTAAAGCGTGCGGGCATGGACTATTGGAAGGATCTGGATGTAACAACTTATGAGAATTGGGACGATTTCTGTCGCAGAAATCCTGGCGCAAAGATTTATTACGCTACGACCAAAGGCAGACATGTCTACTCGGATGTCCAGTATGAGCCGGACTGCTTTATCATGTTCGGTAAGGAGAGCGCGGGCATTCCGGAGGAAATCCTGAAAGCGAATCCGGATACGTGCGTGCGCATTCCGATGATCGGAGAGACGCGTTCCTTAAATCTGTCAAATTCGGTTGCAATCGTGCTATACGAGGCATTGCGCCAGAATCATTTTGACCATATGAAGTTGGAAGGACAGCTCCACAGACTGAGCTGGGATGAATAAGATGGGAATTATTAAAGCAAAAGGCGTAGTACATGAATTCTTCCGAAGAGATGAGGAAGGCAATGTGGAATCGATCACGACTGCTTTGGATCATGTGGATCTGGACGTGAAAGCAGGTCAGTTTATCGCAATCCTCGGACATAATGGTTCCGGCAAGTCGACACTTGCAAAGCATATTAACGCTTTACTGACACCGAATGAGGGAACCCTCTGGGTGGATGGCATGGATGTGCTCGATGAGGAGAATACGATCCCGGTCAGAAAGACCGCAGGCATGGTGTTCCAGAATCCGGACAACCAGATTATTGCGAGCGTGGTTGAGGAAGATGTCGGATTCGGTCCGGAAAATATCGGCGTGCCGACGGATGAAATCTGGGAGCGCGTAGACAAGAGCCTTGCAGCAGTTGAGATGACGAAGTACCGCAAGCACTCGCCGAACAAGCTTTCCGGTGGACAGAAGCAGCGTGTTGCGATTGCAGGCGTTGTGGCGATGGAGCCGAAATGCATCATTTTCGATGAGCCGACGGCGATGCTCGATCCGAACGGACGTAAAGAAGTCATCGCTACTGCACACGAGCTGAATAAGACGAAGGGCGTTACAATTCTGCTGATCACGCATTATATGGAAGAAGTCGTGGATGCGGATTATGTCTACGTCATGGAAAAAGGCAAAATTATCATGGACGGTACGCCGCGTGAAATCTTCTCGCAGGTGGACAAGCTCAAGGAACATCGTCTGGATGTGCCGCAGGCGACTCTCGTTGCGGATGAACTGCGTAAGTCGGGACTGCCGATTCCGGCGGGCATTCTGACGAGAGAAGAACTCGTGGAAGAAATCATGAAGTTAGCCTAGAGGTTCATGGTTGAGAATCAATTTTGATGTTTCAAGAGTGATCACGATGATGCAAGGAGAGAATGGAATGGGGCTTGAAGAATGAGCACCATGAAAAATGAGTTTTCTCGGAAATAGAAGATGATAGATAAATATGAGGTTTAGAAATGTCATCCATTATACTTGATAAAGTAAATTACAGTTACAGTGAGGGCACTGCGTATCAGATTCAGGCTCTCAAAGATATTAATTTGAAAATTGAAGAGGGTCAGTTCATCGGAATCATCGGACATACCGGTTCCGGTAAATCGACTCTGACGCAGCTTCTCAACGGCCTGCTTCGCGCGACGAGCGGTCATATCTATGTAGATGGTGAGGATATCTACGATGAAGACTATGATATGAAGAAGCTTCGTAACAAAGTAGGACTGGTATTTCAGTATCCGGATCATCAGCTTTTTGAGACGACCAATTTCGAGGATGTATGTTTCGGACCGAAGAACCAGGGACTTGATCGAAAAGAAGTCGAGCTTCGAGCGTTCGAGGCGTTGCAGAATGTCGGCTTTCCGGAGGATTTATACTATCAGCCGCCGTTTGATCTGTCAGGAGGACAGAAGCGCCGCGTGGCAATCGCCGGAGTTCTTGCAATGAAGCCGCAGGTGCTGATCCTTGATGAGCCGACTGCGGGACTCGACCCTGCCGGCCGCGACGAGATCCTTGGCCTTGTAACAAAGATGCACAAGGAGCTTGGTATCACGATCATTCTCGTGTCGCACAGCATGGAAGATGTTGCGGAATACGTGGAGCGCCTGATCGTTATGAACCAGGGTGAAGTCATGTACGACGGCACTCCGAAGGAGGTCTATGCACACTATAAGGAGCTTGAGGCGGTCGGACTTGCAGCGCCGCAGGTAACTTATTTAATGAATGAGCTTGCCCAAAAGGGTCTTCCGGTCGACACCGGAGCCACCACGGTCAAGGAGGCTGCACAGTCGATACTGGCGGCACTCTGTAAGTAAATATAAGAGAAACATATGCCGGGCGCGACTTTAGAATGAGAGGCCCGGCATAGGAAGGTCACGGGCTTTGCCTGGTGACAAAAGGAGAGATTATGTTAAGAGATATTACTCTGGGCCAGTATTATCCGGCGGATTCCGCCATCCATAAACTGGACCCGCGCGTAAAGCTTTTTTCAACATTTGTATATATTATTGCGCTGTTCGTATTTCGCGGCGTATTAGGACTGGCACTTATTACGGGAATGTTAGTCTATATGGTGAAGGCATCAAAGGTGCCGTTCAAGTACATTGTCAAGGGTCTGAAGGCAATCATCGTGCTTTTGCTTCTGACTTCGTTTTTCAATCTCGTGTTTACGCCGAGCGGAACGGAATACTGGAGCTGGGGACCGTTTCATGTGACGAGTGTCGGTATTGCAAATGCAGTCGTTATGACGATCCGCCTGGTCTATCTGATCATCGGAACATCACTGATGACATTGACAACGACACCGAACCAGCTGACGGACGGATTGGAAAAGGCGTTATCGCCACTCAACCGGATCAATGTTCCGGTGCATGCGATCGCGATGATGATGTCGATCGCTTTGCGTTTTATCCCGATCCTGATCGAGGAAACGGACAAGATCATGAAAGCGCAGATGGCGCGTGGCGCCGATTTCGAACATGGCAATCTGATCCAGAAAGCGAAAAATATGATTCCGCTTCTGATTCCGCTTTTTGTGTCGGCATTCCGGCGCGCGGATGATCTGGCGATGGCGATGGAAGCCCGCTGCTATAATGGAGGCGAAGGACGCACGAAGATGAAGCCGCTTCGTTATACGAAGAATGATCATGTCGCTTATGTGATCGTGATCGCATTTCTGGTGGCCGTGATCGCGGCAAGAATCGTGCTGCCTTGGCCACAGTAGAATTTGACGTAAAAGAGAAAGTCTGCGAGAGTGTGATGTGCATTCCCGCAGGCTTGTTCGTTTTAGAGTAAGTGAAGTTGGAGGTGCTTAAGATGCGTGTGAAAATGATTGTTGCATATGACGGCACGAATTACTGCGGTTGGCAGATTCAGCCGAACGGAGTCACGATTGAACAAAAATTAAACGAAGCATTGTCGGCACTTCTCGGGGAAGAGATTAAGGTGACCGGTGCAAGCAGGACGGATGCCGGTGTGCATTCGCTCGGTAACGTATGCATTTTCGATACGAATACAAGGATGCCTGCGGAGAAGATCAGTTACGCAGTCAATCAGAGACTGCCGGAGGATATTGTCGTACAGGATTCCTGCGAGGTGGATGAGGAGTTTCATCCGCGTTTCTCGAAGAGCTGCAAGACGTATGAATACCGGATCCTGAACCGACGCTTCCGTATGCCGACAAGAAGACTCGATACTTATTTTTATCACCATCCGCTGGATGATAAGAAGATGCAGCAGGCGGCACAGTATCTGGTCGGCGAGCATGATTTCAAAAGCTTTTGCGCAGTGAACGCACAGTCGCAGACCAGTGTGCGGACAATCTACCGCTGCGAGGTCACGCGGGAGAACGATATAATTACAATCTCTGTTACCGGAAATGGATTCCTATACAATATGGTCCGTATTATTGCAGGAACGTTGATCAAGGTCGGCTGCGGTGAACTAGAACCGGAGGCAATGAATGACATTCTTGCAGCGTGTGATCGTAGTGCAGCGGGACCGACCGCACCGGCACACGGACTGACGATGATCGGATTGGAATATGAGCGTTAGCGACGAGACGAGCCAAATCAGAAGCAAAGCCTCCGACACCCGAGGAAGGAAATGTGCGAAAATGTCCATAAATTACGATAATTCGGCAAGAAAACCTTGACAGAAGAAATATCAGGTAATATAATATGTAAGTCTGTGATAGTACGTAAATGTAAGCCAAAGCCCCGGCGAGCATTTAAACTATATAGAAGCCGAACAACGAAGTAGCGTCCGGACATTACGAGACTTCAGGTTGTTCGCAGAAGTTATGGAATATGATCAAGGAGGAAAACCCATGAAAACATTTATGGCTAGTCCTGCTACCATCGACAGAAAATGGTATGTAGTAGACGCTGAAGGTAAGACATTAGGACGTTTAGCATCAGAAGTTGCTAAGGTATTAAGAGGAAAGAATAAAGCAATCTTCACACCACACATCGATACCGGTGATTATGTAATCGTTGTGAACGCTGAGAAGATCAAGGTTACTGGTAAGAAGTTAGAGCAGAAGGTATACTACCGTCACTCTGATTACGTTGGAGGAATGAAGGAGACAACTCTTAAGGAGATGCTCAACAAGCATCCGGAGCGTGTCATTGAGTACGCTGTTAAGGGAATGCTTCCAAAGGGACCTCTGGGACGTCAGATGTATACTAAGTTATTTGTATACGCTGGACCAGATCACAAGCATGCAGCTCAGAAGCCAGAAGCTTTAACATTCTAATCAGAGGGAGGTAAATGACATTGGCTACTACAAAGTATTACGGAACAGGAAGAAGAAAATCATCTGTTGCTAGAGTATATTTAGTACCGGGAACAGGAAAGATTACAATCAATAAAAGAGACATCGATGAGTATTTAGGACTTGAGACACTTAAGGTTGTTGTTCGTCAGCCATTAGTTGCAACTGAGACAGTTGACAAGTTTGACGTATTAGTAAACGTTCGCGGTGGCGGATATTCAGGACAGGCCGGAGCAATCAGACACGGTATTGCTCGTGCACTGCTTCAGGTAGACGCTGAGTACAGACCTACACTTAAGGCAGCTGGATTCTTAACAAGAGATCCACGTATGAAAGAGCGTAAGAAATACGGTCTCAAAGCAGCTCGTAGAGCACCACAGTTCTCAAAGAGATAATTCTTTTTATTGGAACATATATCAGAAATTCTTATATCAGAATTCTATATCCCGGAAGTTTTGGCTTCCGGGATTTTTCAAACAAATCATAATTAGATAAATCCATTTTTAAATTAAATTGAATGATTGCCTTATTGAATATGACTCAGAGAGGGAAAATGATTTCCGGGTCAAGGAAGCAGGCAAATCAGCATGACCCGGAGGAGACAAAAGATTTTTGGGTCAAGGAAGCAGGCAAATCAGCATGACCTGGAGGAAAGAAAAGATTTCTAGGTCAAGGAAGCAGGCAATTCAGCATGACCCAGAGAAGAAAAAAGATTTCTAGGTCAAGGAAGTGGGCAAATCAGCATGACCTGGAGGAAAGAAATGGTCTCAGGGTCAAGGAAGTGGGCAAGTTAGCATGACCCGGAGGAAAGAAAAGATTTCTAGGTCAAGAAAGTAGGCAAGTCAGCATGACCCAGAGAAAAGAAGTGATTTCTGGATCAAGGGAAAGGGGGAGGTGATGTCATAATGTATATATGAAGAGATTGGGAAAGGAGGTAGTAACAGGTGTAAAGAGGAAAATAATAGTTGAAACAAAGAAGACCGATGCAGATAGAGGAAAGGAAAAGTATATGGGCGGGTTAAAGAAGTTATTAAATATAGAACAAGAGCGATTAGAGAGAATTCTGGCTAAGGCACAGGATGAATTATATGATGTACCGGAGGGAACTCTTAGAATCTCAATAGATAAGGGGTGTGTGCGTTTTTATCATAATAATCAGGAGCAGGGAATCATGAAATATATCCCTAAAGCAGATGAAAAGTTGATACAGCGATTGGCCCAAAAGGATTATTACGAAAAGATTGAGCGAAGCGTAAAGAAAAGATTAGGGCAAATAAGTCGTTTGTTAAAAGATTATGATGAAAACGAAATTGATAAAATATATAATGCGCAACATCCGATACGCAGGCAGATTGTAACGCCGATTGAACCGACATGGGAGCAACAGTTGGAAGCATGGAATAATAGAACATATGAAGGGAAAATATTTCAAGAGGGAACAATCGAAATTTATACAGAAAAGGGGGAACGGGTTCGTTCTAAATCAGAAAAGATATTAGCAGATTATTTTTACAGGAATCATATTCCGTACAAATACGAATGTCCGTTGCATTTAAAAGGATATGGCGTGGTATATCCGGACTTTACGTTTCTATCTTACAAAACCAGAAGGGAAATCTATTGGGAGCATGAGGGGAGAATGGATGATCCGGCATATGCGAAAAACGCCGTAAAAAAACTCTTATCATATTCAAAAAATGGAATTTTTCCTGGGGAAAACTTAATCTTGACATTTGAAACGGAACAGACAGTACTTAATACCGAGGTGATAGAATGCCTGACAAGTAGATACTTGTTATGACTCTGAGAGGAAAAAATGGTTTTCAGGTCAAGGAAGGAGGCGAGTTGTCATGACCCGGAGGGGGAAACTGATTTCTAGGTCAAGGAAAAAGCCGAGTTGTCATGACCCAGAGAGAAAAAATGGTTTCTAGGTCAAGGAAAGAACCGGATTTCCATGACCCGGAGAGAAAAAATGGTTTCTGGGTCAAGAAAAGAACCGGATTGCCATGACCTGGAGAGAAAAAATGGTTTCTGGGTCAAGGAAAGAGCCGAGTTGTCATGACCTGGAGAGAAAAAATGGTTTCTGGGTCAAGGAAGCAGGCAAGCCAGCATGACCCAGAGGAAAGAAATGATTTCTGGGTCAAGAAAAGAACCGGATTGCCATGACCCGGAGGGGAAAATGATTTCTAGGTCAAGGAAGCAGGCAAATCAGCATGACCCAGAGAAAAATCAACTTTGATTTCTATTTAGCGTTGTGGGTTGCTTCTACATAGTTGACCATGCGCATAATGAGTTCTTTTTCTTCAACAGAGAAATTGGTTATTGTAATTGTTTCTTCATTATCGAGGCCCAAGAGATAATCTGTTGTTGTGTGGAAAATTTTGCTTAGAGCAATCAGATTATCGAGAGTGGGTTTCGAAATACCCATTTCCCATGCATTTACGCCAGATCTGGTCACGCCCATACGCAGCGCCAGATCGGATTGCGTCATTCCTGATCGTTCACGTAAGTCGTGAATGCGTTCATACAAATAAATATCCATTAAAAATCTCCAGAATCTGTAAATTTGGTAAAGGTATCTAATAATTAAGTTATATTCTATAAGATAATAGGAAAATGTAGATAATCAATCGCGGTAAAAGCAGGTTTATCAAGAAGTATAATGTGCAAAAAACGTTAAATAAAATTAATATAAAGGAATAATGAAAATTGACAAAATAAAGTAAAGTGCTATTATTTATAATGTAAATCGCAGAAGTTTGGCGATTGTTGTTGCCAATAGTCGAAAAGAAAATGTTGAGGAGCCTGTTATGATAGATTTTCATAATCATATTCTTCCGGGAATTGATGATGGCAGCAGGGATAGTGAGATGTCACTTGCGATGCTTCGGATGGAACGTGAGCAAGGGGTGACAGAGATTGTTTTCACACCACATTTCTATGCGCAGGAAGATTCTGTAACGCATTTCATTAAAAAGCGAGAGCATAGTGTCAGCCGCTTGGAAGAAGCAGCTGTGCAGGCAGGAGAGGAACTTATGCCGTATCATCTGGGTGCGGAGGTGTATTACTTTCGGGACATGGGAAATGCGTCCATGATTCCGGATCTGTGTATTGGCGAAAGCAATACAATCCTTCTCGAAATGCCGTTTGGTCAATGGGAAAAGAATGTGTATGAGGATGTGGTAAATCTCATTCGTAAGCAGGAGCTTACCGTGGTATTGGCGCATATTGAGCGATATTACAAGTTTCAGAAGGACAAGAGCATCTGGAACGCAGTCATGGAGCTGCCATTGGAGTGCCAGATGAATGCCGGACCGTTTCAGGACTGGAAGAAAAGACGTAAATGTATGGAACTGTTGAAGCGGCATGAGGTGGTATTGCTGGGAAGCGATGCACATAATCTGACGAGTCGCTGTCCGAATCTGGGAGAAACGTGTGCGATGCTTGATGCGAAGGTGGATGCCGATTATACAAAGAAAGTAGAGAATCTTGCGAGAACTCTGCTTGCAGAGTAGGTAAAGCCGGCTAAGCAAGGAGAAAGCGAAAGCCAAAGAGAGCCGAAGCGAAGTCTGGGAGAAACCGAAAGCAAAAGAGAGCCGAAGCGAAGTCTGAGAGAAACCGAAAGCAAAAGAGAGCCGGAGCGAAGTCTGAGAGAAACCGAAAGTCGAAGAGAGCCGGAGCGTTGGCGGAAGAAAATTCGGAAGCAGGCAGGAAGAAAACGAACTTGAAAGCAGACGTGAGTTTAAAAAACGATCATATTAGATAAGGGAATTAGAAATGAAGACGAACAAGACACTGCGAATCATGTTGGAAATCATATTCGCAATACTTACAATCATATTGATATATGTTGTAATCCGCTATTGGGAGCAAGGAGATGTTCACACAGGACAGGAACTGACCGAAGCCTATACCGATACCCAGATACAGGTGTCGGCGCGTGATGAGGACACGACGATTGTACTTGGAAACAGGGAATATCAGATGACTCATCCGGTTAGAACCTATCTGTTTCTGGGTACAGATGCCAGTGGTAACGAAGGTGGCACCGGTGAAGAATATCAGGGCTCGATGGCGGATACTTTAATGTTACTCGTTATTGACGAACAGGAAGAAACCTATGGAATTCTGCAGCTGAACCGCGATACGATCACGAGGGTTCCGCTGATGCAAGCGGATGGCTCCGCCAACGCAAGTGCGAATATACAGTTATGTACCGCACATTGGTACGGTGGCGATAAGAAACAAAGCTGCGAGAATACCGTGAATACCGTCAGCGACATGCTTGGAGGATTGCCGATTGACGGATATTATGCGCTCTCGATGAGCGCAATGAGCAAGCTGAATGAAGCAGTGGACGGTGTCAAAATGACATTTACGGAGGATCTGACGGAGCTTGATCCGCAGATGAAGTCAGGAGCGACGCTGACACTCACCGATGAACAGGCAGAGAAACTGATGCATGCAAGATACGGGATGTCGGATGACCGGAATGTAAAGAGAATGGGAAGACAACGCCTTTTTCTGGACGCGTTCTTAAAACAGGTACGGGAGAAACAGGCGAAGGACAGTAACTTCATTATTAAACTGTACGACAGTCTGCATCCGTATAGCACGGAAGATATCAACATGAATGCGTTAACGAAGCTGATCAACCAGATGGGGAATTTTGCAGCGAAGGGAACCTACACGATTGACGGAGAGACGAAGCTCGGACAGAAGCTGGGAGACGGTCAGGAACACTGGGAATTCTATATGGATGAGGATTCGCTGGATACAACGATAAACACATTGTACCCGCTTACTTATATCGGGGCAGCAGAAGAGGAGCCGGACGAATGAAAGAGGAAATGGAACAGGAAATTGACTTAATGGAAATATTCTACTATCTGCGGGCGAAGATCGGCTGGCTGATCCTTGCCTTCGTGATCGGAGGACTGCTCGCAGGAAGTATGACGCATTTCCTTATTATACCGAAATATACCGCGGTATCAAAGATTTATATGGTGTCCGCGTCGAGCGAAAGCGTGCTGAATCTGTCGGATCTGAATCTCGGTACCTCTCTTTCCGAGGACTATGCGGAGTTGATCAAGCTGCGCCCGGTATTTAATGAAGTCATCGACAATCTGGAACTCGATTACGATTACGAGGAACTTCAGGATATGGTCAGCATCACGAAGGTCGGCAATACCCGTCTTCTGGCAGTAACCGTGGAGAGCGAAAGTCCGAAAGAAGCGCAGGAGATCGCCAATGAAGTGGCGGATGTAACGGTCACCTATATCCCGAAGGTCATGGAGACTTCCACGCCGAATATCGCGGAGTATGCCATCCTTCCGGAAGAGGCAAGTTCACCGAATCTGGCACAGAATACCATCATCGGAGCGCTTGTGCTGCTTCTTATTATATGTGGCGTCTATATTGTGCGCATGCTGCAGGATGATACCGTTAAGTCGGCGGATGAAGTGCAGAAAGAATTCGGTGTCATGCCGCTGACCGTCATTCCGGAAGGAAGTCTCGATGAGATCTCCGATGCGGTAGAGCATAAGAAAAAGGGCAAGAAGTCGAAGAATAAGAAGGCAGGGAGAAGATAACCATGGAATTTACACCAAAATATAATGCGACCATCGATAATATGCCGCAGCTGCCATATGCAATCGAAGAAGCGGTCAACCGTCTTCGTGTCAACTTAAGCTTCCAGGGAAGCAAAGTCAGAAAAATCATGGTTGTTTCCACGGTGCCGGATGAAGGAAAAAGCTTCGTATCCATGCAGCTTTGGAGACAGATGGCGGAAGCGGATGTAAAGTCCGTTCTGCTCGATATGGACTTGCGCAAAAGCGTTATGATCGACAAATACCAGATCACGCAGGCGGACAAGAAAAAAATCCTTGGAACCTCCTTTTATCTGGCGAATGAAGTCAATCTGGATGAGTGCGTGCTGCATACAAATATCGGAAAAGGCGATATCCTGCCGAATTCCGACAATTTAATCAATCCGTCCATGCTGCTTGAGGGCGAACGCCTCAGGGATTCGCTTAATGAGCTGGCGGAAAACTATCGTTACGTCATCATCGATGCACCACCACTGAATCTGGTGTCAGACGGAGAGAAAATCGGCTCCCTCTGTGACGGTGCAATCCTGGTTGTCCGCGGAGGCGAAACTCCGAAGAAGATGATACATAACTCCATCAGTCAGCTGGAGCGTGCCGGCTGCCCGCTGATCGGTATCGTATTAAGCCGTGTGGAAGGATCCGGCAGCGGATATTACTACAAGAAGTACGGCAAAGATTATTATGGCAAATCCGGTTACGGTTACGGATATGGCTACTATGGTGACCACAAGGACAAGAAAAGAAAATAGGTCACAAACTGCGGAGATACCTCGCAACGGTTCGCCTGAGCGGGTTCTCATATAAATACTTCGGGAAAGGAGGGAATACCGATGCAGAAATTTGTTAAGAAGTTACTCGTAGGAATTCTTGCAGGAACCATGTTACTTGGATCTGTCAGCACAGCTTATGCTGCAAATAGCCCAGCAACAGCTCCTAAGACGGAGACCAATTCTGGAGCTACCGCTGAGAAGACTTCTTCAGGAATCACACCTACAGTAAACACTTCAAAGAAGGGATTCGCAAGAATCACAGAGATCGCCAAGACGAGCAAGACAACAGTTACCGTTCCAAAGGCAGTAACCGTTAACGGCGTGTCTTACACGGTTACAATTATCGGTGCTAAGGCATTTGATAACTGTGACAAGGCTAAGACAGTATCTCTGCCAGCTACCATTACAACAATCGGAAGCAAGGCTTTCACTGGCGCTAAGGCTCTTAAGACAATTAAGATCAATAGCACAAAAGTCACTGTCTCTAAGACAGCTTTCAAGGGTGTTAACACCAAGAAGATGACAATTCAGTTACCTGCAAAGGCAACAAAGGCTCAGAAGAAGGCTTTAAAGAAGGCTTTCAAGGCAGCCGGCTTCAAGGGAACATTCAAGTAATTGGATGTACTCCGGCCACTTGCTGCTCCGGCAGCAAAACGTTCAGCTCATGCGAAAGCATGGGCTGAACACTTATACAGAGGAGGAATGGAGCGGAAATGTACAAAAAAAGGGTGAGTGGATGGGTAAAACATCTTGACTTTATCCTTCTGGATATCATATGTACGCAGATTGCCTTCTGCATCGCGTATCTGATCCGTTTCGGATGGTCGAACCCATACGGAACGAGCGAGTATGCGAATCTCGCAATCATTTATGCGCTTGTGGACGTGTTTGTAGCGGTCGTATTTGAATCATTTAAGAATGTACTTAAGAAGGGATGGTACATTGAATTCAAATGTGTGCTCAAGCATACTTGCATTATGGAAGCGATGATGCTTTTTTATTTATTTACAGTTAAAGACAGTGCAATTTACTCCCGCATCACATTTTATTTAATGATTCCATTTTATATCGTGATTGACTACGGGATTAGATGCCTATGGAAGTATAGAATTAGAAGAAAAGGAGTTCGTGAAAATGCACGAACCATTATTATAGTAGCTCCGGGAAAGAGGCTCGGAAGCTGCGTCAAGGAAGTCGTTGGAGAAAACTACGCTGCGTATCGCTGCGCCGGTGTGGTTGCAAGCGACGACTCCATTGCGGAAGGCAGTGCCGCCGGAGTTCCGGTCGTATGTAAATATGCGGATTTGGTCGAATATGTGTGCCACGAATGGGTGGACGAAATCTTTATTTTTATGAACAGTGATTTAGACTATCCGATGGAATTGGTCGAAGACTTCAACCAGATGGGAATCACCACGCACGTTGCGATCGCAAGAACACGGAGCCAGGAGGATCCGAAGCAGTTCGTGGAACGTATCGGTGGAGTCGTCTACATGACCAAAACCATGAATTATGCTTCTGCCAGACAGTTGTTTCTTAAGCGGGCAATCGATATCGCGGGCGGATTGGTCGGATGCCTGCTTATGGTGCTCATCATGATCGTGGTCGGACCCATCATCTATCTGTCTTCGCCGGGACCAATCTTCTTTGCGCAGGAGCGGATCGGAAGAAATGGCAGAAAGTTCAAGATGTATAAGTTCCGCAGCATGTACATGGATGCGGAGGAACGCAAAAAGGAACTGATGTCCCAGAATAAGATCGGCGATGGCATGATGTTTAAGATGGATTTCGATCCGCGCATCATCGGCAACAAGATCCTTCCGGACGGAACGAAGAAGACCGGCATCGGCCAGTTCATCCGCCGGACAAGCCTGGATGAATTTCCACAGTTTATCAATGTGCTAAAAGGCGATATGAGCCTGGTAGGCACAAGACCGCCGACAATCGATGAGTGGGAGAAATACGAATCTCATCACCGCGCACGCATGGCATTCCGCCCGGGAATCACCGGACTGTGGCAGGTCAGCGGACGAAGCAATATCACGGACTTCGAGGAAGTCGTGAACCTCGACACGAAGTATATCGACAACTGGAGTATCGGGCAGGATTTGAAGATTATGTTGAAGACGGTCAAGAGTATTTTGGTAAATGAAGGGGCAATGTAGAGAATAATGTACGAATTGTGAGATTTTGATTCTAAGAAATGATATCAAAGATCTTCCACAGGGCACAGATGTGGCTGAAAAAGATGTTTTTTATCAAGATTCGGATTATTTGTTGCGAGAGTTTTATATCCGAAAAAAGGGAAACAGATTGTTTATGATCCAACTGCTGTCTGTTATACCGGAGTGCCACATAGCATTAAAAGGTTATTACACCAAAGAGACAGGTGGCAAAGGGGATTGATGGATTGTCTTATCAAGCACTATAACATGATTGCTAATCCACATTATGGGCTATTGGGGCTCGTAACAATGTGCTATCAGTTCGTGATTGAGTTACTTGGGCCTATATTTTGGGTAATTTACACGGTTTTGTTGATAGACAAGAATATGTTTCCGTTTTGTTCGTTGGTGTTTGCAGGATATGCTTTGGCTCAAATTGGATTGACAATATTTGCAGCATACATAGATACAGAGAAAAATATGAGGAGCCTTTTGAGATGGATACCGAAACTGATTTTAATAACAATAGAAGAAATTGTTTTGCAAATTCCGATTATGGTAGCGAGGGTGGTTGGAATGCTTACATTCCATTGGCGAAGAATTGTCTGGTAGATTTGATGTCCCCACAAGAGTGCAGGGTATAGACCCACTAAAAAGCACTAAAAAAGATATACACTGTATATTTGTATGCTCGTCATGGTTTAGCGGTTGGTTTCTTATTCTTTCCACACTAGATTATATGTACTATTTCTCATCACTTTTACTAAACCACTCCTTGAAAGATTAGGTTTAAGTAGGAAGTTTAAAAGGGAAGTAAGGATAAGGGTGTAGGACACTGGGTGGATGGGATTGAGTGGGAGAAAAGAACGGTAATTGCAACAAGGCATCAGGGAAAAGAAGAAAAACCGGTCAAGTATCCAACAAGGGAACGAATCTGCCTCTAAACAAAATACCTATCAGAAAAGCCTGAGAGATGATTAGTTAGAGGTTGATTGGAGATATATGTGGCTGGGTGGCCACAGAGAGAAATTTATAGAGGAGCGATAAAACAATGAAAGGAATTATTCTTGCAGGTGGTGCAGGTACAAGATTATATCCATTAACAATGGTAACGAGCAAACAGCTTTTACCTGTGTATGATAAACCAATGATTTATTATCCATTGAGCACTCTTATGCTTGCTGGAATAAAAGACATTCTTATTATTTCCACACCTGTGGATACTCCTCGTTTCGAAGCTTTGTTAGGTGATGGTAGTCAGTTTGGCGTTAACCTTTCATATGCGGTTCAAGTTTCCCCTGATGGCTTGGCTCAAGCTTTCATTATAGGTGAAGAGTTCATTGGCGATGAACCATGTGCAATGATTCTTGGAGACAATATTTTCTATGGAAATGGTTTTGGTAAAGCACTGAAAGATGCAGCTAAAACTGCATTAGATGGAGAAGCCACTGTGTTTGGCTACTATGTAAAAGATCCAGAGCGATTTGGCATTGTGGAATTCGATGAGAATGGCAAGGTTCTATCTGTAGAAGAAAAGCCTCAGAATCCTAAATCAAATTACTGCATCACAGGATTGTATTTCTATCCAGCAGGAGTTGCTGAGATGGCGAAAGCTGTAAAGCCGAGTGCTCGTGGTGAACTTGAGATTACAACATTAAATGATATGTATCTTCGAGAGGGTGCGCTCAAGGTAAATGTGTTTGGTAGAGGTATGACTTGGTTTGACACCGGTACGATGAAAAGCCTTTTACAGGCTGCTGAGTTCATACACATGATTGAAGATAGACAGAGTATTCAGATTTCAGCTCCAGAGGAAATTGCGTTTAGAGCTGGATGGATTGATAAAGATAAATTATTAAAGTCAGCAGAGAAATATGGAAAGAGCCCCTATGGAGTTCATTTAAGATCTGTTGCTATTGGAAAGGTATACCACAGATGAAAAAGTATTTAATTACCGGTTGTGCCGGATTTATTGGTTCAAATTTTGTTTATTACATGCTTAAGAAGTATGACGATATTCTTCTTGTTAACTTGGATAAGCTCACTTATGCAGGTAACCTTGAAAACCTGAAAGGCGTAGAGGGCGATAAGAGGCACATGTTCGTCCAGGGTGATATCTGTGATAAGGAGCTTGTGAGTAAGCTGTTTGCTACTTACGATTTTGACTATGTCATCAACTTTGCAGCGGAATCTCATGTGGATCGCTCCATTGCCAATCCCGAAATCTTTGTTCAGACCAATGTGATGGGTACGGTGAACCTGCTCCAGAGGGCAAAGGAAGCCTGGTATGATGCCGCTTCTAAGACATGGAAAGAGGGCAAGAAGTACCTTCAGGTAAGTACAGATGAAGTGTACGGTGCATTGGGAGCAGAAGGTTACTTTATGGAAACCACACCGATCAACCCTCATAGTCCGTATTCTTCTTCAAAGGCCAGTGCAGACCACTTTGTACAGGCATTTCATGACACATATGGTATGCCAATCAATATCACCCGTTGCTCTAACAATTACGGTCCATATCAGTTCCCAGAGAAGCTGATTCCGCTGATGATTAATAATGTGAAGCACCACAAGCAGCTTCCAGTCTACGGCGATGGTATGCAGATTCGCGACTGGCTGTATGTGGAAGACCATTGTAAGGCTATCGATATGGTAGCCAATGACGGAAAGATTGGAGAAGTCTATAACGTTGGTGGCCATAATGAACGTCCGAATATCTTTATTGTTAAGACTATTATTGAGCAGCTCCATGATAGACTGCATGATGAGGGGATTTCCGAGGTTCTGATTAAGCATGTGGAAGACCGCCTTGGTCATGACCGTCGGTATGGTATTGATCCCACAAAGATCAAGAATGACCTTGGCTGGTATCCGGAAACTCCTTTCGAGAAGGGCATTGTCCTGACCATTGACTGGTATTTGGAGAACGAGGACTGGATGAACAGTGTGACCAGTGGAAATTACCAGAAGTACTACGAGTCGATGTATAAGGCAAAGGATGTGATCAAATGAAGTTTGAAGAAATAGTAAAGGGTGTTTGGATTATTGAACCCGAAATTCATAGTGATAACAGAGGATATTTGTATGAAAGCTACAGGGCAGATGAATTCCAGAAACGGGGCTTGAGTGCGAATTTTCAATATGAAAAAGAAGGTTTGATTCCTGTTGGTGAAGTAGAGCTTGGTGATGCTGGATATCTTATATTATTGACATCTGGAAGTGGAGTTGTGAAGATTCAGGGAAATAAGATAGAGATACCAGATAAGAAACAGATTTATATAGAAAAAGGAATTAAATGCTCATTGGAAATTACAGTGGAGTCTTATGTGATTTTAAAGAGCAGAGGACAGTGATTGGATAAAAGGGAGAGAAACATATATGAAGGTATTGCATGTAGCAGAATGCATCGGTGGTGTTGATAGATATTTGCGCTGCCTTCTGAAATATTCGAGTTGTGAAAACATAATGATTCTTTCTCAACTGTATAAGAAAGAGGATTATGAAGGATTAGCTGACCATGTGGAAATTATGCACATGACACATGGCATGGGTGCATCAGCTATAAAAGAAGCAAAAGAACTAAGAGGTAAAATAAAAAAATACAATCCAGATGTAGTATACGCCCATTCTTCAATTGCTGGCGCAGTTACTCGTATGGCGTGTATAGGACTTAATGTAAAAGTTGTATATAACCCACACGGCTGGTCTTTCAATATGGAGAGCAGAAAGAAAAAGACTTTTATTGCTCTGGAAAAACTGATGGCTCATTTCTGCGATGCAATTATCTGTATTTCCGAAGCGGAAAAAGTATCTGCACTAAGAGAAGGAATCTGTAAAGAAGATAAGCTTCATGTGATCGAGAATGGAATCGATATAGAAGGATATAGAAAAGAAGAAGTAGCACTTCCCATTCCCGAAGATGTTTTTGTCGTGGGTATGGTTGGTCGTATTTGTCGACAAAAGGCACCAGATGTTTTTGTAAAAATGGCAGGAGAAGTACATAAGGAGATCAAAAACTCCTTTTTTATTATTGTTGGTGATGTTCTTGAAGGCAGAGAAGAAGAGAGAAAAGAAATTGAGCAACTAGCTGAGAAGCTGGGAGTGAACTTGTTCATCACTGGATGGGTTAACAACCCGATGGCTTATATGAGCAAATTTGATGTTGGTTGTTTGCTTAGCCGATGGGAAGGCTTCGGTTTAGCCATTCCTGAGTATATGTTGGCAGGTGTGCCAATTGTAGCCACGAAGGTAGATGCCATCCCATATCTGATTGAGGATGGAGTGAATGGAATGTTGGTAGAGAAAGATGATTGGGATTCAGCTGCTGAGAAGGTGGTTGAACTTGCCAACGATGAAGATAAGAGAAAAGAAATAGTTGCGAACGGGCTAAGGACTGTGAAAGAAAGATTTGATGCTCGTAGAGTAGCTAAAGAATGTGAAGAATTGTATGAGGGATTGATTTGATGTTTTTTGCTTAATTGCTTGAGGTGAGAATATGGAAGGGAAGATTTCAATAATAGTTCCTGTTTATAAAATAGAATATAATTTATTGCATAATCTTATTAATAGTATTATTAAACAATCTTATAAGAATTGGGAGCTATTACTAATTGATGATGGATCACCGGATGATTGTGGAGCAATATGTGACATTTATAAATCTGATAAGATAAGAGTTTTTCATAAGAAAAATGGAGGGGTATCGTCTGCAAGAAATTATGGATTAGCCAATGCCACTGGCGAATATATTACATTTGTTGATGGGGATGATTGCTTAAAAGAAGAATATTTAAGATATTTGGTTCAACTGTTAAGGGATAATAATGCAGAAATAAGTTGTTGTTGCTGTGACTATAGTACAAAAAAAAATAAAAAAAGTGTAAATAACGAGATAACAGTGTTGGATAAAAATGAAGCTATAGATGCATTATGTTATATGCATTCCTATTATTATGGAAATGATATCACTTCGGTTTGGGGAAAATTATATAAGAAAAGTGCGATAAAAAATTTAAAATTTAATGAGAAAATGTCAATAAGTGAAGATTTCGTATTCAATTTTAATTGTTTTAATAACGTTTCGAATATGGTTATTGGATCAGCTAGAAATTATATTTACAAGGATGATAGTGTTGGATTAATTAGAGGATCATTTAACAAGAAAAAATACGAATCTTTACTTGAGCTTATAGACATTTTGCATAAAGTTGAACCTAAGTATTATTCACAGTTTTTATCTCGATCTATAAATACAGCATTAATTTTTTTACTTATGATATCTAAAAGTGATAAAAGTATGTTTGAAAATGAAAGAAGAGAAATTGTCGCTTTTATAAATAAATACAGAAAAAGCGTTATATCTAATGTATACGCAAGAAAAAAAGTTAGAATATCTTTAGTGTTAACATATTTCGGATATGATTTTATGATTTATGTGTTTAAGCTATTTAGAAGGTTACAAATTTTAATAAATTATGGAAAATGGTGAGGGACTATATGCAATATACATTATTAATAATACTGATAATATTGACTTTATTCTCATTTATTTCAATGGGTTGTGATCCATTTTCACCAGGATTTCTGATGTGTGGTTCATTTACATTTTCGTGTTTATGCATGTGCTATAACGCAGCATTGTGGGAAATAAATACAGACCAGTTAACGGTGTTTGTAATATCGGGCGGCTGTTTAACGTTTGTAATAGCAAATATTATATGCCAATTAGTGTACAAGAAAAAATTGTTAAGAGTAGGAAAAATTAACAGAATGAATAAAGGCACCCAAGATTTCAAGAATAATGAGTTTGTATCAATAAATAGAAATCTTGTTCTACTGGTTTTTGCTTTTGATTTTTTTGTATTATTTTTATATTTTATTGAAGTAGTAAGAATAGCTGGTTTTGGTAGTTTTACAACAATGATGTATATATTTAGACAAGCTACAGGATTTCAAGGGGCTAGTGTTTCTTTTTTTGTAAATATATTAGTTAGAATATCAAAAGCATTTACGACAATTTTTATTTTTTATTGTATTAGAAATGTAATGGCGGGCAAAAGTATAAAAAGTCAACTATATTTATTATTTCCTGTGCTTCCTGATTTAATGTGCAGTTTATTAACTGGAGGAAGATTTAGACTATTGCAATTAATCTTAGGTCCTATAGTAATATACGGCTTATTGTATTTTGTAAAATACGGTAAGAGAATTAAGGTTAAGATTTCATTAATAGCTAAAGTAATAGTGATTGCCGTTTTTTCACTATTGTTATTTTATTGTGTAAAGTCTCTAGTTGGAAGGGCAGAACAAACAGATATTGTTACTTATGTAACTGAATATTTCGGGGGACCAATTGAACTATTCGATGTGATACTGAGAAAAGCAATTGGATTCCATCAACCAGAGATATGGGGGAGAAATACTTTTTCGAGTTTTTATAGATATTTTGTTAAGTTCTTTGATGCGGATATAGGAATGAGTGCTAATCCGGGCTGGTTAACATCAAGAACAGGGATTAATTTGGGTAATGTATTTACTTGTTTTTTTATTTATTATGCTGATTTTGGGTTAGTAGGCGTTTTTCTATTATCTTTTGTAGTTGGATGTATTTGGTCTGTTTTGTACTATAAAAGTTTGTTAAGTTATAAAAATGTAAGTAAAATCATATATTCTTTTGTGTTTTATGGAGTGTTGTTTCAATTCTACGATGAGATGACTTTTACCATTTTTCTTTCTCCGGATATGTGGATGAGTTTTTTATTCATTTGGTTTTTTGAAAAACACATAAAAACTAGAGTTAAAATTTGACGTATGGAGGAGGTATTGTATGGTTAGTGTTGTTATAAATTGTTATAACGGAGATGAATTTTTGAGAGAGACCTTAGATTCATTACGAAATCAGACATACAGAGATTTTGAAATCATATTTATTGATAACTGCTCAACAGATCATACAGCTGAAATCGCTATGGAGTTTGATGATCGTTTGAAGTATTTTAAAACTGGTCATAATCTACCTTTAGGAGAGGCAAGAAATTACGCCATAGAAAGATGTAATGGAGAATATATTGCGTTTTTAGATAGTGATGATTTGTGGGACAAAGATAAATTAAAAATACAAGTCGAATTGATGGATAAATTTAACGATTGTGTTATTAATATCGCTAATAATCAAATGCTAAATATGATGACTAATACAAATGAAGTTGTAATTAGAGATAGAAAAACTGGGTTTATGGACTATGATGACTTCGCGATTAATTATAAGTATGGGTTAAGCTCCGTTATGATAAGGACTAGTAGCTTGAAGAACATGTCAAAACTATTTGATATAAGATTGTCTTATGCGGAGGAATTTGATATGTTTTTGCGCTTAGCATCTATAGGAGGCGTTTATTATTACGAGAAACCATTATCAACATATAGAGTACATGGTAGTATGCATTCTTTAAAATTAAAAGATTCTATCCCACATGAATATGAAATAGTTATGGAGAATTTGATTGAATCCATACCTAATTTTATCGAAGATCATAATGATGTGATTAATAGAATTGAATTTTTGAGGGATTATACATCAGCTAAGCTATGTATAGAGAGAGAAAACTATAAGCAAAGTCATGAATTAATGAAGCCATATATTAAGAATAATATAAGAGCTTTATTTTTCTATTTGTTAACGGCAATGCCACCAATAGTAGTAAAAAATATATATAATAGGTACTTTACAAAAAAAATGTTATAGGATAAAAAGCATATGAAATATATAGTAAATGATTATTTAGACACATATGGTGGTTCAACTACTCTGCTTTTGCGAATGGCTGAATGGGCGAAAAGAACAAAAAATATGTTTCTCATATATACACCAAAGGCAGGCAATAAGGAGATTGTAGATAAATTAAAGTCTTTATGTGTAGAAATATTTGTTTTTGATACCGGAAACATAAAATTACTTGAACAAAATATTCTGAGGGATTGTGAAAGCGAATGTACTTGTATAAGTTTTATTTTTAAACAGTATATGGATATTGAGATTATAAAAAAGAAAACAAATTCTACATTCAAAAATTGCTTGTATGCTATTCATCCTGACACGTATTTAAAGGGATTGGGGTACTCAAATAAAGTGTGTCAAAAAATCATCAAAGGAATGTACAAACCGCTTATTTCGAAACTCAATGTAAGCGGGGGGATGCTTTGTATGGATAATGATATTTTGGCAAGAACAGAATCATACTATGGCTTGAATTTGTCAAGACATATGCATATACAACTGCTTCCAATGATAATTCCTTATTATACAGAATTAGAAATGGATGAAAAAATTGCAAAATCGTTTAAATCTAAAACGATTATCTCAGCTTGTAGAGCCGATTTTCCATATAAAGGTTATGTATTTGGCCTTCTTGAGGCGTTTGAAACATTAAAGAAAGAATACACAGATATTTCTCTAGAATTAATTTGTTCAGGAGAAAAAGATGATGTTGATAAGTTAAAAGACAAAATCCTTACGCTTTCAGATGAAACAAGGGAGTGTATCCGTTATCACAAGTGGATGGATTATGCTGATTTAAAAGATCTTATTGGTAATTGTTTTATGTCTATAGGCATGGGAACCGCAATTATAGATGCTGCAGTTGAGTGTGTGCCATCTATAGCTGTGAAATATAACACTTTTGATTTTATAGGAAATCATATTTTTTATGAAAAGCCTGAGCTTCTTGTTGCATATGAAGGTAATGCTATAGATCAATTAAGAAGATTATTAGATATGGATTTCGAAGAATATCATAATGTTGCGGTTAAGTGCTATAAGGCAGTTAAATTCCATTATAATATCGATGCTTTTTTTGAATATATAAACTCAATAGATGAAAGTAAAAGTAAGTTGTCACACTTTGATGTGATATTACACAGTTTAAATTCGTATATTAACTCACGGAAACATTTAAAAGAATATAGCGTCAGCGCAATTGAGAAGGAGGATTAGCTAAATGAAAGTAGTAATTCTTGCAGGAGGTTTTGGAACTAGAATTTCAGAAGAATCTGTGCTTAAACCAAAACCGATGATTGAAATTGGAACAATGCCAATATTGTGGCATATTATGAAGATTTATTCTAGTTATGGTTTTAATGAGTTTATTATCTGTGCTGGTTATAAACAACACATTATTAAAGAATGGTTTGCCGATTATTTCTTACATACTTCTGACATTACATTCGATTATACCGGCGATGAAAACAAGATGATTATTCATAATAAACACGCTGAACACTGGAAAGTAACAGTTGTAGATACAGGGCTAAAAACCGAAACCGGCGGAAGAGTAAAAAGAATCAAAGATTATGTTGGCAACGAACCATTTATGCTTACTTATGGTGATGCAGTTGGTGATGTTAACATTAAGAAGTTGATTGAATACCATAAGCAACACGGAAAAATAGGCACAATGACCATGTACAATTTTGGTCAAAATAAGGGCGTTGTTGAGGCTGGTAAGGATGGTCTAATTAAAGCATTCCGTGAAAAGTCTAAAACAGATGGTGACATGATTAACATTGGTTTTATGGTATTTCAGCCAGAAATCTTTAATTATATTGAAGGAGATAGCACATCATTTGAGAATGACCCTATGGAAAAATTGGTTGCTGAGCGACAGCTTGCAGGTTATATCCACAAGGGCTACTGGCAGTGCATGGATACGCTAAGAGAAAAGCAGCAGATAGAGAAGCTTTGGGAATCTGGTAACGCTCCATGGAAAGTGTGGGAGGAATAATATGTTAGAGTTTTATAAGGGAAAGAAAGTATTCGTAACAGGCCACACTGGATTTAAGGGTTCTTGGCTTTGCAAGATTTTAGTGAATGCTGGAGCAGAAGTTACCGGGTATTCTCTTAATCCACCAACCAACCCATCGCTATTTGAGATAGCGGGAATTGAGAATGATATACATTCCATTATTGGGGATATAAGGGATTTGGATGCACTTAAAAAAGCATTTCATGAAGCTCAGCCGGAAATTGTTCTCCATTTAGCTGCTCAACCTATTGTAAGAGATAGCTATAAGGATCCAGTTTATACATACGAAACAAATGTAATGGGAACTGTAAATATCTGTGAATGTGTTAGACAAAGTAGGACGGTTAAGTCTTTTTTAAATGTGACGACAGACAAGGTTTACCTGAATAAGGAATGGGCATGGGGATATAGAGAGAACGAAGAACTGGATGGTTATGATCCATATTCCAACTCCAAGTCCTGCTCAGAACTGGTTACTCATTCCTATATCAATTCTTTTTTCAATGATATGGGTATTGCTGTATCTACTGCACGTGCAGGTAATGTAATTGGTGGTGGAGATTTTGCTAATGACAGAATTATCCCTGATTGCATTAGAGCAGCTATTAAACATGAGGATATTGT
The DNA here is from genome assembly GCA_022775045.1 of Agathobacter sp. Lineage (GTDB taxonomy): Bacteria > Bacillota > Clostridia > Lachnospirales > Lachnospiraceae > Roseburia. Next base: position 10,535 of record JALFLB010000033.1, on the reverse strand, counting down.
AGTTCGCAATCCCTACTCTACTCGTCCATATCAGCATGTCCTTGAACCTCTATATGCTTATCTGATGATTGCTGCAAAACAGTACGAAGATAAGAAGTATGCGGGCTACTACAATGTTGGACCCGATGATCAAGATTGCTTCCAGACCGGAGCCCTGGTTGATTTGTTTGTTAAGCACTGGGGAGAAGGCATGAAATGGGTTAATCAGTATGATGGAGGCCCGCATGAAGCCAACTTCTTGAAACTAGATTGTTCTAAGCTAAAGACTACTTTTGGATGGAAGCCTCATTGGAATTTGGACAAGGCAATTGAAAAAGTAGTCGAATGGAGCAAGTGCTGGGTCGAAGGTGGAGATGTTCGAGCTTGCATGGATAAAGAGATTGAAGAATTTTTAAGGAGTTAGACGATGGATGAACTTGAAGTAGCAATAGAGAAAGTTAGAGAGATTGTAAAGAAACGAGGAATTGATTTTAGAGATGGTCTGCCGGAACCATTATTTGAGTTCGCCACGAGTTTAATGCCCACACCTAATATTGATTTATTGATAATCAATGATAACGGAGAGGTGTTACTAACGTGGAGGAGTGACAAATATTATGGTACTGGCTGGCATATACCGGGCGGCTGTATTCGAATTCAAGAAACATTAGATGAGCGAATTCAGAAGACCGCCTTGTCTGAAATAGGTTCATCTGTGATTTACAATAAAAATCCTATTGTTACTCGTGAAGCATTCATGAAAAGAGACCGTCCATGGCTCAAAGATCAATTAGAAAGATCACATAATATTTCCATTCTATATGAGGCACGACTTCCTGACGGATTCCAAATAAATAATGGTGATAAGTCGGAACATGACGCTGGTTATATGAAATGGTTTTCGGAAGTTCCTGATGATTTACTACCAGAGCATCAGGATCTTTACATAGATATTATTAGAAAATACTTAAATTTGGAGGAAAAATAAAATGATTAAATCATCTAGAGGCTGCTGTGGAGCAGAGGAACTTGCTGAAGTTAAAGAGGCGTTTGAGTATGGATATTTTGGGCTCGCGTATAAAACTAATGAGTTCGAGCAGAAGATGGCGGAGTATCTTGAAACTGATAGATTTGTGATTACTACAAGTACCGGTACGAACGCATTACATCTTGCCATGGACACTATCGGTATTAAACCTGGTGATGAAGTTATCATGCCGTCTATGACCTTTGTTGCAACTGCTCAGGCTGTTCAGATGTGTGGGGGAACTCCTGTATTCTGTGAAATTCATCCGGACACATTCTTGATGGATGTAGAAGATGTAAAGAAGAAGATTACATCTAAAACAAAGGCAATTATTCCTGTTCATTATGCAGGAAGACCTTGCGATATGGATGAGCTGATGAAGATTAAAGAGGAAACTGGTATTCGGATCATAGAAGATGCAGCCCACGCTTTCGGTACGTATTACAAAGGAAAGAAGATAGGTTCTTTTGGAGACATTACGTGCTTTAGCTTTGATTCTATTAAGGTAATGACTTGCGGTGAAGGTGGTGCAGTAGTCACTAACGATGAGGCTTTTGATGACCTTTCTAGAAAAAAGAGACTTCTTGGTATTGATAGAAAGACCATGCATGTTAAGGATTGGAAGAAGCGTTCTTGGGTATATGATGTTCCTACTCTTGGCTATAGATATCATATGAGTAACATCAATGCTGGAATTGGTCTTGCACAGCTAAAAAAGGTTGACATGTTTATTGAAAGAAGAAGAGAGCTTTGTCATCTATACGATGAACAGTTAAAGGATGTTCAAGGTATTAAGTTAATGCCGGATTGCTACGATACAATTACTCCGTTTATGTATGTAATTAGAGTTGAAAATGGAAAGAGAAATGCCCTCAAGGATTTCTTGATGGAGCATGACATTGAATCTGGTATCAGTTACATCCCATGCCATCACTTTAGTCTTTTTGCTAAAGAGGGTATAAGCTTACCTATTACTGAAAAAGCATACGAAGAGCTTCTTTGCCTTCCGATGCATTTTGAATTAACTAATGATGATGTTATAGAAGTAAGTAATAGAATTAAAGAATTCTTGGCACAGTAAAGACAACAATGGTTGGATTACATGTGACCATTTGAAGAGGAGATTATATATTATGATAGAAAAATTTAAATTTGAAGAATCTGAATTAAAAGGAGCATATGTAATCCAACCATTCTATGCAACAGATGAGCGTGGAGGTTTCATTAAGGATTACAATGTTGAAGAATTCAGAAAGAATGGTATAGAACATGAACTTAAGGAAGTGTTTTATACCATCTCGCATAAAGGCGTAATCAGAGCAATTCATTTTCAATTAGGGCACCAGCAAGCAAAACTTGTCAGATGCGTTAAAGGACATGTGTATGATGTTATTGTTGATTTAAGACCGGATTCTCCAACATTCGGACAATGGAGAGGATATGATCTTAGTGAAGAAAATAGAAGAGAACTGTATGTTCCACAGTATTTCGGACATGGATATCTTGTTTTTGAAGAATCTATTGTAAGTTATAAATGCGGTGAAGTGTTCTATGGCGAGGGCGATAGCGGAATCATGTATAACGATCCAGATATCAATATTGAATGGCCGTTTGATAAGATTGGTGGAATTGAGAATCTGATTATCAGTGAGAAAGACAAGAATTTGATGTCATTTAAAAGATATAAGGAGATTTTATAAGAATACTGAAATATGAGTGGATTAGGAAAAAAATATAATATTCTTAAAGCGGCATCATGGTATACGGTTGGTAATATATTGGTAAAAGGAGTTTCTTTCTTTGTCCTTCCGATTTTTACTGATCTGATGAGTACAACAGAGTATGGTATTTATTCTGTATACCTTTCATATGTCACTATTTTTGAGGTAATCATTCTTTTAGGACTATCATCGACTGTACGAATTGCAAAGTTTGATAAGGACGTAGACTTTAAGAAATACATGTCCACAATAATATGCATACCAGTTCTACTAACGTTATTAGGAATGCTGATTATAAATGGCAGATTTTTGATAGTAAATAGTGATTTATTATCAATGAATCTAACGTTGTGGAATTATTTGCTGGTTACATGTGCATTTGCAGCAGTGGCAGGAATTATTGGAGCGCAGCTTGTAATTGAGTCAAGGTATAAGTCGTATATGGCTTACTCATGCATTAATACGTTGCTCAATGTAGGAATATCTCTATTTCTTTGTTACACCATATACAGAGACCACGATATACATATGTCTAGAGTTATTGGACAATGCGCTTCGGGTGTAATTAGTTGCCTGTTTTTGTTGTTTATTACAAGAAGCAAACCTGTGATAACAGGTGTATATTTCAGGCAGTCTCTTAGATGGGGCATACCGTTGCTGTTCCATACGTTAGCAACCATCATTCTTACGCAGTCAGACAGAATAGTAATAAAGTATATGGATGGATATTCTGCTGCAGGTATTTATAGCATTGCTGTTACTTTAATTATGATACCACTAACACTGCATACATCGATTGAGAATGCATGGGCGCCGTGGTTTTATAAAAAATTAGAAGAAAAGAATTATAAAGAGGCTTATAAGATAAACAACCTTTACATTATTGCGTTTGCCTTTATCACAGGATGCTTTATGATTGTTAGCCCAGAAATTATAAGGCTGTTTACTAATAAAGATTTTTGGGACAGTATGTATTGCTTAGTTCCATTAAGTATAAGTGTGTTTGGTGAAATGCTATATTGTTTGCCTGCAAATATAGAATATTTTAATAAAAAAACAACTTTTATTATGTGGGGAACCATTTCTGCCACAATTATAAATATTATTCTAGATATTGGTTTTGTATTTATTTTTGGATATGTTGGTGCAGCCTATGCAACATCACTCTCCAAGTTGCTCTTATTTGCATTTCATTATTTTCTTTCAAAGAGGATAGATCGTAATTCTGTATTTAATAATACAGTTGCAATTTGTTCAATAATCGTTCTTTGGTTAGTAAATTTTGGAACTATCACGATGATAGAGCATATGTTAATAAGGTGGGGAGTTCTTTTTTTCTTCTGCATCATCGTAGCAGTTTACTGTTTGATTAAAAAGAATAGCATTATGGAGCATTTTAAATCATAGATGAATACGAGGAGGGTTCACGATGAAAATACCATTTGTAACATTTAAGCCTTTGGAGGCTGAATTAGATAAAGATTTACGTGCTGCTTTTAATCGAGTTTTTACTCGGTCTTGGTACATCGAAGGCGTGGAAGACGTAGCTTTTGAGAAGGCGTTTGCTGAGTACTGTGAAAGTAAATATTGTGTCGGTGTAGGAAATGGCTTGGATGCTCTTTTCCTTGCTCTTAAAGCATTAGGTATTAAAGAGGGGGACGAAGTCATCGTTCCTTCTAATACATATATTGCTACAGCTCTTGCGGTAACTTATGTAGGTGCTACTCCGGTGTTTGTAGAGCCAGACATCCGCACCTTCAACATTGATCCTTCAAGAATTGAAGAAGCTATCACAGATAAGACTAAGGCAATTATGCCGGTTCATCTCTATGGCCAGCCATGTGATATGGATCCAATCATGGAGATTGCGAAAAAATACGGATTATTTGTAGTGGAGGACTGTGCGCAAGCCCATGGAGCTACATATAAGGGAAAAGTCATTGGTTCTTTTGGTGATGCAGCAGGATTCTCTTTCTACCCTGGTAAGAATCTTGGAGCACTTGGAGATGCTGGAGCAACAGTGACTAATGATGAGGAACTTGCAAAGAAGGTTCGCGCTCTTGGCAATTATGGTTCTGACTATAAATACCATCACATCTATAAAGGAAACAACTCTCGTCTTGATGAACTTCAGGCTGCTTTCCTTGCTGCAAAACTTCCACATCTGGATAAGATGAACGAAGAGAGAAGAAGAATTGCACAGAAGTACATTGATGGTATCAAGAACAAAGAAGTTGTTCTTCCTCATGTCCCAGAATATGCCAATCCTGTATGGCACATCTTTGGCGTCAGATGTAAGAGAAGGGATGAACTTGAGAAGTTCTTAAATGATGCTGGTATTGGAACAAACAAGCACTATCCAATCCCGATGCATCTTCAGGAATGCTATAAGGATCTCGGTTTCAAGGAAGGTGACTTTCCAGTTGCTGAAGAAATCAGTGCTACTGAGCTAAGCATCCCATTGTATTACGGAATGACAGATGAAGAAGTACAGCATGTGATTGATAAGGTGAATGAGTTTAAATGAGACTAAGAAATCTTGAATTAAAAGATGCACCTCTAATGCTCGAATGGATGCATGATGAGAGTGTTGTTGGCAAATTAAAAGGAAATTTCATAGAGAAGACTTTAGCGGATGCAGAGTCTTTTATTTTGGCTTCAGCTAATAAAGAAAAAAACATCCATCTGGCCATCGTTTCTGATGAAGATGAGTACATGGGGACTGTATCTTTAAAAAACGTGGAAGATGGAAGTGCGGAATTTGCTATAACTGTAAGAAAATCTGCAATGAGTAGAGGTTATTCCTGGTATGGAATGGAAGAAATCATCAGGTTGGCATTCGAGGAATTTGAATTAGAAAGTGTCTACTGGTGTGTATCGAGAGAAAATGAAAGAGCAGTTCGTTTCTATGATAAGCACAACTTCCATGAAACCTTGGATATTCCAAGCTCTGTACTAGAGCGATATAAAGGTATGGATAATCTTAAATGGTATTCTGTGCTTAAAGGTGATGTTCTTGATGATAGAACCGAAGTAGCTGGATGCAAAATAGTACATATCAAAACCATTCCAACGGTTGGCGCTGGAGAATTGTCTTTCTTTGAAGCTACACATGACGTTCCATTTGAATTTAAAAGAATGTACTACATCTCAAAGGTGCCAGAAGGAACAAGAAGAGGGTTTCACGCCCATAAGAAACTGAAGCAATTGCTATTCTGTCCGTATGGAAGAATTCAATTAATTCTTGAGAATAGATGGGGCCGGGAAGAAATTGAGCTTTCAGATCCTTCTATTGGTGTTGTAATAGAAGAGCCAACATGGAGAGAAATGCTTTGGCTTCAAAAAGATTCTGTTCTATGTGTTGCTGCATCAGACTTTTATGAAGTTGAAGACTACATAAGAGATTATGAAGAATTTAAAGAACTTCTTGAAATGAGGACATCGCAATGAAAACAATTAAGAAAATATTAAAAAAAACATTTTTATATAAGCCATTACTAGGCATCAAAAATGGAATAATTCATACATTTTATCCATTTGGGTATATAAGAAATTATGTTCTTTTTCCAATTGCGGGATTTTTGAGAATTAATCATATTCCACCATTTTATAATCAATATAAATATATTGATGATATTAGAGATAAGTATAAGGGGAAACGGTGCTTTATTATCGCAACTGGGCCTAGTTTAAGGATGCAAGATGTAGAAAGACTAGAGAACGAGATTACTATTGGCATGAATTCATTTTATAGAATATATGATAAAACTCAATTTAGGCCTACTTTTTATGTTACATTGGATCCTGATGTACAATCTGCTCTCTGGAAAAACTATCATGGTAATGTTGGCGGCTTAGCAAAAGAGATGGTTTTTATGAACTCAATCGTAAAGGAGAGGGCAAAAGGGGTAAACTATCTTCCATATTGCTATCAAAATCATTGGTTTAAAATTTTTACAAAAGATTTTGATTATGCAAAGAATTTAAAGTTTACTAAAGATTTATTATTTGGGATTTATGATAAGTATACCATTACTAATGCAGCTATTGACTTAGCAATTCATTTAGGCTGTAAAGAAATATATCTTATAGGTGTGGATTGCAACTATAGTGGACCAACTCAATATTTTGTTAATCCCGGCAGTGGTACTCATGATATGAATCAATATGAAGCATACTGTACACAAAAAGCTATGATGACTGGCTATAGATTTATGGAGCAAGAAACCAAGAAAATAGGAGTTAAAGTTTATAATGCAACACGTGGTGGAATGTTAGAAGAATTTGAAAGAATAGATTTTGATGAAGTGATAGCAAGAAAGATGATGAATCAAGAATCATAAAAAAATAAAGAATTGTTTGATTAATAGAAAAAATAAAGAAATAATAAAAGAGGTAAAGCAAAATGAAAACAATTGCAATTGTACCAATGAAATTAAATAACCGACGCTTGCCGCAAAAGAACACTAAGAGTTTTACAAATGGTAAGCCACTTTGCTACTATATTCTTTCAACACTTTTAACAGTAGAAGGAATAGACGATGTGTATGTTTACTGTAGCAATCCTGATATTCAGGAGTTTATTCCAGAAGGAGTTAAGTATTCAAGACGCTCTGAATCTCTGGATCAAGATACAACAAGCATGACAGAAGTTCTGACGTGTTTTACAAAGGAAGTTCCAGCTGATGTTTATGTAATGACACACACTACTGCGCCATTCATTTCAAAAGAATCGATTGAGAAAGGGCTTAATGCAGTTCTTAGTGGTGAATATGATTCGTCCTTTGCTGCAAAGAAACTTCAGGATTTCTTATGGAAAGATGGCGTTCCATTTAACTATCAGTTAGACAACATTCCTCGTACTCAGGATCTTCCTGCTCTTTACGAAGAAACAAGTGGTTTCTACATCTATAAGAAAGAGGTAATGTCCGAGTTACATAGAAGAATTGGTGAGAAACCATTTATCGTTGAAGTGGGCGAAATTGAAAGTACAGACATTGATGAACCAGAAGATTTCATGATCGCTGATGCGATATATAATCACATTTTTATGGATAAGAGATAACATGACAAACATTAGATTATTAGACTGTACATTAAGAGATGGCGGATACTGCAATAACTGGACATTTGGGCAGAACAATATCCACAAGATTGTGAATGGCTTGTTAGAGGCAAATCTTGACATCATAGAAGTTGGCTATATCAGCCAGAAGAAAGAATTTAATATCGAAAGAACTCAATATACTTCTTTTGAACAAGCTGGACGATTTATCCCGGAAAACAGAGAAGGAAGAATCTTCGTTGGCATGATTAATTATGGAGAATTCAATATTGATGACATTCCAGCATATGATGGTTCTTCTGTTGAGGGAATCCGTGTTACTTTCCACAAGAAAGAAAGAGTTGAGGCACTTGAATTTTGCGCAAAGCTTAAGGAAAAAGGATATAAAGTATTTATTCAGGGAATGGTTTCTCTGTCGTATACCGATGATGAATTTCTTGATTTAATCAAGAGAGTCAATGCCTTTGAACCTTATGCTTTTTATATTGTAGACAGCTTTGGAATGATGAAAGGAAAGGATCTGAGAAGACTGTTCTATACAGTAGAGCACAACCTTTCTGAAAATGTTTATATTGGATTCCATTCTCACAATAATATGCAGCTTGCTTATTCAAACTGTTTAGCGTTGGCAGGCATGGAAACAAATCGTTCCATTATCATTGACGCTTCGATTTATGGAATGGGTAGAGGGGCTGGTAATCTTAATACTGAATTGTTTATTCAGTATTTAAACGAAAACCATAATAAGGATTACAAACTCAAGCCACTCCTTACCATCATTGATGAGATTCTTGATGACTTCCATAAAGAGAATTATTGGGGATACAATCTTCCAAATTATATCTCAGCTAAAAATAATGCTCATCCAAACTATGCTGGATTCTTAGCTGATAAGAATACTTTGACAGTAGAAGATATGGAAAACATTTTCCTTCTCATGGACGAAGATAAGAAGGTAAAATTCGATAAAGCATATATCGAAGAACTGTACACAAGATATCTTGCAACTGGTAAGGTCCAGGAAGAACATAAGGGAGAACTGGAGCAGAAACTAAAGGACAAGACAGTTGTTCTGGTTGCACCGGGCAGAAGCTCTGAAGAAGAAAAAGAAAAGATTCTGAATACCGCAAAAGATGCAGTGTGCATTAGCGTGAACTTTGATTATCCGGAATCAGACTATATTTTCCTGAGTAATCTAAGAAGATACAAAGAGCTTCCTGAAGAATGCTTGTCAAAGGCAATAGTAACATCAAATATTACCAGTGATAAGGTTTACCTTCAGACTAAATACAGAGATTTACTGAATGATGTTGAAGCAGTAAGAGATAATGCTGGTTTGATGGTCATCAAGTTCTTGATGAGTTACGGGGTAGCTGAAATTAAACTTGCAGGGTTTGATGGATATTCACATGATTCAAAAGAGAATTACGCAAATCGCAGTATGGAGTTTATAACTAAGAATGCATTGTTGGATGCGATGAACACAGGTATGTCCGAAGTATTAAAACTGTACTCAAATGACATTAAGATTTCTTATCTAACAACGCCAAAATACGTCAAAATATAGGAGAGAGAAATGAAGGTTCTATCATTTGGAGAAATATTATTAAGACTGGCTTCACCTGGATATACAAAACTTTTTCAAAAGGACAGCCTTGATGCAACGTTTTGTGGAGGAGAAGCAAATGTTGCAGTCTCATTAGCTAACTATAAAATTGATTCTGAATTCTTAACCGTTGTTCCAAATAATGATGTGGGTAGAGCTGCACTTAACTCATTGCGCTATTTTGGCGTTAACGTGGACAAGTCTATGTTCAAGAACGGAAGAATGGGTTTGTATTACTTAGAAAAAGGTGCATCCCAACGTCCATCCAAGGTAATTTATGATAGAGCCTTTTCTTCTATTTCATTATCCTCACCAAGTGATTATGATTGGGATAAGTTATTTGAGGGTGTTGATTGGTTCCACTGGACAGGTATCAATCCTGCTCTTTCAGATAATATGATTCAAATCTGTGAGGATGCTTGTAAGAAGGCAAAAGAAAAAGGTATCACCATTTCATGCGATTTGAATTATAGAAAGAATCTATGGTCCACCGAAAAGGCTCAAGAGGTAATGTCCAGATTGGTAAAATATGTTGATGTGTGCATTGCCAATGAGGAAGATGCAGATAAAGTCCTTGGAATAAAAGCACCAGATAATAATGTTGAGTCTGGAAAGCTTAATAAAGCTGGGTATGAGTTTGTTGTAAGTGAAATTTGTAAGAGATTTAATTGTAAAAAGGTCGCTGTTACATTAAGAGAGAGCATCAATGCAAGTCGCAATGGCTGGAGCGGAATGATTTATGATGTTTCAGGGAAGGCTGAGTACTCATCCCACTATGACATTGATATAGTTGATCGCGTCGGTGGAGGAGACAGTTTTACTGGTGCACTTATTTATTCTTTAGTTTCTGGAAAGAACGATAAAGATGCTATCGAGTTTGCTGTTGCAGCAAGCTGCTTGAAACATTCAATTGAAGGTGATTATAACAGAATAACAGTTGCGGATGTTGAAAACTTGATAAATAATGGCGGAAATGGAAGAGTGCAGAGATAACATTGTGAACTTCCTGAGTAATTTCTCACTCAAAGCAGAAACGACCTGAGAAATGATCCAGAAACCGCAGAAACACTGGGTTTTTATGGGAAAACACTTGAAAAAATCATGGGAAAACGATATAATAATGAGTGAGAAGTAGCG
>JALFLB010000006.1 GCA_022775045.1 Agathobacter sp. | reverse complement strand
GCGGATTTTAAATGCGAGCACATCCCGTCATTCCTGCAAAAACTTTAATCCCAGCCAGACAAAATCTGGCTTATCAGAAATTTTCATTCCTGATTTACTGTTTTAAGGTTTGTTCTTATTTAAAAGAATTGACCGATAACTTGAAGTATCACTTGGTTCTACTTCTCGTCATCTGCTTGTTAAATCTTTCAAGGTTTTTCACTGTTCAGTTATCAAGGTTCTTTGTTGTTGCTGTTCTCAGCGGCAACTTCTTAAGTATATCAGCTTCAAACTTGTTTGTCAACAACTTTTTTTATTTTTTTAACTCGCGGCTTTGTTCGCACGAGTCAGCTTGTTAATAATAGCACGGTCAAAACCTAAAGTCAATAAAAAATTTAAATTTGTAGGAATAAATTTCAGCACCACAACATATAGATTGCGGTGCTGAATTATCAGACAGTATCCAGTCGATTACAGGAACCTCATTAGAATAGAGAGTACCATATTATTTTCATACAGCCACACCAACAATTTTGACTCATATATCAGCTTAATTAATTGGGTTCCCAGCGAAGTCCCACTCCCCATGGCAAGAAACGCAAATACAAGCCACACCAAAAGCATCCCTTTTACAAAACCTGCCAGCAGTCCAAGGAAACGGTTAACCTCTCCTATAACCGGCAATTTTCCTACCAGATCCAGTGTCATCGCAAAAATATGGAATACAGTCAGCGTAGCCAAAAGCACAATCACAAACGAAATCGCACGCATCGCCATATCGGATGCCCGTAAAGCCACCGAATCATACAATCCGCTCTTCTCCAAATAATCATCCGTTGTATCTGCCAGTTTATCAAATACGGCTTCCGGAACCTTTGCTGCAAGGTCTTCCAGTTTCTCATCCCTCTCTTTTTCCTCTTTATTTTCCTCCATTAATTCCCGAATTCTATCCTTACAACCGCTCTCAATCCGATCATCAATCGTAGTATGTTCCGCCATCCAAACGGTCATATGCGGCGTTGCCCAAGTAACAAAAACCAATATCACCAGCCAGGCCACCATCGAATAAATCACCCTGAGAAAGCCTTTGCAAAAGCCCCATACAATATTTCCCGATACAATCAAAACTGTCAAAATCAATATCCAATTCATCGCAGACGCACCTCATCAACCTCTCCGTTCATTATGAAGATATAACTTTGGCTGTCCTCTCCTGAAAGTATTTTATACAGTTCCCTGTCAAACGTGTATGAGAATTTACGAATACTATGGATTGTAAACAATTCGCAATGATAATCGTCCCTGACACAGATTTCATCGCTGCCCAGAAATTCGATTCGGTTATATGCAATCTCCGTATCATTTTCCATGACAACTTTTCCATTCATGTCATAAACTTTTATGTGCCAATTACCCTCTTTTTGTGGATTACTATAGGTAACTCCCACATACTTTTTGTTGTGAAACACGCTCTGCACATCGGTATCGAATTTTATTTCCTTCTTTGGTGCAGGCTTCTGCGCCCCCTCATAAATCACAAACCCCTGATTGGTGATTGCGAGCATGCGATCAGCATCCATATATTCTATTTCCGGAATAAACATATCCTCATATGTATATGTACCAACATTATTATCAATTTCATTCTGCCCAACAGAACCGAAATTGTAAAAACTGATGGTCGACCGAACTTTTCCTTCCGTCACATCCAACATATCTACCGCAAGTTTTTGTCCATCTGACGATAAAGCAATATCTACCGGAAAACTTTCTTTTTCTTCATAAAACTCTCCATTTGCAAGTTCTTTCCCCTTCCGATCATACAGGCGTACATAAGAAATATGATCTTCTTTCATCAAAACCGCCACTGTTCCCTGGTTCGCGATGCAAACCCTGTTGATTGGTGTGGATGTTTCAATTCTTTGGACCAGACCTTTCTCCCCCATAATATAGATGGATGTCCCGCCACTGTCATAAACCGCCAGATAACTCTCGCAGATTGTAAGCATCGGAGTCGTCATCTCGAAGGACTGATTCCAGATCAACTCATCCTCTGTTCCCCGATATACAATCCCGTCATTGTTATACTCCAGAGTATTTCCCAGAAACATCTCATACTTTGCCGCTGCATTATCCTTCCGTTCCATCGAAGAAATCACTTCAAAAGAGGTATAGCTGCGCAGTTGCAACCAAAGCTGAATGCCTGTCACCACAAGTACAAGCAGCACCACCGTAATAATAATCCGCCGAAATGTTTTGTGCCGATGTTCCCGTATTTTTTCATTGATTTCTTCCAGTTCTTCCTGACTTGTCTCTACGGTTTTAAAATCCGATTTTTTTGCCACTTGCGCATTTCTCCTTACCCATCTTATCACTTCACGTATATCCCACGCCCGAACAATAACTTTGCGCGGAGTGTTATGCTTATTATATCATTTCCCGTAATATTACGGAAGTAACAATTTCTGGCCCACACGAATATCATCCGAATCTTCCATATCATTCAGTTTTACCAACTCAGAAACCGAATCCGTGGAACCGTAAAGCTCCTTGCATATCCCGGTAAGTGTATCCCCCTCTTGAACAACATAATATTTCTGATCCTCTGCGGCTTTTGCGCTAGTCTGTTGTTCCTCCTGCTCACTCTGTGAGCTTTGCGTCTCCTGCTGTTGCGTCTCGTGCTGCTGTGTCGGCTCCACCTTTTTAATATCTCCAGCAGGTAATTCCTCGATTGGTACAAGATTCAACGTCTCTGTCCATGACTGAGTTCCATCCTGTGTCTGTACAGACTCCGTAGTCTCCCGAATCTCAGACCCGACAAGGACCTCTGCCGGGTCATTCTGCGCACCAGCCTTATGGCTCATCGCACTGATTGCCTGTTCAATTCCAGATAAACTGATTCTTCCCTGTGCAATCCCTGCCCCTCCTATAATTACCAAAAGAGCAATTGCCGCCACCATCGCATAAGAGGTTGCCTTGTGCCCACCTGTCTGATTTGCCTTTTCCCGTGCACACTCCCGGTAGCGTCCTTTCGCCTGTTCCTCCATCTGCGGCAGAACCTGAACGCTTTCCCGCCTCGGCATCTCAACCGTCACTTCCGCTGACTGCACTTTACGCAGTTCTCTTGCATAATAGATGTAAAAGCCCTCCTTTTGCTGCAGACGGTTCCCTTTATTCAAATAAAAGTACTCTTCCCCTTCTATGCTGTCCATCAGAAAAAGTACCTGGTGTGCGCCGCCAAACTGCTCTCTGTGCACAGCTTCCAGCTCCGCTGTCATACGAGGTGCAAACCCTTTTATATCCAGTGCCCAGCCCACAATAATTGAATTCTCATAGGACCGCTTGATTTCCCGAAATACATCGCTCCATGCATGAGTGCTCCAACGTGGCGTATTTTGTATAAATTCCAAATCATGCACTGGAATTGCCGCTTCCACAAAAGTTGTATACTTTCCCTGCATGCACTCTGTATGCCCCATAAAAATAAACGCCCGGCGCTGCGCATAATCCTCTTCGTGAATTCTTGCATATGCTGCATTTTCTATGTAAATCCGGTCGTCCTCTGTCGGAGCACCAATCTGCCGGATATTCTTCAAATTGTGTTCTTTGCCTGTTTCAATATCAATCATTTTCCGCCTCCTATACTTTGCGCATCACTTCATGCGCGCTCACTATAGCACAGAAAAACAGTAATAATTTGGAAAATCATGACAGCAATTCCAAAAATCGAACGACAAATTTTCTCATAAAAAAGCTGCCGTGTCCAAAACACGACAGCCATTCTATTTTTACAACTATTATTTTGCAAAAGCTTTTACTTTTTTGTAAATTCCTTCTGCATCCAGTTCATACTTATGAAGCAGCTCCACTGCCGGTCCAGATTCGCCAAAACAATCCTCAACACCGATACGCAGCATTTTGGTCGGGGCCTTCTCACAGAGCACCTCCGCAACCGCGCTTCCAAGACCGCCAATAACCGAATGCTCCTCAACCGTAACAACTTTCCCTGTCTTCGTTGCAGATTTTATTACAAGTTCCTCATCCAACGGCTTGATCGTATGAATATTGATCACTTCAGCAGAAACTCCGTCTTCTTCCAACAATTTAGCAGCCTCAAGAGATTCAGAAACCTCCAGCCCGGTAGCAAGAATCGTCACATCTGTTCCCTCTTTGAGCACAATCCCCTTTCCAATCTCAAACTTATAATCCGGTGTGTCATTGATCACCGGCACTGCCAAACGTCCAAAACGCAAATAAACCGGTCCTACATATTCATATGCCGCGCGTACTGCTGCCCTTGCCTCAACATCATCTGAAGGATTAATCACAACCATTCCCGGTATCTCACGCATAAGCGCAAGGTCCTCAAGACACTGATGGGTTGCTCCATCTTCCCCGACGGAAATGCCGGCATGCGTTGCACCAATCTTAACATTCAGATGCGGATATCCAATCGAATTACGTACCTGCTCAAAATTACGTCCTGCCGCAAACATCGCAAAAGAACTAATAAACGGCACTTTCCCACAAGTGGACAATCCTGCTGCAATACCCGTCATATTACACTCTGCAATACCACAGTCCCAATGGCGCTCAGGGAACTCCTTCTGAAAAATACAGGTCTTGGTTGCCCCTGCAAGATCAGCATCCAACACGATCAGGTCTTCATGCTCCTTTCCTATCTCAACCAAAGCATTTCCATAGCTGTCACGCGTTGCAATCTTCTTTACTTCTGACATAATGCCTCACCTACTTTCTCAAGATCTGCCATTGCAATCTTGTACTCTTCATCATTCGGTGCTTTTCCATGCCACCCCGCCTGATTCTCCATAAAAGATACACCCTTGCCCTTCAGGGTCTTGGCAATAATTGCCGTCGGCTGTCCCTTGGTATTGCGCGCCTCTGTAAAAGCAGCACGAATTTCATCAAAATTGTTTCCGTCAATCACAATGGTATGGAAATTGAAGGCCTGAAACTTCTTATCAATCGGATATGGAGAACATACCTTATCAATTTCTCCATCAATCTGCAGATTGTTATTGTCAACAATCACCACCAGATTGTCCAGCTTCCGATGTCCGGCCCACATCGCCGCCTCCCAGATCTGTCCTTCCTGAATCTCCCCATCTCCAGTCAATGTATAAACACGATAATCCTTGTTATCAAACTTCGCAGCTGCTGCCATTCCGACCGCTGCAGACACGCCCTGCCCCAAAGATCCACTGGACATATCCACTCCTGGAATATGCTTCATATCCGGATGTCCCTGCAGATAAGAGCCGGTATGACGCAATGTAATCAAATCCTCCTTCGGGAAAAAGCCTTTCTCCGCCAGAACCGAATACAGCCCCGGTGCAACATGTCCCTTAGACAGCACAAAACGATCACGATTTTCATCCTTCGGGTTTTTCGGATCTACATGCATCTCCTCAAAGTACAGATACGTAAAAAGATCTGCCGCCGACAGAGATCCGCCCGGATGACCGGACTTTGCACTGTGTACTGCAGTTACAATACTTTTGCGAACTTCGTTCGCGATCTTTTCCAGTTCTAAATTATTCATGGTTTCTCCTTTTTCCGCTGATGTCAAAGCTCTGTTCTTCCCTGCAGTGCTCTCAGCAGCGTCACCTCATCAATATACTCCAAATCTCCGCCGACCGGAACTCCGCTGGCAATCCGCGTCACCTTAATGCCGGTAGGCTTGATCAGTTTGCTGATATACATCGCTGTCGTCTCCCCCTCAAGGCTCGAGTTGGTAGCAACAATAACCTCATTCACATCCCTCTCAAGACGCACCATCAGTTCCCGGAGCTTAATATCCCCCGGGCCTATGCCAAGCATCGGGGAAATGGCACCATGCAGCACATGATACACCCCTTCATACTTTCCGGTCTTCTCGTAAGCCACAAGATCCCTCGTGTTTTCAACGACCATGATTGTCTTATGGTCACGCGCTTCATCACTACATATAGGACAAATCTCCTGATCTGTCAAGTTAAAACAACATTTGCAGTATTTTACATTACGCTTTGCCGAAAGAATAGCAGAAGAAAGTGCTTCCACATGATCTTCTGGCATATTCAGGATATGAAAAGCCAGACGCTGTGCTGACTTGGCTCCAATTCCCGGAAGCCCCGACAGTTCTTCGATTAATTTTGAAATCTCGTTACTGTAGTAATCCATCTTAGAATGGGAATCCTCCGCCCAGACCACCGGTAATCTGTGACATAGACTTCTGGGAAGCTTCATCAATTTGACGCAGTGCCTCATTGGTTGCTGCCATAATCAGATCCTCAAGCATCTCAATATCATCCGGATCAACAACCTCCTCGGACAGCTTGACTTTTGTGATCTCATGTTTGCCTGACACGGTTACTTCCACGGCTCCGCCACCTGCTGCCGCTGTAATTTCCTTCTCTTCAAGTTCCTTCTGTGCCTCTTCCATCTGCTTTTGCATCTTCTGCGCCTGTTTCATAATATTATTCATGTTTCCTGGCATTCCACCCGGAAATCCACCTCTTTTTGCCATACGGGCATCCTCCTATCTCATCATTCCTGTCTATCATACCATTAGAAGTTTTCTTCCTCAATATCAAAGTTAATGATTTCTCTTAAATCCGGCACCGTTTCCACCGCGCTTCTCCCACTTTCGTTCATATGGAGCACGACTTCCATCTTTTTTCCTGTCCGCTCTTCCAAAAGTTCTCGAAACATGCTCATACAGCCAGCCTTGTCCTCGTTCAGATAACTGTAAGCATTCGCATCATCAAAAACCAGCAGAAGTTCACCGGCATTGCCAAGACTCGGCACTGCCCTGTTCAAATACTGTTTTGTAATACCTCCCGACTCGGAAATAATCGATTTCCAGTTCCGCATTACCTGCGTAATATCATCCGGAACCGCCTTTGGAAGTGCCGGTTTTTCTATGGGAGTCTGCGCCTTTCGGGGCATACTCTCCACCGATGACGCAGGAACTGCTGCAACCGTTCCCGTCTCAATCTTATGTTCTAATTCGTCCATCCGTTCCAATAGGGAAGAATAATCCTGTTCCATCTGTGGCTTACACAGCTTAATAATTGCAATCTCAAGCAGGATCCGTTTTTGTGAGGCAAACTTAATCTGATTTCCGAGTTCTGAGAAAATACGGATATAGCGGATCAGGGTCTCCTGACTTACCATCGCGGCCTCTTCCCTGAGTGCTGCCAGATGCTCCTCCGACATATCCAGCACTTCTTCCATATCGTCCGCACTCTGGATCAGTAGAAGATTACGCATGTACCAAGTAAAATCATTGACCAGTTGTCCCAGCTCTCTCCCCTCATCCACAAGATTGTCTACTGTACGGATTGCCCCGACCACATCACGGTCTATGACCTGCCGCAGAAGTTTTGAAAAGATTTCGGTGTCCACCGCACCGAGCACTTCAAGCACATTCTCATAAGTCAGTTTTTCTCCAAGATGAAATGCGATACACTGGTCGAGAAGGCTCAGCGCATCACGCATGGAACCATCTCCCGCCTTTGCCACATAGCGAAGCGCACGTTCTTCTACCTCGACCTGCTCCGTCTTCATCAATTCGGACAGGCGATCGGTGATCGTATCAATCGATATTCTATGAAAATCATACCGCTGACACCGGGAAAGAATCGTAATCGGAATCTTGTGCACCTCTGTGGTTGCGAGAATAAAGATCACATATGCCGGCGGTTCTTCCAGCGTCTTCAGCAGTGCGTTGAAGGCACCTGCCGAAAGCATATGTACCTCATCAATAATATAGACCTTGAATTTTCCTTCCGTCGGCCGGTATGCAACTTCTTCACGGATCTGACGAATATTATCAACGCCATTGTTGGATGCCGCATCAATCTCTATTACATTCATAGAAGTCCCGGCGGCGATGCCCTGACATACAGGGCATTCTCCACAAGGACTTCCGTCTACAGGGTGTTCACAGTTAACCGCTTTTGCAAAAATCTTGGCAACCGTCGTCTTGCCGGTACCACGGGTTCCGCAAAACAGGTAGGCATGTCCAATTCGATCGGCTTTTATCTGATTCTTCAAAGTAGTAACGATATGCTCCTGCCCCTTCACATCCTCAAATTCCTGAGGGCGGAACTTCCGGTATAACGCCGTATAAGACATGTCTGTTCTTCCTCCTAGTCACCGAAACTGATTCCGGTTCTCTTTGCTTCCTTAATCATCTGACTGTCCGGATCAACCATCTTCAGCTTGCCCGCCACATCTGCAAGCGGCACACGCTTCGTCTTGTTATTGATCATCGCGATCATGCACCCATAATCACCATCCATAATTGCTTTTGCAGCAGCAGATCCGAGTCTTGTACACAGTACGCGGTCGTACGGACACGGGCTTCCACCCCTCTGTGTGTGCCCCGGAACCGCAACACGCACCTCTGTGCCGCAGACTTCCTTAATTTTATCTGCAATCTCATAGGAAACAGAAGGATACTTACGGTCTGCAACCTTCGCCTTGTATTCTTTCTTGGAAAGTGCCGCATCCTCCTTGGAAATCGCCCCCTCTGCGACAGCAAGAATGGTAAATCCCTTTCCATCCTTGGTTCGTTTATGAATTGCATTTACTACCTTATCGATATCATAAGGAATCTCCGGCAGCAGAATGATATCTGCACCGCCTGCAATCCCCGCATACAATGTAAGCCAGCCAACCTTATGTCCCATAACTTCAACTATAAAAACGCGGTTATGGGAAGCCGCTGTTGTATGAATACAGTCAATTGCATCCGTCGCAATGTTAATTGCACTCTGGAAACCGAATGTCACATCCGTACCGTAAATATCATTGTCAATGGTCTTCGGAAGATGGATGATGTTGAGCCCCTCTTCACGAAGCAGATTTGCAGTTTTCTGCGTTCCATTCCCGCCAAGAATTACCAAGCAGTCCAGATTGAGCTTATGATAGGTCTGCTTCATCGCTTCAACCTTATCTAAACCATTTTCATCCGGTACACGCATCAGTTTAAACGGTTGACGGGAGGATCCTAAAATGGTGCCACCTTTTGTCAGTATTCCGGAAAAATCAGCTGATGTCAGCAATCTATAATTTCCATAAATCAGTCCTTTATAACCATTTTCAAAGCCGTAGATTTCCAGCTCATCCAAATTGGTTGTAAGTCCTTTAACCACGCCTCTCATAGCCGCATTTAAAGCCTGACAGTCGCCGCCGCTCGTCAACATTCCAATTCTCATCATGTGCGTCTCCTCCTGGTATTCTGTGTACTGTATTATTTCCATATTGATGAAAAATCATGCTTTGTTCCTTTATTATAATATAAAAAGCAAAGAACGACAAGACGAAAAGCAGGCTTGAATTTTTCTATTGATTTGATATAATAAAGTTCGAATAATTTGGAGAGTTGTCCGAGTGGTCGAAGGTGCCGCACTCGAAATGCGGTTTGCGTCGAATAGACGCAACGTGGGTTCGAATCCCATGCTCTCCGTCAAAAGCCCCGATAGCAATGCCATCGGGGCTTTATTTTTACATTTCATCCTGTTGTCTCCGGTACTCCTTGTTGTTCCGATATCTTTTGCGCCCACCGGTTTCACGCGGCTGCGAACTTTCTTTTCTGCCACGCCTGTCCTGTTGGGGCTGTGCTCCTGTATCCGCACGCAACGCTTCCGGACGATTATTTCCCGGAATCGATCGTTCCTTCTTTCGGCCAATGTACACATTCCACTTCATATATGCTTCCTGTGCATTGCGTGACTTATAAATCACGTTACGTTCCTCCCCGACAATATCTGTAATACTGTACCAGCCTTTATCATACAAAAACTCAGCTGTCTTTCCGTCAAGTTCCTTATTCCCAAGTACAAATTTATGTATCGTCTGTTGCTGCGCCATCTTCACCCTCCTTGCTCTGTAACACATAATCTACTGCTTCTTTTAACTTTTCGTCCCTGGCGAGTTCCTCTTTCCCCAAAAGGGCTCTGGCTTCCTCTCTGGTAAACAACTCTCGCAGCTTTACCTGATGGTGATCCACCGGAATATAAGACACATTAGATTCATCAAACACAGAGCGGAGCACGTAATACGGAATCCCTTTCTCACCTCTTGTCGCAGAAAGAGAGACAATATTATCCACCTGGCATACTCCCTGCGTCTCGCTATATATAATTTGCTTTTTCTCAAACATAATCGTCACCCTGAATCATCAAAATACTATTTGTATCATATCACAACTGTCTGCATTTTTCAAAATGCTTTTCTTCTTTAGTCTGGCCCTATTATTTTTTTCTCTTTTGGATATACAAATGGAATCAGACCAGTTTATAATTTGATCATAAGTTATAGGAGGTATCCCAGTGAAAAAGGCAGCAGTTATCAATGATCTTTCCGGCTTTGGCAAATGCTCGCTCACAGCAGCAATCCCAGTTCTGTCCGCTCTCGGCGTACAATGCTGTCCCCTTGCCACCGCCGTGCTGACCGGGCAGACAGGCTATTCCTATTACCACTGCACCGATCTAACTTCCATGATGCCGGCATACACCGACGCATGGAGCCGAAATGAGGTACATTTTGATGCAATCTACAGTGGATTCATGACAGGTCACACACAGATAGACTATCTTTTAGATTTTCTTTCGCATTTCCGCACGACGAACACACTTCTTCTTGTGGATCCGATCATGGGTGACGATGGGCATGTATATGGCTTCTTTTCCCCTGAACTGCTGGACGGTATGAAGGAATTATCCCGCGATGCCAATCTAATCACACCGAATCTCACTGAAGCCTGTCTTCTCGCCGATATTGACATTACAAAAGCAGCTAACTACTCCGATTCCGCAAGTATGCTTGCCTTTGCAGGGGAAACCGCCAGCAGGCTTCGCGCGCTTGCCTTTGTGGATCAGGATGTAGTCATCACCGGTATCAAATGTCGTAACGATGCCGCCCCATTTATCTGCAATATTACGGCTACGGCAAATGGAGTTCACGAAAGCCGCTCTCCTTTTTTCGACCGGAGCTTTTCTGGCACAGGAGATCTCCTCGCCTCAGTTCTGTGTGGCTGCCGCTTGAATGGAATGTGCACGGAAGATGCCGTCAATCTTGCCGGGCGTTTTCTCTATCACAGCATCGCTGATACGATGCAGGAAAACGGCGCTGGAAATGCTGGCGTGAATTTTGAAAAATATCTGATAGAACTCATTATGGAAGGAACAAATTATAACAGAGAATCTTCATGTACACAGTGACCAGATGATTACCGATGCCCGCGGTGTCCCCTTAACGGTTCGTGGATTTTCTCAGAGTACCTGATATAATTCGGGATTGCTTCTGAATCTGGTCATCCGTTCCTGTTTTTTCCGCCGCCGCAATACGATTCCGGATATCCTGCATACGGTTATCCAGCTCAGCACTGATCCGGGCGCATTCAGTCAGTTCCACCGCCAGCTGCTCTGCCTCATTCTCCGGAATATTCTTCTTGTAGCGGACCTTATGCTCCAGACTAGCCCAAAAATCCATTGCGATCGTACGAAGCTGTACCTCTACTTTCATTTCCCTCTTCTCATCCTGCAGAAAGATCGGCACTGCAACAATCAGATGCAGACTTCGGTAACCGCTGTCTTTGGGTTTCTTGATATAATCCTTCTTCTCAATCAGACGGATATCATCCTGTTGCAGCAGGCAGTCTGCCAGCAGATAAATATCTTCCGGGAAAGAGCACACAACGCGAACTCCGGCAATATCCGTAATATTCTGTTCAATTGACTGAAGCGTCAGTGGAATGTTTTTACGGTGAACCTTTTTAACGATGCCGTCAATTGACTTTACCCGGGTCTTGATCGACTCGATCGGATTGCGATCATATTCCAACGAAAACTGCTCGTTGAGCACCTTAAACTTCGTCTCAACCTCCATGATTGCACAGCGATAATACGCCATCAACGTATCTAAGGGCTTGGTATTTTCCTGTATCAAATCCAAAAACTCATCCTCTATATTGTTCATGTATTTCCCCCCACCTTTGTTCTTTCGTATATCATGTGAGTGTCAAAAGTTCTTTTGACGCTCACTTCATTATATATGATTCTGACATAAAACTGAATAAATATAACATTAAATTTGCGTTAAGATACCATAAAAACAGCCGCATCCCCTGAGAACTCCGCAGTTTCCCAGGACATACGGCTGTGTACATGCATTCTTAATTAATCTTTGAACAGATCTGTTGAGTAGTAACGATCTCCGCTATCCGGCAGCAATGCCACAACAGTCTTCCCTTTAAACTCCGGTCTCTTCGCCACTTCAATTGCAGCATAGAGCGCAGCACCGGAAGAAATACCAACTAACACCCCTTCTTCCTTTGCAATCTGTTTCCCATACTCGAAAGCATCTTCATTGGAAACTGTAAGAATCTCATCATAAATCTCGGTGTTGAGTGTCTGGGGAACAAATCCGGCTCCGATTCCCTGAATCTTATGTGCTCCGGCCTGACCGGTAGACAATACTGCAGAGGACTCCGGCTCAACTGCCACAATCTTAACATCTGCATTCTTGCTTTTTAGGAACTCACCAACACCGGTAATGGTTCCACCAGTCCCCACACCTGCAACAAATGCATCAACCTCTCCATCAGTATCTTCCCAGATCTCCGGTCCAGTCGTCTTACGGTGTGCTGCCGGATTCGCAGGATTATCAAACTGCGCCGGAATAAAGCTGTCCGGAATCTCCTTATGAAGCTCCTCTGCTTTGGCAATTGCGCCTTTCATTCCCTTACTTCCGTCAGAAAGGACAAGCTCCGCACCGTATGCCTTAATGATATTCCGACGCTCAATGCTCATCGTCTCCGGCAATACAATGATCAGACGGTAGCCCTTGGCTGCTGCAATTGCCGCAAGTCCGATTCCGGTGTTGCCGGAAGTCGGCTCAATAATGGTAGAACCCGGTTTTAACTTTCCATCAGCCTCTGCCTGCTCAATCATCTCCTTGGCAATACGGTCTTTGACGGATCCAGCCGGATTAAAATACTCAATCTTTGCCAGTAATCTTGCTTCCAATCCGTACTTCTTCTCAATATGTGTCAGTTCTACAAGCGGGGTATGTCCAATCAACCCCAGTGTTCCTTCATAAATGTGTGCCATAGTTTTATCCTCCATCTTTAATTCCGTGTTATCATACTTAGTTAGTAGGAATTGTTTTGTTGTATTGAATATACACCTATTCATTTATGATGTCAACACTTTTTTCAATTGTTTCACTGCACTATTTCTCAATGGTGCCGCCGCAGAGTACATAGTCATCACGATAAAACACTGCTGCCTGTCCCGGCGTCATAGCACGCTGGGGGGCATCAAAAGTGGCTAACAGCGTTCCGTCCGGCTGTGGAGAAAGCAGACAGGGAGCTCCTGCATGGGAATAGCGCACTTTCCCGATTACGCGAACCGGCTCCGCCAGACCAGCCTCTGCCATGAAATTGACATTTGCGACATGGCAGTCCCTAGCAAAAAGGCTCTCTGATTTACACAGGACGACCTCGTTCGTCTCCGGACGCAGTTCCTTCACAAAAATTGGCGTCTCCGAAGATATTCCGAGCCCTTTTCTCTGTCCGATTGTATAGTGAATGATTCCCTTGTGCTGTCCCATGATATTGCCCTCCTCATCTACGAAATTGCCTGGACAGCTTTGTCTGCCTGTTTCTCTTTCTATAAATCCTGCGTAATCGTGATCCGGCACAAAACAGATATCCTGACTGTCCTGCTTGGCGGCAACCGAAAGTCCGATTTCTTCTGCAATCTGACGAATCTGTGGCTTCTCGTAATCACCGACCGGCATAAGAGTGCGTGCAAGCTGCTCCTGTGTCAGATTATAAAGTGCATAAGTCTGATCTTTTGCCGCTGTGACAGAATTGCGGATACTGTAACGTCCGTTGGGCAGGCGTGTAATGCGTGCGTAATGCCCTGTCGCAATGTAATCTGCCCCGATTTCCAGCGCCCGCTGCAAAAGGGATTCCCACTTGACATAGCGGTTGCAGGCAATACATGGATTCGGCGTTCGGGCCTTCTCATATTCTGACACAAAATAATCAATAACCGATTTCTGAAAATCCTCTTTAAAATTCATCACATAATATGGGATTTCCAGTCGCTCGGCAACCCTGCGTGCATCATCCACTGCGGAAAGTCCACAGCACCCTCCCTCCTTTGCCTGTGTAAACACATCCTGATCCTGCCAGATCTGCATCGTGACACCGATCACTTCATATCCCTGCTCTTTCAGCAGATATGCCGCAACAGAGGAATCTACCCCTCCCGACATTCCAACAACAACTTTTTCTTTCATAGAAACATACACAAATACGCCAAAGAACACTCGCGCGCTCTCTGGCGTAATCCTTTCTGCTTATTTAGTATGACTCTTCCGGACTCTCTTCCTTCTCACTGATATCATTGACCGGCGGCTCTAATCCCTCAATCTCAATATTGTTCTTCTGTGCATAATCCCACAGAGCTGCGTGAATTGCCTCCTCCGCAAGCAGAGAACAGTGCACCTTGACCGGCGGAAGTCCATCCAAAGCCTCCATAACAGCCTTGTTGGTCACCTGCAAAGCCTCCTGGATCGTCTTTCCCTTAACCAGTTCCGTTGCCATACTGCTTGTTGCAACTGCTGCACCACAACCAAATGTCTTAAACTTCGCTTCCTGAATGATGCCATTATCATCAATATCCAGATACATGCGCATGATATCACCACACTTGGCATTGCCGACGGTGCCCACACCACTCGGATTTTCAATCTCCCCCACATTTCGCGGGTTATTAAAATGATCCATTACCTTTTCACTGTACATACACAATCTCCTTTACTTACCGCCATTCTTGCGTACAAAATCCTCATAAAGCGGGGACATGCCACGCAGACGTTCAATAATTGCTTTTAATGTATCAACTGTATAATCAATATCCTCCAGAGTTGTCTTCTCAGACAGAGTCAGACGCAAACTGCCGTGAGCAATCTCATGCGGCAGACCAATTGCCAAAAGCACATGAGATGGATCCAGCGATCCCGAAGTGCAGGCAGAACCGCTGCTGGCGCAAATCCCCGCCTGATCTAATAAAATTAACATTGACTCACCCTCGATAAAACGAAAACAAAAATTTGCATTATTCGGCAAACGTTTCTCTCGTTCCCCGTTCAACCGCGAATACGGAATTTCCGTGAGAACACGCTCAATCAGATGATCTCGCAATGTTGTCTCATATTCATTATTTTTCTCCATATCCCTGACGGCAATCTCCGTTGCTTTCCCCATGCCGACAATACCCGGAACATTATGGGTTCCTGCACGCCGATGGCGCTCCTGTGCACCACCATGGATGAAAGAGAGAATCTTAACACCTTTTCGGATATACATCACACCGATCCCCTTGGGACCGCCAATCTTATGTCCGCTTGCACTCAGCATATCAATGTTCATGTCGTCCACATTAATCGGAATATGTGCAAACGCCTGTACCGCGTCCGTGTGAAAAAGCACACCGTGCTTTCTTGCAATCGCGCCAATCTCCTTAAGCGGCTGAATCGTTCCAATTTCATTGTTCGCCGCCATCACAGAAATCAAAATCGTATCCGGGCGAATTGCCGCCTCAAGCTCGTCCAGCTTGACTGTACCGTTTTCATCCACCCCAACATAAGTCACTTCAAAACCTTGCTTCTCAAGCCACTGCGCTGTGTGTAAAATGGCATGGTGTTCAATTGCCGTCGTAATAATGTGCTTTCCCTTAGAAGCATATGCCTCAGCTGTCGCTTTCAGTGCCCAATTGTCTGATTCGCTGCCGCCCCCTGTAAAATAAATCTCATCACTCTTAGCACCTATTGCTGAAGCGATGGTTTCTCTCGCCTTGGCTACTGCTTTTTCTGCCTCCCCTGCAAAACTATAGATTGCAGAAGGGTTTCCATAATGCTCCGTAAAATACGGAAGCATAGTATCTACTACCTCCGGATAAACCTGCGTTGTAGCTGCATTGTCCAGATATATCATCTTACTCATACTCGTCCTTCTTTCTAGATTACATAATCTCCATTCTTCTCCTGCTGCCAGTCAACCAGATCCTGTAATGTTGTATGATCTACAACATTATTGACCGCCTCGTTGATCTTCTTCCACAAAATCAGTGTCACACAGGATTCCTGCCGGTCACAGTTGACCTCCTCATCATCCTCGATACAGGCCACCGGAGCAAGGGATCCTTCCGTAAGTCGTAATATCATTCCCACAGTATAATCCTGCGGCTCCTTACGGAGAAAATACCCTCCCTGCGCACCACGCACGCTCCTGACAAATCCGGCACGATTCAGCACCGATATAATCTGCTCAAGATACTTATCTGAGATTCCCTGCCGCTGTGCCACATCTTTCAGACTAATTGGTTCACCAGTATCATTCATTGCCAGATCAAGCATCAGCCTCAGCGCATATCTTCCTTTTGTTGAAATCTTCATATTATCTTCTCATCTCTTTTCTATTATTGATTACAAATCAATACCCTAATTCGTTTTAATTCCTATCTGTTTTTGTTTTTTAATTCCTACTACACAACTATACATTCACAGTATGCGTTTGTCAATCCCCATTATACATCTCGTCCCCAAGATCTAACATCAAAAAGACGCTGCCACACCAAAAATCAAGTGGCAACGTCTCGTTATCATTTTCTTTATACATGAGCAGCTTTATTCCTTTTTCTTCTTGTGCTCCTCTTTCTGCCGATACATACTCTGATCCGCCTTAGAGAGATAGGCATCCAATGTCTCACCAACTCCGGCGTGTGTCAGCTGAACTCCCATACTGATAGAAATATGCTCTCGATCAAGCTTCTCCTGTACCCGCTGCACATACGCCTTTGCATTGGCAGGTGTCGCATGTGGAAAGAAAGTGACAAACTCATCTCCGCCATAACGGCAGGCATACCCATCTCTCGGGCACTCCTCCTGCAGCACCGATGCAATACGAATCAATACACGGTCTCCAAATTCATGACCGAAATTATCATTTATCGATTTAAAATCATCCGCATCCACAAAAACAAGTGCACATACAATTCCCTGCCGGCTATATTCCAGAAATGAAGAACGGATCATATCCGAATAAGCAATGCGATTGTAAATACCGGTCAGCGGATCACGATTATACAGATCCTGTAGCTTATTTACTGCATTTTCCAGCTGGTTCTGCTTAAACTGGTTTCCCAGACGAGTAACAATGGAACTGTGAATATCATAATAATAGGGATTATCATACAAAAAACGACCGTTTTTCAATATGATATATCCTACTGCCTGCTCCCTGAAATGAATTGGCGTATACATATATACGTTTCCGCTTCCTACCATCTCAATATGATGGTTTAATTCATCCAGATCACAAATGGTTGTCCGCTCATGATCCTCAAATCCATCTGCCACAACAAGATTTTCCCAGTCATAGCCTTCAGTCGGAAATACCGTACCAACAACACCATTGTAAAGCTTCCGGTCCACCACGATATACACCCCATCGCAGTCCAGCTTTTCAAAGTATGTCACAATACTCCTGAAAATATCCTCAAAGCGGTTATGTACGGCCATTTCTGCTTCCAATTCGACCAGAAGCATATCCTCTTCGTCTTTTTTTACCTTGTGAACAATCTGATTTCTAACGCACTCACGATAATCTACCTGACCGCTGTTGGGACATCCACAGCTCTCCCCAAAGATACACTCCACGGGAACATAATTATGCTCCGGTACCTGCTTTCCTTCCCAAAGGTCGGTAAGAACATCTACACATTTTCCACCGATATCACCCCTGTGCTGGTATACCGTTGAAATCTGCGGACGGAAATAAGCGGCCTTATCCAGATTATCAAACCCCGTCACAAGAAAATCCCTCGGCACAAAATAGCCGTGTTTCTCCGCTTCCGCACACATGCCTGCTGCAATATTATCATTTGCACACACAAATGCATCCGGAAGTGGAAGATTGTGTTCGCATACTTCTTTCATATATCGGACGCCGGTTTCATAATCGTAATCGCCATCCCACGCAGGATTCTCCTTCTCATCAAGACCCAGCTCCGCCAAAGCTTCCCGGTATGCCTGCTCCCGGCGGCGGTTTCCGGAGGCATTTTTCGGTCCGCCGGCAAAGATAAACCGGCGGCATCCATGCACCTCATAAAGATGGTGTACCATCTCACGAATCGGACTGTAATTGTCACTACCGACATAGTAAAATCCGTCCACATCATAATCAATGGTAACAACCGGCACTTTGCTCTCTCTCAGTCTCTGAATAATCGACTCCCTGATCTTATCCTCTTTTATATTGCTGCAATCTAATATAATCCCATCAAACGATGACAAATCCAGCAGATTATAAATATTATACTCCCCCACGTTGTACATTGCATCTTTGCTCCAGTTGCCATAGGAATTATATTGATACAAAACTGCATCCAAATTTAATTCCCGGATTCGCTTCATGATTCCGTTCACCCATTCATAGGTAATCAGGCGGCGCCATCCGTCTGAAATTAATGCAATCTTCTTCATGCCCTTCCCTCACTTTATACCTCTTTCCATTTAGCAATATAACGCTCTATTTTAATCTATCACAATTATTGGAGTGTTTCAACGGAAATCGGTTTTGTAATAACAATCTTATCGCCAATCATTTCAATCTTTACTTTATTGGAATGGATGCCTGCCTGTTCGAGCATTTCCTCGCTGAGCTGTACCCTGCGTGCCTTATCAAGAACCGAATATTCCTCGTGTGTTTCCCGAAAGGAAAAGCGCTCCGTCATATCATTTGAATCGGATTCTTTTCTAATTTTTTCTGTACTGATTTTTCCATCGGAAATCATGACAACTCGACTTACTTTTTGGGAAAGCGCAACATCATGCGTCACTATAAGAATGGTCAGTCCCAGATCCCGATTCAGCTTTTGAAACAACCGGAAAATCATATCAGAGGTCTGGGTATCCACCGCACCTGTTGGCTCGTCTGCCAGAAGAACGGACGGACTGTTGGCAAGTGCCACCGCAATCGCCACACGCTGTTGCTCACCTCCGGACAGTTGATCTGGAAACTTATCTGCGTGATCTTTCACGCCCACTTCCTCCAGAAGTTCCAGTGCCTTTGCCCTTCTGGCTTTCCTGCTGTCATTTCCCTTTACGAAACACATGGGTGTCTCCACATTCTCCACCGCTGTCATATATGGAAACAAGTTGCGGACGCTCTTCTGCCAGACAAAGCCAACCTTGCTTTTCCGGTACTGTACCATATCCTTCTCTTTCAGACTGGACAGATTACGTCCATCCACGCACAGACGCCCCGCAGTGGGAGTTTCCAGTCCCCCGATCATATTCAGCAGGGTTGATTTCCCGCTACCCGACTTGCCGATGATTGCTACTATCTCGCCTCGTTTAATTGTGAGATCGAGACCCTGCAGAGCCATGACCTTCAGATTGTCAGACATATATATTTTAACCAGACCGTCACAGTAAATGAGTGCATCGGACGGAATCTCTTCCTGTATCTGTTCCATGTTGTGTCTCCCTTCGCATATATTCCCTCTTAGGCAATTGCCCCATCCGCAATCTCGAAGACGGCGTCCCCCAAATCCATCAGATTGGGATCGTGGGTAGTCATGACTATGGTGACTCCTTCGTTGCGGACGAGCTCCTGAAAAAGCTTCATGACCACCAGACCTGAGGCGGTATCCAATGCGCCAGTGGGTTCGTCAGCGAAAATAACGTCGGGACGGTGGGACAACGCCCGGGCAATTGCCACACGCTGCTGTTCCCCACCGGAGAGTTGCCCAGCCATGTGATTCATACGTTTCAACAGCCCCACCTTCTCCAAACATTCGCGAATCCGATTATCCCGATTATCCGGGTAACCTGCCAGGCGCAGAGCAAAATCTATATTTTCGTAGGCGCTCATTACCGGCACCAGCGCGATGGACTGAAAGACAAACCCCATACGGTAGCGGCGCAGATTTTCTTTTTGAGCTTCCGTCATACCAGAAATCTTTTCCCCAAAGCATTCCACCTCGCCCTCCGTCGGTTCGTCCAGGGCACTCAGCGTATTCAAAAGTGTTGTCTTACCGGAGCCGGATCTCCCTTTAAGGATGGTAAGGGTGCCTTTTTGAATATCCAGATTGATTCCATTTAGGGCGCGGAAGGTTTTGCCGTCCCCTGTGGGGAAACATTTGACAAGATGACTTGTATGTATTAACACCTCTGCCATTTTTCACTTTCCTCCAATTCGATATATTTCAGCAGTTAAAGCACTTCTTTAATCCTCTCCCAGTTTCAGTGCCTGGGCAATCTTCATCTTCCGCAACAGCCTACGCAGTACGAAGAAGCAGATAAACACCACCGCAGCAATGACAGCAAACAATTTTGCAAAGTCTGTCGCCTCAATATAGATGCAGATTGGAATGTTATGCTTCTTCGGAAGATACACAAGGGTCAGAAGCTTCACATATAATTTCGTTCCAAGCGCTCCGATGCCGGCTCCTGCTGCAATCGGGAGCAGGGAACCAAAAATCTGCTCATTGACAAGCATCCTGCGGATTTCCTTCATCCGCATTCCCATTGCCCGATAGATGCCGAACATCAGCTCCCGGCTCTGAATGGACATAATCCAGTAAATCAGAAAGCCCACGGAACAGATCAGGATTGAAATAAAAAATGTCATGGTAAACAGCCCGTTGGTAATCTGAATAAGCGCAGAGTTTTTGCTCTTCGAAAGATTTTCTTCCATGGAGATCCAGCTAATCAGGGCGATTTTCTCCT
Organism: Agathobacter sp.; assembly: GCA_022775045.1. GTDB lineage: Bacteria > Bacillota > Clostridia > Lachnospirales > Lachnospiraceae > Roseburia. The sequence continues at coordinate 25,684 of JALFLB010000006.1, read as the reverse complement.
CCGAAATCCAGTTTTTCACCTGCTCGGTGACCGCCCCTTCAGAGAATCTCATCCATATACTGTAGGGTGTCATTTTAAAGTCACTGGCAATGGCCGCATAATTTCCAACAACCAGATAGTTTTCTTTCTCCGTCACTTTCCCATTTTCGTCCGTCACATAATTGTACCTTTCATAGCCTGGAAAACACTCCACGATGGCGCACACCGTTGCCGACACCGTGCCCATGTCCTGATCGGGCTGCAGCGGACTGTAACGGGTGTATGTGATTGCATCCCCTACCTTAAGGCTCGCCTCCTCAGCCAGATTCTGTGATATGATCACGCTATTTGCATCCCCTGCAAGAGCATTCAGCGCGTTGAACCAGTGGGTATCGTTGAGCCCCTCCTTCAGCCGTGCAGTCTCCCCGAATTCCTTTGTGGAAATTCCCATCAGGTGACACGTGGAGAAAATTTTGCCGCCGGCGCTGACATCCACCCGATTGTCCTCGATCACCCGGGTGACTCTGTCACAGATTCCCTGCTCCACCAGTGTGTCATAGCGCCCAAAATCTGGCTCATCATAATACCAGACCGTTCCATCATCGGTCCAGTAAATGTGTAGCTTCCATTTTTCCAAAAGCCGGACATCCGTGCCGATGTTGTAGGTTATCCGCTCATCGTTGTTGCGGTTCATGGTCCGCGCCATATTTGCGTTAAAAATGCCGCTGGCGATGGTCATAATCAGAAAAACGGAGATAAAACTCTGCCTGTGAAAGGTTCTCGTAATCTGCAGGAAGGATGCGTACATTGCTGGTTTCCAGCGTTTCTTTCCAATCCTGTCAATGAGCAGTACCAGATACCGAATCAGACGCAGAAATAATAGTCCGCAGGAAAAGATAAACAGCGAAGCATTCAGAAAAATCATCGGATCCAGATTCTCACCTCCGATCACCCTCAGGGACAGCTCTGTGGTCTGCTTCCTGTAGTTGTAGAGAAGATAGCAGGAAATACAAAGCAGGATTACATCCAGAAAACATTTTTCCCAGAAAGGTTTCCTGTCGATCTGACTATTCCCGCTTTTTTGCTCCACGATGGTCAGGCGTGCCCGTTTCCACACCGGGATTGTCATAAAAAGCATCGCAATGGCGCAGGCCGCCAGGGCGTATAAAAGCATCAACGGCGTGAAGGTATACAGACTTACATCCTTTTTCACAAAGTGCAAAAATCCATCCGTTGAAACCGCACCTTTGCACATTCCAAAGCCCATGGCCGTGCCGAAGAGCATACCGGCAAGAGAGAGCAGCAGCGACTGCAGGATATACAAAAACATGGTCTGCCCCCTTGTCACGCCGCGGCTTCGAAGGGAGGCAATTTCCCCCTCCTCCGTCCCCAGCACCTGATTGGACACCATGTAAATGAACAACAGCAGAAGCACGATGCAGGGCAGCTCCAGCACCCAGAGAATGGTGCGCACAGTCTGGCGCTGGGTGGCGAAGCTTTTCAGCAATGCAACCAGATTCGTGGAAAATGCTTTGTCCGCCTGCTGAAATTCCTGGATATAAGAAAGGTAATCCATGGCATTTTTCCCATTGATCTGGGTATAATTCAACAGAAGATTGTCCTCGAACTGCACGGTGGCAAAGCCGTAATCCGCAATCAGCGTATCGAAGGTTTCCTGAGTCACAAAGATTTCTTTTTCGTAGTAGGTCAGGTCATGATACCAATAGTTGTCCGATGTTGAGGCCTCCTTTATAATTCCCGCAATCCGGAAGCGCGCCGGTTCTCCCTCTTTATTCAGGGAATAGGGAAATGTCACTTCCTCCCCCACCACCAAACCGTAAGTGTCCATAACGCTCTCGCTGATCAGACAGGAAAAGACGCCATGACTTTCGGTAGTGTTATAATCCTCGCCCTTTACCACCTGTATGTGGTCCTCCATATCCCGCAGAAGCCCCACACTCAGATAGATATTGCCTCGTCCCAGACTGCTTTCCGTGCTGTCCCCGGATAATTTCAGGGACTGCTGGGACCCCACCGGATCCACATTCACGTACTCCGTCCATTTTGCCTCGTAGGCGTCCAGCCGCTCATAGATGGTCTGCACATTTTTATACTGCTTCGTATCATAGCTTCCGCTTCTTGCAAATACCGCCGGAAATTCCTCTTTTTCAGCCACATAATCTGCAAAACCGGTCTGCAACAGCCAATTGTCCGCGCCGCCTGCAAACATCGGGTGGCAGGCGAAGACTGCTGCCAGCAGTGTGATTCCCGCCAGAAGGCAAAGATTCAGCCATTTCTTATTTTTTATCTTATGTATTACAAACTGTAGCAAACTGCTGCCTCCTGTCTTTTCCAATCATTATTTATTACCAGAAGCGATCACATCCCCCGCGTTCAGGCCGGAAAGTACAACCGTCATCCGGTCATCGGCAAGACTCCCCTGGGGATCCGTCTGAATATACTGCTTTACCAGTTTCCCGTCCACCACGCGCCACACATAGAAAAATTCTTTCCCGCCGCTTTCCACACGACTCTCTTTGTAGATCATGGATGTTGGGATTGCGCATACTTTCTTTACATTCACGTAGGAAAAATAGAACTTGCCCCCCGCCGGCACTTCCTCATAAAATTCTTCCTCGTCCATTTTCACAAAAAATGCCGGATCAGAATAGCCGGACTGACTGCTGGTGGAAAGCTTTGCCCCTTTTTTATCCGAAGTCAGATAGACTTTCCGGGCATTGTCAAAATCCACGGCATTTCCCACACAGGTGCCGGTATAGGTCTTCCCGCCTACAGTCATGGTGAGCTTTTCCCCGATATCTGCCAGGTCGTCCGTAAAATTCTTTGCATTTGGGGCGGCTTTCATCTCCATGAGCATCAGATTGCCGGAGGTTTCACTGATGGTCATCAGTTCATCCCCTTTTTCCACCTGATTTTCGACGCTCACAGTGACTTTTCCTACGATTCCATCTGACTTTGCATAAACGGAAACCTTTCCGGTTCCATCATTATTCTTTTGAATGGATCCAAGTATTTCCTGCAGCTGGCTCAGTGTGTCATTATGGTTGATTCCGGCAAGCTTTTTCTCCAGAGACAGAATCTCTTTCTCGTATTTGTTTTCCGCGGCGGCAATCTGTTCGTCATAGCTTTTGATGGTTTCCTGATAAGAGGAATTCTCCCGCTCAATCTGGTTCTGCGCATCCTTCAAAGCAGCCTTTCCCTCGCCGGTATCGATGACGCATAAGAGGTCGCCCTTTTGTACCTCCTGATTGGATTCCACTACAACCTTTGTGACCGTGCCCTCATACTCCGAGGTGTACGGAAATCCCACAGTGCTACAGCGGGCGTAGGAAGAAGCATAGTTTTGACGCTCGAAATCCGAATAAGCAACTGTATAGGTGCCGTAATCCACCGGCATCCGTTCCTTCGACTCATAGTAGACCAGTTCTCCCTCCGAGAGGCCCTGTTTTACCTCGGTGTAATTGCTGCCCTTCGCACCGAGGACCACCTGGCGCCGCTCCTTTTCTCCGCTGTCGTTTTGCACATAGACAAAGGTGCTGTTCTCCTCCATATAGATAGAATCGTTCCCCACCACAAGCACATCCTGCACATCCTCTTTCTGGTAGTAGACCAGATAGTTCTCTCCATAGGTCAGCTTTCCCGCTTTTGGGCAGGAAAGGCGCACGTTCGGATATGTGTTGTTGGCCTTCGCAAGAATCAGTTCGTCGGAGGTATAAGACAGTTCCTTCACAGGAAGTTTTTTCCCGGCACGGCTGATATATTTCACTTCACAGTTCTCATATGCAGTGTAATTGTTTACGGTCATATCTTTCAGCTCAATATAGCGTTCCTTCTTGTCTGACACAATCACAATGTTCTCATTGCCGCTTGCTTCCCGTCCCGCCGCCAGATTTTTTGTGTAGGTCACCTGCCCGGCATGCTTCGCCCGGATTGTCCCATCCTCCACAATTTTTTCCTTTGCCGCGATGGATTCGTTTAATTTGCCGACGCGATACTCATGCAGGAGTTTGTCGTAGCGGGCATTCTCCTTGAGAATCTGAATCTGTGAATTCAGCTCTTTTATGGCGGCACCGGGTGATTCCTGATTTGCGGAGATTTCATTTTCCGGGATATCATCTGTGTCGGAGTCTATGGACGGCTTGTCTGATTCTGTAATTTCAGTTTCTCCCGAAGTTCCTGTATCAGCGTCATTCTTGACAAGATTCTTAATCTCATAATTCAACTGCGCGATTTTCCTGTCGGAAATCTGAAAATTAATCTGATAGATACTGTTTTCTTTCTCGAGATCCCCACGGAGCGCCTTCAACTCCTCCTTCGCCGCAGCCGTGTCGGCATATGCCAGCACATCCCCCTTTTTGACCCTATCCCCCACCTCCACCAGAATCTCGGAAACCGTCACGCTGGTTTCAAAGAAATGGCAGTAATCTGTGGGCACAACGGTTCCAACCAGAACAGTGAGTTGCCCTACATCCCCATATTCCACCGGGCGGTACGCCGCATTCGTGGCCACCGGCTCCATCAATTCCGGTACGGTCTGCTGGTTTGTGCTGCCACAGCCGGTCAGAAAAAGGGAAAACACGAGAGCAGCAGTCGTCGATTTCCATATTTTTCTCAATGCAACGTCACCTTCTCCCCTCCCGAAAGACCGTCGTTGATCACATAATAGTCATCCACCCGCTCTCCGCGTTTTACTTCCACCGCATCCCGGTAGCCATCCTCATCCACTACATAGACATAATAGCTGTCAATGCCTTCCTGCACCGCGGCGGCGTCCACATAGACCACATTTTTCATTGTCTCTCTTGTAATCACCATGGTCAGCTCATCATCCTCCGACACCGCTGACATATCCGAAATGGGTTCAAAGATGACCTGACTTTTTGTAATCTTTTTCACCATCAGCTCGTAGGATGCAACTCCCACTGTCGCCTGGTAGACTTCCCCCACGGAAATCACATAATTGTCGGGCTTGTTCGCTGTGTAATTGCCACTGCCGCAGACCTGTGTGATCTGTTTTCTGCCCGGCACAAACATGCCTTTTTGCAGAAACTCGTTCATTTCCGTGATCGTACCGTCTCTCTTTGCAACAATCTGATAGCCCTCCAGTTTCTCCTTCGCTTCCGCAATGTACAGCTTTGCCACCTCAATATCCTGCTTCAGCATTTTAATATCGCTGCTGTAATCTAAGGTTTTGTCGATTCGCATCAGGTTTGTGTAATGTTCCACCAGAAGCTGGTTCTGATCCGCCTGTTCGCTGTAACTGTCCATGATTTTCTGGATGCTTTCCGACCGGAAGGCCACCAGCAGATCACCCTTTTTCACCTTATCCCCAACGGAAACATAGACCTTGTCCAGCTGCAGATTTGTGTTAGTAGCATCATAGATGATCTGCTCGTATCCGTCAGCTGTCAGCTTCAATTCCAGTTTTGGCTGCAAATCTCCTTTCTGCACCTCGGTGGTCTGATAGCCGGTCCTCTCATAGGGCTCACGGTCGATGATAACAACCTGCGTACTCTGCGCGGTACATCCGGTGAAGAAGAGAATAACAGTGCATAGAAGAACTGCCGCGTTTCTCTTTTCCATATGAACCTCCTCCTTTTTTGAACAATGTGCCTCAATATGCACTCGGTCCATAGACAATGCTTCCGTCAATGGCATTCAGGAAAAGGGTGTTACGGTAGGTGCCATCATCCTCATAGCACAGCCGCCAGACCGGAATATAGCTGTAGGTTCCATTTCCATTGTCAGCCGCCACCCGAAGGTAGATCAGCGACAGCTTTGTAAAATGCATTGTCTGGTCAATGTGAATGTCATAGTCAAAGAAATGGTTCATCAGCTCATTTTTGAAAATTTCCTTTACATTTTCCAATGGAAGCAGTTCCACGTCCGGCGTCCGGTTGGTCACCTCCACCGGATTGCTGATCTCAATCCCGATAATTCCGTCATCCGTCACCGACACTGCTGCCCGGGCGTTCTCCGAATATTCTGTTTTTTCTGGGTTTTCTCTGTCCTTAGGAAGGAAACTGCTGAAATAAAATCCATTATCCACAAGCGGCATTTGGTCAATTCCCAATTGATACACAAATTGATAGCCATCGATGCAGAACCCCTCCTCGGAGTTCTCCTCATTATAGCCAAACCATCCCAGCGCCCATGCATCTGTCTGCACCGGATTGGAAAAACCCAAATCCGACAGCATTCCAAGGGAGAGATTTTCAGCTGACTCCCGGCTCATCCTGCAGGAATTATCATCCGCATCGCCGATGTCTCCAGCACCCGCGTAAAAAATCTGCGGCGAATCTTTCACTTCCTCCGGACAAAGGTCATGATTTTCTTCTGGCGAGAGAGTGATGCAAAATGTCCGTCTCACACCTTGCATTCCTTCTTCGTCGCCATTCTCGAATCGCAGGACATAACCGTTTCCATCTTTGTATGCCAGATACACATCCGACTGATAATTATCTGCAGAAATAAAGTCCTCCGGCGCCGTTTCATAGCTCTTTTCCAGAGAATCAATCTGCCGCTGACATTCATCCATCTGCTGTTGGATGGAATCCCGTTTATTTTTATCCACCAGTCCATCGCCCACCTGCGCCTGCTGCTCCTGCAATTGAATCAGCTGTTCCTGATATGCTGCAATTTTTTCCAGCAGCTGTCCTTTCGGAAGATTGGTCTCATCATAAAAGTATATTTCGCTGTCACCGAAAACAGCTTTTACCATTTTCTCCCGATAGGCGGCGTCAACCTTTGGTTCCTGTACCTCGATCACAGACATACTCTGCACGCCCGGCACCTCAATTTGGGCATCAATCGTAATCTTCGTTGTGGTATATTCCCCCACCGCCTCGAAGCTGTCCTCCCAGGTTTCAGCATCCGCAAACTGCGCAAGCATGGAGTCGCCCGTTGTCTGTTTTTCGCTCTGTGTTGACTGTGTGTTTTCAATATCATAGTTGATTTTTTTATTGCTGCATCCGGTCAACAGAAATATGGACACGCACAGAAGTGCCGCCACAATTCTTTTCTTCATGCGAATTTCTCCCTTCGTTCTTGATTCTTTTTCACCTAATTCGCCCAGAGAGCATCTCTCGGTGGCCATATGCGCTTAAAATCTTTTCTATATGTCCCCAAGTGTAGTAAACACATTTGGTCTGGCTGCATCTGATTATTAGAATTCATCCTGCAGGTAAATGACTCCTCCATCAATGGCATTGACCAGCACTGCACGCTCCATCTGCTGATTGCCGTCCTCATCTTCAAACTGAACCGACAGCCGCCACACCGGAACATAGCTGTAATAGCCCTTCTTTTCCTCATCCCGGATCCGAAAATAGATTAACTCCATGTTTGTATAGTAATTGACACTCTCGAGAGACGGATACTGATCTATATGCTCCGTCAGTTCATTGCGCATGATAGTCTGGATATTTTCCATCGAAAGAAGTTCCACATCCTTCGTAACAGAAGTAATTTCAATTGGGCAGCAAAGCTCCATTCCGATAACACCCTCATCCATGATGGACAGTGCAATTCCAGAATTCATGGAATACATGTAGTCTTCCCCTTTTGCCATACTCTCATAGAATTCATCAAACCTATAGTCATTCTCTGTTCCATATTGACGGAAAGAAACGCCCTCGATGCCCATTCCATAAGAGAACTTCCAGCCATCTGTCACCTTCTCATTTTCAATCCCTATTCCATCATCTCCTGAGATGTTTCCTCCCCAGACGAGTGGAAGTGTTTCTTCAAGTACCATATCCGTCAGATTCATTGCAGAAAGGGCGCGCTCCGCCACTGCCTGTGCCTCCTGCTTCGTCAGGCTGCACTTGTTTTCTTCCGTGCTTTCCTCCCCCTCATACCAATGCCAGTCTTTCTCCTTTAGTTCATCTGGACAAAGAGTTTGATAATCGTCCGGTTCCATATGAACCGTTTTCATGCAGAAAGCGCCATAATTTGTCTCATCAAATTCAATTCTATAGAATATACCGTCATGCTCTATCAGGTATGAACTGCCTCTGTACTCCTCAACTGGCTGATAATCGGAAGGCGCACTGCTAAGCTGCGCAGTGTATTTCTTGATCTCATCATCAAGCGCCTTGATGGATTGATTGTAATCCTCCTCATCAAAAGACTCTTTATTCTGTTTCATCTGTTTCAGTTCTTCTTCCAACTTTTCAATCTGCTGCTGTACCCGCTCTTTCGGCCAGTGGTCTGCGTCATTGTTATAAACCGTCTCCTCCGGGAACAGTCCCTCTATGATCTGCTTTTTGAATGCCTCATCCATCTCTGCTTCTTTGACCTCCACTACAGACATCTGGTCCACCTCCGGCACAGAAATGTCGGCAGAGATTGAGATATCATAAGTATCTCCGGCAGCATTGGTGGCTTTCCAGCTTTCCTTCCATGTTTCGGCATCTGCAAACTGTGCAAGTCCAAAACCTCCGTCCGACTTCATTCCGCTTTGTGTTGACTGCGTATGATCAATATCATAGATTACTTTTTTATTGCTGCATCCGGTCAGCAGACCCAGAGCAAGTGCCCCTGTCAAAAACAGGCTCGTCCATATATTTTTTCTCATGGTAACCCCTCCTTATTCATAAGTCTATTGTATCCAGCACTTGTAAACATTTTGTATCTGCCTGCCGTTATTTTTCTTTCACATCGCTATTGCCAAAAGATACCGGTTCTCCGTATATGCCTGCAATACAAGAAAGATATCCTCTCCCGCAGTTATTTGAGTTAAAGATTTCCACTGCAGCCCCGCCAGATTTCCCTCATAGTACGGCAAGATCTCTGCAAGGGTACAATTTTGCGTATCTTGTACCGCCGCAGTCAATTTCTCCTGCCCAGCAAGAACAGTCCCAATTTCCACGATTTCATCGATGTCACAAATTTCCTGTGCATATTCCTCTGCCAAAAATACAGTTCCATCTTCAAGAAGATATATAGTATGCTGCTTTTGTCCGTCATACCGCTTAAACTCAATCTCCCAGTAATATGCGGCATAAGTGTGGAAGGTTGCATCCACCGCTTTTCGTGGTTTAGCCTGCCAGCTATACCAATCTCCATAATCCGTGGAAATACTGTCCGGATAAAGTCCTGCATCATACAAATTTTTAATTTCTTCCCGTGCCTTCGCAACTGCCTCATAATCCTCCAGTTCCATCTCATATCCAGCAGCCTCCATCGTCTCACTTTCCCATTCCCCTGAGATGAGCTGAATTTTATCTTGAACCCCAAGATGGGTAGAAGCATTGCGCGCCATCGCGGAGCTATATGAAGAATAATACTGTTCTGGCACTGCCATAACCTCATACGAGGCAGATTCGCTTTGAATTGTAAGTATCCTCCCCGGTGCAAAAATCCCCAGCGCCACAATTACAATTGTTCCACATACAAGCATTCCGTCTCTAATATTCTTTTTGCTGTATTTATTCCTTTTTTTCACTGTGTGCTCCTTCCGTCACCCCTGAAAAAATCGCCTTCATCTGCGTCCCCTCGCCCAGTGCACTTTCAATGCCAAGTGCAGCTCCGTGACGATCCAAAATCAGAGCCACAAGCGACATCCCGATTCCAGCTCCGCCCTCCTTTCTAGAGCGTGATTTGTCCACCATATAAAATTCGTCACAGATATGCCTGACATCCTCTTTCATCATTCCAATTCCATGATCCGTCACTGACAATTCATACTGCTGCACTTTTTCCCCGGATTCATTCTCCCGTAGCACAATGCATCCGGTAAGTGCAATCGAGGACTTCTCCACCGAAGCCTTTCTCGCATTATCCACCAAGTTGACAAACGCCGTGACCAGCAGCTCCCGGCTTCCGAAAATAACCGCCGGTTCCACCTCCACCGACAAGGTAATCTTTTTCTTCTGAAGAGCAGGGGAGACAATTTTTTCAATTTCCCCTGCCAAATCTTCCACATGAATTGGCTGCTGCTCAATCTCATGCTGCTTTAAGTAAATCAGTTCAAACAGTTTTTCCGACATTGCCTCAAGACGTTTTCCCTCCGAAAAAATGTAATTTAAGGACATGATCTGCTCTTTGCGGGGAAGCTCCATGGAACGCATCGTGTCCGCATATCCAATAATAGTTGTCATCGGTGTCTTGATTTCATGGGTAAAGTCAGCCACAAACTGGTCTCTGCGATGAATTATGTCCCGCAGTTCCTTCACATGCTCCGAAACGGCTTCCGCCATGCGGTTAAAGCTGCCTGCAAGCTGTCCAACTTCATCACACGTTTTCACATTGGCTCTGGTGTCGTAGCATCCACCCGCAATTTTCTCCGTCACACAATTAAGTGTCTCCAGTGGGCGGGTAAGATAGCAGCTGATCACATACATGATTACAGATGCAACCATCAAGACAATCGTAATAAGCAACCGAAAATACGAAATCTGTCTGTTCATCAGACTGTACGCCTCAGAGATATCAGATTTGGTAATGACATAGAGATATCTTTCATTAACGCAGCTGCAAGAGCTGACATAAATATAATGGTGTCCCTGCGAACTACCAACAACAAAATTTTTCCCTCCAACAGCCAGATTCTCAAACAACGTCTCACTGATTTGTGCTTCCTTTCCATCTCCGGAATAGGCATAATCGTCCGCATATTTGATGTAAAAAAAGGAATCGGTGGTCAGCATGCTGCCAGCCACCTTTGTTCCAATGTCGGAGAGATCCTCCCTGATATGATTCCCCGTGCTGTTCAGCACCTGAAGCAATTCATACTCCACGGATGACTGCACCAGATTGTTCTCCACGATGGCATTCCGCATCTGTGCGTCCTGCACGAGCTCAAAGTTTTTACGAATCATCAGATACCCTACAATCCCAAGGCTGATAGAAAGCAATACAAGATTGATGATTAATACTTTATACCGAAACTTCATTTGTCTCCTCTAGTCTATATCCCACTTTAAAAACGGTTTTTAACTGTTCCCCAAGAGCTAGCTTCTTTCGAAGCCGCTGAATATGCAGATCCAGTGTCCGGGATTCTACCGAGTACTCCATTCCCCAGATTTCCTCGTAAATTCTCTCACGAAAAAGCGTAATATTCTGATTGCGTATCAAAAGCACGAGCAGTTCCAGTTCCTTTGGCGTAAGTTCAACTTCCTGCCCCGCCTTTTTCACTGTCTGGTTTTCCGCATCCACAACAATATCTTCAAACCTCAGCAGCTGTTGTGCTTTGTGATAGCGGCGCAACACAATATTGACACGCGCCAATAGTTCTACGACCTCAAAAGGTTTTACCATATAGTCCTCCGCACCGGATGTCAGCCCCTTCATTCGGTCGTCCAACGATCCTTTGGCCGTCAGAAAAATAACCGGGATTGACAGTGGCCTGATATATTCCATCAGCTCATAGCCGTTTATCTTCGGCAGCATAATGTCTAAGATAACCAGATCAAATCTCTGCTCCTCTAAAATGTCGGCAGCCTCTAATCCATCGTATGCCGCAGTACAATTATAGCCTGCCCGCGTTAGATTCAGCCTGATCAGATCCGAGATAGGATGCTCATCCTCCACAATCAGAATTTGTATCATTTTTGTACACTCCCTTTTGAACATCGGCCACTTGCCGGGGGCCAGTCCAACCATGACTTATTATATATCTCATATGTATCTAAATTGTATCTAAAAAGGATATCCGCCATTACTGGCAGATACCCTCTTTATAATCCCCATTATTTTCATTGCTCGCTTTCACTGATCTCAAGATATGCTTTCACAACCCGAATCAGTTTATCATAGCTCAAAGATGACGTATCCAGACAGAAATCATAATTTCTTACGTCATTCCAGTCTCTTCCGGTATAGTACTTGTAATAGTCCGCCCGGTATTTATCAGTCCGTTCGATTTTCTTTTCAATCTCTTTCTCCGTACCGCCATTTTGTTCCTTCACGCGGGCAATACAGTCCTTTTTCGGCGCATAGAAAAACAGGCTCTTTACATAATGCTGGTCCCGCAGAATGTAATCGGCACAGCGGCCGATAATTACGCAGGATTCTTCCTGTGCAACCTCCCGGATGATTTTGGCCTGATAATTGAACAGATTGTCATTGGATACAAACTCATCACTGTCCGGCGTCAGAACTTCCCCATTGTAATTTTTCTTCGCAATACGAAACAGAGGCATTTTCTGCAGCTTTTCATCTGCTTTTCCAAAAAGTGCCTCATTGATTCCGCTCTCATCGGAAGCCATCCGAATCAGTTCCCGGTCATAACAATGAATGCCGAGTTCCTCCGCAAGCTTCTTCCCAAGCGTCCGTCCACCACTTCCATAGCTTCTTGCTATTGTAATTACCGTATGCTCCATCTACAACACCTACTCTCCTAAATATGCTTTTTTAATGGACTCATTATTCATCAGCTCTTTGGCATCACCACTTAATACAATTTTGCCGGTCTCCAGCACATATGCACGGTCAGCGATGGATAATGCCTTCTTTGCATTCTGCTCAACCAGAAGTACTGTCGTTCCGGATGCGGAGATTTCCTGAATGATATTGAAAATTTCTTCAACGAAGATTGGAGACAGCCCCATGGAAGGTTCATCCATAAGGATAATTCTCGGCTTGCTCATCAGCGCCCGGCCCATGGCAAGCATCTGCTGCTCTCCACCGCTTAAGGTCCCGGCCAGCTGGTTTTTGCGTTCCTTCAGCCTTGGAAAACTCTTATAGACGCGCTCTAAAGACTCTGCAACTTCCTGCTTATCCTTTCTGGTGTACGCGCCAAGCTTTAAGTTCTCCAGAACCGAAAGCTCCGCAAACACGCGCCTGCCCTCCGGTACATGGGCCATTCCCATAGACACGATCTTGTGCCCCGGCACCTTTGTGATATCCGTTCCCTCGAAGAGAATGCTTCCCTTCTTTGGGCTCAGCATTCCGGTAATTGTCTGCAGGGTTGTCGTCTTTCCGGCGCCATTGGCTCCAATCAGTGCAATGACCTCCCCCTCATTAACAGTGAAGGAAATTCCCTTTATCGCCTGAATCACGCCGTAATATACTTCCAAATCCTTTATTTCAAGCATTGACATTGCCTCATTCCTCCTATTCTCCCAAATATGCCTTGATTACCTGAGGATCATTCAATACATCTCCGGTATTTCCGCTGGCAAGAACCTGTCCGAAATTCAGTACTGTCAATTTCTCACAAATACCGGATACCAGCTTCATATCATGCTCGATCAGAAGAATGGTCATATCAAATTCATCCCTTACGAAATGAATGGTATCCATCAATTCTTTTGTCTCATTTGGATTCATTCCTGCTGCCGGCTCATCCAAAAGTAAAAGCTTCGGTTCCGTTGCCAGTGCTCTTGCAATCTCAAGTTTTCTCTGCTTTCCATATGGAAGGTTAGAGGCCAGATAATCCGCTTCCTCCTCAAGTCCAAACACCTTTAAAAGCTCCATGGCCTTTTGGTTCATTTCCTCTTCCACCTTAAAATATTTCGGCAGTCGCAGAATTCCGGTGAGGGTAGAATATGTATGATGATTATGCAATCCCACCTTAACGTTATCCAGTACCGATTGATCTTTAAACAGACGGATATTCTGGAAGGTTCTCGCAATACCAGCTTTGTTGATATCAATGGTTCTCTTCCCGGTAATATCTTCTCCATCGAGCACAATACTTCCATCATCCGGTTTATACACACCGGTAAGCATATTGAACACCGTCGTCTTCCCGGCCCCGTTCGGTCCGATCAGTCCGTACAACTGGCCTTTTTCTATCTTCAATTCAAATCCGTCTACCGCACGCAGACCTCCGAAGGAAATACCAAGATTTTTAACTTCTAACATTGCCATCTTACTCTACCTCCTTCGTTTTCTTTGCGAATAAAGTCTTCAGGGAATGTGTCTGTCTCCATGTGATTGCTGCAGGTGCCCAGTTAAAGAGCATCATGACAATCAGAACAATCGCATAAATCAGCATACGGTAATCGCTCAGGCCACGCAGTACCTCCGGAAGCATGGTAAGCACCACAGCTGCGATAATCGAACCGCGAAAATTACCCATTCCGCCAAGTACGACAAATACCAGAATCATGATGGACATATTGTAACCGAAGTTTGCAGGCTGCGCAATCAGGCTGGAAAGATTGTGGGCATACAGAACCCCACCTGCTCCTGCAATTGCTGCTGAAATAGTAAATGCCATCAGCTTAAACTTCGTAATATTAATACCAACTGATTCTGCCGCAATCCGGTTATCACGAATCGCCATAATTGCCCGGCCACTTCTGGAATTGACCAGATTGAATACCACAAACAATGCAATCAGGATCAGGATCACTCCAATCAGGAAAGAAGCCTGCCTCGGTGTTCCGGTAATTCCCTTTGCACCGTCAATGATCATCTTACCATTTTCCGTCAGATTCATGCTCTTTGGATCATTGATTGCAAAATGCAGTCCATTTTCATCTTTTCCAACATAAAGAACATTAATTACATTTTTGATGATCTCACCAAAAGCAAGTGTTACAATCGCCAGATAATCGCCTCTTAAACGCAGTACCGGGATTCCGATCAGGAAACCAAAAAATGCGGCCACACAGGTTCCGATTAACAGAGCGATGATAAAACGCAGTGTCGGATTCATCGCAGTATCTTCCATGCATTTTGTAAAAAAGGCACTGGAAAAAGCACCAACACACATGAATCCTGCGTGTCCCAGACTCAGCTCCCCAAGATAACCGACACATAAATTTAATCCGATTGCTACAATCGAATAGGTGCAAAGCGGAACTAAAAGTCCCTGCATCAGGCTTGACATACTGCCGGTTGCCACCAGAATCTGCACCACTGCAAACACAACAATCACCATCGCATATGTAATCAGATTGCTCTTTGTTGATTTTTTCATTGTTTTCAAATTCAGTTTACTCATTCTGCCCACCTACACTTTCTCATGGATTGGCTTACCCAGAATACCGGTAGGCTTCACTAACAATACAAGGATCAGCACTGCAAAGACAATGGCATCTGCAAGCTGAGACGAGATATACGCTTTGGCAAGAATCTCAATAATTCCAAGCAGGATTCCTCCGATAAAGGCTCCCGGAATAGAACCGATTCCACCAAATACAGCCGCCGTAAAGGCTTTGATACCAGGCATGGAACCGGTATATGGTGTCAGGGTCGGATATGCAGAACAGAGTAACACACCCGCAATGGCTGCAAGTCCAGAACCGATTGCGAAGGTCAAAGAAATCGTTCCATTTACATTCACTCCCATCAGCTGTGCCGCTTCCTTGTCTTCGGATACTGCAAGCATAGCCTGTCCTGCCTTTGTCTTCTTGATAAAGAGCATCAGCACGATCATAATGATGATGCATGCGGCAACCGCCACAACAGTAACGCCGGTCACATTCACTTCTCCCAACGAAATGTTCGGAATTGGAACAACAGAAGTGAAAGATTTGGTATCTGCACCAAATGCCAGAAGCGCAATGTTCTGCAGCAAATAGCTGACACCAATCGCCGTAATCAATACGGCAAGCGGAGTCGCTTTACGCAAAGGCTTATACGCCACTTTCTCAATGACCATACCCAGTACGGTACATACCACAACCGCCAGCGTTACACTCACAAAGGGATTCAGTCCCATCCCGCTCATACAGGTAAAGACGACATAACAGCCAATCATAATAACATCGCCATGAGCGAAATTCAGCATCTTTGCAATTCCGTATACCATGGTATAACCAAGGGCAATAATTGCATAGATGCTGCCGAGACTGATTCCGTTGATCAGATACGTGATGAATCTCATAACAACACCTCTTACTTTCTTTAATAGTACTATCATACACAAAAGGGGCTGCCATTGGCAACCCCTTCTTTTATATCAGTTCTGCACGCCCCGAAAATTCGCAATCCCGGGTTTTACATTCCCACATACTCACCATTCTGGATTACAACAGCCTTCGGATCCTTATTTACTTCACCGGTCTCGGACCATGACATTCCAGTACCTGTCAGACCGTCAATGCTGATTGTTGTCATTACCGGCTTTAATGCATCACACAAATCAGAAGCGCTCATATCCGGTGTCGCATTTGCGGACTCCAGAGCAGCCTTCATTGCATAGACTGCATCGTATGCATCTGCTGCAAACTGGTTTGGAATCTCACCATATTTCTCCTTGTATGTATCAACAAACTTCTTAGTAAGATCATCCTGTGCATCAGCAGCAAATGGTGTCAGAAGCATCAGCCCCTCTGCTAAAGAAGTATCAAAGTTCTTAACACCTAAAATTCCATCCATACCGTCGCAGCCAAAGAACGTCGGATCATATCCCATGGCATTGGCCTGTGTCAGAATAATGGATGCCTCTGTATAATAGATTGGAAGAAATACCAGATCGGCATCTGCATCCTTCGCCTTCTGTAACTGTGTTGAGAAATCTGTCTTGGAGTCAGCAGTAAATGCCTCCTCTGCAACAACTTCGAAATTCTGGTTTGCTGCTTCCTCAACGAAGGTTGCCTCAATTCCGGAAGAATAAATATCCGAACTATTGTAAATGATTGCTACCTTCTTGGCCAGATTGTTCTGACCAATATACTGTGCGGACTTTGTTCCCTGTGCCGGGTCCGTAAAGCATACCTGAAATACATTATCGTTCTTGATCACATCGGTTGATGATGCAGACGGTGTGATCTGAATCATATTGTCTGCTGCAGTCAGATCTGCAACAGCCACACACGGAGCAGTCGTAACAGTTCCCATTAACATCTGCATTCCCCAATCCTTTAATGTGTTATATGCATTAGCTGATTTCTCGGCATCTCCCTGATCATCCTGGAAATTATACTCAATCTGATAACCGTTAATTCCTCCTGCTGCATTGATCTCATCTACTGCAATCTGCGCACCATTCTGCACGGCAGTTCCATAAATCGCGGCATCACCGGTAATTGGTCCGATTCCTCCGATATAAAATGCATTCGCGTTCTTTGCTTCCTTAGCCCCACAGCCTGACAAACATCCAACTGCCATAACTGCGGCAAGTAATACACTGACTAATTTCTTCATAGTGCTTCCTCCTTTTCATAACCCTTTTTCACGAGTCTTATCTTACTACACGAAAAAGTGAAAAGCAATACTAATATTACTCATATATTCCATTAATTGTCACTTCAAATACAGCATTTTTCCCATTTAGCTCTTCACTTCCATAGTTATCCGGAAATGTAACGTTTACCTCAACCTTCCACAACCAGATTGGTGTCTGTATTATAATCGACTTCAGCATCCGAAGTATTTTCTGTAGTCACCTCATCTGCCGGTCCCTTATCAGATTTCCCCGCAACGCACACAGCGATATTGCGCTGTGCTCTGATGTGAAAGTACTATCACTAACCCGATTTCAAATCAATTGATATCATTGTATCACAGTTGTATTTATGCTAAAATACAAATATCGTAAATATCTATTGAGAAAAGAGGACTACCATTATGGCAAAAGGAACTGTAGGAAAAAATAACTGGGCGCTTTTGCTGATGCTTCTTGCCGGCGTTGTGCTGGGTGGATTCATCGGACAGCTTGCCTCAAACGTGCCATTTTTGAGCTGGCTGAATTACGGTCAGACATTCGGCTTATCAAAGCCTCTGATACTGGATCTTGGGATTCTGGTACTTACATTCGGCTTAACAATCAAAATCACAATTGCAGGAATTCTCGGCATCGTTCTGGCAATTATCATCTATCGTTTCTTATAAAGAAAAGGCTGTGTACCGTTGCTTTTATACCGGTACGCAGCCTTATTTTTATTCTCCTGATTCTAAACCATCCGATGCCGTGCCTGCTTCTCCATTGTTGGATTCCAGATGTTCACCTCATGAAAAAGCTGATGCATTGCAGGACTGTCCATATTCACATTCCGGTTCGGATTCTCCATATTGTCTGTTACAAACAACATGAAATTCTCACAATTTCGCACAACAAAATCACGACAGATCATACTTTCCCGCCCTTTTTGTCCCAACAGATTCCATAACTGCGAAAGTGCATGTACCAAATCCATGGTATCGACCTCATCCAATACCAATACCATCAAATCTTGCGGATGTTCGTTTGCCAGCGCCATTCCCTCCGCGATATAACCAAGCTGAATGCGATTGTCAATATATCTCCGACGTCCATAGCACACTTCCATCTCTGAGGTACGCTTCGTGCATTTTCTGGTTGCCATGCGCAGCTGCTTAAACTCTGTATGTTCCCCCATGTAGCGCTGGCATGCGGCCTGAATAACATCACATTTCTGATTATCAGCTCCGCCTTTTATCAGGATATTGTGTCCTTCTTGCCATGCCGCTGCAAGTTCTTCCCATACGGAATCTGCAAGCAGGATTTCGTTGCCTTCCTTTCCCACCTGCCGATATATTTCCCTAAAAGGTCTGGATATCACATCCACCTTCTGCGGATCCTGAAATTCCTGCAACAATTCCCGGCAGGCTTCCGGACTGAGTTCATTTTGATCGATCATATACTTGATGCTCTCAATCTCATACTCAATTCCCCCCTCCATTGCCCGTGCCCCTGTTGCCAGACCTGACAGACGGTACCTTGTAAGCTGCTTCATCAATGCGCTATATTCTGGACTTGCCATAGAACCCTCCTTCATTTCACTTCCTCTTTCGTATATTTTATCGAAAATTTTTCCATTTTACAATAGCGATTCGTCTCTTCTAAATCAATTTATAAACTCCTGTAATTTGCGCAATTCCTTCTTCATGGTTTCTCTTCCCATGCGGTACGCATCAAGCAATCTCTGGCGGTTACGCTCCACCGGATTAACTTCAATTGCCTTTGGGGGACGGATAACAAAAAGATTTCCCGCAGCCTCCTGCTCCCGGATATATGCAATGTTCTCATTATAAATCTCATGGCGGTGCTCCATTGCATCAATCATCTTCGGATATTTGCGCAGCACAACTTTTGCCAAAGGCATCATCTGGTTCTTATGTTTTACATAATCAAGGGGTCTGGTCAAGATGACAACGTTACAATCATATCCATGTTCCTCCATAAACTTGACCGGAACCGAATCTGCAATCCCGCCGTCCAGCAATTCATAACCATCCACCTGAACAATCTTCGAAACGATTGGAAGCGAAGCGGATGCCTGCATCCACTTTAAGCCTTTCGCATCACACACATCAATTCGTTTATATACCGGTCCTCCAGTGTTGACATCGGTTGCCACGACATAGAATTCCATCGGATTATTCTTATATTCCTCAAAATCAAAAGGATCCAGATGATCCGGAATATCGTGATAGCACAACTGCTCCCCGAAAAGATCTCCGGTCTTAAACAACAAATGCAGTCCTGCATAGTGCGGACTGCTGCAGTACGCAGCATTGTATCGGATGACACGCCCCGGCTGCATTGATTTAAAATTGCAGCCAAACACTGCACCCGCAGATACACCAATGGCCCCGTCAAAAGTTATCTTATGTTCCATCATCACATCTGTGACACCGGCGGTGAACATGCCGCGCATAGCGCCGCCTTCCATAACCAATCCTGTTTTCATTCTGCTCTTCCTTTCTGTAACTTTAGTATACCATGCTCCCAACCAGTTTCAAGCATCAACTGCTTCTTTTAACAGCTGATATGCTGCTGCGGTCAGCGGCACCGCAAGAAACATCCCTATAATTCCAAACACACTGCCTCCCACAACCACTGCAGCAAATACCCATATTCCCGGAAGTCCGATTGTACTCCCTACCACGCGTGGATAGATGAAATTTCCTTCAATCTGCTGCAGCACCGTGATAAAGATCAAAAACAACAGCGCTTTTCCCGGTGAATCCGTCAAAATCATAACCACACCCACACCGGCTCCGATGTATGCCCCTGCCACAGGAATCAGCGCTGTTGCTCCCATAAGGCATCCGATCATCAGCGCATAAGGGAACTGAAAAATCCACATACCGACGACGCACAGCACGCCAAGAATCACCGCCTCTACACACTGTCCAACAATAAAACTATGAAATGCCCGATTCAATACAACAAGCAAATGCCCGATTCTAATCCGTGCCGTCTGCTTCAAAAAACGCTCTCCAACACGGCAGAAATCGTCTTGCAACTGCTCCTTACGTGCCAGGATATAGATGGAAAAAACAATTCCCAATACCAATGTCAATAAAAGGGAACCCAGCTTTGAAAGTATTTTTTCAATGTGTATCCGCCCCTCCAGCCAGCCATATAGCCGATCCAGACCATCCGGAAAACGTTCACAGACAATCGCTACGCAAGCCGCAAGCTGCGGGAAAATGAGCTTCCACAAAATCACTCCCACAAGTATCAGAGTCAAAAATGCCAAGCTCATACAAAACGCACGTTTCCAGCGTTTCAATACCATCAAATGTCTCTCGTAGAATGACATTAGAATATTGACTATATACGCTATCACGCAACCGACAACCAGCGAAATCATTGCTCTTTTTCCCCCCGAACTCTTTTTTCTCTAGGATTCCCAGTTTTTATGCTTTTACACTTAGAGAATACAAAAACCCGGAAGTCTGTCAATGACAGACCTCCGGGCATCTAATAACCCTCAGTTTTCTAAAGCTGTATAACACTTTCCGTATTTTTTAAAGCGAATGGAATCAATTCGTGCACCGCCTGTTTATTCAGATCAATCATACTAAGAAGAATCTCCACACTCCGCCTTGCGATTTCCTCATAACCCTGACGAATCGTCACAATCTTAGGATTGTAATAATCTGCCAGGAGTGTTCCATCAAAACCCATGATAGAAATATCTTCCGGAACACGCAGCCCCGCGTCAAAAATGGCCCTCATCGCACCGATTGCCATCACATCACTCATCGCAAAGACTGCCGTAATCGGCAGATTCTGCGAAAGGAGCTGCTGCATGGCCCGATAGGAACTATCATACGAGAAACGCGCCGTTGCATAATAGCGTTCGTCAAACGCCTCTCCATTCTTTGCAAAACTTTTCAAAATTCCTTTTTTACGGCGTAAACTTGGTGAAGACATCCCCATGTCACCACCAATCACACCAATGTGTCGATGACCATGCGCAAACAGGTAATCAACCGCCTTTTCAGCAGCCGCCACATCATCCGTAGAAACTGATGATAAATTGTCGAAACCGAGTTCATCCCCCCGATCTGTTACAAGAACACATGGTACACTGACCGCATCGAACGCTTCCAGAAAATTCTGTGCATAACCTCCAAGGAACAATATCCCCATCGGCCGATGCTCCCTGCACATTTGAATTGCTTCCCGTACCTCATTCGCATCCTCATCCAGATAATGAACCCGAAGTGAATAATCCGAAGCTTCAAGTATCATCTGCAGTGCCTCGATCACATTGGCAAAAAGCATATTTGATATACCCTTTACCAGAATCAATATACTTTTGCTGACCGTCTGCTTTAAATGCTTTGCATTTTTGTTCGGCACAAACTGATGGGCATCCACAATCGCCATAATCTTTTCTTTCGCTTCCGGACTGACATCCCGCCGTCCGTTCAATACTCTTGAAACCGTACTGACAGAATATCCCGCTTCCTTTGCTATATCAACAATCGTCATCCCTCTATCCCTCACTTATGCCAAATATATCAACCTTTTACTGCACCCGCAAGTACACCTTCAATGATATATTTCTGACAAATGACATAGAAGATAATAATCGGCATAATAGCAAGCACAAGCACTGCCATCATTGCACCCCAGTCAATCTGTCCATGACTCTGCTTCAAATACTGTACCGCAATTGGAATAGTCTTGTATTTATTTACATTTAATACAAGAGCAGGTAAGAGATAATCATTCCAAACCCACATTGCCTGAAGGATTGCAACCGTAACAGCAGTTGGCTTTAAAATAGGGAATACAACCCGAAAGAACGTCTGCAGCGGCGTACAGCCGTCAATCATTGCTGCCTCTTCAATCTCAAGAGAAATTCCCTTGACAAAGCCGGTAAACATAAATACCGAAAGTCCTGCGCCAAATCCAAGATATACCACAATAATACCAACCGGATTTGACAGATGAAGAATGTTTGCGAACTTAGACAAGGTAAACATTACCATCTGGAATGGTACAATCATAGAGAAAAGGCACAATACATAAATTGCCTTTGTCACTTTGGTATGTACTCTGGTAATATACCATGCACACATCGAGCAACAGATGACAATTGCCAAAACCGCTCCAACCGTAATAAACAAGGAATTACCAAAGCAGGACCAGAAATTGGTCTTTCGCAGACCATTGGAATAATTCAACCATCCGCACATAGCTCTGTGGATTCCGTCCACAAACTTATCCCAGCCTTCCGACAGAGAAACTGCGCTCGGGCTAAATGGATGTGTAAAAATATATGCCTTCCTCTTAAAGGAGTTCAGTAAAACAACCAGAATCGGTGAAATCCACAATACACTTAAGATTGAAAAAAATACCGTGAGCACCCAACCGTGCTTTGCACGTCTTACGGTGCTTACATTATCATCCTTCTTTGCCATTAGTTCTCAACCTCCTTGCTTGTAGTCAACTTATTCTGAACAACTGCAATCAATGCAACCAGAATAAAGAAGATAACCGCCTTAGCCTGACCTACGCCCTGCCATCCGGTTGTACCGTACATCGTATCATAAATATTCAATGCCAGTAACTGTGACATCTTACCCGGGTTACCTCCGGTCAGCGCCAGGTTCTGGTCAAACAGCTTAAATCCATTGGTCAATGTGAGGAATGTACAAATTGTAATTGTCGGCATCAACATTGGAAGCGTTACATGACGAAGCAGCTGCCATGAATTGGCACCATCAATCTTTGCCGCTTCAATTAATTCGCCCGGAATGTTCTGAATTCCTGCCACATAGATAATCATCATGTAACCAATCTGCTGCCAGCAGACAACTGCAATCAAGCCCCAGAATGCATACCACTGTGTGGATACAATTGTCTTAGAGAAATTGGAAAGTACACTGTTGAAGATCATCAACCAGATGTAACTTAATACAATTCCACCGATAAGGTTCGGCATAAAGAATACGGTACGGAACAAATTGGTTCCCTTGATTCCCTTCGTCAGAAGCATTGCAATCACAAAAGAGACAATGTTGATGATCAACACTGATACTAATGTGAATAATGCCGTGTACCATAGCGAATGTAAAAATGTTGTGTCGAGCTTTCCGTTTACATAAAAAATCTTTGTGTAATTTTGCAGTCCCACCCACTTCCAATCGGTTACCGTTGTGAACTTACAGAATGATAAGAAAATTCCATAAACAAACGGAACAATAAATCCAATGGTAAATGCGATCATTGTCGGAAGCAAGAATATCGGGGAATATTTTTTCATTGCTTTTTCCATAATGAATGATTCCTTTCGCTTTTCATCTCTCAAAAAAGGGGTAAGCGGACATCCACTTACCCCCTTATACTACTAATTATTCAATCTGCGTCTGCAATTACTCCTCTGCATGAGCCAGTTTCCACTGATCAGCCCATCCATCAACGAATGCAGTCTTAACACCATCCCAGTCTCCGGATCCGTCTGTGTATGCAGTCAATGCAGAAACAACATCTGCTCTCCAGTCATCTACGTTTGGAGTAGCGTTGAAACTCCATGCTACAGAAGTCTTTCCGGATGTCATAAGAGCGTTTCCAGCCTGTGCAAATGCGTTTGCTGTCTCATAGTCACCTGTGAAGGTATCAAATGGAGCAGTAAGTCCCATCTGGTTTGTAATAGCGTCACGTCCCTCGTCAGAAGTGATTACCCACTCTAAGAAAGCAAGTGTAGCATCGATATCTTCCTGTGGAGCCTTGCAGTTAACTGCCCAATAGTTCTCTGTACCTACGCAAAGTCCCTGATTAGCATCGTCAACACCAAAGTAGATTGGCATCATAGATAAATCATCTGCTGTTACTTCGTAACCGTTGTCCGGATTGGTCAGTGCTGAGAACTCCCAGTCACCATTCTGATAAAATACTGCCTCGCCCATTCCAAGCTCAGCCTCTGCATTTAATGCACCAGAGTTTAATGTCTTAGGATCTGCTGCTGAAGTATTTACATACATATCCCAAACGTTCTTGAACTGATCTAAGTATGTTCCATCAATCTCACCCTCACCAGCGATAAGATCGCATCCGTCATCCTTGAACTCATAGTACAATGGCAGACAAGCAAGGTGTCCTGAGAATCTCCATGAAGATCCATCATCCAGACCTGCGGAAGCAAATGCCTCTGTCAAGTGAGTTCCAAGTGCATCGTTGATTTCATCTACACGAGAGTTGATATCAGTTGCAACCTTGTTTAAAGTATCAAAGCTGTTAATTTCATCTACAGAAGATACAACAGCACCATCTAATCCACAATATCCCTCAAGAATTGTCTTGTTGTAAATGATTCCGTAGCACTCATAACAGTTTGCAACACCGGCAATCTTGTTGTCATATGTAATAGAAAGTGACTTGTCAGTAAGGTGCTCATAAAGTGCACTGTCTTTTAAGTCAAGTGTGTAATCATTCCATGTCTGAGCTGCTGTTGTATTACCAATTGTAAAGATTGTTGGTGCCTCAGACTTAGCCATCTCTGACTGTAAGGTTGTGCTGTACTGTCCATCTGCTGCGGTAAGTACGGTCACATCAACGCCAGTCTGATCGGTGTAGGTCTGTGCAAGATTCTTCCATGCCTCATCTGTCTCAGGCTTGAAGTTCAACAGATATACAGAACCGGTTGCCTCTGTCTTGTTAGAAGCATCTCCACCCTTCTGAGTGCTTGCTGCACCATCTCCTCCGCCACATCCAACAAGCATGCTTGCTGCCATTGCGGAAACTAATAATACAGATACTAATTTCTTTTTCATTTTTCTTCCTCCTAAAAAGATCCTCGTTTTTGAAAACGTTTCCGAGAACGTTCTCGGTAATGTTTTCGGTAATGTGAGTATATAATAGTTTCTCCCTATTCTGCAAGACTTTTTTCTGTTTTCGTATACAATCCCAATTTTTACAAGTGATTTTTGTGCAGATGTGACAAAATATAGTTTCTGTAAAATAGTCAAAAAATTCAGGCAGGAGTCCGCAGCCTTCCTGCCCGAAAGTCATTCAAGTAAATAAGCCGGGTGATCTCCGGCAGCATCTTCGCTACCAGCTCGGATCATCCGACTTATTAGTATCTGCCTGTTATGAAACGCAGGAAGGATACCGGTTTACGTCCACAGCTCTTCGTCCGCTTTACATAGTCCTTGTAAAACTGAACTACCTGAGCAAAGGACATACTTGGATCAATTGTGTACATATCGATACACCTCCTTTTACTCTTCTACACTTTCATCAATTAAGATATGCTGATTTGATAAAGCTGTGATGAAATGATTTTCTCATTTCTTCTTGAGTATAGCACTTATTTTGTTCAAAATCAACAAATTCAGTGTAAAGTTTTTGTGCATTTCATATAGCCGTTTTGTAAAAGATTAAAAACCACATTTTCACACTTTAACGTGTGAATGCTCATTTTGACAGCTTTTTGCTTTTTATAACTTATTTTCTCGGCATTTTCATGTGCTCACTTAGCAATTCCTGAAATAACATCTCCACATCCCAGAATACATTATCCGCTGTTATCACGGCTTTTAAGCCGATTACTGGCAGTCCGCATGCGCGGTATTCCGC
>JALFLB010000048.1 GCA_022775045.1 Agathobacter sp. | reverse complement strand
TGGCAGAACAGACTGAGAACAAGAGTTTTAAGTCCGCCCTCGAGGATGTGCGGGATTCGGTACAGAAGGGAGAATCTCTGGCAGCGGCGATGGCGGAGCATCCGAAGATCTTCCCGGATCTGATGATTCAGATGGTGGCTGCCGGTGAGACATCCGGTGGATTGGACAAGGCTTTTAATCGTATGGGAACTTCTTTTGAAAAAGATGCTCATTTAAAGGGGTTGATTGTCAAGTCAATGATTTATCCGATTATCCTGATTCTTGTTATTATTGCAGTTGTAGCAGTTATGATGATAAAGATTGTGCCGACGTTTACCAGTCAGTTTGATGAGGTGGGAGGAGAACTTCCGGGTATTACATTGACGGTTATGGCTGTCAGTGATTTCTTTGTACATAATTGGTATTTTTTAGTGATTGCAATCGTAGGAATTGTGATTTTCTGCAGGGAGTTTAAGAAGACAGAGAAGGGGGCTGAAATCTTTGGTAAGATTGGTTTGAAGGCTCCCCTGTTTGGTAACTTGAATATCAAGACTGCAGCAGCGCGTATGACGCAGACGTTGGCGACACTGATGGCTTCCGGAATCCAGATGGTGGATGCCATTCATCTGGTGGCAGATATGATGAGTAATGAGATTGTCAAGCGGGCATTAAAGAAAGCGGAAGATGAGGTAACACGAGGAATTGCTCTCTCCAAGCCCCTTGCGGACAGCGGAGTGTTCCCACCGATGGTTTACCATATGATTGAGATTGGTGAGGAAACCGGTAACATGGAGGAGATGTTGGATAAAGTTGCCGAGTACTACAATGAGGAAGTTGAGATGGCAACCCAGTCGCTGATGGCTGCACTGGAACCTCTCATTATTGTGATTATGGCGGTAGTTGTGGTTCCAATCGTATTGGCAATTATGATGCCAATGTATAGTTTGTATGACAATATTGGAGCGTAGAGACTGATTCGATTATTATGTGCCTGCCATGGGGCATGTGATGATAAATAATAAATTTAAAAGAAAAGGAGAAAAAAGGTATGAAGATTATGAACAAATTACAGAACAGAAAAGAAGAATTAAAGAAGAATAACAAAGGTTTCTCTCTTGTAGAGTTAATCATTGTTATCGCGATTATGGCAATCTTAGTTGGTGTTGTTGGAACACAGGTTATTCCTTATATCAATAAGTCTAAAGAGTCTAAGGATTTCCAGATTGTCAGCAGCTATGGTACAGCAGCAATGACTGCATATTCTTCTAATGCAGGTAATATTACTATTCCAGCTTCTAACAAAATTGAGTTTACAGTATATGGAACAAATGCTGCCGATCCAGAAAAGTTATTATCTAATGAGATTAAAAATTTAACATATTCTGCTGATACTGGTATGAAGGATAAGTTTAAATCTACAAAAGGAAAGACAATAACTGATATTAAAATCACATATGATTTTGGCGCAAAAACAATTACAGCTCAGGCAACAGACGGAACAAATGATATCTTAGATCCAGTTGTATCCGATATGTAATTGAACTGAAGGAGTACATAAAATGCTAGTGCAGCTTACTATATTAACTTATATTATTATATTTCTCTATGGAATTGTGATTGGCAGTTTTTTAAATGTCTGCATTTACCGGATTCCTGGGAAAGAGAATATTTCGTCCCGTTCACACTGTATGAGCTGTGGCAGGAAGCTGCACTGGTATGATATGGTACCGATTTTTTCTTATGTATGCTTGAGGGGCAGATGCCGGCAATGTGGGACGAAGATATCCATACAGTACCCATTGATAGAGGCTCTGAATGGCGTGCTGTATGTGATCGTTTTCATGGCAAACGGCTTTACGTTCAGCAGCGTCCTCTATTGCCTCATGACCTCTGCCCTGATCGTCATTACGGTCATTGACGAGAGAACCTATACGATACCGGTGTCTTTCAATTTCTTTTTGGGATTCATCGGTATCATTATGACCGTGTACGACTGGCGGCATATCCTTTCCCATCTGATCGGGATGATCTGTGTCAGTCTGTTTCTGTACGGTCTGTACTATTTTTCCTCCGGCAAGGCTATCGGCGGAGGAGATATCAAGCTGATGGCAGTTGCAGGTCTGATTCTCGGCTGGAAGAATATCATCCTTGCCTTTGTTCTGG
Source organism: Agathobacter sp. (assembly GCA_022775045.1). Lineage (GTDB taxonomy): Bacteria > Bacillota > Clostridia > Lachnospirales > Lachnospiraceae > Roseburia. The sequence goes on along the minus strand of JALFLB010000048.1, from coordinate 12,718 downwards.
GATGCGTTTTCGGATCGGTAATCCACACCATCCGGATGAAGGTAAGTAAGAAGAACAATCTGCTCGCGATGGGACCTTACCTGTCTGCGGGGATTTTCGTTGCAGCGCTCTGGGGAGACCGTTTCTGGAGCTGGTATATGTCCTGCATGAGAGGATAGAAACCGAAAGGTTTCCCGATTCGAGCAAGTCCTTGGGGCTTTCTGGAATGGGGAAACCTATCAAATTGAAGGAGAAGAACATATGGCTAACAAAAAAGTGATAAGTATTGAGGCCGGCGTCTGGTGGACGAAGGTCTCTTTGGTCGAATACCGGAAGAAAAATCCGCCGGTCTATCAGGCCTTTGTATTCCGGACACCGGAACATGCGGTGGAGGATGGCTATATCCGGGATAAGGATAGTCTGGCATCTGCCTTGAAGCAGGAGCTGGCACGCCGCAGTATCCGTGAGAAAGAAGTGGTATTTACTCTTTCTTCCTCCAAGGTGGTAACCCGTGAGGTTATTATTCCTTTTGTCAAGGATAATAAGATCTCCGGTATCATTGATTCACAGATCCGGGACTTTTTCCCGATGGATGTCAGCAATTATACCATCAGCTACAGCAAGATGGATGAGTTCGAGGAGGACGGAAAGAAACAGTTGAAGCTGCTTCTTGTGGCAATCCCGGACAATCTGCTGAATAATTATTGTACCTTTGCAGATCTGGCAGGACTGAAGGTCGAGACTTTCGACTATATCGGAAACGGAACAGTACAGCTCATGTGCGACAGTTTCGTGCAGAATGCAGTAGTGGTCCAGCTGGAGGAACAGGCAACTGTCATCAGTATTCTGGAGAATAAGCGTCTGGTGTTCCAGCGTGTGACTCCATATGGATACGGAGCAACCCTGACCAGTATTATCGAGCATCCGATTTTAGGAATCAAGGATGAGTATGAGGCCTTTGATTTCTTATTGAGTCATAATGTACTCTACAACCGCCCTACGATACAGCCGATGGCGGATGAAGAGGAGCGGGCGCGCCGTCAGGCACTGGCGGATGAAGCCTATGATGACCTGGCAGAGTCTCTCCGCTATCATCTGCGTATTGCAAACACGGCAATCGACTATTATCAGAATCAGGTGAAGGCAGAGTTTACCGGCAATCTGTATCTGGTGGGAGAGGGTTCCCGCTTTGCGGGCATACATAAGCTTTTTGCACAGGAGATGCCGCTGCCACTGCAGGAGATTGATTTCTCCAGACTGATCGACTTGAAGAGGGAGCACACGAAGGTGGAGGACACCGGAAGCAGTCCGCAGCCGGTGCCTCAGGAGCAGCCAGTGGGTCAGGCGGAGCAGACACCAAAGAAGCCGCGGGCGGCAACACCGGTAGGATTTCTCTCGGTCATCGGTGCGGCCGTGCATCCGATTGATGCGAAGCCAAAGGATCTGCAGGAGGAAACCAAGAAGAAAAACGGTCTGCGCACAGCCTATATGATTCTGGCGGGTGCGGCACTTTTAAGTCTTCTTCTGATCCTGGTGTCCAGCGTGCGCCAGCTCGTGGCAGTCAGCCAGCATCATAAGCTGCAGAAGCGGATTGAGGAACTTTCCTATGTCAAGGATATCTATGCGGAGAGTGCGAGAGTCGAGCAGGAGGAGAAGGTGTACGAGAATCTGGATAACCTGACTGTTACCAGAAATGAGCAGCTCTTACCGCTGATTGAGCAGCTGGAGGAGCAGCTTCCAAGAGAGGTGCAGGTGGAGAATCTGGAGACAGATTCTAATACAGTTACCCTTAATCTGAAGACAGACAGCAAGGTGACCGTGGGGCAGATGCTGTTGAATTTTGAGGATGTGACGCTGTTACAGGGAGTGTCGATTCCTTCGATGATTGAGAATGAAGATGACGCAGGCAATAAGACATGGTCTTACACGGTGAATGCCGTATATACGCTGATGCCGTCAGCGGATGGTGAAGTTATGACAGAAGGGGAGGACGTAGCCAATGAGTAAGATTAAACTATCCGATTCCGACAAGCGGCTGCTGGTGATTTTTCTCGCGATTGTTCTGGTTGCAGCTTCCTATTTCTTCGTGTTCAGCAAGGGAATGAGTAAGGCTGCTACTGTGGAAGAGGAGAATGACAAGGACCGGGCAACGGTCCAGCAGATGGAGCAGATGGAGGCAAACCTTCCTGTTGTGGAACAGAACATGGAGGAGTTAAAGCAGAAGCAGGCAGATATTATTGCCAAGTATCCATCGAATCTGACCACTGAGAAGGTCATCTCGATTTTACAGTCTATTGAGGACAATAATGATTATCATATTTCGCAGGTTACTTTTACGATGCTGACACCAATGGTAACGGAGACTGCGACAGGGGATAGCGCTTCAGCTGACACAACCGAAGCAGCTGCGGATACCGAGGCGGATGCCGGCGCCGATACAGCAGCTGATACCGGGAGCAGCACAGAGACCACAACGGAGACTGCGGATGAGGCACAGGCGGATTCAGGTGCAGCGACTCAGGTACGTGGCTATTATGCTTCCATTACGCTCAAGTATGATGCCAGTTATGCCGGATTAAAGCAGATGATCGCATATGTGAATAAATATGCGGACCGTATGACGATTACAGAGTCTACTGCCAGCTTTGACAGTGAGACCGGAAGACTTACCGGAGATATGACTCTGAATATGTACTATCTGACAAATACCGGCAAAGAGTATGAGGCACCGGATTTTGAGGGCATCTCGAAGGGAGTCAGCAATATCTTTGGCGGACCGGCAGGTGGTCAGGAAACAAATAACGAAGAGTAACGAAGAATTTCTAAGGAGAGAGGAAGGCTTATGAAGAGAAAACAGAATAATGCAGGTTTTTCGCTGGTGGAAGTCATCCTCTCCATGGCGATTCTTGCAATTATATCGATTCCGCTTTTGAATTATTTCTCGAATTCTATGAGATATAATGCAATGATGGCGGACAAGCAGCATGCGACGGTGCTGGCGCAGGAGGTGCTGGAGGAGTTAAAGAACGAGACCACGCTTGTGCAGCTGGATACGACGAATCCTTTAAGTCCTCGATATACGGTACCGTACCTTTTGACCAGACACTATAGTGAGGAGTCAAGTACCTTTGATGCATCGGGAATCGGGAATGCTGTGTTTTACGGCAGGGCAGACCTGATCGGGGAAGGCTATGACGTGGTGGTGAATGTCGGGACGGATACGACATCAAATCCGGAGAATGCGACACAGGTTCCACAGATCAGCGGGATTGATGATACCCGCGATGTGCTTGCAATGGAGAGCGGGCAGTATCAGGAGGCGCTGGTTCAGTTCAAGGCAGTGAATGCGGCGTATGAATCCGCAAGCGGAGGAACTCCTCTGTCGGAAGATGCCATTAAGGGCAGAATGAAGAGGACAATCGGTATTGATATTCAGTTAAACGGTGCCTATTACCGGGTGAAGGTGAATTGCAGCTATTCCTGTGCGGATCTGCAGGGCACAGGATCGATGGATACCTATGACTGTGCACCTTTTGCAGAACAGCAGCTGCAGGAACTGCGAAGTATCTATTTACTGTACTATGTGAATCAGGATACCGACCGGGTGGAGATGAACATCGGAGGCGGGGTGACTGTGACTCCGGATCTGTATGTGATCTGCCAGGATTTCACTTCGGTGGATGCTGCTTACCAGTGTCGGTTTTGTGGAAGTTCATCCGTGCAGATTTACACCAATGTAGGGAAGAATTCGAACCCGGGTCAGGTTACTGATGAGTACGGACTGGGACTTTCCGGTGCAAAGGAAATTATCCGGAAGGAAGCGGAAATCCGCAAGGCGAATATTGAAGTAAAGGTTTATAAAAAAGGTAAGGCGCTGACGCCGGGAGAGGAACCGTACATAACGGTGAATACTGCGAAAGGAGAGTAGCCATGAAGTCAATCCGAACATTGAAAAAGAATAACCGTGGAGCATCTCTTCTTGCGGTATTGGTTGTGCTGGTGGTTGTCTCTGCGATTGCGGTAATCATCACGAAGCTGACCATTACGAATATCCAGATGAAGGAAGTCGAGCGCGGAACGAAGAAGAATTTCTACAGCGCGGAGTCTGTGATGGATGAGTTGTATACCGGGGTCGGTGAGAAAGCACTGGATGCCATGGGAGTTGCTTATCAGGATGTGTTGGAGCACTATCTGGATTATACCGCGGCAGGAAAAAATCTGCAGACGGTTTTTACAAGAAAGTATATGGATAATCTTGAGAATACATTCTGGGATGGCACATCGGCCAAGAACACGAAGGATAATGCTTCCAGTGAGGTGATTTACAGTATTTCAAAGTATAATGTAAATACCGTGCGGTCCTGTATTGCAACAGCAGCAAATCAGCCATGCCTGATTACAGCGGAGGCAGATGCTTCCTATGATGCGGATTATGACGCCGGTGAGTTTACCCTGAATAATGTCAAGGTTTCTTATACGGATGCGCAGGGCTATGAGACGACGATTACCACAAATCTTGTATTTACAACTCCGCAGATGAATTTCAGTGGGGGAAATCAGGTGAAGGAGTTTATGAAATACTGCCTGATTGCCGATAAAAAGATTGAGGTGAATTCGAATCCTGTGACGGTGGCGGGTAATGCCTATGCCGGAGCGGAGGGAATCGAAGCTATTACCAACGGAAGCGGCACGTTTATCGGAAAGAAGATTGTAACCCGTGGCACGATTGCAACCCAGAGCAGTTCCAATCTGGCTCTTGGGAATGGCAATACTGCTATCTGGGCGGAAAATATTGAGACAACCGGGAAAGGGGCTTCCGCGCTTACAATCAATGGCAGCTGCTTTGTGGCAGACGATCTGACCCTGAATGGGGTGGGCAGCAATGTGACACTTCAGGGAAATTATTACGGATACAATTTCCAGCAGAATTATGACGCACAGAATCTGTCCAGGGATGCGCAGTTCAGCAGTGCGATGATGGTCAATTCCAGAGAATGTAAGCTCGATCTGCAGGGACTCAATTATCTGATGCTTGCGGGACGAACTTTTATTTCCCGTGGAAACAATGTGTCAAACAACGATGTGATGCTCGGAGAGTCTATCTCTGCCAGAACCAATCAGCTCGCTTATTATGTTCCAAGAGATTATATTGATGAGGGTGCTCTTAATTTTACTTCTGATGGACTTGTGAAATTTGAGAAAGATACGGGAATTGCAGCTGTAGATTCTTATCTTGGCAGTCCTCAGGTGGTGGCTTATCATTATATTGAGAAGGGCAACGGATTGGCGGCTGTAAACTATTATTTGAATTTTGCTTCTGAGCAGAAGGCAAATGATTATTTCAGCGCTTATTGTAGCTCGGAAAAGGGAAATATGTTTGTCAACAAGTATGCGGCAAATTATCTCTCGGATGATGCAATCATTCTGGATCCAAACCGGATTTTCACATTGAAGGGGGATATTATGTACCGCGATACGGCGGGTACAGACTTGAAAGCAAAGAATGTTACGATTGATGCAACCAGCTGGGATGCAGCGGGAGCATTTTTTGAACTTTCCTCTCAGCTGGCGGTGAAATACAAGTCCCTGCAGCTGGGACTGACGGAGTCGCGTCCGGGAGTTGTGTCTTCGGATGTTCGGCTGTTAGGAGCGGATGGAAAGGTTGATAAGACGATCAATCCGATGTTTGATGAACTGATTGACCGGTCAACATTTGAGATAGTGGTCAATTCTAATGGTTCTGTTGTAGGAAGTGGTGGAAAAGAGTATGTTCCGGTCAGCAAGGCACTTGCAGGTGGCACCCATTATCAGGGAGTCATTCTTGTGGATAATGACGGGGAGGGGGCTTATTCAATTCCGACAACCTACTCCCAGGGAATTGTGGTGGCAACAGGAGATGTGTATGTTCCACTCAATTTTACAGGAATGATTATTTCCGGCGGCACAATTCGGTTCGCTACGAATGTGACCGTTTCCAGTGATGAGATGATGGTTTCCGAACTGTTTGCGGATGATATGGATCCTTCAAAGACACCAATACCGTTGTTTTCACATCTTTTTAATGATTGTGGAAGCGGTTTGACGGGAGGCTCCCTGTCCGGAAACATTGATGTGTCCCTGTATCTGAATTATGAAAAGTGGAAGAAGAATTAAGGGGTGAGCCAATGGGAGAGCATATGAGATCAAATCAAAAGGGTGTGACCCTGGTGGAGATTATCCTTGTGATTGCAATTATCGGAATCATGGCAGGTACCTCTGTGATGATGCTTGGGCATTTGCACTATGCTGATACACAAAAAGTGATTAAGACAATTGATTCTTCTCTCGACAAGCTTCAGATGCAGTCGATGAGTAAGGCGGGAGACCATTATCTGTATATTTATCATCTGAGCGGTGGCTGTTATATGAAGATCCTTCCGGATGATCTGAGCAGCTTTGACAGTTCAAAGCTTGACAGCAATGGAACGAAGCTGGCCAACGATACGGTAAGCATATATATGGATAGTGCCAGTGGCACAAAGGTGGATGGTAATGACTTTATCAAGGTTGCCTATACAAAATCACTGACATTTGATACCGCGAAAACAAATGTGTCAGCGATTGTAGTCAGCGGTGGTTCGAATTATACGATTCAGCTGATTACAGACACCGGCAAGCATTTTATTTCTAATTAATTTTATGTCAGGGAGGCAGAAAGGAGCGTGGCATGTTGCGAAAAGATCATAGAGGAATTACGTTTGTCGAGCTTTTGATTGCGATTGCAATATCGACGATTATTGTTGCCGCAGCAACCATGTTTTTGAGTTCTGCGCACAAGGGGTACAATAATGCTTCGGCTAATATCGATTTACAATCAGAATCACAGGTGCTGATGGAGCAGCTGGGGATGTGGATTATGGAGGGCAACCGGGTACAGGTGGATGCCAGTGGGACGAAGCTTACCATCTATCAGATTCCGCGGACGGTGACGACACCGCTTCCCGACGGCGTATTGCCTTCCACGGAACAGGCAAGCAAACGTGTGATCTGGATATCCGGTAACAATAAGCTTTATATGAGAAAATTTACCGGAATTGCAGATCCCGATTCCGATACGACCGATGTGACAACATCCGATGAGATACAGGCGAACTGCATCGGTGAATATGTGACAACTTTTGACCCGACAGTGGACGGAGCGAAGGTTACGGTTTCACTTAAGATGAAGTGTGGAAAGCAGAAGTATGAGATTAAAAATGAGTTTAAAGTAAGAAATGCACTGATGTAAGGCTTGTTTTGTTGAAAAGGAGGCGGCCGCTTTGATGATGAGGAAGAGAGAAAAAGGAAAGTTGACAGGGAAGGCAATTCGCTGTATTGAATCCGCAGTCTGTGTGCTGGGGGTGCTTGCTGTATGTTTGGGCATTGCCGGATATCAGGATAAGGTTCAGGCAGGGGATGATCAGATTGTGACCCGTGGTGTGGTTAAAAGCCTTGGTCAGATTCCGCAGACCAAAAAGGATATGTACGATAATAAAAAAAATACATACAAAAAGGGAACAAAGGAAAATCCATTTCTTGTACTGGAAATTTTGCCTTATGAGGAATACGCAGAATTTGGATATCAGATAAGTGGATGTGAACCGGTGGATTTACATAAAATATGCGGGCATATGAGTGCACTGACATCATTAAACACTGCCACCATTGAGCAGCAAAATCCTGCTTATTTTTTCCCAGAGGAACCGGAAGCAGATGAATCTTTATATGATCCTATTGACAATGGTACGAATCCAGGTATTAAGAAATATTGGGTGAATAATCAAAGCTTTGAAGGATACTATGAACGTGTAGAGGACGGAGAAGGTTATTTTAAACAAAACGAGGATGGTAGTATTGACAAGGCCAATCATGGTAACATTATATGGCATACTATGTGTACCAGTGAAAAGAAGTATGCTTCGAATGTTACTTTTACAGAGGCAGATGAACCGAAGAAAAAGTTAGAGAAAATTGGAGATCGTATTTATACGAAACGAATTAATACGGAAGATGATCCCGTATTGATTACGTACACATACTATTATTACAAAAATAATGATAACTTCTTGAAGCAGACATTAAAATTGAACGATAGTGAAGCGGATGATTATTCTATAATTGTGAAAACAATTACACCAAAAGAATTGAACGAATCTCCACAATGGGCGGACTATGCAGATCTTTATGTTGTTTCCCATACATCGCATGTGCAAAATCTTCCGGATACATGGAGAAAATATAATCGATTTGGTAAAACCGGAACACAGGGAACGTTGATAAATAGTTTTGAAAATACCGAAGATGACAAGGATCGGGATATCAGTTGGGAAGTAGCAAGGAAAATGTATGATAAAATTACTTCCGACCAAAACTATGCTGCTATTGTAATAGATGCCAATACCTACACGCCTAAGGAGAATGATTCCAATAGCCCTTTAACAAAATCTGTTCAAAAAGGATATGATGTAGCAGTATATGATTGGAATTTAAATGAGACGGAGATTCGTTTCAATAGTGTGGGGCATTTGATTAGTAATAATAATGTGTACAAATTGGCGGTGATGCTTTTTTCTATGGAACCATCCCTGTTCCGCTCGCTTTATATTGACAGTGGGCTGATTGACGATAATGGAAATTTTCTTTTGAGGGATAAAGAAAATCCGGAAAGTTACTGGTCTATGTATACATTTTTACTGGTTGGTCCGGATGGGGAAAATGTAAATTCTATTGAAGACTATTGGACGAAAAGTGATAAATGGGAAAACTATGAGACAGAAGGGAATATTACAACCAGTCGATGTATTGTAAATCGTAGAGTATATTCTTTTAACAGTGATACCAATACAACTCAGAAGTATTTGGATAATGCCATTGATACATCATCGGAAAATTATCGATATCAGGACTTTAAGGATTTTATCAAGAAAGAAAATGCTGGAAGCGATGGAAAAGTAAGCACTTCCGATGCAATTCGTTATATTTTAGGCTATACCGGAGATGGAGAAGATGTCATTAAGCGAGATTTGAATATTTTGGATATTGAACCATCGTTTGACAGTAAATTAAATGTGCAGACGGGGTGTGGTTATACGTTGAAAGAGAGTTATATACGTATGATGATTCCAAAACTTCGTGGTAAAATAAATATTAGGCATATGACAACAGCGGAGTTTATTGGTTTAGCCGAGGATTTAAACAGTACCTATGATATGATTTTTATGGGACTGGATTGTGGAGGATTTACGCTTCATGATGAGAATGCATCAGATATAACATATATATATTATTCAAAAGATGCTGGGAAAGATAAGCATTATGAAGCAACGGAAACGAACGATGAGATTAAAAATTTGTCTGGGCTTCCGCATTGGTATGATAAGAATATGGATGGAAAAATCTATTTTCATACTGGTGATTTAATGACAAAAGGATATGATAGAACACCAACTTATAAAAATAATGGTATTGAGTGGAATGATCGAAAGCGTAAAGTTGATTTCTTAGGTGTAACGGAAACAGATGATAAGCAAGAGGAGTGGATGCGTTTTTCTGGAAATGATATCACAACAATCAAGAAAACCGAATTAAATAATTATTTAGATGCGGGCTATCCAATTGTTGCCGTACCGTATTTGTATAATACAGACACAACGCGGATTGATCAGTATTCTAATATCTGTTCCTTTATTAAGGAAAACAAAAATTCGGAACAAAAGAATTCCACATTGTATGCGACAAGTGATATAGGCAATATTGAAAGTGTATTAAAAAGGGCAAAGGCAGAAATCTCTTATTCTAAATTACCAAATATATACAATGGTCAAAGTGATGATACGGGTAAGATTACAAATCCTAATTATTTGGAGAGAGATAGTTCAGATTTTCATTTGTTACCATTTACGTTTACAGTGACGGATGAGGATAATCATCAATATGGAAGTAAGCTTTATCTGGACCAGAACCGGGATGGTAAGTTTGACGAAGATGAAATATTTGCAAAGGGAGATTTGTTTTATGCAAAAGATGGAGAACAATATCTGATTTATAGATTATCTCGGCTTTATTTTGGATTGATTCAATGGAAATTGGAAATCTATCGTGAAGATAACCCACAGGTTCATTTTGTGCAGACTGGTTGTTCAGTTGCAGAGAATATGTCCGGGAAGAGAGAAAAAATTAACGTGTTACAGATTATGCCTAAGGACGGAGATTATGATGGAAAGCTGGATCTTTCAACCAGTGACATTTTCTGTAAATATTATAATCAGTTAAAGGATTATGAAATCACGGTAACTACAATGACAGTTGATCAATACGAGAGTTATTTTACTTGGAATTCAAAATTCCAGTATGATTATGCAAAGGGGATTGTGGAAGAAGGAAGTGAAAAAAATCCGAAAAATATTGCAGATGGACAAAAAAATCTGTTAAAAAATTATCATATGATAATAGTAGGATTCGGAGATTCCTATGGTGGCAAAAATATTTCAAACGATTATGGTGCCGTGGATTTCTTAAAATATTACGTGGATAGTGGAAAGAGTATTTTGTTTACACACGATTTGACATCTATGTACAATACGGAAACGGATGTTTTTGGATATTCTGCTAATACCTTACTTCGTGATTACCTTGGTATGAATCGTTATGAGGCTGTCAACACTACGATGTCAAGCGAAGATCAGGATAAGTTAAGGCGCTATCAGAAAAATAATAAATACGATACAGTAACTGATGTGAGTGGAAAGGATTTGGAACAGACACATGGATTTACTTATTATGCAATGAAGCGTCTTGGTTGGACATGGAATGCATCTTGTGGTAAAGGAAAAATGCCATATCAGTATCTGATTACAAATACAGATGGGAATCCAATCTGCAGTGATACAAATAGTAAAAATATTCCAAGTTATACGACAACGTATGAGGAGAAGAGCGGATTTAATAACAACAATGATATTACTACCAAGGCAACTCAGGTTAACGAGGGACAGATTACTCAGTATCCGTATAAAATCGGTTCAACACTTAGTATTGCTGATACCCATGGACAGTGGTTCCAGTTAGACATGGAGGATCCGGAAGTTACCGTATGGTATGCTCTTTCCGATGATGGACTTCATGCCCAGTGGCCATCTGCTTATTGTAGTGATAAAGAGAAGAAAGCTACAGAACTTGACAAAAACGGACATGATCGTGGGGATCGATGGTTTATGGATCAGAATAAGCCAGGTACGGCAGCTACCTATGGTGTTTCTCCGAATGATGTGTCCAATAATTACTATATTTACAGTAAGGGAAATGTGTTCTATTCAGGTGTTGGACATTCGGAAGTTACTGGAGATCAGGAAGCGCAGTTGTTTATTAACACGATGATTGCAGCTTATCGTGCACAATATGCTTCTCCAATGGTCGAGGTGATGAATTCGGAAGCAGATTTGACATCTAAGGAGGATGCTAATCCATTAACATACAGCATTAACATTGCTCAAGAATATGAAGCAGAAACTACCGAAATAAAAGAAATTGAATTTTGTCCGGTGGATATGAACATTAATAGTCCACAACTGGATTGTTCTATCTGGTATTATGATAAGGATGACAAGGTCATTGAATATGTGCCTGAAATCTATTATTATTCTTCTAAAGGAGAGAAAATCACACTTCAACCGACGAAAACGGATGAGAAGGGGAACAAGTATTTTGTCAATCTGAAGAATATGAAAAAATATTATTTTGAATATCCTGAGAGTTATCTGAAAGATGGAAAAACTAAAATTAAGTTTCAGATAACGAATAATTTGAAGGATTCAAATAAAAATGATGTGCCACCAGGAGAAACTTTATTAGATTTGTCAGTACGTGCATTGTTCCTACTGGATTAGTTTCAATAATGAATTGTCGCTCTCACGAGTTTATCGTGAGGGCGATATTTTTTAGAAAAGATTTAGATTTGTAACCTTGTCAATAAAAAAATTAAGTGCTAACATATTAAACATGCGCATTTGGCATATTATGTCAGACAGAGTGAAACGATTCGAAAGGAGATTGACATGGGTAAGATTTTTAAGAATATGCTTCCGTACTGGAAGTGGATTCTGGTTATTGTGGCGTTTTTAATTGTACAGGCTTTCTGTGATCTTTCCTTGCCACAGTATACCTCTAATCTGATCGATGTGGGAATCATGAACAGCGGTGTGGAACATATTGTACCGGAGAAGATTACGACGGAGGATTATGTGTCAGCCCAGCTTTTTATGACCAGTGACGAGAGGGAGCAGTTTGCATCCTGTTATGAAGCATCGGATGAATTCGATGGGTATATACTGCAGAAGGAAGACAGGGAACTGGATGAGCTCGATGAGCAGTTTTTAGAGCCGATTGTTATGGTATATCAGATGTCCCAGATGGAGTCCTCGGATATTGATCAGGAGGAGCTTGAAAAACAGATGGGTGGTGCCGGTGGAGAAACCGTCGATCTCAAGCAGATGATGCAGGCACTTGCATCGGGACAGGTTCCGGATGAGCAGATTCTTGCTATGCGGGATACGGTATCTGATCAGATTGATGCCATTGGTGCTTCCAGCTTAAAGTCAATGGGGATTGCTTATGCAGTGGCCTGTGATAAGAGGGCAGGAGTGGATATTGATCATCTGCAGATTCATTATATGATGGTTACAGGAGCCAAGATGCTGGGCTTTACCCTGATTATGGTTTTGGC
>JALFLB010000049.1 GCA_022775045.1 Agathobacter sp. | reverse complement strand
CTTGGACGTTTACTCCGTTCGAAATTGCCTTTTTCTTCTCTTTTCGTTCACTTTTAGAAAACACGATATGCCTCTCAAAGTGCCTAAACTCAAGGATTTTTAGATATCTTTCCTTTGGAGTAATGTCACGCACTCTACATGCCCAGTATTTGGAAACATATCCACGCAACAAATCTTCTCCACCCGATACCCCCTCGCCAAGAACACCTCCAAATCCCGTGCCAGACTCGTCGGCTTGCAGGAAATATAAATCATATGCTCCACGCCATATGCGATAATCTGCTCAAGTGCCTTCGGGTGGATGCCGTCACGAGGCGGATCCAAAACGATATAATCCGGACGTTCCTCAATCGTGTCGAGAACTTTCAGCACATCCCCTGCGAGAAATTCGCAGTTCGTAAGCCCGTTGAGTTTGGCATTTTCACGCGCTGCCTCCACTGCCTCCTCTACGATTTCCACGCCAACCACCTTGCGGCTGACTGCAGCAAGCATTTGTGCAATTGTCCCCGTCCCACTGTAAAGATCATAGACCACCTTGTCATGCAAAAGATCCGGGTTGTCACCGAGGATGAAGGAACGGGCGGTATCATAAAGTACCTCTGCTCCAAGAGAATTTGTCTGAAAAAAGGAAAACGGTGAAATTTGAAAACGCAATCCCAGTAGCTCCTCATAAAAGAAATCCTGCCCATAAAGGGTGTCTGTTCCCTCGTTGCAGACGACATCTGCTACACGATCATTTTTTGTATGTAGAATCCCCTTGATAGTTCCCTCCAGATCAAGTGCAAGAAGAGCTTCTTTCCAACCCGCAAGAAGTTTTTCTTCTTCTGCCACATTCACCGTTCCCGCATATGGACACCTCCCTGCCTTCTCCGCCAGTTGCGCTTTCAATGTAGTGTCTGCATCATCCTGTTGTTTTTCAACCGGATTTCCATCCTGTGTTGTAGTTACAAGATCAACCAGAATCTCCCCGGTGCGAACCGCCTTTCTCACCAGCAGATGACGCAGATAACCGGTATGACGCAACCTATGATAATAGCTAATTTGCTTCTCTGAAAAATATAAGAGCGTTGCCATCAGGATTGCACGAAAATCCGCATCCACAATCTGGCAGTCCAACACTGTCACAATATCATAAAAACTGCCACGTTTATGCATTCCAAGAGCAAGAGGACCATCCTTATATTCATCCCCAAAAGAAAATTCCATTTTATTCCTGTAAGCATCAACACGCGGACTTGCCTTGATTCCAAGGAACTCGTATTCACACGCATCGCCGATTGCATTCTCCATCAGTCCACGGACCTGCTGCTCTTTCAGCTTCAATTGCTCCTCATAAGGCAGACTCTGATATACACAGCCCCCACAGCTGCCAAAATGCGGACATGAGCTTTCCGTCTCCAGCGGCGAACACTCCAATGTTTCCAGCAGCCGTCCCTCTGCTTTTCCTTTCCGTACCTTATTCACTGCAGCAGATACACGCTGTCCCGGAATCGTATTCTTAACAATGACATATTCTCCATCATCTGTGTACACGATTCCCTTGTTCGGAAACTCCACATATCTTACAATACCTTCAATAATCTGACCCTTTTTCATCCAATCAATACTCCTATCTCTTTTCTCCGTACCACATTACAAGCCGGCCTTCCCTCAAAATCTGAACAAATCGCGGAAAAAGGGACTACATAATGCAGTCCCTTATACTTCCAATCTCAATTCCTATATCAAACGTGACCTACTTGTCAGCATCCTCGTCTGCGGCGCTCTTGGTATCCTCAGCGACAGGATCATCATCCTCGTCTTCGAAGAAATCATTGTCAAATTCATCTTCGAAATCATCCTCAAAGTCATCCAGATAATCCGGTGTAAAGAAACGATAAATTCCATAAATCGCTGCCGCAACAGCAACAACTACACCAATGACTGCAAATGCAATTAAAAACTTGGAAGGTTTCTTCTCTTCCTCTTCTTTCTTCAATAAATTGTTAAGCTTTGCAGCATTCAATACATCATTTACTTTTGCAGATGATAAAAGTTCTTCCATCTTACTCATAGTATGCACCTCTCCTTCCTGCGTTCAACTTGTGTTTATTATATCATATGTTTTCCCATTTTCCTATGAAAAATTATAATTTTCACAATTTTTTTAATTTAGCAAATGAGGCAAACATCTTCTTTGTTCCAACCTTGTCAAAATCTACGGTCACCTCATAATCCCTGCCTCCCGCAACGATCGATGTAACCTCCCCATCTCCAAATTTCATATGACGGACTCGATCTCCCACCTCATATGACAACTCGCCTAAGCTTCCTGAAACTGCCCCAAAGTTTCTCTGATTCTCAACTTTTGTATAGATTGGAGCCGCTGCTTTTTTCCGTCCAAATGTTGAACCATATCCTTCACCGACTTCACTTCCATACCCCCCCTGACCATAAGCTCCGCGACTTCCGCCTGTTCCATAATCCGGGACTCTCCGAAATGCCCCACGTGCCTTCTGATAGACACTTTGTTCCATTGGTTCCTCATAAGACTTCTCCTCATAGAATGTTCCCGCAAGAAGTTCCAATGGAATCTCCTTGACAAAACGTGATACCTTACCATACTGCGTCTGTCCACGTACCATACGCATCCGGGCTGAAGTAATGGTGAGATTTTTCATTGCACGTGTGATACCAACATAAGCCAGACGCCTTTCCTCCTCAATTTCAGCATCCGCATGATCACTAGTAATCGACATATAACTTGGGAACAGCCCGTCCTCCATCCCTGCGAGATAGACATTCGGAAACTCCAGCCCCTTAGCACTATGT
This sequence comes from Agathobacter sp., assembly GCA_022775045.1. GTDB lineage: Bacteria > Bacillota > Clostridia > Lachnospirales > Lachnospiraceae > Roseburia. The sequence goes on along the minus strand of JALFLB010000049.1, from coordinate 15,801 downwards.
AATGTCATAAGGACAACGTAATCACTATCCTCATCCAGACTGTCGATATCCGCCACCAGAGCCACTTCCTCCAAAAAACCACTAAGCGTTGGTTCCTCCTCACTATCCGAATAATCCACAGCCTTAGAAATCAATTCATCAATATTCTCAATCCGCGCCTGCGCCTCATCTGTGTTCTCTGCCTCAAGTTCACGAACATAACCTGTCGCATCAATCACTTCCTGCAGCAGATCTGCCACAGACAAAAGCTGCGACTTAGCCTTCATGGCCTGAATAAAAAGAACAAACGGTTCAATCTTGGTCGCTGCCTTCCCGATTCCCGGAATCTCCTTCGCCATACCAAGTGCCGAAAAGAAATCCATGTCATGCTCCGCGGCATAGTTGGAGACCTTATTGATTGTCGTAGCACCGATACCTCGCTTCGGCACATTAATAATACGGCGCACAGCCAAATCATCACGCCCATTATCGATCGTCTTCAGATAACAAAGCAGATCTTTGATTTCCTTGCGTGCATAGAAATTCACACCGCCGACAATCTTATAGGGAATATTGGATGCAATAAAACGCTCCTCGAAAAGTCGGGATTGCGCATTGGTGCGATATAAAACAGCACAATCCTTGTAGGTGTAATCACCCTTCCGCACATGTCTGGCAATATCCCGCGCCACATAATCAGCTTCCTCCTGGGCTGTATCAAGCTGTTCAAAACCAATCTTATCCCCTGTTCCGTTTTCCGTCCAAAGGCTCTTTTCCTTACGGCCAACATTGTTTGCAATCACACAGTTCGCCGCATCGAGAATATTCTGCGTGCTTCGGTAGTTCTGTTCAAGCTTAATCACGACAGCATCCGGAAAATGCTTCTCAAAGTTTAATATATTGTAGATATTTGCCCCGCGGAACTTATAAATCGACTGATCATCATCTCCCACCACACACAGATTCTTATACTTAGATGCAAGTAGTCGGATCAGTTCAAACTGAGCTGTATTCGTGTCCTGATACTCGTCCACCATAATATAACGGAACCTCTCCTGGTAGGAACTCAGGACTTGTGCATCCAACCTAAAAAGTTCCACCGTCTTCATGATCAGGTCATCAAAATCAAGTGCATTATTCTGTCTCAGTGCCTGCTGATACTCACGGTATACCTGCGCCTGACGTCTTTTAACAAAATCACCCGCCGCGCGCGTCTCAAATTCAATTGGATCAATCAATTCATCCTTAGCAGAAGAGATTGCTGCAAGAAACATCTTCTCCTTATACAGCTTTGTATCAATCTCCAGCCTCTTACAGATGTCCTTCATCAATGTTCTCTGATCATCCGAATCATAGATTGTAAAGTTATTATCATAACCAAGGCGGTCAATGTATCGACGCAAAATACGCACGCATGTCGAGTGAAATGTGGACACCCAGATACTCTCCGAACCATATCCCACCATCTTATCAATACGTTCACGCATCTCTCCCGCCGCTTTGTTCGTAAAAGTGATTGCCATAATATGATAAGGGTTCACTCCCATCTCATCAATCAGATACGCCGTCCGATGGGTAAGAACCCTCGTCTTTCCGGAACCCGCCCCCGCCAGAATGAGAAGCGGTCCCTCTGTTGTCATCACAGCCTCACGCTGCTGATTATTTAGTGAATCTAGTAAGCTCATTGGTTGCTCCGTTTCTTTTTATAGTCTGGAAGCATTATAACATACCTTATATAAATAGAACATACATTCTTATTCTTTTTTTCAAAATTTAAGAAAAACCTTGTCATCTAGTTTTTGATACTATATAATGTCATATGAGGTGAGCAATATGGAAAACGATATGAAAGAATTCCTTTCAGCTTTACAAAAAAAGCTGAAGACGATTGATTATGTTAAAACAGAAGATATTCCAAATATTGGACTATATATGGATCAGGTTACTACGTTCATGGATGAACAGCTGGAAGCCTGTAAACGATATGACAGTGATAAAATTTTGACCAAAACCATGATCAATAATTATGCAAAGAATAATCTTCTTCCTGCACCGGAAAAGAAAAAATACTCCAAAGAGCACGTGATTACACTACTTTTTATCTACTACTTTAAAAATCTGTTAAGCATCAGTGATATCCAGTCCCTGCTCAATCCGCTGACCGAGCATTATTTTGGCAACAAAGGTGGACACAATATGGAAGATGTCTACAATGAAGTCTTCACCCTTGAAAAAGAAGAATCCAATAAGCTGTTAAAGGATCTCGGGAAAAAATACACGATTGCACATCAGACTTTTTCCGATTTTCCGGAAGAGGATCAGGCCTTTCTCCAGAATTTCAGTTTTATATGCATGCTCAGCTTTGATGTTTATATCAAAAAAATGATTATCGAGAGTGTCATCGATGAACTCGCGGGTAAGGAATCCCCTGAGAATTCCTCCAAACAGAACACATAAAAAGGATTTCCAAATCGGAAATCCTTTTTAACTACTCTTCCTTTTCATCGGTTTTCTGCAAACGGGCGAACACCATATCGTAACCGTCATTGCCATAATTCAGCGAACGGTTAACCCGGCTGATTGTTGCAGTCGATGCACCGGTTTTCTCGGCGATATCCAGATATGTCTTCTGATCTCGAAGCATCCCTGCCACTTCAAATCGCTGAGACAACGAAAGCAATTCATTTACCGTGCATACATCCTCAAAAAAAGTGTAGCATTCCTCTCTATTCTGAAGACACAGTATTGCGTCAAACAAGTGATCAACAGCCTCTGTTCTAAGTTTCTTGCTCATTGCACTCCCTCTTTTCCAATCGAATCTTTCTTGCATCATTTTAACATATTAAAGTTTTAAAGTAAACAGATTTCTTGCATTAATCGTTCCTTATGTTATAATAAGTAAGTATTTTTATTTTACACGAATGGAGAAGTATTATGAAGAAAGTCGCGTTCTTTTTTTCCGGTTTTATACCGATTATTGCTGCAATATTTGTTCAGTTCCTTGCCACATTTTTTATGATTGGCATCGGCGGACTGTTTCTGTTTCCGGCATCTCCTTCCATGCGCAACTCCGGAAGCAATCTATCCACACTCATGGATCTGCTTAGCAACTCCGATTTCAATGCTTGCATCATGATTATCTATTCTATAACCTGTATTGTGATTTTTGGATTATATTATTACCGTTATCTCGGGGGAATCTATCTGCCAAAGGCTTCCCTCACCTTCCATCCGATGCAGTTTGTCGGAATTGTCGTTTTAGTTCCGGGAACACAATTTTTTTGCAGTTACCTGATTGCTTTTGTATCTGCACTCTTCCCGGACTGGCTACGCCGCTACGAAGAATTGATTGAGCAGGCCGGACTGACCTCCGACATCAGTGCTCTCATGCTATGCTACAGTGTAATTCTGGCTCCCATCTGCGAAGAACTGATTTTCCGTGGTGTGACCCTGCGTCTTTTCCGTCAGGCACTGCCGTTCTGGCTTGCCAACCTGTTTCAGGCTCTTCTGTTTGGCCTGTTCCATATGAACTGGATTCAGGGAATTTATGCCTTTGCATTCGGTCTGCTTTTGGGCTTTGTCTGCGAAAAAGGAGGAAGCATTTATTACTCCCTCCTGTTCCATGTCCTGTTCAATCTATGGGGCACCGTAATCAGCCAACTGTTCGAATCGACAGAAGACACGATACTCTCCGCTGTCCTTATGCTGCTTACCACTGTGGCATCTCTGGCTGTCGGCACACTGCTCTTCGTCTTGGGTATGAAGCGCAAGGAAAAAAAGCGAAACGGAATCTAAACAATCACAATCTTTCATTCGGGTCATGCTTATCTTTTTGCATGATCCGAATTATTTTATATTCATAATAAAGTGCAAGCAGCAATATCAAACCAATTACAAAAAGGCTGTATGCGTCCTGCAATTCAATCCCCGCCACATCACATACACAGGGAATCATCAGCCCCAAAAGAAACACAAGCTTAATTGACCGAACCATACGGACAGAATACATACGAACTTTTCCCACACACATGTCAACCGGAATCCGATTGATTTTCTCCGGATAACAGCTCATCATCGTAAATCCTGTGTAAACCAGAATCACTCCCACAATATTGCAGACAAATTTATATGGCGCCACATGATAAACAACACCATAATAAATCTGTAATCCAACATAAAGAATTCCAAGAATCAATCCGACAGCTTCCGCAAGGATTGCCGGTACAGTCAAATCGTCTTTTCGCATTGCATTCTCCTCCTTTTCCCCAACCATTGTAGCATCTTTTTTACTTGAAATCCATAGTTCATGTGCTATAATGAAATGCAGAGTATTTACCCCATTTTGAGAAATGAAAATAAAAAGGAGAACCCATGGGACAATTGATTTTACCACACGATTATAAGTCGGAGCTGAATCTGCATGATACCCAGCTTGCGATTAAAACTGTAAAAGATTTTTTCCAGGCACTGCTTGCGCAGCGACTGAATCTGACACGTGTTTCCGCACCTCTTTTCGTAGATCCGGCAACCGGTCTCAATGACAATCTCAACGGCTATGAGCGCCCGGTTACTTTCGGCATCAAGGAACAGGATGAGCGGAACGCAGAAGTCGTTCATTCCCTTGCCAAATGGAAACGTTACGCATTAAAAAAATATGGCTTCGAATCCGGCGAAGGAATCTATACCGATATGAATGCGATTCGCCGTGATGAGAGCACAGATAACATCCATTCTATTTTTGTAGATCAATGGGATTGGGAGAAAATTATCGACAAGCAGGACCGCAATCTTGATTACTTAAAAGATGCCGTTCGCACCGTGTATAAATGCCTGCGCAAAACAGAGCAGTATATGGCTATTCAGTATGACTATATTGACCTGACGCTTCCGAAGGAGATCTTTTTCATCACCTCTCAGGAGCTTGAAGATCTGTTCCCTGATAACACCCCGAAGGAACGCGAATATTACATTACCAAAGCAAAGGGTGCCGTCTGCATTATGCAGATTGGCGATACACTGGAATCCGGTGAACCTCATGACGGTCGCGCACCGGACTATGACGATTGGGCACTCAATGCGGACATTCTCGTGTATTACCCTGTTTTAGACATTGCCTTAGAATTATCTTCCATGGGTATCCGAGTAGATAAAACTTCTCTTCTTGCACAGCTTGATAAGGCGGGATGTCCGGAACGAAGGGAACTTCCTTTCCAGAAATCCATCATTGACGGAGAACTTCCTTATACCATTGGAGGCGGAATCGGGCAGTCACGAATTTGTATGTTTTTTCTTCGTAAAGCACACATCGGAGAGGTTCAGAGCTCACTCTGGCCGGAAGAAACAATCCGTACCTGTGAAGAACACAAAATATTCCTTTTGTAATAACTTGAATCAAAAGAGCAGCCAAATGGCTGCTCTTATTTTGCTTGCAAACTCTCCAATTCCTTCATCCACAAAGCAGAACTTGCATCGCTCGGCATTCGCCAGTCCCCGCGAGGAGATACCGCAACCGATCCAACCTTTGGTCCATCCGGGAGGCAGGAACGCTTAAACTGCTGTGCAAAAAATCTGCGATAAAATGTTTTCAGCCATTTAAGAATGAACACATCCTCGTAGGTTCCCGCAAAAGCAATTTTTGCGAGTCGATATATTTTGGCTGGTGTAAAACCAAGACGCATCACATAATACAAAAAGAAATCATGAAGTTCATATGGTCCCACAATATCCTCTGTCTTCTGGGAAATCTTTCCATCCTCCGGTGGTAAAAGTTCTGGCGATACGGGAGTATCCAGCACATCCAGTAACGTCTTTTCCAGCAGCGCATCTCCACAGGTATCTGCATAATAACGTACCAAATGTCTTACCAACGTTTTCGGTACAGAGGCATTCACCGCATACATGGACATATGATCTCCATTGTAGGTAGCCCATCCCAAAGCCAGCTCTGACAAATCTCCGGTTCCGATTACCAGCGCATTTTTCTTATTGGCGATATCCATCAAAATCTGTGTACGCTCTCTTGCCTGTGAATTCTCATAGGTGACATCATGCACAGACGCATCCTGCCCGATATCCGAAAAATGAACGTTTACCGCATTTTTAATATCCACCTCAACAAACTCTGCCCCAAGACAATGAATCAGATTCACCGCATTGTCATACGTTCGGTCTGTCGTTCCAAATCCGGGCATCGTGACAGCCACAATTCCCTTACGATCCCGCTCCAGCAAGTCAAAAGCCCTGGCCGTAACAAGCAGTGCCAATGTAGAATCCAGTCCGCCTGATATTCCAACCACCGCATTTGCATTCGTGTGTTCGAGACGTTTTTTCAACCCCATAGCCTGAATCATTAAAATTTCATCACATCGCTTGTCCCGATTAATCTTGTCCCCCGGTACAAACGGAGCCGAATCCACAAAACGAGTCAATTTCGTATCTGTAACATCCAGTGAAAATAAAACCTCCGTATGAATCTCTTCTGTTACAAATGTTGTCATCCGGCGCCGTTCTTCTGTCAGACGCTCCACATCAATCTCTGAGTAAGTAATACCATATCCAAATCGTTTTGACTCCGCAAGCATATGTCCGTTCTCGGCAATCATATTGTGCCCCGAAAAAACCAGGTCCTGTGTAGACTCTCCCTCTCCCGCTGAAGCATATAGATAAGCGCAGATCAGTCGGGCCGACTGCCCCTGAATCAATTCCCTGCGGTAGCTGTCTTTACCGGTAATCTCATTGGATGCCGACAGATTCACGATGACATCTGCCCCCGCAAGTGCATGGGCAATACTCGGGGGATTCGGGGTCCAGAGATCTTCACAGATTTCCACTGCAATCCGAAGCTTTGGCAGTTCCTCACAGGTAAAGATCAAATCTCGGTCCACCGGCACCTGACTTTGATCAGGCAATGTTACTTCGGTACACAATTCTGCTCCGGAAGCAAAATGCCTTGCCTCGTAAAACTCATTATAATTTGGAATACAGCTTTTCGGCACCATACCAAGCACCTGACCATGTGCATAAACGGCCGCTATATTATAAAGTTTACCATTAATCTCATAGGGAAGTCCGACAAAGAAGATTGCGTCAAGTCCTTCACTCTCCTCCACAAGCCGCATAAGCTCCTGTTTTGCTCCTGAGAGAAGTTCTTCCTGTAAGAACAAATCCTGACAGGTGTAACCAGTCAGGCAAAGTTCTGGAAACACAACCAACTTTGCACCCTGTGCAACACTTTCCCGCATCATTTCTCGGATCTGCTGTCCATTGTATGCCGGATCTGCCACCCTGATTTTGGGTGTAGCCGCGGCCACTTTTACAAAGCCCTGTCTCACTTTCTTAACTCCTTCAATTCATCAATATCAAACTTATATGCCTTATTGCAGAACTGGCATTTTACCTCAATACTTTCCCCATCATTGATAATAGAATCCAGATCCTTTTTACTGATGGTTGAAATAGCACGCGATACACGCTCTTTTGAACAATCACATACAAAAGCTGCTGGAATCCGGTCTACAATCTCAACCCCAAATTCTCCTAATATTTCCTCTAAGATTCCTTCCGGGTTTAATCCACGCTCCAGCATCATAGTTACCGAATCAATCTCTGCAATACGTTTCTCCAGCTTCTCTATAACCTCATCACTGGTAAACGGCATCAGCTGAATGATAAATCCTCCCGCCTGCTTGACCGTATTGTCCCGATTCATCAGAACCCCCAGACCTACTGCTGATGGAATCTGTTCCGATGTTGCAAAATAATAAGTCAAATCTTCCGCAATCTCGCCGGTCTGCAACTGGCACTGCCCGACATAAGGTTCCTTCATTCCCATATCCTTAATCACACTTAAAATACCAAGATCAAGGGCGCCTCCCACATTCAGGTGTCCCTCCGCATTCGGCGGCAGCTCTACCACCGGATTACTAGCAAACCCTTTGACATGTCCCTTGGAATCCGCCGTCACAGTCAATCCCTTCGCCGGTCCGCTACACTGAATCTGCAGTGTGAGGAGATCCTTCTCCCCCTTTAACATCGTTCCCATCATAGCCGCCCCCGAAAGCAGACGTCCAAGCGCTGCTGTCATAATCGGAGAAGTATTATGATCCTGCCTTGCCGTTTCCACAAGGTCCCTCGAAGTAATGGCAAACGCTCGAATACTGGCATTTGCCGCTGTTGCACGTACAATATAATCCGACATATCAATTTTCCTTTCTGCTCGCAATAAAAGTTGCCCTCTCACTATCCGGGCGCACTGGCTGTAATGTGTAATCGTCGAAAATCTTCACCTTACAAAACCCGGCCATTTCCAGCATCTGGCGGATCTGTTCCAGGGGATAATTTCTCTGAAAATGAGTCTCGGTGAATCGGCGGTATCTTCCATCCTGTTCTGGAATAAACAGCGTCAGGTCGTACTGATTAATCGCCTCTTCTTCATCATAGTAATTATCCCAGATAAAAGCACCTTCATCCCTGCTCTCTGCAAATGTATGCTCTCCCAGCAGCTGTCGGTATTTATAATCAGTATTTACATCAAACAGAAAAATGCCACCCGGCTCCAGATATTGATTCACCTGAGTAAACACAGCCATCAGTTCATCCTGTTCAAGAATATAATTGAGACAGTCACAGGCACTATACACTGCACGGACACAGCCATCCAACTCCAACTCCTGCATCTCCTGCAACAGATAAAGGATTCCCTGCTCCGTCTGCTTCTCCTGCGCAATCTGAAGCATCTCAAGAGAACTGTCTACCCCGGTCAGATCATAACCGGATACCGCCATTCGCCTTGTCAGTTCACCGGTTCCGCACCCAAGGTCAAGCACCGGTCCCTCCGTAATATGATTCTCCTTCAACACTGCGCAGATATACGCACACCACTGCTCATAAGGAACATTATCCATGAACATATCATACACCTGCGCAAAACTTGTATATGCATCCATATTATGCCTCCAATTTATCTAATACTATCAATTTTTATTCAGAAAAGCAAGGTTGATTATTCCGGCGGAAACATTTATACTTGTCTTGAAGAAAATCAGGGAAGGAAATTCTATGATAGACAATTACGAACACTATATATCCAAAAATATCCGGGCTTTCTATCGAAGAAGGCTCTTTTCACCAATGATATATCTTTTACTGCTTGCCGTTCTGTGGGTGATTTTTCCCCTCGGTGATATGCTTCATCCGCAAACACTGCAACAGGCCGAAACCCTGGCCTCATCCTACAAGACAAAAAGCCGCTACGTACGGACTACCTTGTATGATCTTAAATTTACAGGCTACACTTGTGAGGATTATGGACAGACAAGAGGCTACTACTATTATACGATGCGGAACAACCAATGCACAATTGTTCTTCTTTCTCCTGCGACCTGTGAAGAGGGACTTCCTTCCATCGACAAGCTGAAGGTAACAGGACGCATCATAAAAGGAAAGACTTCCTACCAGACTCTGCTCTCCAAGCTTGCAGATGACCTGAAATGGACAAGCGGTGGAATCAACCGGCAGCTCTCCCTTTACTATTTCAGCGAGCCGGATTATAACCGGATTACGACAACGATTCTTTTCATCATCTATTTCGGAACAATGATTTATTCACTGTTATACCTGCTTTTATGCATCCTTTACATTCGTTTTCCGGTTCTGTCGCCCCCTTGTCAGAACCTTGTGGTCTTTGGTCATCCATCCCAAATACTGGCCGAGGCGGAAGAGGAACTTGCCACGCTGCCACAGCTGGCAACAGAGGATATGTTTATCACAGAACATTATTTCATCATGACATCTCCTTACGGCAACGCAATTCTGCCAATTCAGGAGATTCTGTGGATTTACAAGCATTCCACGCTTCATAAATTCCTGTGGTATCACTTCAGCATTTCCTACACAATGCATATTACCGCCAACAAGCATGTGTATGTAAACTGCCCGAAGAACACGAAGTCAGACATTGATGGTATCATGGATTACCTTGCAGAAGCCAATCATAATATTCTTGTTGGTTTCAATGAAGAAAACCGTCTGAAAGTTCAGGCCGCACAAGGCAAACCTTTCCACATTGAAAAGTTCTATGCACTGTTGCATCGAAAAATTTAGATACCGCAATTTGCACTTCCAATCTCATAATCAAGATTTTCATAGGCTTCCTTCACAATAGGAAGCCTTTGTGCTTCCTCTGCCGGCAGATCAATTTCCGAAAGCGTCTGCAAATTCTTTTCAATCTGTTCCAGATCGTAAGCGTCAAACCCTTCTTTTAATGCTTCCCAGAGTTCCTTTCGCTCCTCATCGTCCACCGCCAGCGATACTGTCAATTCCTGAGAGGCAGGATATCGCTTCCGAATATCTTTCTCTTCCGCGGCTACTTCCTCCCTGGTCTGTTTTAATACGTTCAGAAATTTCTTTAGATTTCTTTCAATAAAAATACGGTTATCCGTCTTGGCTGCCATCTCCATAATTTCTGCGTACTCAGCCATATCATCACGACCAATCTGCCGGCTAATCCCCTTGATTCCATGCACTTTGGTCTGGAACAATCCAAGATCCGTCTTTGCAAACTCCTCCAACACTTCCTGCAATTCCTGCACTTCCCGACAATAGCTCTCAAGAGTTCTGCCATATGCAACCGCCTCTCTCTGTGTCCGAATGCACCGTTCTGCATCCGTCTCCGGCAGCGGCCTTTCACGATAGGAAACTGGAAGACAGGTCTCTAAAATTCTGCGCAACCGCTCCAGTCGTACCGGCTTTGCCATAAAATCAATAAATCCGTGTTTGACAGAACGAGCCCGGATATCATCTGAGATATCCGCTGTCATAAGAACGAGTGGGGCATTGCTAAACTTGCTGATTTCATCTGCAGTCTCGAACCCGGTCATTCCCGGCATCATCTGATCCAAAATGATCATCTGATAATCTCTACACTTTACCTGTTCGATGGCTTCTTCTCCACATGTCGCCACATCAATCTTCATTTTCCATGGAGCCGCCAGTTCCTCAAAAATAACGCGATTGACCTCCATATCGTCCACCAGAAGAATTCTTGCCTTCGGATAAATATAATTCGGCTTTACTTCATTTACAGTAATATCCTGTCTGGTACGCAGGATTTCACTTCCAATCTGCATAGGTGGCATCTGCTCCGCTTCAACAGACTGCTGCTTAATTTCAAAAGAAAACTGTGTGCCGCAATCTTCCTTGCTCTCTGTCCGAATCCAGCCCCCCATCAATTCAACCAACTGCTTGACAAGGGAAAGACCAAGACCGGTGCCTTCAATCCCCATGTTGTCCGAATAGGAAACATACTCTCCAAAGGCACTTTTTGCAGTATCTTCTGACATTCCAACACCGGTATCCGCCACACAGACATGCAGGCATACCTTGCCACTGTCTTTCTCAGTACTGCAGCGAATTGATAAGACAATGCTTCCCCGGCTGGTGTACTTGGATGCATTGGATAGCAGATTCTGAATAATCTGCCGGACACGCTTCGCATCCCCAATCATTTTTTTCGGAAAATCTGTCTCCATTTCAATCCGGAATTCCACCGGCTTATCCTTTAAATTAAGCAGACAAATGCGGGCCTGCTCCAGAAGCAGTTCATAAAAATCATACTCCTCTTCCTCCAGGGTAAGCATTCCTGCCTCCAGCTTCGAATAAGCAAGAATCTCATTTACCTGAGTCAAAAGAGTATTCCCGGCACTTCGGATATACTCAAGAAGCACGGTTTTCTCAGCAGGCATGCCCTTTTGGCGCAACAATATCTCACTTCCGCCAATAATGGCATGAAGCGGGCTTCTCAGTTCATGACTGACACTGGCAAGAAACTTGCTTTTCAATTGTGACTGATTCTCCATCAGTTTAATTTCCTGACGTTGATGCGTAATATTTAAAATCGATAAAATGTATCCCTGTAGCCGTTTTTTATAAAAAACCGGCTGCAAATGACATTTATAATATTCTTCTCCTCTCTGACATTCGTGTTCCACCTCCGGTGCCTGCCCCCAGCACTCCATCTCCTCATAAAAAAAATAACTATCCGGCTGCTTTTCTAACCCTTCAACGACGTCTTCAAACAATTCCCTTGCCCGCATGTTTGCATCCCGGTAATGCATCTGACTGTCAAACAAAAAACAGCCAATATCCGCCGTATTATAAAAATTTTCCTGCATGGTTATCGTAATATTTGTCATCTGCCCGGTCATCATCAGATAATAGACGATCAGGCAGGTTGTCTCTAAGGCAACCGGCATCACAATAGCCTCTGCCTGTCTTGAAAAAGCACACACAAGCAATGCCATTCCAGGCAGGGCAATTGCCGCATACAACATATTATCCACATGTTCTTCCATTTTTGAGATCGATGTTTTCAGGCGGGCATAGGTAGCCACTCCAAGCAACAGCAGCACATACACTGCAACAGACAGAACAAAGACCTCCTGATACGGCTTTCCCATTTTTACATGAAGAATTACCAGTGTATTCGTTATCATCAGGCTGATAAAAAGTGTAATCTCCACCCACAAATTCAGCTTAATGCGCATGAAATCCATGACATAATGAAACAAAAGGTAAACCATCTGAATAATCAAAAGATCAATCAGAAGAACCACTGCTCTGGAAACCCCCATGATATCCTGCACAATGCGATAAAAATTATACAGGCCAATCAGGCCGAGAAGCAGCGGCAAAAGCCGATGCTCTCTGGCGTGAAAGCCTGTAATAACATAACTCTGCAATACGAACAGTGTAATCAGCAGACATACCCCATGAAAAAATAATACCATCCCCATTACCTCCATCCGTTGAGGATTCGTTCCACCTCAGCCTTAATATATATGGACTTATATGGTCTTACAATGTAGCCGGCTGCATTCAGCTCGCGACAGGTTTTCACGGTCTGAGCATCACACACTGCCGATACGAACAGAACCGGAACCGTGCCATTGGTCAACTCATTTACCTGCATGGTTGCCTCAATTCCCGTCATCTGCGGCATATCAATATCCATGATAATTAAATCCGGCCACTCATTTTTCTGCAGATAGGTTAATGCCTGCTTTCCAGACTTGCAAAGCGTAAGTGCATAAGTATTCTCCAATATACCACGCATTGCCTCCAAATTGGTTTTCATATCGTCCACAACCATGATTCGCTGCCGCTTCATCTCCCCAAGCATCTTTGCACGCCCCGGCTCGGCCTGCTCCGGCGATATCACTTCAAGTTCATCCGGAGGCAGAATGGTAATATTCAGATTGGAATTGTCCATCAGATCCAGCTTCTTACCATCCTCCAGAACCAGAATCGGGCGCAGATTGTGTGCCCCTGAATTTTCAAAAATAAGAGCTGTTCGACCATCGGAAAGATTCACCTTCGTCCCCTTCGGGAAAAGCGGTACATATTCCAAAAAGGTTTCCACAATACTTTTATCAAACATAATACCACAGGCACCCATCAAATATTCCACTGCCTCATAAGGAGAATAGGGCTTCTTATATGGACGCTTTGATGTCAGAGCATCGTACACATCTGCCACATGTAATATGCGTACAAACAAGGACTGCTCTCCTCCCACAAGGCCTTGCGGATAACCGCTTCCATCATAGTTTTCATGATGCAGCAGCACCGTCTGCTTCACATGGGCAGAGATATCCCAACGGTCTGAAAGCAACTGATACGAAAGTGTAGAGTGCGTTTTCATAATCTGATATTCTTCCGGTGTCAGGCGCCCCGGTTTGTTCAGAATCTCCTTAGGAATAGACAACTTGCCAAGATCGTGCAGTAGCGCAGACATCACCAGATAATTCAAATCTCTCTCACTCATCTGCATCCCCATGCCGATGACGCAACAAAGCACTGCCACATTCACAGAGTGCGCATAGGTATAATCATCATAAGAACGCAAGTCCATCATATCTAAAGAAACCTGCTCCTTCTGCAAAAGCTCCTCAATAATTTTTGCAGCAATCCCTGCACACTGATCAATATCGCAATGCTCAATACACTTTATTCCTTCCGTGCGAAGCTTCTCCGAGATTGCATCCTCGATATAGATATCCTTCGACAATTCATCATCAATGTACACCCCACTGAATCCGTACTCACTGAGCTTTCCGATATAAGCTTCCGTCAGCTCACAGCCTCTCCCAACCATGGTTCTTCCCATAGAATCATACAAATCATAGGCCAGACACATCCCCGGTTTTGCTTCCCCAATATCTACATAACGCATACTGCCCCTCCATTAGTCTTTTAATAATCAAATTAAAACAAGATAAACGGTCGCAAGTGAAATTACAATCTGAATAATTGCAAAACGGAACACGACCTGTGCATTCGACCAGCCCAGCTTCTTGCGGACATGATCATGAATCGGAGTTGTCACATTTTTCAAAATATGAATTTTCAAAAAACGCAACAGAGACACCTTAATCAGCCCCAGACCACCATCCACTATCAGCACCGCAGCCACCAGCAGATAGAGGAACGGACTGTGCATCTTCAAAACTGCAATTGCAATAAAGATACCCATTGCACGTGATCCCGCATCTCCCATCAGCAGCTTGCTCGGTGTAGCATTGTACCACAGATACCCCAACAGACACACTGCAAACAATAAAATACAATAATTAAATGAATCCGTGATTCCAAGTACGTTGTCCAGCACAAAAATAGTCATCAGTGTAATAATAGTTAAAGTTCCCGACAGTCCGTCCACACCATCGGAACAATTTGTCACGTTAATAGATGCCCACACAAGCACAACCGTAAGGACTGCAAACAGCACTGGTGGAATTGATACCACTGTTCCTGCAATTGCAAAAGTTACCTCACTGGAATTGTAATGTAGATAGACTAACGCTACCACAACCGCTACGGCCAGATCCAGAAAGCCCTTTAAGTACTCCCCCCACGGTTTCTCGGATGCATCATCAAAAAAACCAGTCAGCATCTCCACAACAATTAAAACCAGATAAATTGCAATCTCAATGTTAATCTGGGCAAAAAGGAGTGCTGCCACAACAAAGGTTAATACAAAAATAATCCCTGCCCCCCTTGGCTTTCCTGCTGACAGTGCCCCGTCATGTGCGTACTGCCGTCCCATATCCTTCGGTAAATATGGATTCAATTTTGCAATGGCGATACAAGTCGCCGCAAAAGCAAATAAAATTCCCACAAAAGCAATTCTGGAATATTCGAATGTTCCTAATAAATGTATCATTTTATCCTCCTTTGGACTTGGTCCAAATTTATTATATTAGTCACACATAAAAAAGTAAAGTTTTTGCTTGCAATTTCATATCATTGTGTTATTATATACTCACACGCGTTAAGGCGTTAAAGTGTTAAATAATCATTTTAGCTAGGAGGATAAACAAAATGGCTCAAAAAGGAGACTTAATGACAGCACGTTCCGATATCCGTGTATTGGACGCAACCATTCGTGACGGAGGACTTGTGAACAACTTTATGTTCTCTGACGATTTTATCAATGCATTGTACCGTGCCAATGTGAAGGCAGGAATTGACTGCATGGAATTTGGATATAAGGCTTCTAAGGAGTTGTTTGATGTAAATAAATTCGGCAAGTGGAAATTCTGTGATGAAGATGCTATCCGTGAGATTGTCGGCGACAACAATTCCGATATGAAAATTTCTGTTATGGCAGATGTGGGACGCTGCGATTACAAAAAGGATATCATTGATAAGAAAGACAGTGTCATCGATATGGTGCGTGTTGCAACTTATGTACACCAGATGCCGGCAGCAATCGAGATGATTGAGGATGCCAAGAACAAGGGCTATGAAGTAACCTGTAATATC
>JALFLB010000041.1 GCA_022775045.1 Agathobacter sp. | reverse complement strand
GATAACAGTGAGAAAGCGATTGCTGCCTATCAGGCAAATATGCCAGGTGACAGCGGTGTTATGGGTGTGCAGCAGGAGCGCTTCGATAAGACGGTTGGGGTATCAAAAAAGGGTACCATTGATATGGCCACCTACCCGAATCCGGCAAAGAAGCAGGATAAGGGGACGGTCGCGGAACAGATTGGGAAACAGGAGAATCTGTCAGCGGAAAGCCGTCGAAATGAGATGGCGGTAATTGCCAATACGACCTCGACAGAGGATGTGAAAAAGATGGAGGAGGAAGGCTTTTCCATCACGGATTCCGATAGCCGGACGATTGTCACCGTCACAGACAAGATTAAAGCAGTGCTTGCGAAAGCGGGAGTTGATATATCACAGTATGGGGATGGGCTGAGTCAGGAACAGTTAGAGGAGATTACCGGTAATCCGGCGGTGGCGCAGCAGATTATGCAGGCACTGGAATGGAACGATCTGCCAGCGACGGAAGCTAATGTAGAGGAGAGCGTAGAGGCTTTGTCACAGGCGGTCTCACTCTTCGGAGTTGGTGAAAATGCGATGGCATATCTGCTGAAAAATGAATTAGAGCCGACGATTCAGAACCTTTACATGGCATCCCACAGTGCCACAAAGGATGTGGTGGAAGATGGTACGAAAATTGACTTTTCTACACTTGAGCCACAGATGGAGCAGATCATTGCGGATGCACATCTTGCGGTGGATGAGCAGAATATGGACAACAGTAAGTGGCTGGTTGGGCATGATATTCCGCTTACCGCAGAGAATCTGCAATATCTTGCTGATCTTCAGCAGCTTTCCGAGCAAATAGAGCAGGGGGCGATGGACTGGAGCAGCCTTTTGGATGCTATAGCACGTGCCATTGCGGAGGGAAAGCGTCCAGGCGATGCTTCAATGATCACCGCAAAGCGGCAGTTGGAGGAGTCCCGCCTTGCCATGACCAGTGAGGCAGGTGCGACCATGGAAAAAGTGGGAGTAGACATGGACTTAAAACCACTTGAGGATCTGGTTGAGGATTTAAAAGAACAGGAAAAGCAGTATTACCGGGAACTGCTGGATGGTGCTGGAATTGAGCCAACGGATGAGAATGTTGACCGTATGGCGCAGACCATGGATGTGTTTGATGCTTTGAAGAGCCAGCCGGCGTATGTGCTGGGAACAATTGAGTCGGATGACAGCATCGAGACCATTTATGAGAGTGGAAACCGCATGCAGCAGACAATGGAAAAGGCAAATGCAAGCTATGAGACGCTGATGACAAGCCCGAGGGCAGATATGGGGGATTCGATTAAGAAAGCCTTTACTAATGTAGACGATATTTTAACGGATCTGAATCTGGAGACAAGTGAAGGTAACCGCCGTGCCGTGCGGATTCTTGCTTATAACCAGACGGCAATCTCGAAAGAGAATATTACGGAAGTTAAGGCGCTGGATGCGCAGATGCAGAGGGCCTTTCGCAATATGAATCCGGCTGTGACGCTTGAGATGATCCGAAAAGGAGAAAATCCACTTGACATGACGATGGAGCAGCTGAATCATGTGGCGGAGCAGATTAAGCAGGAGACAGGAAACGAGGAACAGGAGCGTTTTAGCCGGTATCTGTGGAAACTGGAACAGAACCATGAGATCTCGGAGGAGGAGCGCAGCAGTTATATCGGAATTTACCGTTTGATTGCTCAGGTGGAGAAAACGGATGGAGCGGCGCTTGGCTTTTTGATGAATCAGGGAGCAGATGTTACCATGCGAAATCTATTAACGGCTGTTCGCTCTTGGAAAAAGGGTGCGATGGATTACACGGTATCGGACGAATTTGACGGGGTGGAGGTAAAGGAGTCCGGAGTGAAGATCGACGAGCAGATTGAGGCGGGATTTATGCAGAACTGTCTGAAGGATGTGCTCGATACGGTTAGTCCGGAGAAGCTTGCGCGTATTGGCGAGGAAAAGTGGATGAGCATGACACCGGAGCAGCTTGCACAGGCACTTGCCGAGATGGAGGAAAGTACCCAGGAGCAGGCAGCGACGGAAAGTTATATTCGCGAGCAGCTCACACTGTATCAGCAGGTCGTTGATGCGCCGGAGGATGTGTATGCATATCTGGACCGTTATGATATTCCAAATAGCATGGCAAATGTGCTGGCTGTCAGTGATATGCTTCGAAAGCCGAATCATATGATAGAACGCATGTGGAAGCAGGAGACTTTTTCTAAAGATGCGATGGATATGATTGCAGATCTGAAGGAAAAGGTACTTCAGGAGTTTGGAGAGTCCTTGAAAAATCCATCAGAACTTGCGGATGCACAGGCAACACTTGCGGAAGTTGCTGAGAATGTGATGTCAACCATGATTGTGGAGGATCCGCAAATAAAGACAATGGATCTCCGCATGCTGAGGCAGATGAGTAATCAGTTTACCCTCTGCGCAAAGCAGGCGAAGGAGGAGTGCTATGTGATTCCAATTCAGACAGGTGATTCTGTCACCGGAGTGTCACTCAAGGTCGTGCGCGGTAAGAAGGAAAAGGGACTTGTAGATATTATGTTTGAGGGCGGCCGCATGGGTAAGGTTGCTGCTGCTTTTCGTGCTCAGGAGAATCGATTATCCGGCATGATCGCTGTCAGTGACGAGGAGACCCAGAAACTCCTTGAGGATAGACTGGATGAACTGGAGGTAATGCTGCAGGATTCAGGTGCAGACAAGGAAGAGGCCGACATCAAAGTTGCGTATGTATCGGACCTGTCACTATCCCATTATCAGATTGCGGGCATCAGCCGCGAGATGAAGATGAAAGAGAGCGGAGAGCTTGCAGAAAATGCGGACAATCCGATTCAGACCAGACGGCTGTATCATATTGCGGAGAGTTTTATTCAGTTGGTGCAGGAACTTGCTGGGTAGATTGTACTTCGCTGCCTTCTGTGGACTGGTTCGATTCTGTACCGGATAGATATTCACAGGCTCCCAGATAAATTGCGCGGGCTAGTTTTTCCTGATATGCTTCATCGGTCAGCAGAGCAGCCTCGTCTTCGTTGCTTAGAAACCCACATTCTACGATAACCGTAGGTGTGGGTGTTTTTTTGAGTATGTAATAGTCATTGTTGGATTTTGAGACACGAGGTTTGGGCGGTTCCAAAATCGTGTTCAGACTGTTCTGAATAATTGCTGCAATTTCCTCACCCTCTGCAGACTGGTCAAAAAAGAAAACCTGAGGACCTGAGACAGAACTGTCCGGAAAGCTGTTCTGGTGGATGCAGATGGTCATAACCGGCATGGTCTCGGTAATCAGTGCAACCCGGTTATGAAGATCCTCTACTTTTACATTCTTGCTGTTTTTGTCTGCCAATACCTTGTCATCCGTCCTTGTCAGAACGACGCGAAAGCCTTTATTTTCAAATAAGGTTTTTAATTTGTATACAATGGCGAGATTTAAGTCTTTTTCGAGAACATCGTTACAGCCGACTTTGCCGGGATCGGCGCCACCGTGTCCGGCATCCAGTACGATGCAGGGCTTTCCGGAATCCGTATTTTTGCCTGATACGATAGCGGCGCCGGCACGTGCAAGGAAGAAAGAACTGATAAAGAGACAGGTAATCATTAGAATTTCCATTTTTTTGTGCATAAATACCCCTGGTTTGGTAACAAAAAGCCCTTTGCTGCCGGCAAAAGGCTTTTGTAATCTTAATTCAATTTATGCGATGGAATTAATTAATATACTTGATAATTGTATCCCAGATGTCGCTGGTTTCAAATCCCAATTTCCAGAAAGAAGCACCGGCGAGATTATTCTCATCTATAAGTTTTAATCGTGCTTCCGCAGAGGAAGAATCTTCAAGCCATACTTTGTAGGTAATCTTCCCATCTTTAAATTCAGCATAGTTTTGTCCACAGTCATCCAGCCAGTTCTTGGTTGCTCCGTATGTTGTAAGCAAATCGTTGGCAGCACGCATTCCGTAAACCTGGGAACTTACCGTATAGGCAGTATCGGTGTCGGCATCTGCTTTTTCGGCATTGTCATCATCCGGGGTTAGGGCCCAGACTCTTGTATAGAATGGCATACCCAGAATTACCTGCTCAGAAGGAACTTCTTTCAGTGTATCAGCGACGCCCTGCTTTACCCAGTTAAGGGAGGAGACGGAACCTTCATCGGAACCCGCGTAATGTTCATCGTAGCCCATGATGACTACATAATCTGCAAATTTGGCTTGTTCTGCCCGGTTATAGAAGGAGGTATAAGCGGTCGGAACATAATTGTCTACGGAAAGAACAATTCCATTGTTGGCACATTTGATGGACAGTTCGCGTACAAACTGAATATACGAATCGCCGACCTTGTTTGCATCCAGTGACTCGAAATCCAGATTGATGCCATCAAGATTGTACTGGATAGCCATGGATACGATCTGGTTCACCAGATTCTGTCGCTTGGAGGTGTGAGTTAAAACTTCCGCGGAATCGGCATCTTTGTTCTCCAGATTGCTGACCAATGCCCACACTTCAACACCCTGGGAGTGACAGTAATTGACATAATCCATGCTTGCCAGATTTGCCAGGTTGCCATTATTGTCATTCAGATAGAACCAGGTCGGAGATATGACATTGACTCCCTTTGTGTTGGCAAGAACCGAGGCAATGTTAGAGTTGGCAGACCGGTTCGTGACCTGATGCCAGGCCATGCAGATTTCAAAATCTTTGGTGATGTGGGCGTAAGTTTCCGCTTCGAAATCACTCTTTCGCGTTTTTATCTCGGTGGCGGAGAGCGTGCGGTTCTTCACATAACCGATAATTCCGTCGGTGGTCATAACCTTTGTCCAATTGTTCCCTTCTTCAAGAACTGATACGGTATCCTTTTGTTTTGCTTCGGTAAGAATCGGACTCTTAATTCCGCCTTTAAGGCGAAGATTTGTATCTTTTTTCAGGTGGGCTACCTGATAATCGCCCCATTCATTTGTGATGATAATACGGTGTGGGTCTTTGACATATTCATAAGCGAAGTCGGAATACTGCTTTACAAAATCCAGATCAATATAGGCGGAGTCCGCATTTGCTTTGACTACTGCCCGACCGTAATCAACGGAGGATTTGGTAATCAGATAGCTGTTCTTGTCAGCTTCGGCAGAAATCAGTTCCCGGGGTGTGGCATAAAGCAGAATATTCTCGTTGTGATCCCAGTAAAAACGGTTGTTTAATGTATCGTGTACAAAATCGAAATCGACATAAATATGACCATCGATTACCTTTGCTTTTGATTCGATTACTTCATTATTTAAAATAATTGCGACTTCATCATTGGCGGAGAGATGATAATAAGTATCCAAATCCTGCCATTCTTTGCTTGGTGTATATTTGCGAATGAGAGACATGACTCCCATAATTGCCACAATCAGAACAATCAATGCGCAAACTACTAAAATCGGTAAAGCTTTTTTCTTCATGTGTCATCCTTTCCTTATCAAATACTGTCGATAATTGTCAATATTCATTCCGATTATAGCATTCTGCTTATTCAGATTCAAATAATATGTAGTAAAATTAAGAATTATGTGGGAACCGACCGTTTGATTTGCCGGTTCCCGATTTTCTTTTTTCATTTTGAACGGCAGTTGGCAGAATTTTATGCATTGAGACTCCTTCCGCCATATGCCGTTGTCCCATCTGTTTTTAAATCGTTAACAAGTTCAAAAAGTTACTTTTGTTTCTTTATACCAGCAACTGTAACAACCAGCCCCTGGTATACTTCTGGCCGAAATTCAATAAGCAGCTGATATTGATAAATGTTCATAGTGATAACTATTCTCCTTTCATAATTTCTTCAAAAAACCGAAAACACCCAGAGGTAATGTGAAACGGATCTTTGAGAACAGGCATTGGAACAGCCCGTATCCGGTAGTCTCTGTAAAGCCGCTCATAATCGTTCTTTATCCCACCCATACCAATTGTTTTTACCGTATCCCAAGGTATATTATTTTTTTGAAGCTGCTGAGCAAACTGGTTAATCTGCAGAGATTTCCATGTGTTTACATTTGTAAGAACAACTCTGTGGTCGCAGTGCTTGAATTCCGGTAGCGTGTGTGTAGTAAGCATTCCAAAATCCAGAATATAATATTTGTAGTTAAGGCTTAAGATTTCTGACATTCTGCGGATGGTTAGTTCCGGATAGTAGATGACTCCCTGGTGCCGGAAAGGTGCCGATGGATCGTTTTCCCTGGAAAGAGTACCGATT
Source organism: Agathobacter sp. (assembly GCA_022775045.1). Taxonomy (GTDB): domain Bacteria; phylum Bacillota; class Clostridia; order Lachnospirales; family Lachnospiraceae; genus Roseburia. The sequence continues at coordinate 28,520 of JALFLB010000041.1, read as the reverse complement.
TCATGGCTCCCATTGACTTCCAGATATGCAGTGCGTGAGAGATATCTGCTATGTAAGAAATTGGAAAGCGCGATACACAAATGTGTGACACCGACGTTTGCAGAGGTTCCGCAGACTCCTATAGTTGCAGGAGCCGGGAAAAAAGGTTTTTGAAATGTAAAGATAGGCGGTTCCCTCCTTTCTCAAAAGATAGCCAGTGGACAAAGTCCTGTTTTCCGGAATCCGCACGGAAGATATCCGTATCATAGGGATAAGGATAGACCGGCTGGGAAAACTGTCTGGCAAAATAGATGGCAGAATTGTGATCACACAGGTTTGCAATGATTCGAAGACGGTTTCCCATTTGTAAAAGGATGTCTTTTGGCTTTGCATCAGCGCGGTGCCATGGTCCCCCGCCGCAGATATAGAGAATTTGATCTGCTGTTGCAAGGCTGGCGGAGGAGTAGTCGCATCCGTAATCCTTGACAATTACGTCAGCTGTTGGTTCCGCAATCTCGATGCCTTTGTCGTATTTGGGATAACCTTTGAAACATTGATAGCAGTAGCATCCATGCCATTCATGTACATGGTTGAGCTGTGTAATCATTTTCCGCAGGCTGTTATTCCAGTTCATTTCCTGATAGACTGCAGAAATACCCTGTGCATTCAGCTGTGTTACAAGCGATACTGCAATATGTGTGCTCCCGCAGCCACTGTGACTTCCGATGACTGCGATGGTCTGCCTGAGATGCGTTCTGCCCGTATTATCAATTGCTTTTTGTAACGCGCAGGAAAGCTCGTGGATCGTTTGATACCTGAGCATGGGATCTGCGCTGATTGCTTTTTGGATAATCGGTTGGATCATTCGGTTTGTGGAAGCATCAAGATATGGTGTCATGTATTCCATAACCTTTCCGATGCTATAGATGTCCGATGTCAGTGTTACGGTTTCTCCGTAAGCTAGCTCCGGCGCTGAAAAATCCACATTCCCAAAATGTTTGAAGTCATTTCCAGAGTTTCCAATAAATGATGCGACGCTAAAATCGATTAATTTGATTTGTAATCCACATACTATAATATGCTCCGGTTTGAGATCCTGATAGAGGATCGGAGATGGATGCAGCGTGTGGAGATACGCAAAAATATCACAAAGCTGTTCACAAAATTGAAAAAACAAATTCTGGGAAATTGACTGTTGACGAAGCAGAAATTCTTCTAGAGTGTCACCCTCAATATATTCTTCCACCAAATAGTAAAACGATTCATCTTCTTCAAGATCGTAAATGGTTGGAATCCCGGGATGCTGAATGGACTTCAGAATCTGTGCTTCTGATACTGCGAAGAGCGAAGGTGCGCTGGTTTTGGGGAAACACTTAATGGCACGATTCAACTCTAAAGATTGCTGTCTGGCTAAAAACACGGTTCCGCTGTTCCCCTGGCCAAGGGGTTGCAATAACTGATATCGACCAGACAAAATGATTTGATTGTTAAAATTCATACGCTCCTTTGGGGCAGGAACGCATCTCATGCATAAACTTATAACACACTTGTTTTGGTATTGCAAGTATTTTTTAAAAAAATTTAAGAAGTGGAAACTTTACAACCCAGAGGCATTTGATTATAATAAGTGTACGCTTTACAAGAGATTTAGCGGGTGTTCAAGGTAAGGATGTGATGATAATGAAAATTGAAAAAGTAAATGAGAATCAGATTCGCTGTACGCTCACCAAGCAGGATTTGGCTGACCGTCAGATTAATCTGCGGGAGCTTGCGTACGGTTCTGAGAAGGCAAAGGGACTTTTCCATGACATGATTCAACAGGCCAACTATGAGTTCGGATTTGAGGCGAATGATATTCCTCTCATGGTGGAGGCAATCCCGCTGTCTTCGGAATCTCTTATTCTTGTGATTACAAAGGTTGAATATCCGGAAGAGCTGGATACTCGGTTTTCAAAGTTTTCAGATATGGATGAGGATGAACTGTTTGATGAGTCTATGGATGCAGAGGCTGCCGTTGATATGAAGGGAGCTGACGATATTCTGGGGCTCTTTAATAAGATTCGGGAAGAGAAGAGGGCAGCCGAGGCGGCACAGGAGCAGCCGAATGTATCAAAAAGAGAGGTTGTACCCGAGGTTCCGGCTGATTTGGCAAAGATGTTTGAGTTTTCCCGTTTGGAAGAGATTGAGCGTTTGGCGCATGTGCTGTCGGGCTATTATAAGGGGCGCAACGATTTGTACAAGAACGAGCATAAGAACAGATTTTATCTCGTGATTCACAAGGATGACCACACACCGGAGGAATTCAACAAGGTTTGCAATATTATCTGTGAGTATGCGGTGCAGAGAAATTATAATCCGGCTGTGGAAGCTTATTTTGGGGAGCATGGCAAGCTGATTACGGGTCCACATGCACTTCAGGTATTGGAAAAACTTTAAAAGACGCGAAAGAAGCTGCAGAAAATCTGCAGCTTCTTTTTATGCATTTGCGTCATGCTCTAAAAAATTATTAATGTCATCTACCAGATCATCCGGTTCAATTCCATGAACCATTGCAGCCTCTGCGATGGTTTCCATCTGGGAAGATGGGCATCCGAGACAGTGCATGCCGATATTTAAAAGCATAGGTGCAATATTTGCATCGATCTGAAGAAGCTCTCCAATCATAGTATCCTTGGTAACTTTAGCCATTGGATAAATCCTCCTTTGCAATTGTCTTTTTAATGGTGCTATTATAATACGATTTCCCCTTAATTGCAAATTATACTTTTTTCCAGGTTAAAAATTTTTAAAAGTCAGCCGATATATTAGGCAGATGAGATGACACGGAAAGTCAAATCGACAGGGCATGGATGCTCAATGTAGTTTATACGGGAAGGAAAAATATGAAAATCAATCGTAATATGTCGGCGGTTATGACCAACAAGCATTTACTTCGCACCGAGAATAGATTAAGTGCTTCCATGGAGCGTCTTTCCAGTGGATTGAAGATTAACAAAGCGGGGGATAATCCGGCAGGACTTGCTATTTCCAACAAGATGAAGGCCCAGATTGATGGACTTGACCAGGCAGAATCTAATGCAACGGATGGCGAGTCAGTTTTGAATATTGCCGATGGTGCCCTCAATGAGGTGAGCAGCATTTTACAGAGAATCCGTGAGCTTAGCGTGCAGGCGGCAAACGAGATCAATACTTATGAAGATTGTCAGAGTATTCAGGATGAAATCGATAAGCTGAAAGAGGAAGTGGATCGCATTTCCACAGATACGGAATACAATACAAAAATACTTTTGGATGGTTCGTCAGATGTGCGTGTTTATTCTAAACAGACAGAGCGCATGTACATTTCGGATACTGTTCTTCCGGGAGATTATAAGCTGGAGGTTACAAAAGCGGCAGAAAAAGCGGAGTATAATCTTGCTGCACCTGGGGGAACTGTAAATGGAACCATAACAATTAACCGTGTTTCCATGGATTATACGGCGGGAATGTCAGCGGATGCATTTTATGAGTCACTTCGCCAGACGGCAGAGAGAGCAGGTTGTTTAGCAGAGAAGACTGCAGATGGCAAGTACAATATTAAAACGGCAGAGTATGGTTCAGCAGAAGCGTTAAATATTACGGTAAGTCGGGAATTGGCACAGGAGCTTAGAATTGATCAGGAGACAGAGGCGAAGATAAGCGAGGATGGAACTTCTTACACACTGGCTCAAAAAGGGAAGGATGCCGAGGTTAAACTGAAGACGAAAGATGATTTGGGTACGAGTGACGGCTTCACAAAGACGGCAACAGCATCTGTGGAAGGGACTCGTGTGAAAATCACAGACAATGGTGGGTTTTCCATGGATTTTCAGATCAAAGATAATCAGGTGGGAGACATTGAGATTGAGGTGACGGATATTGGTGCCATGACGATTCAGATTGGCGCAAACCAGTATCAGGATATGGATGTGCGGATTCCTGAGATTTCATCAAAGAGTCTGTATATTGACACCGTTGATGTGACAATCAGCGGAGGTCCGGATAAGGCAATGCGTACATTGGATGCAGCAATTGCAAAGCTCAGTTCTGTCCGCTCTGGAATCGGTGCCTATACCAACCGGTTGGAATATGCGGTAAACAGTCTTGCCGAGACACAGGAAAACATGACAGCGGCATACTCGAATATTTTGGACACGGATATGGCAGAGGAGATGACGGAGTATACACAGCAGAATATTCTGGAACAGGCATCCATCTCTGTATTGTCACAGGCAAATGATCTGCCGCAGCAGGTATTGTCGCTTTTGCAGTAATCGGAGGCTGAAAATATGGATGATCGGTTAAAGCAGGATTTTACGAGAAGGCTCAGCCAGTGTAATTCCGGTGGCATGATTGTGATTATTTACGACATTTTGTTTGCCTACATGGATGATGTGAAAAAAGCATATGAGGATGGAGAACACGAGGAGATGAAAAATGCTCTTCGTAAGTCCCAGAGAGTACTGGATGAGATGATTCAAAGTCTGGATTTTTCTTATGAGTTGTCCAATAATCTCTATGCGCTCTATGTTTTTTGTAAAAATGAGCTTGCGCGGACTTTGTATCAGAATCAACTGGACGGGTTAAACGAAGCGGACAAGATCCTCCGGCGTCTGTATGGATCCTTTGTCGAGGCAGCCAGACAGGACACCAGTGGACCGATGATGCGCAATACCCAGCAGGTGTATGCCGGAATGACATACGGCCGGGGAGAATTGAATGAAAGCTATATGGATAACGATAATCAGAGAGGGTTCTTTGTGTAAGAGCCCTCTAATTTTTTTACGCAGCCCAGCAAAAATTTGTAGCGCATCTGAACTGCCTTTGCCTGATAGATATAGTAATCGATGAGGTCCGGGTCTACGACATTTTGGAGATTTTCATAGGCAATTTTTAGTTCTGTGGTTGTCTGCTGTAAGTTGTCGACCAACACGGCATATCCGTCTGGTGTTTCCGGGGTTGTCTTAAATAATTTCAATGAATCACCTGCTTTCTCAAAGGCCCTTTTTACAAGTATAAGCAAAAATGGAAAAGTTATACAGAAATTTTTTTGAAAATTGCTTGACAAAAGAAAAATGCAATGCTACAATTCGATTCACAACAAAAGAGGTGATGCAATTGAATGTGATGCAGTATGCATCCGAACTGATCCTGCACATGATTGTAATTGTGGCGGTGATTCAGGATTTTAAGTACATGAGAATCAGTAACCGGCTGATTATCATGGGACTGATTTTATCGTTGGTATTCGGTATATTCCTAGGTGGGGTACCACGAATTTTTCATATTCTTGTGAATATTTCTTTTCCGGTTGTCATGTTATATCTTTTATATCTTTTTGGTGCTTTGGGTGCCGGAGATATCAAACTTTTTTCCGTAATAGGTGCATTTACTAATTTCAAAACACTGACAGGCTGTATGTTGGCTGCCTTTGCTGTAGGTGCGGTAATTTCTGTTGTAAAGATGCTTTATAACCGCAATCTGCGATTTAGTCTTTTTAAGAGTGGAGTGTTTTTCAGGGATGTTTTACAGGGAAATATTTCGTCTTATCGAGAGACTATGGCAGAAGAGCAAAACCTGATACATTTTTCGCTTGCAATACAGATTGGGTTGCTGGCTATCAAGGGATATGCTTATATGCATGGATAGTACTGTCAGGAAAGTTCAGAGAGGAGGTACGATGAAACGAATTCGGCTTGGACTATATGTGGGAGACCGGGAGTATGGGGACCGGTTTACCAGCTGTCTGATGAACCATTACAGAGAGCAGCTGGAATTGCACATTTTTACAGAGGCAGAAAGTCTGTGGGAAGATGAAGCAGATTTCGATGCAGTGTTGCTTTCAGATTATGAGGGACCAATCGGTACAAAAGGGGTGAAGGTGCCGGTAATTTATCTTTACGATCAGGAGGAGAATGTGGACATCCAAGAGGAAGGGGGTGTATATCTTGTGGATAAGTATCAGGAAGTAAACAAAATTGTGGATGAGATCTTAAAACAGATTGGCGAGGAAATCAAGAATGTCCGGCAGAACGGGTGCCTGCAAGGGCGATTTCAGGTGCTTGCGGTGTATTCACTTGCAGAAAATGAATATCAGCTGCCATTTGCTGTAACGCTTTCGTCGATTTTGAGTGAAAAGGAGCGGGTTCTGCTTCTTGATTTGCAGGAGAACAGCGGCTTGTCACAGCTGATGGAATGCGACAATGCGGCGGGAATGGAGGAGCTTCTTGTCATGGCAGAGAGCGGAACCTACTCGAAGAGCCGTATTGTTTCCTGTATTGGCCATCTCGACCGTGCAGATGTTGTCTACCCGGTGCGCAATACCGAGTGTTTATGTGAAGCACAGAATTCAACTTACCAGAAGCTGTTACAGATTCTGGCACAGGAGATGGATTACAGTACACTCATTTTAAATATGGGTTCCCGGTTTGTAGGTTTTTTTGAACTGCTGGGAAGTTGTCAGGAGATTTATTTGATGAAAAGCCATGGAGGGCTTGGACAATGGAGGGAGAAGGAATTCTTTGCAGAGATAGAAAAGCATGGGGATGAGGACTGGAAGCGACGGATTAAGGAGATCCAGATTCCGCTTGCAACTTCGCCGATGATCTCTTGTGAAAGGTTGATTGAGCAGTGGAAGTGGAACGAATTTGGAGATAGCATCCGCCGAATGATACCGGGGGTGATGTCCGTTGGATGAATTTGTCAGTCAGATTCGTGCCAGAGTTCTGGAGAGGATGGATCTTTCCCGAGATATGGCAGATGAGGAGATTGAGAATCTCATCGGAGAGGAAACTGCCTGTGTTCTGCAGGGGGTAACACTGACACTTCATGAGCGGGTTCAATTGGAAAGACGAGTATTCAATTCACTTCGTAAGTTGGATGCACTGCAGGAACTGCTGGATGATCCGGAAGTCTCGGAGGTTATGGTGAATGGGGCCAGGCATATCTTTTTCGAAAAGGCTGGCGAAGTTTTTCGATGGAATCAGTGTTTTGCAAGTGAAGAAAAGATGCAGGATATTATCCAACAGATTGTTGGCAGACACAACCGAGTGGTCAATCTCTCGAATCCGATTGTTGACACCCGCCTTGAAGATGGTTCCCGTGTCAATATTGTGTTATCTCCTATTTCGCTGGATGGTTCTGCTATCACAATTCGAAAGTTTCCTGAACATCCACTTGACATGGATGCATTGATTGCAAAAGGGGCAATTACGGAAGAGGCGGCCAGCCTTTTGGCGAGTCTGGTGAGAGCTCGATACAGCTTATTAATTTCTGGGGGAACCAGTTCTGGAAAAACAACATTTCTCAATGCGTTATCGCAGTACATTCCCGAGGATGAAAGGGTAATTACAATTGAAGATTCCGCGGAATTACAGATTCAGGGCGTGAGTAATCTTGTGCGTCTTGAGACGCGCAATGCCAATATGGAAGGAGTAATGCCGGTAACCATTCGGGATTTAATCCGAACAGCACTTCGAATGAGACCGGATCGGATTATTGTCGGGGAATGCCGTGGTGCAGAGGCGTTTGATATGCTGCAGGCATTAAACACCGGTCATGACGGCGGGCTTTCCACGGCCCATGGTAATTCCAGCAGGGATATACTTGCACGTCTGGAGATGATGGTTTTGATGGGGATGGATCTTCCGATTGCGGCAATTAGGCAGCAGATTGCTTCCGGCATTGATGTGATCGTGCATTTGGGTCGGTTGTCTGATCGCAGCCGAAGAGTCTTGGAAATTACAGAAATACAGGGAATTCATGATGGGGAGATCGTTTTGTCGCCGCTTTATCAGTTACAAGGAGAAGAGGGTACATGGGAACTGGTGCAGACAGGTGCGTTGGTAAATCGCAAAAAGTTAGATATGGCGGGTGTGCAGCTTCCGGATGAACAGGGATTGTGTTCATAAGGAGGGGAACGTATGGATTATAGGGAATACAAATTGACATTTTCTGAAAGGTGGAGATGTCTGGGAAGTGCATTGCTTCTTGGAGGAGCAATTGCATACCTGTTTTATGATAGCTGGTTTGGACTGCTTTTGGTGCCGATGTTGTTTGGAATCATTAGGAAACGACAGATTTCGTTTGGAATCGAAAAGATTCAGGAGCAGCTGGCAAAGGAATTCCTCGATGCACTGCGCAGTGTTAGCTCTTCATTGTTGGCAGGCTTTTCCATGGAAAATTCATGGAAAGAAGCACAAAAGGAAATAGAACGAGCATATGGAAAAGATGCCTTTCTCTATCGAGAGTTAGATAGTATGAATCATTCTGTAGGATTTAATATGCCTCTTGAGCAGTTGCTTGCTGATTTTGCTGCACGCTCTGGAAATGCAGATATAGCAAGTTTTTCGGAAGTCTTTGCATTTGCAAAGCGGAGTGGTGGAAATTTTGTGACAATTATTGAGGGGACCACAGGACACATGCGTGCCCGATATGAAACGGAGAGGGAAATTCAAGTGCTGGTTGCATCCCGCAAGCTGGAGCAAAAAGTAATGAACCTTATGCCAATGATGATTCTGGCATATTTAAAAGTGACATCATCAGGATTTATGGACGTGTTATATGGAAATGTGGCGGGTGTCCTTTTTATGAGTGTCTGTCTTTTGGCTTATGGTGGTGCGATGGTTTTGGCGGAAAGGATTTTGGATATCCGTATGTAAAAGTTGAGAGGGGGTGATTAAGCCGATATGAACAAAAAGAAATGGATGGAGGTGGGACTGGTTTGCCTGCTGTTTCTGTTTTTGGCTGGTTATGTGGAAGCGTCGGAAAAAAGTCTGAATCATCAAAATGAAATTGTCCGAGGAAAAGAGGGAAGTCGTGATAATTTGGTGGAACTGACGGTAGATGCAGGCGATTTGCTGAAGGCTTACGATTATGAGCTTATGGTTCCGGCTGTCAAAATTACGGAGAAACAGGCAAAGAAATATTTCACGCAGGCAGAGAGAGAAATTGATGCATCCTTTTTTTCACAGGGTGAGACGGGAGAACATGTCACTACAGCAGTTAATATGAAAGAGAACTATGTGGGAGGACTGGTGAAAGCAGAGTGGAGTTTGGACCATTATGATGTTGTAGATACAGATGGTCAGATTCTCTCGGATGAGCTTACAAAACAGGGTACTTTGGTGCAGGCAACTGCAGACCTTCGTTGTGGAGAAGAAAAAGAATCCTATGTTTTTTCTTTTATGGTTTTTCCACGCAAACTTTCTAAGGAAGAGCAGATTCTTGTAGATATTCAGAATGCTGTGGAGCAGGAGGGGAATCAAAAGGGGAAAGAAGTATTTATACTTCCCGATGAGGTTAATGGAATTCAGCTGGAATGGAAAGAAAAGAAGCAGCATCTTGTTCTTAAAGTTTTTTTCTTTGAGCTTATCGTAGTCATTCTGCTCCGGCTTGTGATACTGGAACGAGCAAAAACAGAACAGAACAAGCGAAAGGAGCAGATGAGTCTGGATTATTCTGAGGTTGTCAGCAAATTGTTGATTTTACTGGGATCTGGTATGTCTTTAAAACAGTCCTGGAATCGAATTTCCGCTCAATATCTTGATAAAAGGCAAAAAAACGAATGCACAGAACGGTATGTCTATGAGGAAATGGTAATTACAAATTATGAAATCTGCGATGGAGAGAGTGAACGTATTGCGTATGAAAAATTTGCAGAAAGAACCGGTCTAGGCCCATATCAGAGGCTTGTCCGTATTCTGATTCAGAATTTGCAGACAGGAAGCAGAGGTTTATGTGAACTTTTGGAGCAAGAGGCGGCAGATGCAATGGAGGAACGCAAGGCATATGCAAGAAAGCTTGGGGAGGAGGCGGGAACCAAAATGCTCCTGCCACTTGTGTTGATGCTTGGAATTGTGATTGCAATTATTATGGTTCCGGCAATGCTGTCATTTAAACTATAGGAGGTAAAATTATGCTAGGATTTAAGAATTTTTTGGAAGATGAAGAAGGAATCGGTGTAGTTGAGATGATTCTGATTGTGGTGGTTTTAATTGGTTTGGTTTTGATTTTTAAAAATAAACTGACCTCTCTTGTGACGGATATTTTTGAGACGATCACAGAGCGAGCTGGAGAAGTATAGTGAAACGGCGAGGCAGTATAACAATTTTTGCGGCACTATCCCTTATGTTGGTAGCGCAGCTTCTATTTACACTTCTGGAGGCTGCGCGGCATCTGGAACTGGAGAAGTCGACCCGGATGAACACGGATTCTGTTTTGGAGTCAATGTTTGCCGACTATTGTACACCTCTTTGGGAAACCTATCATTTGCTGGGGGTAACTGCGACTAATGGAGAAGGGGAGTTCTCTTTGAACAATAGGGAGGCACAGCTTAGGAATCTTACGGGGGACAATTTTGGAAGTGAGGGGAAGGTTGGACCGTTTTCCGGAATTAGTTTTCTGGCAGTAGAGATGACAGATATCAGTTTTAATCCGTATTTGTTAATGACGGATCAGAATGGAAAGGTTTTCGAAGCTGCAGTGTATGCCTATATGAAGGAGAATATTGCATACGAGGCTGCAAAATATATCTATAACAATTATGAGGCTGTTTCAAACTTGCAAAAGGATTATGGAGATGCGGAATCAAGCATAGATGAAGCGATTGATGCGCTGGAGCCAGAGAAGGAGGGCTCATCCAGCGGCAATTTGAAGGGAAGAGGGTCAGGCACCTTAGAAGATGTAGGGATAACGCAGAGCAACAACGAAGAGGAAAACCCACTGACTGCTGTTGCGGAGGCCAAAAAGAAAGGGATACTTGCACTGGTACTGCCAGAAAGTGCAAAGCTGTCAAATGCAGAACTTGATTTGAGACAGGTTGTATCCCACCGACAGCTGCAGGTGGGCACAGAAGGGGAGATATCAGGAAGCGACTGGTATGGAAAGGTATTACTGAACCAATATTTTGTAAATTATTTAGCGTGCTATACGAATCCGAAAGAGAATCGTGCAATGAATTATGAGCTTGAATATTTGCTCGCCGGCAAGGCCAAAGATTCTGATAACCTTCGAACGGTTATCGGAGAACTTTTGGCAATTCGTGAAGTACTCAATATGGCAAGTCTGATGGCTTCGCCAGAAAAGCAAGAAGAGGCGTTGGCCCTTGCTTTGGTACTTGTAGGTGCGACACTTAATCCTATTATTGTAGAGATTGTAAAATATGGCATTCTTGGGGCCTGGGCATATGTGGAAAGTGTTCTGGATCTGCGTACTCTGCTGGATGGAGGAAAAATCCCTCTAATTAAGAGTTCACTTGACTGGACATCGAATGTGCATGATCTTCCGGCATTGCTCTCTGGGTGGAGTCAGGCAAAGAATTGTCAGCACGGGATAGCATATTCGGATTATCTTGGTATTCTCTTGCAGTTTCACAGTGGGGATAAGCTTGCTATGCGCGGAATGGACGTGGAAGAGGCAACGGTATGTAAAAATTCTGGGTATGAGAATTTTCGAATGGATCATCTCATCTGTGAGACAAGTGTTTGTGCGACATATGAGTATTCTCCGATATTTCTTGGTTTTGTCAGTTTGCTGGGAAGAAAAGTTGATTGTTTCCGTATACAAAATAATTCAAGCTATAGCTACCGAAAAGGAAAGGGGGATGTATAAGGGTGTCTTTTTGCAAGAACTACTCTCGAACATGTACAAAAAGCGCTTTCCCAAAGACGACAATGAAAAACGGGCAATCCTGTAAAAAGGCACCCTTATGCACCTGCCATAGAGGCTCGTATACGCTGGAGGCGGCTGTAGTACTTCCGCTTATGGCAGGATTTTTTGCAGCCATTCTGTTTTTCTTTCGTGTTTTGCAAATTCAGACACAAGTGCAGGAATCGTTGATATATGCCAGCCGTAGGACGGCATGCGAGGCAAGTTGTACGGAGTCACCTGCAGTTCTGTGGGCATCGGCAGAGGCATATTTCCGCAGTGAGATAGGTAAGTATGAACTTCCCAAGCGCTATGTAAATGGGGGGACACCTGGAATTTCGCTGATGCAATCAAATGTTTCGAATTGTTACATTGGGCTGCAGGCTGACTATCAGATCAATTTGCCAATTCACTTCTTTTCGGTAGATGGTGTTCGTATTTCCCAGAAGAGTAATAGTCGCAAGTGGACAGGAGATGCGGATGATGGGATACAGGAGGATTATGTTTATGTAACAGAGAATGGAACCGTTTATCATAAAAATCGTATGTGTCCGTATCTGGATCTGTCTATTCGAGCGGTAGAAGCCGCTGGGTTGGATGATTTGAGAAATAAAAGTGACCATAAATACTATGCGTGTTCAGAATGTGTAGCAAAAGAGGTGCATTCAGGGATGGTATATATTACAGATTATGGGACCTGTTATCATACAAGCCTGACATGCAGTGGATTGAAGAGAACGGTGTATATGATTCCGTTGTCAGAGGTTGGTGGAAAAGGACCTTGTTCCAAGTGTAGTGTTTCTTCAAAAACCAGTGAGTAAGGAGATGGGGCGTATGCAGGAAAAAATTAGATTAGCCAGGCTGTTGATACCCTTAATGGGTTTAGCTGTCTTGGGAATTGAGGATTTGCGAAAGAAACAGATTAGTTCCTGGCCAATGGTATTTATGGGTGGGGTTGGAGTTGTTCTTTCGTTTATAGGAAACGCCTGGAACGATTGGATAGCGGTACTTTCGTTCCTTCCAGGGTGTGTAACGCTGCTCTTCGCATGGATCACAAAGGAGAGCATTGGTTATGGGGATGGTCTGGTATTGTTATGTCTTGGTTGTTTTCTCACGGCTGTTCAAATGGTAAATCTTTGTATGATTGCCATATCAATTGCCGGGATTGTCGCACTTTTTTTGCTTTTGATCAAAAAGCAGAATCGTAAAGCGCAGATTCCGTTTGTTCCTTTTTTATTTGTGGGATATGTAGTTTTAATACTAGTGTAAAAAAGTGGAAGGAGGAATGCAGATTGCGGAAGTGGAAGGCCAGTTATACCGTCGAAGCATCCTATATTGTCCCATTATTTATTTTTGCGATGGCGCTTGCAATGAGGATTGGAATTTGTTGCTATGAAGAAGTGCGTGACGAAAAGGAGCAGGAGCAGATTGCGGATATGTGGGAGGTAAAAGAATTTTACAAATATCAGACATTAAAGGAGGTGGCCAATGATTAACCGTGAAATTGTATATGAGCGAAATATAACCGGAAGTTACATGAAAATACCAGTGGGAATGCATGCCGGCCTGGATGAGCGGCTGATGTTAAGACGAAAAATTACCGGTCTTCTTCCGGTAGAAAAAGCGTATGTAGATGGAAATGGGCAGTATTGGTACAATATTTCAGGAAAGCAGTCGCTGGATATGTATTGTCGAGTTAAGGAAATCGGGCTTTCATTTATTGAACGCTTAATTATCAGTATTTGTAGTGAAATGGAGATTTTAGAATGGAATCTGATCCATACGAGTTGTCTTATGCTTGATCCGGAGTTGATTTACATTACAAACAGTAATCAGGAATTCATTTTTACAGTTTATCCGGGGGGGACAGGGGGAATTGAAAAAGAATTTCAGCAGCTTATGGAGTATCTTCTGACACGTATCGATCACAAAGACAGTGCTGTTGTGCGCGCAGCATATCGCATTTATGAGAGGTCGCTTCAGGAGGGATATTCAATCGTGGATATTCGCAACGAAATTATGGAGGCAAAGCAACAGGAATCAGTAAGCAAGGAGCCGATTTCTCCAATGCCGGAACCGGTGCAACAGGTTACAAAACCTAAAGAAGAACGGCACAAACTTAAGGAATCGGAACCGGCTGAAAAGAAGACGTGGTTACAGGTCTTAAAACGTAAATTGATTGATTTAGGAATTCTTGAGCCTGAGATAAGGAAAAAGGAACCGGTTGCACCAATCTATCCGGAGGAGGAGATTTATGTATCACCGGAACCGGTAATTCGTCCGACCATTTGTTTGAGCAGTTTTGAAGGAAGGGCTAGGGGATTACTTCTATATCAGGGAGCAGATCAGCTCGAGGATATTCGGATTGAAGGCAAAATGCTGCGGATCGGTTATGGGAAGGATGCAGATTTCAGGATTGATCGTGATACTATAAGTCAACTGCATGCGCGAATCGATCTGGAAGACGGAGTATATTATATAGAAGATCTGAATTCAACCAATGGAACATTTGTCAATGATGAGCCGCTTGCATATAGGGAACGGAGAAAGCTGGCATGCAATGATATTGTTCGTTTTGCAGATATACGATACCGTTTTACCTGAACAGCTTCTTGTGTTTATAGGAAGAAGTGAGTATACTAAGGATAATAAGAAAATAAGATTGCAAGAGGAATTATTATGCAGCAGGGGAGAATGAAGAAGCCGGTAATTACAACCGCTCTTGTCGCGGTTAATGTGGTTGTTTTTCTAATCATGGAGATGATTGGAAATACAGAAGATGTTACATTTATGATGAATACAGGAGCTGTGTGGCCGCCTTATGTTGAGCAGGGGCAGTATTGGAGATTATTTACAGCAACATTTATGCACTTTGGATTTGAGCATATTATGAATAATATGCTGATTCTCGCCTGCGCCGGACATATTCTTGAGGATGCATTAGGGCATATCAAATATTTGATTCTTTACATTCTGGCAGGTGTAGGCGGAAGTATTCTTTCCTATTTGCAAATGTTGCATAGCGGTGATTATGCAGTTTCTGCTGGGGCATCCGGCGCAATCTTTGGGATTATTGGTGCTTTGCTTTGGATTGTCATCCGCCATAAAGGCAGGTATGAAACGCTGACAGGAAAAGGACTTCTCTTTATGATTGTAATCAGTCTTTATTATGGAATCAGTAGTGGTGATGTGGATAACTGGGGGCATATAGGAGGACTGCTTATGGGGTTTGTGATGGGAATTATTTTATATCGGAAACAACGTAAAACGGTTGATTTTACCTTTGAAAATTCATATACTAATTAATAGCATAGTAAAGAGAGGTTACAGATGAAGATTAATATCTATTACGGTGGAAGAGGGTTGCTCGATGATCCAACCCTTTATGTTTTAGGAAAGATGGAGGATGTACTTCGGGAACTTCGTGTATCGATTAAAAGATTTAATATATACGAACACAAGAATGAGATTGCAACGCTTCCACAGACATTTAAGGAAGCAGATGGAATTATTCTTGCTACAACTGTAGAATGGCTGGGAATTGGTGGATATATGCAGCAGTTTCTGGATGCATGCTGGTTGTATGGAGACAAGGAGAAAATCAGCAATACATATATGCAGCCGATTGTGATGTCAACGACCTATGGCGAGCGGGAAGGTGAGATGACACTGGCTAATGCGTGGGAGATGCTTGGGGGATTGCCATGTGCAGGTCTGTGCGGTTATGTAGAGGATCTTGTGACCTTCCAGATGAATAAGGATTATACCCTGATTATTGAAAAGAAGGCAGAAAATCTTTACAGAACCATTTCCCAGAAGATTAAGAATCTTCCAACCAGCAATCAGGCCGTACGACAGAGTGTATTAAGGACGCAGCAGTTGAATCTGACGCCGCAGGAGAGCGAGCAGTTGTCTAAATATGTCTCAGATGATACTTACGTAAAGCAGCAGAAAGAGGACATAGAAGAACTGGCTTCCATGTTCAAGGATATGCTTGGACAGTCGGATTATGAGATGGAGACACCGTTTGTCAAGGAATTTGAAAGCCATTTTGTCCCACCAGAAGAGTTTCAAGCAAGCTATTCCTTTATGGTTGAAGGAGCAAAAAAACCGCTGTATGTGGGAATTAATAACGGGGAACTTACGATTCATTATGGAGAAGAAGATAATATCGATGTGATGGCAAAACTCAGCAGCGATGTTATGCAGTCCATTGTAGATGGAAGAATGACTTTCCAGAGAGCATTTATGACAGGCGAGATGACGGCGAAGGGTAATTTCAAGACACTTCGGATGTTGGATCAGATTTTTATATTTTAGAGGAGGATGAGAATCATGAAAGATGAGAATTGTATTTTTTGTAAACTGGCAAACGGGCAGATTCCGACAAACACAATTTTTGAAGATGAGGATTTCCGTGTGATTTTAGATAACAGCCCGGCAACAAAAGGACATACCCTGATTCTTCCAAAGCAGCATTATGCTAATATCCTTGAGATTGATGATGAGATACTTGGTAAGGCTGCGAAGCTTGCAAAGAAAGTTATTACACACGAAAAAAAGGTACTTGGTTGTGATGGTTACAATGTTTTGCAGAACAATGGTGAAGTTGCAGGTCAGACGGTTTTTCATTTTCACATGCACTTAATTCCACGTTATGCAGGTGAGAAAGCAATTATGGAGTGGAATCACAAAGATTTTTCAGACGAGGATTTGAAGAAGATCTGTGGTGAGATGAAGATGTAAGAAATAGCTCCGGGCCATACCGGGGTGTCGGCAGCACCTGGAGCTTTTCAACGGCATCTATTTTGCTTCTTTTTTGATCAACTCAAGGATGGTTCCGATGGAATCCATCTGTCCGCTTTCGGACATTGCTTTGAGGTACTGGTTGCGGTTTTTATACACATCTCGGACTGCATCAAGCAGCGATTGTTCTGTAAGATTTTCCTCTTTCAAAACATAAGAAAATCCCTGTTTTTCAAAGGATTGGGCATTCAGAATCTGGTCACCACGACTGGCTGCAGCAGAAAGTGGAATCAGAATGTTTGGCTTATGCAGGGCGAGGAGCTCACAGATGGAGTTTGCGCCTGCGCGGGAGATTGCTATATCCGCCAGTGCGAACAGGTCCGTAAGTTCTGTGCTTGCGTATTCAAACTGTGCATAACCAATCACACCTGTTAATTGATTGTCCAGATTGCCTTTTCCACAGAGATGGATGATATAGAACTGCTCAAGCAGCTCAGGGAGTATTTTGCGTACGGCATCGTTAATCACTTTAGAACCGGAGCTTCCCCCGACAATGAGGAGTACCGGCTTGCTGTGGTCAGGAAATCCACAGAGATGAATAGCAGCATCGGCGTTACCGGAAAATAGTTCACGTCGGATTGGTGATCCGGTCAGAACTGCCTTTTCAGCAGGAAGATATTTCATAGTTTCCGGGAAGTTGCAACAGACTTTTTGGGCGCCGCGGATTGCGATACGGTTGGCTAATCCAGGGGTAATATCGGATTCGTGGATGATTGCCGGAATATGACAATGTTTTGCAGCGAGCACAACCGGAACCGAAACAAAGCCGCCCTTGGAGAAAACTACATCCGGTTTGATTTTCTTTAAAAGAGAGATGGCTTGTGAGTAGCCTTTCAGAACCTTAAATGGATCGGTGAAATTCTTCCAGTCAAAATATCGACGAAGTTTGCCGGAGGAGATACCGATATAAGGAATGTTCTGAGCTTCAATCAGTTCTTTTTCCATGCCGTTGTAGGAACCAATATAAGTAATGTCGTAGCCGGCCTCTTGCAATGCAGGCATCAGCGCAATATTAGGGGTGACATGACCTGCAGTTCCGCCGCCGGTCATTACGATTTTTTTCTTTTTTTCCATAAGAGTGTATCCTCTCTATCTGTCATATCATAGTATCTGTAGTTCCTCAATTATATTATACTTTCAGTGTAAAAAGTCAAGATGAGAAGCAGTTTTGCTGTCGAAACTTGCGACCGAATGGATATTCCAGAGAATGTTTTCTTTCATTATAATAGAATTGTTCCAAACAGTTACATATATATGAAATGGAGGTATGAAATATGACAATCGTAATGGCATGGATACAAACCTACTGGAGAGAATTGGTGCTGGGAACATTTGGGGGCATGCAGGTAGTTTCTCTGATGATTTTGCTGGTGATATCGCATCGAACGGCCGTTGTACAAAAAAAGATTGACCGGGTTGTAGCAAATGTGGAGGAGTATTTACAGGCTGTACTGCAGGAGGATGAGGAGCCAAAAGAGGAAAAAGCAGTACCAGTGGTAGAGAAAAGGCAGGAAGAAGAGGAAGAAAACCGATTGATTTCTGCAGTTTTGAGAGAGATTTTTCCTTGAGAAATGTTAAAGAGGATGTAAAAAATGTAACAATTTGTCGACAGAGAAGAAGAAAATGGGTGCCCGCTGTGTTAGGCACACCCATTTTTGGCGTAAAAAATATGTAAATGTGGAGGGTAATACCCAATTTTCTTCCAAATATTTGACAAACACGATTCTGTATGCTACAATACCGACTGTAACAAACTTGTAACATTTGAAATAAAGTGTTTAAAAACGCAACATAAGTGTAATACTTACTGCATATAATGCGTTAAAACAAATACGGAGGTTCATAATGAAAGCAAACAAGAAAGTGATTGAGAGTATTGCAGTTGTTAGTCTTGCAATCGCGTTATCAATCACCGCAGTTACTGGCAACGGAGCAGGCGCTGCAGATACCAATAATGCAGCGGAGACACAGCTCGATAAAAATGGAATTGCCGGTGTGGCAGTTGTCATGAACGAGTATGAGATGGAAGCAGCCGATGTGTTAGACGGTTATGTTTTTGTTGAGAGAGAAGATGTTGGAATGGTTGCCGCTTCAGCAGAACAATTGACAACTGAAGAGCCGGAGAAAGTTACGATGGAGAGTGAAAGCGAGTCGGTTTCCGAGGAAGAAAAAGAGTGGCAGGATAAGCTGATGGCAAAGGTTGATGATTTTCTGTATGTTCGGGCAAAGGCAGATGCAGATTCAGAAATCGTTGGCAAGATGTATAAAGGTGACCGCGCAGTAATCAAAAAAGAGGGAAGTACCTGGACCAAGATTGCATCAGGAAATGTCAAGGGCTACGTTAAGAATGATTATTGTGTGACAGGAGAGGAAGCATATAAGTATGCGAAGAAACATTGTGATACCGTTGCGAAAGTAATGAGTGATGGACTTCGCATCCGCAAATCTCCAAGCACAGATGCGGAAGTGGTTAAAGCAGTAGCTTCAGGTGAGAAGTTTACTGTGGACACGAAAGCAGATGAAAAGAAAGGCTGGGTAGCCGTCAAAGTAGATTCAAAGACCTGCTATGTCAGTGAAGAGTTTGTCACTGTCAGTCTGAAGACCGGTAAGGCAGTCACAATAGAAGAAGAGGCAGCCGCATTGAAAGCCGAGGAAGAACGAAAGGCAGAGGAGGCGCGTCAGGCAGCCGCAAAGAGTGCATCCACTGGTGGGAGCGGACAGACTGCACCGTCCGGGTCTTCACAGGGAACATCTCTTGCAGCAACCGCCGATGAGGAGACATTGCTTGCAGCGTTGATTCAGTGCGAAGCGGGAGGATGTGGATCCCAGTGTATGACTGCAGTTGGAGCAGTTGTGGTCAATCGTGTACACAGTGGAAGTTTTCCCAATTCTCTTTACAGCGTTATTTATCAGAGCGGACAGTTTGGACCGGCATCTTCCGGCAGACTTGAAGCGAGACTTGCCAGTGGTGTGAGTTCAAGTGCAAGACAGGCAGCACGCGCAGCGCTTGGCGGAAGTGATCCGACAGGCGGCGCAAAGTATTTTAAGCTGGCATCCAGTGGTCATGCCGGTGTTGTCATTGGACCAATTGTATTTTATTAAATATTGAAAGAAGTTTTTAAGCGGATGTTTTACAGGAAAAGTGAAACATCCGCTTTTTCTTGTAATATCTGATCAAATGGAGTAAAATAGCTTCATTGAAAAACAAGGAGGAAGAGCAATGAGTCTAAAGGGACGTAATTTTTTAAAAATGATGGATTTTACACCGGAGGAGATTACCCATCTGATTGATCTGTCTGCGGAACTTAAGGAAAAGAAACGTCAGGGCATTCATCATGACAGCTTGATGGGAAAAAATATCGCATTGATTTTTGAGAAAACGAGTACCAGAACCCGATGCTCTTTTGAGGTGGCCGCCCATGACCTTGGTATGCATGTGACATACTTAGATCCGAGCGGTTCCCAGATTGGAAAAAAGGAGAGCATACCAGATACTGCACGGGTGCTTGGAAGAATGTTTGACGGAATTGAGTACCGTGGATACGGGCAGGAGATTGTCGAGGAATTGGCAAAGTATGCCGGGGTACCGGTGTGGAATGGACTGACCAATGAGGCCCATCCGACCCAGATGATAGCCGATATGCTGACGATTCGGGAGCATCTTGGAACAATAAAAGGGGTGAAGTTTGTCTACATGGGAGATGCCCGCTATAACATGGGCAATTCCCTTATGGTTACCTGTGCAAAGCTTGGCATGCACTTTGTCGCCTGCACCAATCCGAAGTATTACCCGGATAAAAAGCTGGTAGACTATTGTGCTGATGTGGCATCACAGACAGGTGCCACCATTACGCTGACGGACAATGTAGCAGAGGCGACAAAGGATGCGGATGTGATCTATACAGATGTGTGGGTATCTATGGGTGAGCCGGAAGAAGTATGGGCAGAACGTATTAATGACTTAAAACCGTATCAGGTAAATGCGAAAGCATTTGAGAATGCAAAGCCAACAGCTATTTTCATGCACTGTCTGCCGGCATTCCACGATCTTAAGACCACAATCGGGCAGCAGGTATACGAGAAGTTCGGACTTTCGGAGCTTGAGGTTACGGATGAAGTGTTTGAGAGTGAGCGCTCCGTTGTCTTTGATGAGGCGGAGAACCGTATGCATTCCATCAAGGCAATTATGAAGGCAACATTATCGGATTAGGGATGATTTTATGAAAGCAGAAATACTGAAGATGCTCCGTGAAACGGAAGGCTATGTGTCCGGACAGGAGCTGTGTAATAAATTCGGCGTATCACGGACCGCTGTGTGGAAAGTCATCAATCAGCTTAAGGAAACGGGATACGAGATTGAGGCGGCCCAGAACAAGGGATATCATCTGGTATCGGTGCCGGATGTCATGGACACAGTTGAGCTGGAGAGTATTCGTGCCACAGAGTGGGCGGGATGCGAGATTTACTATTATGATAGTATCGATTCGACCAACACCAAGGCAAAAGAACTGGCAGAGGAGGGACATCCCGCCGGAACATTTGTTGTGGCAGACCGGCAGATTGCGGGGAAAGGGCGCAGGGGGCGTGCGTGGGAGTCTCCGCATGGAACAGGTATTTTCATGACGTTGCTCTTAAAGCCGGACATTAACCCAAACAACGCATCTATGCTGACACTTGTGGCAGCGATGGCAACGGCTGGTGCAATCCGCAGGGTAACAGGGGCGGACGCACAGATCAAATGGCCGAACGATATTGTCATTGATGGCAAGAAGATCTGTGGTATTTTGACAGAGATGAGTGCGCAGTTTGACTATATCAATCATATCGTAATTGGCATAGGCATCAATGTGCATAATGAATTCTTTCCGGAGGAGATCGCGGAGACCGCAAGCTCGCTTCTGCTCACATGCGGCAAGCGTTTTCACCGGGCAGATCTGATTGAGGCATTTTTGGAAGAATTTGAGAAGTACTATGCTGTTTACCTTGAGACCGAAGACATGGAGGGACTTTATAAAGAGTACAACCAGATGCTGGTCAACATGGGACGTCAGGTCAAAGTGTTGGATCCGAAGGAGCCATTCGAAGGAAAAGCCATGGGAATTACAAGAAAAGGGGAGCTGATCGTAGATACCTGGGAATCACGCAAACTGGTATCCTCCGGAGAGGTTTCCGTGAGAGGAATATACGGATATGTCTAAAGAAGTAACACTGTGCGTATCTAACGCATATCAGAAAAAATTTTACTTAAACGAGAATTTTAACGGGCTGCCGCAGTCCATTCGTGAGGAGCTTAAGATTATGTGTGTGCTCTACACCGAAGATGTAGGCGGAATCCTGGAGTTGGTGTTTGATGAGGATGGAAGTCTGCAGTTTCGGACATCCTGTGAGGAAGGTGATTTCTTCTACGATGAGATTGGAAGCGTGCTCAAAATCAAACAGTACCAGAACGAAAAAAGGGATATGCTTGAGGCAATTGAGACGTACTATCGCGTTCTTTATTTGGGCGAGGGCTGGGAAGATTTGGAGGAATAACAAATGATACTGACAATCGATGTGGGCAATACTAATATAACCTGTGGTGTGTTTGATGGGGACGAGATTGCTGCAAGTTTCCGCATCACGACTAAGATGCCGCGTACTTCGGATGAATACGGTATGATTCTTTCCAATTTGCTCGAGCGTAATGACATCAGGCCGTCGCATATAGAGGATGCTATTATCTGCTCCGTTGTGCCGAATGTCATGCACTCGCTGCGCGGAGGTCTGGTCAAATATTTTCATATCACACCGATTGTTGTGGAGGCAGGAATCAAGACGGGCATCCGTATTGTGACGCCGAACCCACAGCAGATTGGAGCGGACCGTATTGTGGATGCGGTGGGTGCCTATGAGATTTATGGCGGGCCGGTGCTGGTCATTGATTTCGGCACAGCCACAACCTATGATTTTGTGGATGAAAGCGGAGCCTTTTTGGGAGGAATCACTGCGCCTGGTATCCGCATTTCTGCCAAGGCCCTTTGGGAGGATGCAGCCAAGCTGCCGGAGATCGAGATCAAAAAGCCGGATAACATTCTTGGAAAAGACACAATCACCAGTATGCAGTCCGGACTGGTCTATGGTCAGATCGGGCAGACAGAGTATATTATCACTAAGGTGAAGGAAGAGGTCGGGCTTGATAACGTCAAGACAGTTGTCACCGGAGGACTCGGGCGGATTATTGCAAATGAGACGGATGCAGTCGATATCTATGACCAGAATCTGACATTGAAGGGTATCCATCTCGTGTATAAAAAACAGAATCGGAAAATAAAATAGGAATGATAAAACCACTTACAATCGGCAGTGTGACCCTGCCAAACAATTTAATACTGGCTCCCATGGCAGGCGTGACTGACCTGCCATTTCGCTTGCTCTGCAAGGAGCAGGGGGCGGGGCTTTTGTGTATGGAGATGGTCAGCGCCAAGGCGATTCTTTACAAGAATCGTAATACTGAGGAACTTTTGACCATTGATCCACGGGAAAATCCGGTATCGTTGCAGTTGTTTGGCTCCGATCCGGACATCGTTTCAGGGATTGCGCATCAGATTGAGGAACGGCCCTTTGATATTCTCGATCTGAACATGGGTTGTCCGGTACCGAAAATTGTCAACAATGGCGAGGGATCGGCACTCATGAAAAATCCTCGTCTGGCAGGTGAGATCATCGCAAAGACAGTGAAAGCAGTGAAAAAGCCGGTTACCGTCAAGATTCGAAAAGGCTTTGACGATGACCATGTTAATGCCGTGGAGATGGCAAAGATAGCGGAGGATGCGGGAGCGGCAGCAATTGCTGTTCATGGACGTACGCGTGAGCAATTCTATTCCGGCAAGGCGGACTGGGACATCATCCGCCAGGTGAAGGAGGCGGTCTCCATACCGGTTATTGGTAATGGTGATCTTCTGACAGCGGAGGATGTGATTGCGATGGAGGAGCAGACCGGCTGTGATGGCTTTATGATCGCGCGCGGTGCACAGGGCAATCCGTGGATTTTCAGACAGATCCTGTACTATTTTGAAACAGGTGAGCATCTGGCAAAACCGTCATTTGAGGAAGTCGTGCAGATGATACTGCGTCACGCACGTATGATGATTGATTTCAAAGGCGATTACATTGCAATCCGGGAAATTCGCAAGCATGCCGCATGGTACACAGCGGGTTATCCAAACTCCTCGCGGCTTCGTGTGGCAATCAATGCGGTCGAGAGTTATGAGGAGCTGGAGGACCTGCTGCTTGGCACATGCAAATCTTGACATAATGCAGGCAATTCGATATAATACCTTAGTTAATTAAGTGGGTGCATAAGCGCGGTTGCGCAAAAATATGGATTGAAATCGGGGTAAAGGAAATGGATAAGAAGAACATCTTGACCTACGAAGGTCTCAAGAAACTGGAAGACGAGTTACAGGATTTAAAGGTTGTAAAGCGTAAAGAGGTTGCGCAGAAAATCAAGGAAGCCCGTGAGCAGGGTGACTTGTCCGAGAATGCAGAGTATGATGCAGCGAAAGACGAACAGCGTGACATTGAGGCGCGTATCGAGGAAATCGAGAAGATCTTAAAGAACGCAGAGGTCGTTGTCGAGGAAGAAGTTGATCTGGAGAAAATCAGCATTGGTTGCAAGGTTAAGATTCTTGACTGCGAGTTTGATGAGGAGTTAGAGTACAAAATTGTTGGTTCCACAGAGGCAAACAGTCTGAAAGGAAAAATCAGTAATGAGTCACCGGTGGGCCATGCTCTTCTCGGAAAGAAGGTAGGCGACACTGTAACGGTGGAGACACAGGCAGGTGAGCTTTCCTACAAGGTGCTCGAGATTCAGAGATCAACAGTAGATTAAGAGAGGAATAAGAAATGGCGGGACAGAATAACGCAAATCAGGGCGGACAGCAGGATATCAACCAGCTTTTGAAGGTGAGACGTGAAAAGCTGGCAGCCCTGCAGGAAGCAGGCAAAGATCCTTTTCAGATAACAAAATATGATGTGACACATCACACATCCGATGTAAAGGAAATTTATACAGCACACGAGGAGAAGCTTCTAGCCGGAAGAAAAGAGCCAAGTACCGAGGGAATGGACGAGGCACAGGCAAGAGAAGTGCAGAAACAGGAATACGAAGAGCGCAGAAGTATCATGGACGCAGACCCGATTCATGTGTCTATCGCCGGGCGTATGATGTTCAAGCGCGTGATGGGGAAAGCTTCCTTTGCCAATATTCAGGACTTAAAGGGAAATATTCAGATTTATGTTGCACGCGATGCAATCGGAGAAGATCTGTATGCAACCTTCAAGAAATCAGATATCGGTGATATCTGGGGTGTCAAGGGTTATGCATTTCGCACAAAGACAGGGGAAATTTCTATTCATGCAGAAGAGATGACCCTGCTCAGCAAATCCTTACAGATTCTTCCAGAGAAGTTCCATGGACTGACCGATACCGATATGCGTTATCGACAGAGATATGTCGATCTGATCATGAATCAGGAAAGCAAAGAAGTATTTATCAAGCGATCTCAGATTCTCAAAGAAATCCGCAATTTCTTAGCAGATCGTGATTTTATGGAAGTTGAGACTCCAATGCTTGTCTCAAACGCAGGTGGTGCGGCAGCAAGACCGTTCGAGACCCATTATAATGCACTTGACGAGGATGTGAAGCTTCGTATCTCTCTTGAACTATACTTAAAGAGACTGATCGTCGGTGGACTGGAGCGTGTGTACGAGATTGGCCGTGTATTCCGTAACGAGGGAGTAGATACCCGTCACAATCCGGAGTTCACACTGATGGAGCTGTATCAGGCATACACGGATTATGAGGGTATGATGGAACTCACCGAATCTATGTTCCGTTATCTTGCAGAAAAGGTCTGCGGGAGCACGAAGATTACCTACAACGGTATTGAGATTGACCTCGGAAAGCCATTCGAGCGTCTGACTATGAACGATGCCATCAAAAAATATACCGGCATTGACTTCGACGAAGTGCCGGATGATGCAGCAGCCAAGAAGCTTGCGGACGAGCATCACATCGAATATGAGGAGCGTCACAAGAAGGGTGATATCATCAATCTTTTCTTCGAAGAATACTGTGAGAAGGAACTGATCCAGCCGACCTTTATTATGGATCATCCAATTGAAATTTCGCCGCTGACCAAGAAGAAACCGTCTGATCCAAGTAAGGTAGAGCGTTTCGAGCTGTTCATCAACACTTGGGAGATGTGTAACGCATACTCGGAGCTCAACGATCCAATTGACCAGCGTGAGCGTTTTGCTGCGCAGGATGCGAATGCTGCAGCCGGAGATGATGAGGCCGAGCATACCGATGAGGATTTCCTCAATGCGCTGGAGATTGGTATGCCGCCAACGGGGGGAATCGGGTATGGAATTGACCGTCTGGTTATGTTGCTGACGGATAGTGCTGCGATTAGAGATGTATTATTATTCCCGACGATGAAGAGCTTGGATAAATAAACCTAGTGTTTATGCGGGGTTGAGGCATTTGAGTACGTCAAAGGACGCATTAAAAGACGCATTTTGACATAGTCATTTACATCAGTATGAAAGAATACACAATCTGAAAAGAAAAAGATTCAATCAAATATGAACTACTAAGAGGACATTTTCTAAAGAAATTTAGAAGATGTCCTCTTTTTTGCGTTATGGAGAAAATACGTCATTTGTTATGAAGTCAAAGTGAAAGGAGCACAGCAATGAATGAATCAAAGAAGAAAGATAGATATGAGGATGCAAAAAAGTTTGTAAGATATTCAGATGGTGCAAAAATGTACAGTATGGGAATGACAAAATTTCAAGAAGTGGCTAAGGATGCCAAGGCTTGTTATAAAATTGGTCAGCTTGTACTTGTTAATACAGAAATATTGGATAAGTATCTTGAAACTTTTCATATTACAGATTCTGAGTTTTATAAGTAGGTGATGTTATGGTAAATACATTGAGTGGTTCAGTTTGTGCCTATAGAAAAGAAACTGTAAAACCAAGATTTATTCGTATTGATGAGGTAATGGCTTTATTAGATGTAACACAAGATGAGGCAATGGATATAGCGTTGGCTGCTGGAGCAAGATATCAGCTTGCAAAGATTATATTAGTACATAAGGAAAGGTTGATGAAATTTATGAAACATTCTGCAAGAGTTCCTAGTTCAAATAAAATTGTGGAAAAGAAGTTTGTGAGAATCGGAGAGGGTTCAATGACTTACAGCATAGGACATCATAGATTTATCGAAATGGCTAGAGCAGCTGGAGCTGTATATAAGATAGGCGAAGCAAAAGGAAATACTATTCTGATTAATCTGGAGGTGTTTGATGAATATATGGAGCAATTCAGAGAACCGCCAACAGAAATGAAACATCCATTGCCAAATGTGAAAGGAGACTGATGAATGAGTTACTCATATAAGTGCTATTCAGATACAAAGGATTTTATGAAAAAATTTGTCAATGCAGAGGAAGGAGCGATTATTTATGGGATAAGTAAATCGAGAATCATAGTAATTGCGAGAGAGGCAGGAGCAGTCTATAAAGTCGGTAATTCAGCATTAATCAATACGGAATTATTTGAAAAATATCTTGAACGATTCAGAGAGCCGGCAAGAGAACTGCCTAAGCATACATGGAACAAATTAAAGGAAATGACAAATACACCAAAAACTGGTGAAAATTCGTAAAAATACACCAGTGGTGTCACTTCCGTAAAATTAAAGTGCATTGTAGAATATCAATTGTCCAAGAGAGATTGGACGTAACAATTGAATAATCAGTTACAGATTTGCAAAGTAGTTTGCACTACAGAATTTCTGTAGGTAGTAAAATTACGGGGCATGTACCTGGAAGATGAAAGTCACAGCTATCATATTAGTAGTCTGATGGATCGAAAGATGAAGGGCGAGAAGCTGGATGGAAATCTGGTAAAAGGAATCGGCATGTTGCGTAAGGATAATTAACCACAGAGGGCGAGAAGTTCGTCCTTATCCTCAAAAGGCTAAAAGAGGAGATAGTGCTTCTGATAATTCAGAAGGGCGTCGTGAAACACATTTTGTGGCTCGTCTGTAACTCCCGGAGGTGAGAACACCTCTTTGTACACGGGGCGATATAGGAGTCTAGAAGACTGGCGTGTACCTACATGCTTAGCATTAAGCATAGCCATGTAGACTATATCACTTCCAAATTCAAATTTTGTCTATATGGCAACTAATTTGAAGGAGGATAAAGTGATGATGGGATTTAGCATAGCATTTATAATTATTGTTCTTATCGTATTGTATTCATTAGCAAGGACAGCAGGTGAGTCGGACAGGATATTGGAAAATATAAGAGAGCAATCACTCCTTGGAAGGGAGGAGAGCTCTGGTGGGAACAGTTGAAAAAAGAGATAAGCATAAGAAACGCAGGTTTGTATCTCCAGAAGAAAAGCTTGAAAGAGAATTAAAAGATTGTATGCATTGTAGATTCTTCTGGGGACATAACAACAGATGTGCCAATGGAACATGTTGTAAACCATCTAAGAAAAAAGAACAGAAACTTCCGACGGAATGTGTCGGATGTCCATATTATCAAGGGAATGGTTATTGTTTTCCTTGTATGCGAAAGCTGATAGGAAAGTAGGTGGTTAAGATGTTCAAGTGGCTGTTTAAGAAGAAAGGATGTGCAAAACATATGAATAACAAGTTAGAAGTAATCGGCATTGATCATGGTTGGTCAATGATGAAAACAATCTCTCAGGTATTTGTCACAGGAGTTAAGGAGATTACAACAACTCCGGCACTTTTCGGCGATGTACTTGAGTATGAAGGAAAGTTCTATAAGGTTGGAACTGTGAGGCAGGAAGTAAAGGATACAAAGGTCGAAGATGACAGCTTTTATCTTCTCACTCTTGCAGCAGTTGCTAAGGAACTTAAAAGAAGAGGTCTTGCAGAGGCAAAGGTATTCCTTGCCGTAGGACTACCACTTACAAGGTTTGGAGCAGAGAAGAATGATTTTATCAAGTACCTGACAAAGAATAAGCGTGTAAGCTTCAAATATGAG
>JALFLB010000016.1 GCA_022775045.1 Agathobacter sp. | reverse complement strand
TTGACAAGAAATGTTTTTCTTCATATAATATGAATTAAGAAATGAGTATATACTATAGGCAAATATGTTATATGGGAGGTGTTCATATGGCTACAGTACCTACGCAGGTAAGAATTGATGAAAATTTAAAAAAGCAGGCTACAGAGCTTTTTTCGCAGTTGGGAATGGATATGTCCAGCGCAATGAATATATTCCTCAGACAGTGTGTTATGAGAGGTGGTCTTCCATTTGATGTAGCAGTCCCACAATATAAACCTGAGGTCATTGAGGCTATGGAAGAAGCGAAAAGAATCAGCAAGGATCCTAATACTAAGCCTTGAAAATCAAGGCTTCCTGTTTTCTTCGTCTACAAAATGTCGCTAAAAAGTGACGAAAAGTTATAAACTGAGTATGGTAAGTCTGAAGGTAAGGCTTTTCGGAGATCTGTTTATATTATATAATAATTGGCAGAGTGTACAGTGGGTATAAAGGAGCAGAACTAAATGAAAATTAAATGTGTTAATTCACATTTGTTCCAATAATGTATTTACAAGCGGCAATCGAGAATGTAGAGAAGATGTTACAATCAACATTCTTTGATATTCCCAATGATCAAAAATAAGAGGTAAAAAATGAGTAGTGTTGCAAGGCCAATTATTAAGCAAATTAAAGATAGTCGTGACGCTTTAGATTTCTTTGAGAAAGTATCGCTGCCTAAGGAAGATGAGAAAACGCAAGACATTATAATGAATTTTCCAACGGTTTATATTCATAATTGGCAGGAATCTGGAGATTTTGAAGTATATGTAGGTGAGTCGAATGATATTTTCAAAAGAACGCGCCAACATTATGATGCAGCTTTGGACAAGTCCAGATGGCAAAGTAAATTGTTAGAAAAAGATGCAAGCCTTTTTATAATAGGACATGAGCATTTTAATAAATCGTTAACGCTTGACATAGAGAACCGATTAATGCATTACATGATGAGCGTAGATCGTGTGAAGCATGTACATAATTTGAGAGACAATCCTCAGACAAGTTATTATCCAATGGAGGAATTGGATGATATATTCAGCAAAATCTGGAGAGGCCTTAGAAAAGAAAATAAAGATTTATTTCCAACAGAAAGTGCAATTAAGGATTCTGCAATATACAAGGCGTCACCACTACATAAGCTTACGAAGGAGCAGGAAAAAGCAAGAGATCTGATTATCCAAAAGGTTTCAAAGGCACTTGAAAATAAAGAGACAAGACAACTGATCTTTATTGATGGAGAAGCAGGAACGGGAAAGACGGTTTTAAATAGCAGTACATTTTATGAACTGTATTGTCAGGCTGAAGAAAATAATAGAAATTTAAAGTGCTTTTTGCTGGTTAATCATGATGAACAGATTACGGTATATGAGCAGATAGCGGAAAAGCTTGGCTTGATTGAAAAATATGGACAAGTTGTAAGCAAACCCACGACTTTTATTAATAATCATTCAAAGGATGAACCGGTTGATATTGCATTTGTAGATGAAGCTCATTTACTTCTTACACAAGGAAAACAATCGTATCGTGGTAAGAATCAATTGAATGATATTATGGATCGGGCTCGTGTGACGGTAGTCATGTTTGATGAAAATCAGATACTCACAACGGAGCAGTTTTGGGAGGCACAGATTCTTGAACAATATAGGAATCAGGCCAAACTGGAAGAGAATCATATAGTTTTGAAAAAGCAACTTCGTATGCAGGCTGATCCGGCAACGATGGATTGGATTGATTCTTTCACAAAGGAAAGACGAGTAAAGAAAATTCCAAATACATTCGGTGGATATGCGATTAAAATTTTTGCCAATCCAGAATTACTTGATTTAGAAATTCAGAGACGAGCACAAGAAAGTGATTCGGCTTTATCAAGAGTAATTGCCACATATGATTGGCAATATAGTTCTAACCATAAGATGGAAGATCAAGTAATGAAGTATTGGGAAGTATTAATCGGAAAATGGCATAAACCATGGAATCGTGAATTGGAGTCAGAACTATCGAAGAAAGAAAAACGAGATATTAAAGGTTTGGCATGGGCCGAGCAACCGCAGACTATTAATGAAGTTGGATCAACATTTACAATACAGGGATTTGATCTTAATTATGCAGGCGTTATTTTAGGTCCGTCTGTAAAATATCGGGATGGGAAGATTATATTTGATCCGACGGCTAGCAAGAATGAAAAAGCGGTGCGTAATAGAACCTTGTCAGATGGTACAAAGCAGAAGTTTGGAGAAACATTAATTCAACATGAAGTAAGAGTATTAATGACACGTGGTGTTAATGGAATGTACATATACGCGTGTGACCCAGAACTTCGAGCTGCATTGTTAGAGGCTGCAAAATAAGGAGCAAGGGAGAATAATTATGAAACAAGAGACAATAGACAGAATTCGAAAATTTACGGAAGACAGAGACTGGGATCAGTTTCATGCTCCTGCGAATCTCGCGAAGTCAATCGTGATTGAGGCAGCAGAACTATTGGAGTGTTTTCAGTGGGCGGATGATGAATATGATCTGCAGCATGTGAAAGAGGAACTGGCTGATGTTATCGTTTATAGTCAGAATTTGCTGGACAAGTTAGGTCTTGATGTAGACGAGATTGTAAATATGAAGATGACAATGAATGAAGCAAAGTATCCGGTCGAGAAAGCAAAAGGCAGTGCGGCAAAGTACGACCAGCTGTAACAACTGAATTCGACTTGTGCAATTTTTGCACAAGGTGAGAATCCGAGTGGTGCAGTGTTGGAACAATCAAGAGAAGGTGATCAGAATGGGGCTTTTTAAGAAGAAAAGTATCGTCAAGTCCTACGATAAGGAAAATAAGAGACCGGTAATCAAGGCGAGCATATGCAATGGGGAACAGGTTGCCGGTTTTAAGGATATCCATACCGGTAAGATTGAAGAGGTTATGCTGATCAGAAGTCAGGCAGATCTGGAGAATTTTAAAGCTATGTATGGAATCGACGAGGCGATAACGAAAGAATACTGAGCAGATAAAAAGATATCTGGAAAGGATGAAAAATGGTAAAGAAAATAGTACGAGATCCGCTTTTTCTTGCACAGAAGTCAGTGGAGGCAACAGAGGCGGATCGGCAGGTCGTGACGGATTTGCTGGATACTTTGAAAGCAAATTTAGATCACTGTGTTGGGATGGCTGCAAATATGATAGGGGTTCAGAAAAATATCATTGTGGTGGCAGCGGGGCCGTTTCAGTTCCCGATGATCAATCCGGTGATCACGAAGAAAGATGGTGCATATCAGACGGAGGAAGGGTGCCTTTCGCTGGATGGGGTGCGTCCATGCACCAGATATCAGGAGATTGAAGTGGACTATCTGGATCAGAATTTTAAGAAACGGCATGGAAAATATTCCGGCTGGACAGCACAGATCATCCAGCATGAGATAGATCACTGTAATGGGATTATAATATAGGACATATGTCAAAAATTATTTTGTAAGGTAAAGATCAATGAGAAGGAAGTTTCTTTTCGTTGATTTTTTTGACTTGACAATAACCAATGGTTAGCAATGAGAGGAGGAAGAAACAATATTGGGAATGTGTGAGGGAATGGAAGCAAACAAAATCCAAATATAGAAAGTTTTCTAGAATCTTTAAAATATTCTTCTAAAAAATAAAATTCGGTGTTGACTTAAATAGAATTGGTATATAATATGTAGATAGAAGCGGATGCTTCTTTAGGGGGTTTGTCAGATGTACCCATCCTAAAAAACTGAAGAAATTGTGAGGGGTTCGTCAGACGCACCTGTCTAAAAAAAGCTGAAGATATTGATTTTAAGGGAACTGAATAAGTTCCCTTTTTGCGTTTATAGACACTAAGGAGAAATATGGAACTAGTATTATGCTATATAAAGGAAAATTATTTTAAAGAACATAGTGATTATCAGAAGATTTTAGATCCGGGAGATACGACGAAACAATCTAAGAGAACTCATTTGTGTATAAAAGTGGAAATAGACAATAATCAGTATTATATACCTCTTCGAAATAAACTTGGTGATGCCGTTCGCAAATTTGGGAGAATAGGACATTCAGTTCCGTCATCGAAAAGAAAAAATGCAGGGCTCGATTATCGATATGCATTGATTATAAATGATAGCAAATATATTGAGTTACAGACGGAATTGAGAATTCCCAATTCGCAGTATAGGTGTATTAAAAATGATTTGGATAGTATAGTAAAAGAATTTGAGGTATATCTAAGAGGCTATATTAAGGCGGTTAAGAAAAATCGTAATGAAAAGGAACCTTTGTATCGAGAATCAAGTCTAATTAACTTTGTTGACTATTTTGATATTTGAGGTTTTGAAGACGGGTAGCATGATCGGCGAAGCTCAATCCTGAGACTACTTAAGTAATTTATGGGCATATGCAAGCAATCGACCGCCCAAATCATTTTGTTCTTTGATCATTTTGGCAAGTGCATATAATTCAGGCGTCTCGTTTGAAGATATCATAATATAATCGGCTTCCATTTTATCAGAAGTACCATAAAGAAAGTCAACATTACAGTTAAAGGTCTGGGCGATATAGCATACGGTCTGATAGGAAGGCTCCCGTTCGCCTTTTTCGTATCGACCGTAAGCCATGGCTGATATATTAAGGCGGCGGGCTGCTTCTGCTTTATTTATATTAAGTGAAGTTCTTAATTGTAGTAAACGTTCCGGTTGAAAATTCATAATAAGGATCCTTCTTTATGCAAAAATATTGGTAACCAAAGGATATTGTAATTGATATATTGGAAAATGACAATATTATTGTTGATATTAATATTGGAGTTATTTGATGTTGTTTAAAATTGAATAACGTCGAATTATAAGATGAGGAATTTTACATAATCCTGATTTGAGGGACGTGGTATAATAAGTGCACAGGCAAATAAAGATAGAAGGTGAACGATTTGACACAAACACAGAGCAACCACCTGATCTTGGATTTCTCTCACGTATACTGTGACGAGAATATCCCACGCAATGATAAGCTTCACTGGATCCACTGTTCGGATATTCACGAGTGTGATCTGTATTGTTCTGATGCTGCGGCAGCAGAGATCCACCGGAGAATAGATCCGTATGGAACCAGAGGTATCCATTTTCTGGATTCCGGCAATTATCATTATGTGACCAAAATTATGACTGACCGCATCGACGAACCATTTTCTCTGATTCTGTTCGACCATCACACGGATATGCAGTCCCCGATGATCGAGGGGATGATCAGTTGCGGCGATTGGGCAAGAAGTGTATTGCTGGACAATCCGCAGCTGCAGCAATTGATTCTGATCGGACCGAAGAAAGCGGATATTCAGGCAATTTATAATGACAAAGATTTTACAGCGAAGCAGAAGAAGCGCCTGAAGGAGAAGCTGATCGCTTTCTCGGCGGAGGAGCTTCGCGCAGACGAAGGACACGAGAAAGTGGAACGGATCCGGATGGATGTACCGTTTTATATCTCCATTGATAAGGATGTTTTGGACGAACGGTATTGCGAGACGAACTGGAATCAGGGACGGATGTCACTCTCTTTGCTGGAGCATCTGCTGAGAGCATTTCTGGAAACCGGAAACATTCTGGGCATTGATATCTGCGGCGAATGCCAGCAGGGAATTCCTCTGCCGGAGTACATGGAAGCGGAGGAGAAGAACGCCAAGACAAACCGTAAGCTGTTTGAATTCCTGACGCATTACATACGGCGCAAATCCAAAATCCTGCGGCAAAAGGTGCCGCGTCACGACGAGAAAGCTTGAATTTCTACTTTTTTACGCAGGTAGATATCTGATATTTTTGTGAAATACTTCCTTTGAAAAATTTTCGAAGAAATCCTACAATAGAGGTAAGATAAGGAGGTTTTCGGAATGTATCAGGTTGGAGACTATATTGTGAAGGCATCAAACGGAGTCTTAAGGTGAAGGCAATTGTTCATCCGGACTTTGTGAGCGACAAGAAGAAGGATGAGATTCTTGCGATGATTCGTGACTGTTGTAACGATGAATAGAAGTTTAGCAACTTCCACTTAAGAATTGTGAATGGAATAAATTTAATAGAGATAAAATACATAGAAGCAGGCTGGCAATTCATGTCAGCCTGTTTTCGGTATAGGAAAATTCTTATTTACGATAATTTCACAAAGATTTACATAACCTTGATAGCAGGTGGACAAAATTTTGTTTAGCATAAGATCATAAGGATGTGATGAAGAGTGAATAAGAAAAGCCATATTATTTTTACGAAAAAAATGAATATTGAGTTGCCCGTTGGTTGCCGCAGAGGTCTTTATCTTGGTTCCATTCTGCCGGATCTGTTAGTACACACGTATCTGAGAGGACACACCTGGAAGGCATCCGGAGAAAAGGTTTTAACGAAACTGAAGGAGCTGGAAGAACTTGGCATCTTAAATGTGTGGACCGGGATTCGTTTCGGAATGCTTCTGCATTATCTGGAGGATTTTTTTACGATGGCACATAGCAGGTATTTTCAGGGAAATCTTGTGGCGCATATTCGTTATGAGGTAAGGCTGTCGCGCTATATTCGGGCGCTTTTTGCCGGGAATTATAAATTGTATGATGGTGATCCGGATAATACGCAGGTGTATTCGATGGAAGATCTGAATGAGCGTATCGTTTCACTGCAGAAGGACTATCAAAAGGAAATCAGGGAAGCAGAGGATGAGACGATTTGTTTTGCAACGGATCTGGAATATATGAATATGGCGGTGCAGACCGTGGTTGGCTATATGATTCCTGTGATGAACCGGAAGACCAATATGTATCACAGGCTGGAAACCCGCGTGATGATTCAGATGCCGCAGAGATACCACTTTTTGTAAGTGTGAGAAATTGGTGAGCTTGTTTTGCGTGTGCAGGACAGGCTCACACTTTATTGTATTTACATACATTTTACATAAATTCCGCATGGATCAGATGGAACTCTCCAGAGAGATCAATAAGAAGCTGGTCAACGAGATCTGCAAATGCGTCAATGTGGACAAAAAGCATGTTTTCATGTCAAAGGTGCCACTGGATATGTCGTTCGTGTTTGCCATCCAGAATTACCTGAGAGGACAGGAAAAAGAGAACTTATTCTATCATAAGAGAAATTCTCGCATGACAGATCAGTTGAACGATAAAGAGCGCCTGATGGAGCAGGTTGAGAAGAAAGATGTACTGCTTTATCTGCCATTTTGCTTTGGACACAACCTGTCACGGTTATATCGATGATAAGATTGCGGAAAGCATGATCGATTATGCAAAACAAAGCGGAATATAAAGGAGTTGTAGAATTTGAAATACAAAGCATTGTGTTATGGTTTCCTTTGCACAATGCTTTTTCGATTTTGACAATCTTTTCCTATCGGTATTACTGAAAACATGGTATAGTAATAAAATAGATAACGAAAAGGAGAGCGCACATCAATTTCTTTGACGAGGATGTGCCGTGTGAGCCGCAGCGACTATGAAATTTTTGCGAAACCATCAGAATTGGTTGTGGCTGAATATTATAGCAGATACAAGAAAAACTAGATATAAGGAATCGAAGCTGGCAGCAGCTGATTCGAGAAGAAAGTAACTTTCGGGTAATTATGGAATTGGGCGCAGGTAATAAGCTGCCCAAGAAGGAGACAATTTTGAGTAAAACAGGAATTATGACAGACAGCCACAGTGGAATTTTGGAGCAGGAGGCACGTGAGAAGAAGATTCATGTGCTCCCGATGCCTTTTATTATGAATGGAACGACGTACTATGAGGGCGTCAGCATGACGAGAAGTGCGTTCTATGAGAAACTCAGAGAGGGCGTTGATGTGGCAACCTCGCAGCCGTCGCCGCAGGATGTGATGGAGATGTGGGACGAAATGCTGAAAGAATATGACGAGATTGTTTATATCCCGATCAGCAGCGGCCTCAGCGGATCATGCATGACCGCGCAGGCGTTGGCGCAGGATGAGCCGTATGAAGGCAGGGTGTTTGTGGTGGACAACGGACGCTGCTCTACACCGATGCATCAGTCGGTGCTCGATGCAATCCGGATGGTTGAGGCTGGATATCATGCGGAGCAGATTAAGGCGAGACTCGAGGAGACGAAGGAGCAGATGATCATTTACATCGGCTTAAGTACACTCGAGTATCTGAAGAAGGGCGGCCGTATAAAGGCGGGCGTTGCAACGATCGCGAATGTGTTGAACATCAAGCCCGTGATGAAGTTTGGAACCGGAACGCTGGATATCTATCAGAAGTGCCGCGGTATCAAGAATGCGCGCAAGGCGATGATCGAGGCGATGAAGACGGAGCTTGAGACGAACTTCAAGAAGGCATATGATGCAGGAAAAGTACATCTGTTAGCGGCTTCCAGCTGCATTGCAGAAGTGACGGAGGACTGGGTGAAACAGATTAAGGAGAGCTTCCCGGGAATGGAGGTACGGTGTGATGAACTGTCCTGCGGACTGGCATGTCATATCGGCCCGGACGGACTTGGAATCGGCTGCTCGACGGATCCAATGTAAAATTAAAAAATAAGGATGGAAGAAACGCATCTTTTGGTATAAAATAGACTTGGAATATCGTGATGATATTTTAAGTCTATTTTTGTTCAGGGGGTAAAAGTTCATGAAAACAGAAGCATTTGGCAGTATACAAAGTGGAAAGAAAGCAACATTATATATTTTAGAAAATAAAAATCATACGGTAGTGAAGGTTACCGATTTTGGAGCAACACTGGTGTCGGTGCTTTTTGCAGATAAAGACGGTGTCATGAAGGATATGGTGCTTGGTTATGATGACGCAGCTTCTTATGAGAAGGGAACGAGCTGCTTCGGTGCAACAATCGGCAGAAACGGAAACCGTATCAAGGGGGCACGTTTTACGATTGATGGTAAGGAATGGGTAATTGAGGCCAACGAGAATAACAACAGTCTGCACAGTGGTAAAAACGGATTCAATCATCTGATGTGGGAGATGAAGGAGAGTGGCGATAATTATGTTACGTTCTACCATTACAGCCCGCAGGAGGAGCAGGGATTCCCGGGAAACATGCATGTTACAGTAACTTACACGCTCGATGATGAAGATACTGTACATATCACATATCATGCAAAGGCAGACGCAGACACTGTAATGAATTTTACGAACCACAGTTATTTCAATCTGGCAGGACACGACAGTGGTGTGATGCTTGATCAGAAGCTGCAGCTTTTTGCGGATGCATATACGCCGGATGAGGATTCGCATTCCATCCCGACCGGAGAGATTGCTCCGGTTGCAGGAACTCCGATGGATTTCACGACTATGAAGCCAATCGGACAGGATATCAATGCGGATTTTGAGCAGCTTCATTTTACTGGCGGATATGATCACAACTATGTGCTCTCCGATAAGCCGGGCACGATGCGCCAGATGGCGAAGGCCGAGTGTGATGCGAGCGGTATTGCGATGGATGCTTATACGGAGTGCTGCGGCGTACAGCTTTATGCAGGCAACTTTATCGGAACACAGACCGGAAAAGGCGGAGTTACTTATGGCGATCGTCACGGATTCTGCCTGGAATCCCAGTTTTACCCGAATGCGGTCAATGAGAAGAACTTCCCATCCCCGGTTGTACCTGCGAATACAGAGTATCACTCAGAGACGAAGTATCACTTCTATCATATCTAAGAGTTGTTAATCAGGAGCGCCTGCACAAAGGCGCTCTAATTATGTGTATTTGTTTGGGGAGAAGGTCTTGAACAAAGCAGATAAATACGTTAAATTTAAAAAGTTAAACATGTAACGAAAATAAGAATGGAAGTGTAGAAATTGAAGAGAAACAAATATGAAATTGATATGTGCAACGGAACCATTATGGACAAATTGATTTCTTTTGCACTGCCACTTATGGTATCAGGAATCCTGCAGCTGATGTTCAACGCGGTGGATCTCATCGTTGTCGGACATTTTAGCGGGCAGCAGGCGCTTGCAGCGGTCGGATCGACCACTGCACTCATCAATGTATTTACAAATTTATTTATCGGAATCTCACTCGGCGCGAATGTACTCGCCGCCCGTTTCTATGCGGCGGGGCGCGATAAAGAAATGTCGGAGACGGTACATACGTCGATCATGCTGGCTTTGATCAGTGGAGTGGCGATGGCGGTCATTGGTCTGATTTTTGCCAAAGGTGCACTACAGTTGATGGATACACCGGCGGATGTTATAGATCTGTCGGCTTTGTATATGCGTATCTATTTCCTGGGAATGCCATTCTTTATGCTGTATAATTACGGCGCGGCAATCCTGCGCGCGGTTGGCGATACGAAGCGCCCGCTGATCTTCTTGATCATATCCGGTGTGACCAATGCGATACTTAACATGATCCTTGTTATTGTGTTCCGACTTGGCGTGGCCGGTGTTGCGATCGGAACCGTGATGTCGCAGCTGATGTCGTGCGTGCTTGTACTTCGTTGTCTGTACAAGACGGATAGCAGCTACCAGCTTCGCTTTGAGAAGCTTGCCATCAAAAGCGTTTACTTAAAACAGATTTTTCAGGTTGGAATTCCGGCTGGTATTCAGAGTACCGTTATCAATTTTTCCAATGTGTTATTGCAGTCTTCCGTCAATTCGTTTGGCTCGACTGCGATGGCTGGCTATACAGCGGCAAACAATCTGCTTGGATTCTTATATATGTCGGTCAATGCAGTCACGCAGGCGTGCATGAGTTTCACGAGCCAGAATTACGGTGTTGGTAAGTATAAGCGAATGGATCGTGTGCTGATCGATTGTCTGATTCTGACGGTGGCGGTATCGGGAACGCTGGGCTGCGTCGTGTACCTGTTCGGACCACAGATCTTACATATTTACACGAGTGAAGCGGACGTTATTTCATGTGGAATGGAAATCCTTTCGATTACAACGATTCCTTACTTCCTTTGCGGAATTATGGATCTGTTTCCGGGATCGCTGCGGGGAATGGGATATTCGGCGGTGCCGATGGTGCTGTCTGTGATTGGAACGGTAGGAACAAGAATTTTGTGGATCTATGGCTTTTTCCCACACAATCGCAGCCTGTTCTTCCTGTTTATTTCGTATCCGGGTTCGTGGATCATTACGATCGTGATGCAGGTGATCTGTTATCTGTATGTCAGGAAGCGTTGCGTGGGCCAGAAAGAGAGCATTTAGCGTAATTATTGAGAAATACCACACGCATTTTATAAATAATATTAGTAATAATAATACATTACTTTGGTAAAGTATGAAAGAAAACGGTTGACGAATACACTTTTACACGCTAGTATATAATTCATAGAGCAATTTCGAGATGAAGTTTGCAGGAAAACGACGCAAGTCTACCGAAGGAGTAAAACTCTCAGGTGCCGGTCATACCGGTGCAACTGTAAATGGATCGACTCTCTGGAGACGCCCGGATTACCGGGGGCCGAAGGTGCAACATACTTTGATGTATGAATCTCTCAGGCAACAGGACAGAGAAGATATCTGAATACATATAAATATCTTCATTTTCGTGTTTGTGCACGGAAATATCTTAGTGGACGTAGAATATCCACTCTATTTGTTCATAATCTGGAGTTCTATTTCGTATTCTATTTTATCCGGGAGTTTTGAAATGCTGAAATTAATATTCTTAAGAAGAGAGGTAGGATTGAACAATGTGGAGTGCAATCAATGATTTCCTAGGTGCAGTTGACAATTTTGTCTGGGGTGTGCCGCTGATGGTGCTGATTTTGTCGGGAGGTCTGCTTTTGACGGTTCGTTTGGGGCTGTTGCAGATCCGTAAGCTTCCGCTTGCATTAAAGTGGATGGTCAAAAACGAGGAAGGCGGAGAAGGCGAGATCTCAAGTTTCGGTGCGTTATGTACGGCTTTGAGCGCAACCATCGGTACCGGTAATATCGTCGGAGTAGCGACTGCTGTATGTGCCGGTGGTCCGGGCGCGTTATTCTGGATGATCGTGGCAGCTTTTCTTGGTATGGCAACAAAGTATTCAGAAGGTCTGCTTGCGGTCAAGTATCGTGTGGTAGCGGGGGACGGACACAGCCTTGGTGGACCATTCTACTATATTGAGCAGGGTATGGGAAGCAAGTGGAAGTGGC
This sequence comes from Agathobacter sp., assembly GCA_022775045.1. Taxonomy (GTDB): domain Bacteria; phylum Bacillota; class Clostridia; order Lachnospirales; family Lachnospiraceae; genus Roseburia. The sequence goes on along the minus strand of JALFLB010000016.1, from coordinate 472 downwards.
TTGCCAAGATTTTCGCATTCTTTGGTGTATGTGTAGGTTTATTTGGAATCGGAACTTTCTCACAGGTAAATGGTATCGCCAGTGCAATCAACAATTTCTTTGATCCGAACAATGCGCATACCGTAAAGATTCTTCCGTTCCTTGGAGAGTATTCCTGGTCGGTTGTGATCGCTTCACTGATTCTTGCATTCTGTGTTGCGGCCGTACTGATCGGTGGTGTCAAGCGTATCGCAAGTGTCAGCCAGGTTATCGTACCGTTTATGGCGATTATTTATTTTGTGTTTGCAGTGCTGTTGGTTATTTTTAATATTAAGGAAGTACCGGCAGCTGTTGTTATGATCGTAGAAGCTGCATTTAATCCTAAGGCTATCACCGGTGGTATCGTTGGAAGTATGATTGTAGCGATGCAGAAAGGTATTGCCCGCGGTATCTTCTCCAACGAGGCAGGTCTTGGTAGTGCGCCGATCGCTGC
>JALFLB010000020.1 GCA_022775045.1 Agathobacter sp. | reverse complement strand
ACATCAATAACGGTACCCTCTACCACTTCTCCATTTCTTATTGTTTTTAAAGATTCTTCCAACATTTGTTCAAAGCTCATTTCTGACATTCTTTGAAACCTCCTCGATGATATAGTTTGGGGTTGAAGCCCCTGCGGTAATACCTACGTTATTGATGGATTGTATCTGACGAAAATCCATATCTTTACTCGTTTGTATATAGTAAGTATTTGCACATTCCTTTTTAGATATCTCATACAGCTTCTGTGTATTGGAGCTATGCTTGTCTCCAATCACAATCATCACATCCGATTGACTGGCAATCTCGCGTGCTTCTGCCTGTCTCTCTTCCGTAGCATTACAGATTGTATCTAAAACACTTATATCATACCCTTTTTTCTTGATAATTTCAACTAATTCTTGAAATTTATTGTAGTTAAATGTCGTCTGTGCCACAAAACATACTTTTTCACCACTCCGAATGGGTAATTTATCCACATCCTCTGCATCTAAAACTGTATACGCTTTTTGATTTCCCACCCAGCCGAGGATTCCCTCTACTTCCGGATGCTTCGCATTACCGGCAATCACAATCGTATACCCATTTGCGCTATACTCCTCAACCAGACGGTGAATTTTTAATACAAATGGACAGGTGGCATCTAAAATTTCGAAGCCAAGCGCGTTCATTTTTTCATGTTCCGCTTTGCTGATTCCGTGGGATCGGATTACAATTTTTCCTTTCGGAAGAACCGCAAGTTCATCGAGTTTACGAATAACATGCACACCTTTGCCTTCCAGATCCCTGACAACCTCTTCATTATGAATAATGGGTCCATACGTATAAACAGGAACCAAAGATTCATCCGCCTGTGAATAAACCATATTCACAGCACGCTTGACGCCAAAACAAAATCCTGCACTTTTTGCAACTGTAAGCTTCATCATTCAGGCCTCTTCAATGATTTTTTTCATTGCCGCAACAACTCCGTCGACATCCAGATCCGATGAATCCAAAAGTACAGCATTCTCAGCCTGCTTGAGCGGCGATGTCTCCCGATGCATATCACGATAATCTCGTTCTATAATATCCTGCTCTATTTCATCCAGATTGCAAGAGATGCCTTTTTCCTGCAATTCCTCGTATCGACGCTTTGCACGTACTCTGGAACTTGCAGTCAGATAAATCTTAACATTTGCATCCGGCAGAACAACCGTTCCAATATCCCGTCCATCCATGATTACATTTTCCTTAGCAGCAAGCTGTCTTTGAAGCTCCACAAGTTTTGTACGAACAACCGGATAAACACTTGTAGCACTGGCCATGTTACCAACTTCTTCATTTCGAATCACGCCATTTATATTCTCTCCATTCAAAATCACCTGCTGTTCTCCATCCACATAACGGATAGTCACATCTACATCGGAACAGGCTCCTGCGATTGCCACCTCATCATCCGGTGAAATTTTATTTTGCAGAAAATAGTAAGCCATCGCGCGATACATAGCACCTGTATCTACATAGACATAACCTAATTCCGCCGCAAGCCTTCTGGCAATCGTGCTTTTTCCAGCCCCCGCCGGTCCATCAATTGCTATATTAATCATTGTCAATCCTCCTGCTTTTTCTATTTTTATTCTGTACAATCCACTAAAAATTTACCATAGATATTCTTTTATTTCAAATAATAGATTTTTCCTTATGGTACCGAACTTCCTGCCAGATATCCGGTTGACCATGCGATCTGAAGATTATATCCTCCTGTCAACGCATCAAGATCAAGCACCTCTCCACAAAAATATAAGCCCTGAACCAGTTTGGATTCCATGGTAGAAGGATTGATATCTTTTACAGACACACCGCCTCTCGTAATAATCGCCTCGTTCCACCCACGTAATCCGGTAATCGTAAGTGTAAGATTTTTCAAAAGTGAAACAAGTCGATGCCGCTCCTCTTTTTCAATTTCATTAACTTTCTTTTCCGGATCAATATTACTCAACACCAGAATGACCGGAATCAGCTTTGCCGGAAGTAAATGCACAAGGGAATTCTTAAACTGTTTATTTTTCATTGCACCAAACTCACGCAAAATCCGCCGGTCCATCTGTTCCGCATCCAATGCCGGCTTTAAATCAATACAAAGGCGTAATTCCTGCTGAAATTGAGGTGCCTTTATCATCGCACTCGCCGATAAAATCAAAGGTCCACTCACTCCAAAATGAGTAAACAGCATCTCTCCGAAATCCTCATACAATTTTTTCTTTCCATTCCAAATAGAAATATTTACATTACGCAGGGACAATCCCTGTAGTTTTTGAACCCATGTCTCCTTTGTTTCGAACGGAACCAGTGAAGGTGTACAATCCACAAGCTTATGCCCACTCTCCTCTGCCATACGGTATCCATCCCCGGTAGAACCTGTAGACGGGTAAGAAAAACCACCTGTCGCGATAATGACCGCATCTGCCTCTATTTTCATTCCATCTGATAGCTGAACTCCCTGTGCCTTTCCATGATCAAAAATAAGCTCCGCCACCTTCGTGTGAAGCTTAACACAAACCTTTTTCTTATATAACGCCCGGCGCAAGGCTGCAATTACATCCGACGAATGATCCGTTACCGGGAAAACCCTATTGCCACGTTCAACTTTTGTATGCAGTCCCTGTTCCTCAAAAAAAGAACACACCTGCTCATTGTCAAATGTATAAAAAGCACTGTACAAAAACTTCCGGTTGCTCATTACATTTGCAAACAGATTGTCCATATCACCGGCATTTGTAATATTACAGCGCCCCTTTCCTGTGATATAGAGCTTCTTACCGAGTTTTTCATTCTGTTCTAATAAAGTTACCTGGTGTCCACAGACGGCAGCCTGATAAGCAGCCATCATTCCTGCCGCCCCACCACCAACAACGATTACCTGACTCATGTATCCATATCCTCTAATTTTGCATAATGAACCTTGATGGAATCATCAATATAATTAATTTCATCATTCTCATAAACCTGATATTCATCCCAGATATCTTCCAGCATTGTAAGTGTTCCTGCCACTTCCTTCTGCTTTTTCATGCACAATGCAACCACCAGCGCATTAATAACGCTAAGCGGAGCCACCAGAGAATCCACAATCGAAGCCATATCACTGTCTGCGATCAGATTACAGGACGAGTACAGATTCATTGGAGAATGAACACTGTCTGTGAGTGTAATTACTTTTGCATTGCGGTTATTAGCAAATTCAAGTGCCTTAAGTGTGCGCATGGAGTAGCGCGGAAAACTGATACCAATAATTACATCCTGCTCCCCAATCCGCACCATCTGCTCAAATAATTCACTCGAACTATTTGTAGTAAGTAGTCTTACATTATCGAACATCAGGTTCAGATAAAAACCAAGAAAGCTGGCCAGCGGCGCACAGCTTCTGATTCCAACAATATAAATATTTTTTGCCTCAAGAATTGTAGACACTGCAATTTCAAATGCATTATGATCTATTTTTTCCAATGTTGTCTTAATTTTATCTGCATCCGCCTGAAGAACTGTTTCTAAAATTTTTGACTGACTAATCCGTCCATAGGTAACTTCCATCCGTTGAACAGAATTTAGTTTATTACGGACAAGCTCCTCAAGTGCTTTCTGAAATTCCGGATATCCCTTATACCCCAAATAAGTAGCGAAACGCACGACTGTTGATTCACTGACGCCTACAGTCTCTCCCATCTTCGCTGCTGTCAGAAACACTGCTTTATCATAATTATCTGTAATATAAGTTGCAAGCAGCTTCTGCCCCTTGCTCATGGAGCTGTAAAGATTATTGATCCGGTTTAACAGATCATTTGTATTCGACATAATACCCCCTCCATTTTCGTCACTGCATTTTATTTTAACACTTTAACAAACAAATGCAATAGAAAAATCCCCATGGATCAAGGAAATACTCAATCCATGGGGATCTGTCACACTTCTTAAATCACAGAAAATCATACCGGATATGCAGCGTTCTTAGAATCTGCAGCTTTCGCATCCACACCGGTCTGTTGCGCTTCACGATACTTAAAGAAATCAGTAGCAACCTGTGGAAACAGTGCATAAGTCAGCACATCTTCATCCTGCTGCTTATACTGCTTCATTTCGGCCTCAATCTTATCAAGCTCCGGCTCAAGTAAATCTGCCGGACGGCAGGTGATTGCAGAAGCCTTCTCATCTGCAGTAAGCACTTTATCAACCACTTCCTGATTGAATGGTTTTACTGTCTGACCATACTTTCCTTCCAGAATACCCTTGGTCTCCTGTGTAGCAACCTTGTATCGCTCACCCATCAGGACATTAAACACAGCCTGTGTACCCACAATCTGAGAAGACGGTGTAACAAGTGGTGGTTCACCGAGATCCTTACGAACTCTCGGAACCTCTTTTAACACTTCTTCATACTTGTCCTCTGCGCCCTGCTCTTTAAGCTGGGAAATCATGTTGGATAACATACCTCCCGGAACCTGATAACGCAGAGTCTGAATATTAACACCCAATACCTTCGGATTCAAAAGACCACTTGCAAGAGCTTCATCTCTCATCGGACGGAAGTAATCAGCAATCTCAGCCAGCAGATTCTGATCTAGTCCAGTATCATACGGAGTACCCTTGAAGGTTTCAACCATAACCTCTGTTGCCGGCTGACTGGTGCCAAGTGCAAATGGAGACATAGCAGTATCAATGATATCACAGCCGGCCTCCACCGCCTTCAGATAAGTCATAGAAGCTACACCTGAAGTATAGTGCGTATGAAGCTCAATCGGAATATCAACCGCGCTCTTCAATGCACGGACAAGCTCATCTGCCTTATAAGGGACAAGCAGACCTGCCATATCCTTAATGCAAAGGGAATTTGCGCCCATGTCCTCAACCCGTTTCGCCATGTCAACCCAGTAATCCAGCGTATACGCATCTCCTAATGTATAAGACAATGCAACCTGTGCATGTCCTTTCTCTTTATTTGCTGCCGTAACAGCAGTCTGAAGATTACGAAGATCATTCAGGCAGTCAAAAATACGAATGATATCAATACCATTTGCAATTGACTTCTGTACAAAATATTCAACCACATCATCTGCATATGGACGATATCCTAAAATATTCTGTCCACGGAAAAGCATCTGCAGTTTTGTATTCTTAAACCCATCTCTCAGTTTACGAAGACGGTCCCATGGATCCTCTTTCAAAAAACGAAGAGATGCATCGAAGGTTGCTCCACCCCAGCACTCAACTGCGTGGTAACCAACCTTATCCATCTTATCAACGATTGGAAGCATCTGTTCCGTTGTCATACGTGTGGCAATCATGGACTGGTGCGCATCACGTAAGATTGTTTCAGTAATTTTAATAGGCTTTGCCTGTACTTCTGACATGATTATCCTCCTAAAAAGTTCAAATCGTTACAATAACTAGATTCCAAAAATCGCCATAAAACATCCTGCCGCAACAGCAGTACCGATAACACCTGCAACATTCGGTCCCATTGCATGCATCAGCAAGAAATTGGTAGGATCTTCCTCTGCACCAACCTTCTGGGATACTCTGGCAGCCATAGGAACCGCCGACACACCAGCCGAACCAATCAAAGGATTAATCTTGCCCTTGGTAATCAGGCATAAGAGCTTACCGAATAATACACCGGCAGCTGTACCGATCATAAATGCAACAAGACCTAATATAACGATCTTGATTGTGCTCCAGTTCAAAAATGCCTCTGCACTGGTAGTTGCACCTACGGAAGTACCAAGCAGAATAACAACGATATACATAAGAGCATTGCTTGCTGTCTCCTGCAGCTGACGCACTACACCAGACTCACGGAAGAGGTTTCCAAGCATCAGCATACCAACAAGAGGTGCCGTTGTTGGAAGCAGCACGCATACAACAACCGTAACCACAATCGGGAATAAAATCTTTTCTAATTTGCTTACCGGACGCAGATTCTGCATTTTGATTGCGCGTTCCTTCTTAGTTGTAAGCAGCTTCATAATTGGCGGCTGAATAATCGGCACCAATGCCATATAGGAATATGCTGCAACCGCGATAGGTCCCATAAGGCCTGTCTGTCCGAGCTTACCAGCCAGGAAAATCGAAGTTGGTCCATCTGCTCCACCAATAATGGATACAGCAGCTGCGGCCTTATCATTAAATCCAAAAATAATTGCAAGGAAATACGCACTGAAAATACCAAACTGTGCAGCAGCTCCCATCAAAAAGCTGATTGGATTCGCAATCAACGGTCCAAAATCAGTCATCGCACCGACACCAAGGAAAATCAGGGAAGGTAAGATTGACCACTCATCTAACTGATAAAAATAATAAAGCAAACCGCCTACACCATTGCTTGTCTGTTCCGGGCTTGCAATAATATCCGGATAAATATTAACAAGCAGCATTCCAAATGCAATCGGAACTAAAAGCAATGGCTCAAACCCCTTTTTAATTGCAAGATACAGGAAAACAAATGCTACAAGAATCATAACATAATTTCCCCAGGTCAGATTAAAAAAGGCTGTCTGATGTAGGAGGTTAGATAATGTTTCACCTACATAACTCACAGTATTTTCCTCCTTGGATTAGTTTAATGTGGCAAGTAATGCGCCAGACTCAACAGCATCTCCAACTGCCACATCAACGCTTGCAACAGTTCCATCCTCCGGCGCAACAACCGGTGTCTCCATCTTCATAATTTCAAGAACAAGAACGGTATCACCCTTCTTTACAGAATCACCGACATTCTTCTCAATCTTGAATACTTTTCCGGCTGCTCCCGCCTCAATCTTCACACTTCCTGCTCCTGCTGATGCAGCTGATTTTGCAGCAGCTGGTGCGGCTGCAGCTGCACGTTTTGGTGCAGCAACACTTGGCGTGCTTCCAGTCTCTTCTACTGTAACATCATAAACGTTACCATTAACGGTAATTGTATAATTCTTCATGAAATGATCCTCCTAAAACCAAATTAAATTATCTTCTATTAATGGAACGAACTACAAAATCGTTTGTAGAAGTTCCGCTGCTCGCAGCAATCGCAGCGGCGATTACCGCAATCAGTTCCGTATCATCTGTTTTTGTCTGTACCGGCTGTACAGGTGCTGCTGCCGGCTCCTCTGCTGTCACTTCTGCAGTTGCTGTTGCCACTGCGGCCTTTTTGGCAGCTTTCTTTTTCTCAAGATAAGGGAAAATGTTAAAGCATGCAATCAGTAAACTAATCAGAATCAACACTGCAAATACGATTGAAATAGAAATTAACGTATTGATTCCTGCTTTGCTCATCTTCTCAGAAAGCGAATAAATCGGCTCAACTGTAATTCCTGTAATCTCCATCGAATAATAATCATAGACTACCTGAAAATCAACTTTCTTCTTTTCAAAATTCAGAGTCAGATCCGTGGTAAGCGTCTCACCGGATTTGGTTACAGTAAAGGAATCTTCATCCTCACCTTTGCACTCGCCAAATTCATCTGTGACATCCATCCACTTTCCTGCACCAGCAATCTGTTCCTCTGTTACTCCATAATTGGCATTTAACGCATCTATAACATCCTTCGAAACTGTATCTGCTGTCATATCACTCTCTTCAAAAAGCGATGCAACTGCCTGAACCATGCTGATGCTGCTGTACATATCTGTCTTCAAATCATCATAAGAATGTCCGTTATAATCCACGGTAGTCGGATCTGTTCCGCAGGCACCAAGCATCAAAATCATCATGATCATGCTGAGTGCCAAAGCAATTCTCTTTTTCATAAAACTTCACCTTTCTACTTGGTCCCGTGTTTCTTTTCCGGCTCATGTACATATTTGGTATAAAGCATCTCAAATGCAGCCACGAGGTACTTTCTGGAATCAGCCGGATCAATAATACGATCCACATAACCTCTTGCCGCTGCCGATGTTGCAGAAGACTGCAGTTTTTCATAATCGGAAGCTTTTTCCTTAATTTCATCTGCTCCGGCATCCGGATACATAATCTTCGCAGCCAGTGTAGAATCCATCATACCAATCTTAGCATCACTCCACGCATAAACCAGATCCGCTCCGATTGATTTTGAATTCATAAATACATATGGGCTTCCGTAAGCCTCTCCTGTAATCAAATTTACCTTCGCACAGGTTGCATTCGCAAATGCGTAAGTCATTCTCGCCAAAGCCTTAGCAAGATTTTTCTCTGAGCACATACAATTCTTAAATCCGTTCACATTTGTAATAGAAAGCACCGGAATTGAAAATGCATCACAGAATTGAACAAACTCAGCAGCTTTGTTACAACCCTTAGCTGTCAGAGACATATCAAAGGTCTCCGTCTTATTTCCCTGCTCATCATAAACTTCAGAACAATTTGCAACAGCACCAACTGTCATTCCATTAAGTTTAAACAGACCTGTTACCATATTCTTGGCATAGTCAGCTTTCGTCTCAAAAAATACATGTCCATCAGAAATCTCAGATAAAAGATATCTTGGATCACCTTTCATATTGTCCATGCTCACACATGCACGATTTAAATCATCCTCACAGGTATCTGTGTACACATCTCCATCATTATTATTTGGGAGCATGCATACCAGCTGACGAATCTGCGCCATAATCTCATCCTCAGATCCGACAAAATCAACACAACCGTTATTTTCACTCTGGAATGCTGCACTTGCTGTATCACACTTTTCTGTGCGGTTTCCAACAATGGCATCCGGGGTGTTGACAAACATACGACCCTTGCTCTCCTCAATGAAAGCAAAATCGCAAAGCGCTGGAACAACGGAAAGTCCACCGCCACAATTACCAAATACACCGCAAATCTGTGGAACAAGACCTGACGCTGCAACTTCTTTTGCATAAATTGTACCAAATCCATCTAAAGCATCCACAGATTCCTGAAGACGAATTCCGCCGCAATCGATAAAACCAATTACAGGTGCTCCCATCTTCATTGCCATATCATACACAGAAGCAATTTTCTTTGCATGCATTTCTCCAATGGTTCCGTTTAAAACGGATGCATCCTGGCTATAAATAAATACCAGATTGCCATCAATCAGTCCATGTCCGATAATCACACCATCAGAAGGAGTCTTTGCTGCGGTCAGATTAAAGTCTGTGCTTCGCGCCGTTACGAGAGAACCCATTTCCATAAAGCTGTTCTCATCGACCAACTTAGCAATACGCTGCATTGCCAAGTTCTCATTGTTACTACTCATCTTATGCCCTCCATCTCTATTAAACATCAGTTCATGAAAATTTGCCTGTGGCAAAGAACCGACGCTTCATACTCAGTTTTTTAAAAACCAAGCATAATTAAAAAATAAAAAATTCCGCTAGTGTGATTGTATAACATTTCCAAACGTATTTCAACAGAAATTGTTAAATTTTTCACTAATTAATTTTTTAAAATTCACAAAAGAAACTCCTTCCATAAAGCCATGAAAAAAGTTCGAAAATCCCATTTTTTTATATCTTCCCCAGCACATATATCGAAGGAGTAAATTTCCTCGCCATTGATACAATATTCGATTCGCCCGATCTTCGATCCTTTTTTTACCGGCAGCGTGACAACCTGTGTAAACTCCTTTCGAATCTGTGCTTCATCCCAATCCGCTTTCAGAAACATGGGATTCTTCTCCTTCTTATCTACTATAAGAGACAATTTTGTCCGGTCCCCCCACTCTGCAAGTGTACCATCCCGATACCCGCAGGGTACTTCAATCGGCGAGACTTCAAATGCATCCTCCGTTCCCTTATAAAGATGATAGTTATCAAGTCCATACTGGAACAATTGTTTTGCATCTGACCAACGGTAATTTTTATGATTGGGCCATCCGCATGCCAATAATGCTATACAGTATCGTCTTCCTCCCTCCTCAACAGCAGCAACATAACAATACCCGGCCTTTGCAGTATAACCGGTCTTTCCTGTAATTGCACAGTCCATCATATCCAAAAAAACATTTTTATTGGACACCGCATAGCCTGTTCCTGAAAGGCTGTTAAAACTATGGCTTTTGGTCTGGGTTAATGAAAGAAACTGCGCACTCACCGGAGAACCCCATGCACAATAAGCCATTATTTTGCAAAGATCATATGCAGTCGTATGATGCGCTCCCTCCTCATCTTCACAATCCAATCCGTTTGGTGTAACAAAATGTGTGTCCACGCATCCAAGTTCCTTTGCTCTTTCATTCATTTTCTCAGCAAATTTCTCCACAGTTCCGCCCACATGCTCCGCAATCGCACAGGCACAATCATTGTAAGATTCCAGCATAAGACCATAGAGCAGATCCTGAAGGTAGAATTGTTCCCCCTTCTTTGCACCAAGGTGCACTTTCGGCTGTGCGGCAGCCTCCTCACTGAACGTAACCACCTCATCCATAGCACAGCTTTCCATCGCAAGAATACATGTCATAATTTTCGTTGTGCTTGCATTGGGAAGCGGTATATCCTCTTCTTTTCCATATAAAAGCCGCCCGCTTGCGCCATCCGTCATCGCACAGGATTTTGAATAGAGTTTGTTCTCCTGCAATTGTTGTGTTTGGGTTTCTGCACTGACTGTACAAACGTTTGTTGCACATTGTACCAAAACCAAAAGAATAACCAATACCAGACATCTAAATTTTTTCATAAAAAAATAACCATATACACTCCTTACTTCATGTATATGATTATTCTTATTCACAATATTCATAGTTCACTAGATATCCAGCTGAACGTGCATCTCCTCTTCTGCTTCCTGCTTAAATTCCTCCACCTGTACCGGACTTAGAACTGGAAGTTCATCGATAGAATGCACACCAAAACTTCGAAGAAATTCTTCTGTTGTTCCAAACAAAAGGGGACGCCCCGGTGCATCCAGCCGTCCAAGCTCACAAACCAAATTGTATTCCACCAGTTTACTAACTGCATGGTCAGAAGATACCCCGCGGATCTTTTCAATCTCAATTTTCGTAACCGGCTGCTTATACGCAATAATGGAAAGTGTCTCTAGCAAAACATCCGTAAGCACCCTTCGTTTCGGCTGCTTTGCAATACGGATTAAATACTCGTACATTTCCGGCTGTGTACACATCTGATAGGCGCCATCAAGCTCAATAATTGCAACACCTCTGCCGGATTCCTTCCACTCCTGCATCATTTCCTCAATGATTGCCTTCGTCTTCTGTTTATCCAATTCGATTACACTGGCAATCTTCTCAAGTTCCACAGATTCTCCCATGGTAAAAAGAATCGCCTCGATAATTGCTTTATAATTCTTTTCTTCCATATATAAATAATCCTAACTATTGATTATGCCGCAATTCTGGAATCAATCTTGATATCATCAAAAATGTGCTCCTGGGAAATAAATATTTTACCCATTTTCATAAGCTCCAAAATTGCGAGAAACGTTACAATCACTTCCACCTTGGTGGACTGGTTCTCCAGAAGATTGCGAAAACTGAAATGCTTATGTGAAAGTGCATATTGTTCCAGACTCGACATCTTATCTTCCAAAGAAACCTCTTCTTTTTCAATCTTTCCAAACTTGGAACGCAGCGGATCGATCTTGTCCTTCTGTTTTTTCATAATACTTTTAAAAATATCGTTCAATTTTGCAAGTGTCACATCCGAAACAAGCTCTGCCACATCCAACGGCTCCTCATATGCAAGAACCTCCTCAGGAATAGTTGGCTCCTTAAACAGCACACGCTGAGCATCCATCTGACGGTCTTTCAGTTCATAAGCCATACATTTGTACATCTTGTATTCCAACAGCTGCTGAACCAGCTCAGCACGAGGATCCTCCTCTTCCTCCTCACTATCAGGATTGCAAGGAAGCAGCATCTTGGACTTAATATCGATCAAAGTGGCTGCCATCACAAGAAATTCACTCAGAACATCCAGATCCTGGCGCTTCATCTCCGCAATATATTCCATATACTGTGCTGTAATCTCCACAATCGGAATATCATATATATTTACCTTATTCTTCTCAAGCAGGTGTAAAAGCAGATCCAGAGGACCTTCAAAAACCTGCAGCTTTACTGTCAGCTCCATTTCCTCTTTCCTTTCTGTCGCAACACCTATTTTAACTTGATATAGTGGAAATTGCAAGGGCAAATTACAACATTTAGTGTTTATAGCAGAGGAGCAAACAATTTAAGAGCTCCCATAAACATCCGCACCAGTAAAAATCTGTTCTGACATTCCTCAAGAGTAACCGCGTGACTTTGCGAAAATGTCTCAACCATATCCTTCTTGACCTGCATTACCGCCTGGGTTTTGTACTGCCATATTCCACATTCAAAATGCAGATACAGACTCCGGTAATCCAGATTTACAGTTCCCACGGTTGCATAGACATCATCCACCACAAAGCATTTGGAATGAATAAATCCAGGGATATATTTATAAATTTTGACGCCTCCCTTGATCAACTGTTCAAAACTTGACTGCGTAAGCAGGTATACAAGTTTTTTGTCTGGAATCCCAGGCACTACGATTCGTACATCCACACCGCATTTCGCGGCATTAACCAGTGCTGTTTTCATCTCTGAACCGATGATCAGATACGGAGTAAAAATGTAGATATATTTTTTTGCATGCTCAATCAGATGTAAATATACGTTCTCTCCAACATCTTCATGATCCAATGGAGAATCACTGTAAGGCTGAATGAATCCCGCATCTTCATCAGACTCTTCCTCCGGGTTCATCGGAATGGACGCTGCACGATAGTTCTCATAATCTTCCTCTTCCCCTGTAATAAAATCCCACATTTCAAGAAACATACTGGTAAAACTCCAGACACAGTCTCCCGTGACACGGATTCCTGCATCCTTCCAATACCCGAATTTATGTTTCTCATTGATATATTCATCCGCAAGATTAAATCCACCCGTATACGCAATCTTTCCATCAATCACCGTAATTTTACGGTGATCACGGTTATTCATGATCACAGACAAAAACGGACGAAATTTATTAAATACAGCACATCGGATTCCCTTTTGTCGAAGAGTCAGATAAAACTTCGGAGGAAGTGTCTGAATACATCCGACATCATCATAAATCAGCCGGACATCTACTCCCTGTCTTACCTTTTCTTCCAAAATTTCTAAAATTGGATCAAGCATTTTCCCCTGTTCCACAATAAAATACTCTAAAAAAATAAAATGTCTTGCATTTTTCAAATCTTCCAAAATCTGTGGAAAAAGAGATTCTCCATTACTAAAATATCGTGTGTTTCCTTCCCTGTATAACGGATAACCTGCATTTAAGGTCAGATAGCGCGATTGTTGCGCCGCATAAAAATCCTGTTGTTCAAGGATTTTCTCAATTTTTTCATCGCTCGACCTGAAAACACCAATCCGTTCTGCAACCGCTTCCATTTTGATTCTGGTACGCTTGGTCAATCCGGATCTGCCGAACAGAAAATAGGCCGGACACCCAAACAAAGGAAGAAACAAAATCAAAAAAATCCACGACATCTTATATGAAGTTCGCATATCCTTATTTGCAACAGAGAGCGCCAAAGCAACCGCAATCACTTGAAATCCGATATTCACCGCAGAATTCACTGTTGTCGCACTATAAATCAGATAAACAAACCAGCCAAACTGCAAAAGAATAATCATTGCTCCTAAAACCAGTTTACTAAAGAGCTTATTGGCAAATCTTTTCATAAATTTTTCCTCCAAAAAGCATTTTATATCAAATCAAGTAATTTATCAACATTCAGAATTCCCCATGCTGCTTTAGCCATTTCCAAATTTTCTGCCGACTCATAAAGTTTCAATTTTAACTGTTCCGGTCGAAGAGACGGATTCTTTTGCAAGGCCAGCGCGAGTGCACCACAGACAACCGGAGTCGCCATCGAAGTCCCGCTCTTCTTTATATAATGATTTCCACGGTTATCCAGACTGATAATATTGGTCCCAGGTGCCAAAATTTCCGGCTTAACAATACAACAGGCCGTTGGTCCCTGTCCACTATAATTGTCAGGCATCCGTGCTCCGGGATGCTGATCATCACAGGCACCAACGGTAATTACTTTTCGGGAAATACCCGGAACGGTAATGGAACCACTTGCCGGACCATTATTTCCTGCCGCTGTCACAATTGCGACTCTTTCATCCCAAAGTTTTTCCAATTTATCAACAATCTGCTTTTGTTCACGATCACCTGCCCCAGGCAGAAAACCCACCGAAAAATTGAGAATGCGAATGTGATATCGCTCATGATTTTGTTCTACCCAGTCAAGTGCATCCAGCACACGTGTTGTATTTCCGCCTCCATTCTTATCAAGCACCTTCAAAGCAATCAACTGCGCCTGCGGCGCCATTCCTTTGAGCATTCCATTTCCGCAAAGAATCCCTGCAATATGTGTTCCATGTCCGTTATCATCATAACAATTTGCTCTGTACCCAATAAAATCTTTAAAGCCAATGATATTGGCCTTGATATCCCGATGCAGAAATACACCCGTGTCCAACATTACAATTCTTACATTTTTCCCGGTATATCCCTGTCTGTATACCCCTTGTGCATGCACCAGCTTTTTAACGCGATCCATGATTTCTCTCCATTCCTTTTCTGTACTCACCTTCTGCTTTTATTATATGAAACAGGGCTTTGCACGTGAAAAGAGCCATGTGCACAGCACATGGCTCCATCTAAGCTTCTATTTAATTAATTATGCATTTGCCGGAACATCCTTGATGGAGAAGCTGATTCTTCCCATCTTATCCTTGCCAAGACATACAACCTTGACCTTATCGCCAAGTGTCAAAACATCTTCAACATGGTTAATTCTTTCCTTTGCAATCTTAGAGATATGAACCATACCTTCCTTGCCAGGTGCAAACTCAAGAAATGCTCCAAACTCCTTGATGCTGACAACAGTTCCTGTGAAAATCTGTCCTTCCTCAAAATCTGTGGTTATAATTTTGATCATATCAATCGCCTTGGCAATTGCATCCTTATCGGTTCCGCAAACTGAGACAGCACCATCATCTGTAATATCAATCTTAACGCCTGTACGGGCAATAATCTCATTGATTGTCTTCCCCTTCTGTCCAACGACATCACCAATCTTATTCGGATCGATAGTAATCTGTTCAATCTTAGGTGCCCACTGATTAACTTCTTTACGAGGCTCAGCAATCGCTTTACTCATAACCTCATCCATAATGTAAAGTCTTGCCTCTCTTGTACGAGCAATCGCTTCCTCAACAATCGGACGAGTCAGACCATGAATCTTGATATCCATCTGAATTGCTGTAATACCATCATGTGTTCCTGTTACCTTGAAATCCATATCACCGAAGAAATCTTCCAGGCCCTGAATATCAGTAAGTACAAGATAATCATCATCTGTATCTCCAGTTACAAGTCCACAGGAAATACCTGCTACCATCTTCTTAATTGGAACACCGGCTGCCATCAATGACATACAGGATGCACAGGTAGATGCCATAGAAGTAGAACCATTTGACTCAAAAGTTTCTGATACAGCACGGATTGCATACGGAAACTCCTCTACAGAAGGCATAACCGGAAGCAATGCCCGCTCAGCCAGTGCACCATGTCCAATCTCACGGCGTCCCGGTCCACGACTTGGCTTCGTCTCGCCTACCGAGTAAGACGGGAAATTATAATGATGCATGTATCTCTTGGTTGTAATATTCTCATCAATTCCATCAATCTTCTGTACCTCAGAAAGTGGAGCCAATGTGACAACATCACAAATCTGTGTTTGTCCACGGGTAAACATTGCAGAGCCATGTACTCTGGGAATCAGATCAACCTCTGCCGCAAGCGGACGAATCTGGTCAATTGCACGACCGTCCGGGCGCTTGTGATCCTTTAATATCATCTTACGCACGGTCTTCTTCTGATACTGATATACCGCTTCATCCAGCACTGCAAGCCACTCTTCATTTTCAGCAAAAGCTTCCGCAAATTTTTCGGTAATCTCGCGAATATTTTCCTCTCTCTTCTGCTTCTCATCCGTAAATACTGCTTCTTCCATCTGTTCCGGGGTAACAATTTCACGCATAGCAGCAAACATCTCTTCCGGAATTGCACAGCTTGTGTATTCATGCTTTGGCTTTCCCACTTCATCACGAATCTTATTGATAAAAGCAATAATCGTCTGATTCACATCATGACATTTATAAATCGCTTCAATCATTTTCGCTTCAGGAATTTCATTTGCTCCTGCTTCAATCATAATTACCTTTGTCGCGGTGGATGCAACGGTAAGTTTTAAATCTCCCTCATCCCAGTCCTTCTGAGATGGGTTTACAATAAATTCTCCATTCTTCATTCCCATCTGTGTCATAGCACATGGACCATCAAACGGAATATCAGAAATTGTAGTTGCAAGTGCCGCACCTATCATTGCCACCAGCTCCGGACGACATTCCGGATCAACGGACATTACCATATTATTTAACGTTACATCATTACGATAATCCTTCGGAAACAGTGGTCTCATTGGACGATCAATCACACGTGCAGTCAGGATAGAATTTTCCGATGCCTTACCCTCGCGCTTATTAAATCCTCCCGGGATCTTACCAACAGAATACATTTTCTCCTCAAACTCTACACTGAGCGGGAAAAAGTCAATTCCATCTCTCGGCTTGTCTGAAGCTGTTGCAGTGGATAATACTGTCGTCTCGCCGTACTTTAACAGTGCTGCACCATTGGCCTGTGCACAAACTCTTCCGATATCTACCGTAAGAGTTCTTCCGGCAAGCTCCATTGAATAACTTTTGTACATATTTTTTCTCCTTAAAACCAAATAAATTTTTATGTCAAAACCCCGAAACTACTGAACAAAGCAGACCCCGTCTGCACTCTTCAGTGGTCCCGGTAAAAAGTTTTGTCATACAACAATAAAGAAGAGCGGAATATAAAACTCCGCTCTTGTTTACAATTATTTTCTGAGACCTAAACGCTCAATCAAAGAACGATATCTCTCAATATCGATTTCCTTCAGATAAGATAATAATCCTCTTCTCTGACCGATCATCTTAAGCATACCTCTTCTGGAATGATGATCCTTCGGGTTTGCCTTCAAATGCTCAGTGAGCTCCTGAATTCTTGCAGTCAATACTGCTACCTGAACCTCCGGTGAACCGGTATCGTTCGGTGTTCTTCCATACTCAGCGATAATTGCCTGTTTTTTTTCCTTTGCGATCATGATTGATCCTCCTTAAATTATTTTTATACCCGATACTCAGCAGAAGGTCGGAGTGTCCATCCACCGAATATGGGCTAAACCATACTAAGATAATATACCATAGCTTCCAACTATTGTAAATATATTTTTAATTAAAATAGCTGACAACACAAATCGGCGTCCGGTAATAAGCACTGGATATCTTAATTCCGGTTCTCGGATTGCTGGCATGTACAATCTGTCCATTGCCAATATAAATTCCAACATGTCCGATGCTGCTTCCGCTTCCATAGAAAAATAAATCCCCCGGTCTTGCCTCTGATGCACTGATCCGCTTACCATAGGATGGCTGGGATGCCGCATGATGCGGAAGTGATATTCCATAATGTGCATATACCTGCATCGTAAATCCGGAGCAGTCAATTCCATTGGTCAGGCTTGTCCCACCCCATACATATGGGTTGCCGACAAACTGAAGCGCATACTGTACCAAAGCAACACGAACGTCAGATACTCCCTCGCCATATTTCAGCTCTGTAACCGACTGTGCCGTAGGAAGCTTTTCTGAGATATCTACATAATCACCAGAGATATATCCCTTCTGATCATCTACCTCAACCTTATACCATCCGTCCTTGCTCTCCTCGACCACCAGATCCTCTCCCTCTCCAACTAAGGAAAGAACAGAAGACTCTGCAGAGGCCTCCTCGCGCACACGAAGTGTTGTAGTATTAACTGTCGCAACGGTAATAATTTCTTCCTTAGCAACCGCAAGGGCCTCATCTCCTGTTAACAAATACTCACTCTTAACATAGCCCTTAACCTTGCCGGATTCAACCTTTAACCAATCCCCGTCTTCTCCTACGATCTCGCAGGCATCATGATTGGTCATCTTACCTACCGACTTGCTATCCTTTGTAGCTTTCTGGCGAATATTCAAATTACCTTCTTTCACTGTGGCAACACCAAGATTCTGATAGCCACAGATTGTTCCTTTATCCTGCGTATCATCCAATCCCTGTGCTACCGTATCGACTGTATTATCTGCCACATCAACAACCGTATTATCATATAACAGATCCGTCACTCCTGCTGTAACATCAAGTGCCTCGGCTTCACTGGCATTAAGTGCAACGGACACTCCTGCTGTCAGACTTCCGGAAGCTTCCTGTTCTCCCTTATGCTTCTGTCCTGCCTGAATCCCAGAATAGGCAGCTGTCCCGGAAAGAGCCAGCGCAAACGCCAATACCATACTTACTCTTTTCTTTGTCAGATGATTCAACTCCATAGATTCCTCCAAATAAAATCATATTGATTGTCTAATCTCACGACTGATACGAGTATAGCAGTATTTTTTTACATTGTCAACACAATCTTGTAACATTTCTGTAACATTTATTTTTCGGCAAGATAGGAACAACATGATAAAATATCCCGTTCCATCTGTTTTTTCAGGTCATCTATCGATACAAATTTCTTCTCCGGGCGAATAAAATGCAAGAAACTGACTTTAAGCGTTCTTCCATACAAATCCCCTTCATAATCAAGAATATGTGTTTCAACTCCAACTTTATTTGTTGGATTCACCGTCGGCTTGCATCCGACATTTGTCACCCCGGCATAACACACCTGTCCAATTTGTACCATAGTTGCATAAACGCCTTTCGGAGGTAGAAGCTTTTCTGCCGGAAGCTCCATATTAATCGTGGGAATACCAAGCTGACGCCCAAGTTTTCTTCCATGAATAACCTCGCTTTTTACAAAAAAAGGATACCCGAGCAATTCGTTTGCCGTCTCCATACTTCCCCTGATAATCTCTTCCCGCACAAAGCTGCTGCTGATATCTCTTCCTTTATACTTCAGCTTGTCAACAACTATAAGCTCATAGCCATAATGCTCTGCCAGATTGGCAAGTACAACATGATTTCCCTTTCGCTCATGCCCAAAATGAAAATCTGATCCAACAACAATACATTTGACATGAAGTCTGGTGACAATCCAGTCCACAAACGCTTCCGGCTCCATGCACATGACATCCTTTGTAAAGGGGCACTGCAAAAAATAGTCAATTCCATGTTGCTGAAAAATATCAATTTTTTCCAGGTTTGTTGACAAAACCCGGTAATTGTTATTTTCTGTCAGCTTTTTGGGGGGAATATCAAATGTAAATACCGCAGCTTTCAGCCCTTGTTTTTGTTTTTGAAGAAGCTGTGCGATCAGTGCCTCATGTCCGCGATGTACCCCGTCAAACTTCCCAAGAGATAATGCCGTTGGTTCTTCTATATAAAAATCTTTGGTATCATTGAAACAAATCATAGCTTTCTCATTTCTATATTCTATGCAAACTAACATGCACCGAACATCTTATAAACCTTATAATCTTTTTCCTTTTCAGCATACTGATAAATGGCATAAAACAGCCCTTTATCATCATAAACAAGCACTCTTTTATCTTGTACGGTCAGTTCCGGCAACGGTCTCTCAACAAAATGCGAGGTATGAAGCCGATTTCCATTTTTCAGCAGTGACAAAGCCTCTGGAAGTACATGCAGCTTAGGCAATCCCTCAAAAACGCTATCGACCGGCATGAAAATATCATCCAGAGCATCTCTGTTCCGATATTCTTCAATCTCCTGTAATGTATATGCTTCCTCAATAGAAAAAACGCTGACTCTTGTGCGAACTAACGAATCCATAGAACCGCCCACACAAAGCCTCTCCCCAATGTCGGAGCACAATGTACGGATATAGGTTCCTTTTGAACAATGCACCTGCATTGTCACAAAAGGCAACTCCACTTTTTGAATTTCAATAGAAAAAATTGTAACATTTCTAGCTTCCCGTTCGACTTCTATACCTGCTCTTGCCAGATCGCACAGCTTCTTTCCGTTCACTTTCAGAGCTGAATACATTGGTGGAATCTGTGCATAAGTACCAACAAAGCTTTCAATTGCCGCTCGTACTTCGGCTTCTGAAAGAAGCTTTGCCTGCGCCGTACAATCTTTAAGAATGGTACCTGTGGCATCCTGTGTATCTGTTGTGATTCCAAGATGCAATACCGCCCGATATACTTTATCTTTATCGGTTAAAAGTCCACACACCTTGGTTGCATTCCCGACACAAACCGGAAGAACTCCTGTCGCATCAGGATCCAGTGTCCCAGTATGCCCAATTTTCTTCTCACCAAGAATACCTCGAAGCTTTGCGACCACATCAAAAGAGGTAAAGCCTTTCTCCTTATATACATTGACAATTCCGTTTCTCATGCCATTCTCTTCTCAATTTCTGAAATAATCTCTGAAACAATCTCTTCCTGACTGCCTGACATGGTACACCCTGCTGCTTTTACATGACCGCCGCCCCCGAAATGCACTGCCAGCGTTGCCGCATCAAAATCTCCGTTAACACGGAAACTAACCTTATAAGTCCCATCTTCATTTTCATATAGGAACACAGCAACCTCTACACCTTTAGTGACACGCAGCTGGCTGACAATTCCTTCCATATGTTTTGGCAACACCTCAAAATCATCCATCTGTTCCTTTGTAATAGCACTGACAATGCACCTGCCATCCAGAAAAAGCTTACTTTCCAACAATGCCAATCCCATAATTCGATTCTGATTATAGGTCTTGGTATTAAAAGTCTCATCGACAATTGTTGTATAATCAATCCCCTTATCCATCAGAATTCCAGCGATATTCATTGTCTTTGATGAGGTACAGGAATATTGAAAAATACCCGTATCATGCACAAGTCCGGTGTACAGACACTCAGCTATTTCCTTTGTAATACGCTCTGTATCCATCAGTTCAAACACCAGCTCACAGGTGGAACTTGCATCTGGGAAAATATAATTTTCCTCTCCAAAGGCCTGATTACTGACATGGTGGTCAATACAGAAGGTATGCTTCGCATTTTCAAAATATTTTGCTGCTTCTCCCAGTCTCTTATCATCCCCGCAATCCAGGGCAATGAACAGATCAAAGCAGAGTTCATCTGTATATTCGCTTCTGATTTCATCCGAATGGTGCATAAATTTAAATATATTCGGAATAGGTTCCAGATACAATCGTACATCCACATCCGGATAATAAGTCCGGATATAGTTGTACACTGCAAGCGTAGAACCAACGCAGTCACCATCCGGACGCACATGTCCGGCAATTCCTATTAGTTTTTTACCTTCCAACACGGAATCAATCTTCATCATCGGCTGACTCCTTCTTTTCTCTGGTTACTTCATCAATCATTTTTGACATATGAATGCCATATTCAATTGACTGATCCAACACAAACTTAATCTCCGGTGTGTTGCGAAGGTTAATTGACTTTGCAAGACTTCTGCGAATAAATCCCTCTGCTGAACGAAGTCCGGCAATCGTGTCCTTCTGAGACTGTTCATCGCCGAGGACACTGATATACGCCTTCGCGGTCTTTAAATCCGGTGCAACTTCAACCGCAACCACAGAAGTCATCGGATTAATCCGTGGATCCTTAATTTCCCCACGGATAATATTGGATAACTCCCGCATCACCTCTTCGTTGATACGAATATTCTTAATACTGTTTTTTCTCATTCTTTCATTCCTATCTTGGTACTTCAACCATCTTATATGCCTCTACCAGATCGAGTTCCTGAATATCATTAAATCCATCAAACACAAGACCGCACTCAAATCCAGTCTTAACCTCTTTGACGTCATCCTTAAATCTCTTTAATGAGGCCAGATCTCCCTCAAATATCTGCTCTCCCTCACGCGAAATACGAACACGACATCCTCTCTCGATCGTACCATCAAGAACATAGGAACCTGCAATATTGCCAACACCAGACGCCTTGAAAATCTGACGGATTTCCGCATGACCAAGCACTTTTTCTTCGAATACAGGATCCAGCATGCCCTTCATGGCAGCCTCTACATCCTCAATTGCGTTGTAGATAACTTTGTACAGACGAATATCTACGCCCTCATTATCTGCTGTCACCTTTGCAATAGGATCCGGACGAACATTAAATCCAATGATAATCGCATTCGATGCAGATGCAAGAATCACATCAGACTCATTGATTGCACCAACACCACCGTGAATAACTTTGACAACAACCTCTTCGTTGGACAACTTGACGAGCGATTGTTTTACCGCCTCAACGGATCCCTGTACATCAGCTTTTACAATGATATCCAGTTCTTTCATATTGCCTGATTGAATCTGTGAAAACAAATCATCAAGAGACATTTTTGCCTTCGTATCCTCAATCAATCGATTTTTCTCCTCAGAAATATACGTCTCCGCAAACGCCTTTGCTTCCTTATCGGAATCACAGACAACAAATGTCTCTCCGGCTGCCGGGACACTATTAAGACCAAGAATCTCAACCGGTGTAGAAGGAATGGCCTTCTTAACCCGCTGACCTTTATCATCAATCATGGCACGAACCTTTCCATAACTGCTTCCGCAAGCAATCGAATCTCCTACATGAAGTGTGCCTTTCTGTACAAGCACTGTCGCAACTGCACCGCGTCCCTTATCGAGCTGAGCCTCAATGACCAGACCTCTCGCATTCCTGTTCGGATTTGCCTTAAGTTCCAATACTTCCGCTGTCAGAAGAATCATTTCAAGCAGATTATCAATACCTTCCTTAGTATGTGCAGAAACCGGACAGAAAATCGTGCTTCCACCCCAATCTTCCGGAATTAATTCATACTCAGACAACTCCTGCTTTACCTTCTCAATATTTGCACTTGGCTTATCAATCTTGTTAACTGCTACAATAATCTCTACCCCGGCAGCCTTTGCATGATTGATTGCCTCTACCGTCTGTGGCATAACACCATCATCCGCTGCTACGACAAGGATTGCAATATCTGTCGAATTGGCACCACGCATACGCATAGCCGTAAACGCCTCATGTCCAGGTGTATCGAGGAATGTGATATTCTGTCCATTGATAGAAACAACAGATGCACCAATATGCTGTGTGATGCCTCCTGCCTCCCGATCTGTGACACGTGTTGAACGGATGGCATCCAAAAGAGATGTCTTACCGTGATCAACGTGACCCATAACACAAACTACAGGCGGTCGAGCAACTAAATCTTTCGGATCCTCTTCATCTTCCTTGAGAAGCTCAGCAATTACATCTACTTTCTCTTCCGGTTCGCAGATATAATTAAACTCTAATGCAATCTCCTCTGCGGTATCAAAATCCACCTCATTATTTACGGTAACCATCTGTCCCTTCATAAAAAGCTTCTTCACGATCACAGAAGGCTGAATCTTCATCTTATCAGCCAAATCCCGAATCGTCATCTTCTCTGGAATTGTGATGGTCTTGATTACATCCTCATCCTCCTTCGGTTTTGGCTGCTGCTGTGGCTTTTTCTTTCCGCCATGCTTCTCCAGATTTACATAGTTTTCCTGACGCTTTCCGCCCAGCTTATCATGATCCTGACGGCGATTATTATTGCGTCTGTCATTTCCGCCGCGATCACGGCTCTCCTTACCTCTTACTTCATCCGGCGCCGGAGCTGCCGCATCCTTATTAAATCGATTTAGATCCTTATCCGAATGCCCTTTGGTGCCTCTTGCAGCCGCACCGCGATCATTCTGTGGTCGATTATTGTTTGTTCGGTCTCCTGATGACTTGCCCTGACGGTTGTTTGAACGCTCTCCGTTTTGTCTTGTCGGTCGATCTCCACCATTCGAACGGTTCGAACGACTACCTGTCTTCTCTACCTCCGGCTTATTATTTACTGGACGGCTCTCCTCAAAATCATCCACATTATTTGCTGTCCGTTCACTGATTGGACGCATTGCACGCTCCCCAACCGGACGCGGACGGATAATACTGTGCTGCTCCGGACGTTGTGTGGTATCCTTTCTCGTTCCCCGGCCACTGCCTCGGTTTCCGCCTTGCCCCGGTCTTCTTGACTGCTTGCTGTACTGCGCATTGAAGACCGCAGTAATACTGGACTTCTTCTTTGGACGTCCTTTTCCATCTTCTGTTTTTGGCGCAGACTTCTTTTCCTCTGCCTTTGGGCTCTGCTCTTTTACCTGATTATTCGCCTTATTCTTCGGTTTCTGATCCGATTCCTTGCCAAATTTGCTGCGAACCAATGACTGAGCAGCGTCATCGATACCGCTTGATGCGCTTTTCACTGCATATTCGGTTGTACTCAACGTATCAATAATGTCCTGTGATTTTATATTTAACTCTTTTGCGAGTTCATGAACTCTCATTTTTGCCATAAATGAATTACCTCCGTTATTCAGTTTTCATCATCTTAAGCTTGCTTTCCACCGCCCGTGCCAGATTCTCATCTGTAACTGCCAGGGAAGCGCGGAACTCCTTGCCGATACAACGTCCAAGTTCTTCCTTACCTCCATAACAATAGCATGGTACATGGTAAAAATCCGCCATATTCAAAAAATTCTTTTTGGTGTTCTCGGATGCCTCCGAAGAGACAATTACCAGATACGCCTGACCGGATTTTACCGCTTTTTCCGTGGAAAACTCACCACTTACAACATTTCCTGCTTTTGCCGCAATTCCCAACATGGATAACACTTTATCATTCTGCAAATGCACTCATCTCCTTTTCCAGGCTGTCATACATTTCATCCGGAATTGCAACCTTTAAAGACCTCTCCAGTCCTTTGGATTTTCTCGCCTTAGTAAGACACTGAAGATCTGCACAGATATAAGCGCCTCGTCCATTCTTGCGCCCGGTAGTATCCAGAATCACCTCATCTTCCGGTGTCCGGATTACCCGAATCAGATCTTTTTTAGCTTTCATTTCGCCACATCCAACGCACTGTCTCAATGGGATTTTTTTATTAGCCATTATTATTCCTCAGAACCAGACTCTTCATCTGTGTACTCGCTTTCGTAATCATCATAATACTCATCGTCATCCTCGTAATCGTTCTCATAGTCGATAAAATCACCAGACTCTCTTGCCTGAGTCTCACTCTTAATATCAATCTTGAAACCAGTCAATCTTGCTGCAAGCCTTGCATTCTGTCCTTCCTTACCGATTGCGAGAGAAAGCTGATAATCCGGCACGACAACTTTTGCCGCTTTCTCGTCTGCATCTGCGATAACGGAAATAACCTTAGCCGGGCTCAACGCATTCTGAATTAAGATAGCAGGATTTTCGTCCCATGTGATAATATCAATCTTCTCGCCACGCAACTCATTCACAATCGCGTTGACACGGGCCCCATTCATACCGACACATGCCCCAACCGGATCGACATCCGGATCATTTGACCATACAGCAATCTTCGTACGGCTTCCCGCCTCACGGGAAATTGCCTTAATCTCCACAATTCCTTCACGGACCTCAGATACCTCTGACTCAAACAGTCTCTTGACCAGCTCCGGATGTGTTCTTGACACAAGAATTTTTGCTCCCTTAGAGGTTGCTTTTACTTCAAGGATATATACTTTGATACGCTCCGTCGGCTGGAAGGTCTCTCCTTTAATCTGCTCCCCCTCTGTCAGAAGCGCATCCGCCTTACCAAGGTTGATACTCACGTTACGTCCTACATAACGCTGGACCACACCGGTCACAACCTCTTTTTCCTTTTCAAAGTACTCATCATAGATCACCTTTCGCTCTTCCTCACGAATTTTCTGCAAAATCACGTTCTTCGCATTTTGGGTTGCGATACGTCCAAACTCTTTTGACTTGACTTCAATCTGAACAACATCACCAAGTTCATACTTTGTATTGATCATCTGTGCATTTGGAAGGGAAATCTGCTCAATCGGATCCTCTACTTCCTCCACAACTGTCTTCTCTTGAAAACAATGATATTCACAAGTATCCGGATCAATCACAACCTTCACATTGTCCGCTTTTCCAAAATGATTCTTGCAGGCAGTGAGAAGCGAATTCTCAATTGCCTCAAGCAGCGTCTCTTTACTGATATTCTTCTCCTGTTCCAGTATATTTAACGCCTCTAATAACTCATTATTCATGATTTTTATCCTCCTAATTGTTTTACAATCTAAAATTCAATTGCCTGACGAATCAATGCAATATCAGACTTTAAAAAGGTGGTTGTCTTGTCGTCCTCATCCGCAATAGTGACGGAATCTTTGTCATATGCTTTCAGAATTCCATAAAACTCCTTGCATCGATCAATTGCGCGGTAAGTACGAATCTCTATTTTCTTCCCCATATTGCGAACGTAATCCTTCTCTTTTTTAAGCGGTCTTCCCAGCCCCGGGGAACTCACTTCAAACGTATAAGAATCCGGAATAAAATCCTCCTGATCCAATAGATCATTCATCCGCCTTGCCACCGCCTCACAATCGTTGATTGTAATGCCGCCCTCCTTATCGATATAAGCGCGCAGGTACCAGACGCTTCCCTCCTTCACATACTCGATATCCACCAGTTCAAACTTCATCTCTTCAAGAATCGGAAGAATCAGATTCTCTGTCTTAGTCTCGTAGATTTCCGCCTTAGACATATTACTTCCACCTCTTTTCTATTGGGTCTAAAACATGAATTGAGAGAGGACTCATGCCCTCTCTCAACCTTAGTTAGTATGTTACTATAGTCATCATACCACTCTTATCCTCTTATTTCAAGGAATTTTTAAAAGAATAAAAGGCAAGAGTATACAAAAAGGTCAGTTGACATTCAACAACGACAACTGACCTGTTCTGATATTCTTATAGCAGTCCGTACGGGAATCGAACCCGTGTTTCCGCCGTGAGAGGGCGGCGTCTTAACCGCTTGACCAACGAACCGTTTATTATATTATCATAATTTTTTTTTAATTGCAAGCACTTTTTCATAATTCTTTCTATGAAAATTTTTCATAATTCGTTCTATGAAAACATTGCTGATTAACTTTCCGGGACTTGCTGATATGACAAGAATGGCTGCTATTTTACCCTGCTCATTAATATAGAAAAATTACAGTATTTGCGGGAGTTAATTCAACAAATCAAATTTCTGTTGACTTTTTATCATAAAGAATAATTTTATATATTTTTCAAAAAACACTTGCAATTTAGGAAACTCTATGATAGTATAATAAACGGTTCGTTGGTCAAGCGGTTAAGACGCCGCCCTCTCACGGCGGAAACACGGGTTCGATTCCCGTACGGACTGTTCTATAAAATAATTTTATAGCCCAACCCGAAAGAACATCTTCATTTGAAGATGTTTTTTATTTGTTTCAGATTGGCTTTACGCAGAAAAACAGCCGGGACTTCCGCCCGGCTGCAATCCTTTCTATCTCCTATACTCCACTCAATCAATTGTATTAATCTTCGTATCCGTTCGGATTATTCTTCTGCCATCTCCAGGAATCTGCACACATCTCGCGAATCCCGTACTGCGCCTTCCAGCCCAGCTCTCGCTCTGCCTTACCCGGATCACAGTAGCAGGTAGCAATATCGCCTGGTCTGCGTTCCTTGATGACATAAGGAATTTTAATATCATTTGCAGCTTCAAAATTCTTGACAATATCCAGCACACTGTAACCATGTCCAGTTCCAAGATTATAAATGCAAAGTCCCGCTTTCTCCTCAATCTTCTTCAAAGCCTTTACATGACCAACTGCCAGATCCACTACATGGATATAGTCACGGACACCCGTTCCATCCGGCGTATCATAATCATTACCAAATACCCCCAGTTCCTTAAGCTTTCCGACAGCCACCTGTGTAATGTATGGCATCAGATTGTTCGGAATGCCATTCGGATTCTCTCCCATCGTTCCACTCGGATGTGCACCGATTGGATTGAAATAACGAAGCAGAATCACATTCCACTCATTGTCCGCTTTGTAAATATCCATCAGGATCTGCTCCAACATTGACTTTGTCCAACCGTAAGGATTGGTGCACTGTCCCTTCGGGCACTCCTCTGTAATTGGAATCTGTGCAGGATCTCCATATACCGTTGCAGAAGAAGAAAAGATAATATTCTTACATCCATTCTGTCTCATAACATCTACCAGCGTAAGGGTTCCTGCAATATTGTTATTGTAATACTCCCAAGGCTTTGCAACCGACTCCCCAACCGCTTTCAATCCGGCAAAATGAATACAACTGTCAATCTTGTTCTCTGCAAAAATCTTTCCCAGAATTTCCCTGTCTAAAATATCACCCTTATAAAACGTCACTTTCTTTCCCGTCAAATCCATTACGCGGTCCAGTGACTTCTCTGAGGAATTAGACAAATTATCCAATACTACAACCTCATACCCGGCATCCAAAAGTTCCACGCAGGTATGACTTCCAATATACCCAGCTCCGCCTGTAACCAAAATTGCCATAATCACACTCTCCTTCTCACTTATTTGTTACTGTTATTTTAGCTTAAATATTGCAGATTGTACAGATTCAAATGTATGAAAAACATGTAATTATGTTGCACTTTAAACTTTAAAAGGTTATGATATACATAAGAGCATTCAGAAACGGACAATACTAAAAGAAACGTCAAATGAATCATTACTGGAGAACCTCTTATGAATGACAAATACAAAAATTCTTACAAAGCAACAGAAAAGGAACTGGTATCCCTCTGTGTCTACAATGTCGGGTACCAACGCTGCGACGCAGGATATCAATGGGGACCGGGAATCCGGGATCACTATTTGATTCACTATATCATCTCCGGAAAAGGAACTTACCGAGTAAATAACACGATCTATGAATTGTCTGCCGGAGATGTCTTTTTGGTATATCCCAATACAGAAGTCATATACTGTGCAGACAATGAGGAACCCTGGGAATATGCATGGGTCGGTTTTACCGGAACCGATGCTGCAACAATCCTTCAGGCAACAGATTTTACCAAGGCATCTCCCTGCATTCTCCACGCTGAGAACGGAACAGAAATTCAGCGTCAGCTTCTGCATATCTATGATGCCCGGGGAAACGAATTTGAACACGCTGTTGAGATGACCGGACGACTCTATACGGCACTCGCACTTTTTATTAAAAGCGCCCAGAAAAAAGAATCTCAAAACTCAGCCAACACCTACGTACAAAAAAGCATTGAATATATTACCGCCAATTATTCTTATCCGATCACAGTTGAAGATATTGCCTCTTATGTAGGTTTAAGCCGCAGCCATCTGTTCCGTTCGTTTGAGCTTGTTATGCAAAAGTCTCCAAAAGAATATTTAACGGATTTTCGTATGAAACAGGCATGTTATCTTCTTGAACATTCAAGTCTTTCCATCACCGCGATTGCCAACTCTGTCGGCTTCGACAACGGGCTCTATTTTTCCAAAACCTTTCACAAGAAAAAAGGAATGTCTCCAAAGGCATTTCGTTCCCACCTTAAAGAGCAGCAAAACAAGAATTAAAAACTCCCGGGCAAATAGTCCGAGAGTTGTATGCTTCTATTGGTTTATGCTAATGCACTCTTTGCGACTTCAACAAGCTTTGCAAAGCCTTCTGCATCGGTTACAGCCATATCAGCTAATACCTTGCGGTTCAAGTCTGCTCCAGCAAGCTTTAATCCATGCATGAACTGGCTGTAAGAAAGTCCATTCAGGCGGGCTGCTGCGTTGATACGTGCAATCCATAACTGACGGAACTGTCTCTTTCTCTCCTTACGTCCAGCATAAGAACTTGTTAAGGCTCTCATAACGGACTGCTTAGCTACTCTATACTGCTTGGATCTTGCTCCTCTGTAACCCTTAGCTAACTTTAAAGTTCTATTATGTCTCTTTTTAGCGCCTAATCCGCCTTTTACTCTTGCCATCTCTCAATATCCTCCTTAACAAATCTTACATGTATGGTAAAATCTTCTTCATATTCTTAACATTTGTCTGATCCGTCATAGCCGGCTTTCTCAGATTTCTCTTTGTCTTTGTTGTCTTCTTTGTTAAGATATGTCTTTTGTAAGCCTTATTTCTCTTTAACTTTCCGGTTCCTGTTACTTTGAAACGTTTTGCAGCTGCTCTGCTAGTCTTCATTTTTGGCATTGTTACTTCCTCCTTAATATCTATTGTCTTTTTTCTGCCAACACCATACCGATGCTTCTTCCCTCGATCTTTGGTGCTTTTTCCACTACTGCGATATCGGAGAGATTCTCAGCGAAATCATCCAGGATATGCTTACTACTGTTCATATGCGCCATCTCACGGCCGCGGAAACGAAGCGTAATCTTCACCTTATTCCCCTTAGTCAGAAACTTCTTGGCAGCATTCATCTTGGTATTCAAATCATTGGTGTCAATGTTTGGTGACAGACGAATTTCTTTAATCTCAACGATTTTCTGCTTCTTCTTGGCATCCTTCTCTTTACGGGCCATTTCGTAACGATACTTGCCGTAATCAATCACCTTACAGACAGGTGGCTTTGCATTCGGAGCAATCTTTACCAGATCAAGTCCTGCATCATCCGCAATCTTCTGAGCTTCTTTCGATGAAACAACTCCAATCTGTTCTCCATCCGGTCCAATCAGACGAACTTCCCTGTCTCTGATTTGTTCATTAATCATTAATTCGCTAATGGTCTTGTACCTCCAATAAAAAATAGTGGATAGGCAGACTATCCACTATTACATCTAACATTCACAAAACATGTTAAAAGTATGAACACTAAGTCGCCCGATTGCGCTTAGGTGAGAGTGGATACTCTACTTGTTTCTTAACAACTATTACAAATTACCACATTTTGCTTTTACTGTCAACATCAAAACTCAAAATATTTTTTAATTTCCGGAAACTGCGGAAAAATCAAACAGTCCATTATTCAGTGTCTGCAAATCTGTATTATTCAGAGTATAGGTTTTATTAACAATTTCAATGTGCACATCCATTTTCTGTGCTTCGCCATACTCAATATCTCCGGCAAGAATCTCCTCCATGTAATCAGCCATCATATTGAAATATCCATCAAGATCACTAACATCAATCTTGTCAGCATTCTCGGTCAGCTTATCCATCGTTGGCTGAAACAGTTTTAACTGCTGATACTCTACTGCAACAGTATAAGATCCGTCAGACTGTTTCTCAGACTCGTTGACAGTATACTTAGCTTTTCCAAGCATATCTTTGAAAATTTCTGCATAGCGTGACTTCACATCATCTGATACCGAAACACCAAGGAAGAAATTGTCCACCAAAGTATCAATCTCATCTTCGTAAACCTTCTGTGCCTCTTCCTCCGTTGCATACTTCAACTCAACCACCAATGATGAATCATTCTTATAGGAATTGTCCATCTGTGCCTGCACATACTTACTTGCATCAAACTTTGCACCACATCCGGCCAATACGCCAATCATCAGTGTGCATGCAACCAGTAATACTAATTTTCTTGCCTTCTTCATAAATAAAGCTCCTCCTTATAAAAAATGTAACATAACAAATCAGAGTTTATCATTCAATCAGAATGAAGACAATTCCAACAATAGTACTATTTATTCCTCAATTGGTTCTGCCGGAATAAAAATACGCTGGCTGCTGACCGGTCCTTCCTTAGGCACGGCTTCTTCTGCCTCCCGGCAAAATTGTTCCTGTGAATTAATCTGAAC
>JALFLB010000055.1 GCA_022775045.1 Agathobacter sp. | reverse complement strand
CGTGCAGAAGGTCGTGCAGAAGGACACGAAGAAGGTTGGGAGGAAGGTATTGCACTTGCTAAGTTGGTTATTAAGCTGGATGCACAGGGATATGACTCTTCTGAAATAGCAGAAAAAACCGGTGTTACAGAACAACAGGTGCGTGCGATTTTGGCATAGACAATGATAATTCTATTTCAATGATGACGCCGGTATCGGCGTCATCGATTCTTCTCATGATATCGGTCATTGATCTACTGCTTGGTCTGCCGCGTCCACAGGAGGGACAGATTCTGGCGGATGGTGTGGAGATTCAGGCAGACTTCAGTGGGTGGCTGTCCCGCTTTGGTTACATCCCACAGATGATTACCTACTTACATTGTTTATCGGTATTTGCCGGCTTTTTGTTCAACTCTTCAATCTGTCTTTTCAATTCTTTGTTTTCAGATTGAAAAAGAGAATGCGAAGATCGAAGCGGAGCTATTATTTGCGGATAAATGTCAAACAATCAAGGCATGGAAAGAAAGACTAACCCGATTTGGATTAGTCTCGATGTTAGATTACTACACCGAAAGGTGTGTTACTTGAATTGAATTTATAATATTAGCATCACTTGAATGGTGTATATTTTTCTTTTATGAGGATGAGAAACAGAGAGAGGAAGGCATGTGTATGGGACAGCAAATGAAGGAAACAGAGAGATTATTACAATGGAAATGTATCGCAGGGGATGCGATGATTCTTATGGGAGATGGTCAGCGGAAACGGATATGTGATATAAGAATTGGAGAAAGGATCTTGCAGCCGGATGACGGGCGGCTGATTTTGGTGCAGAATGTATGGAGAGGCTGGGAGGAGCTGATTACGATCAGGACACAAGATGGTTGTATCGGTTAGGAAATGCAGTCTTCCTGCTTCTCGATTAATGATTTTTTCAATAATCTGCGTGCATCTCCAAAATTATTTGAGTCAACGCCTTTCATGCTGATGGTTATGACAGGATATTTCCCCATAAACTCCTGGCACAGCTCCTGATTGTTTGAAACGGCAAGGTCATCAAAAAGGGAAGTATCCGTCCAGATAGCAAATAAATCCAGAAGAATTTATTGACATTATAAGAAGTACAGTCCTATAATAATTTTGTTATTAATTCAGAAATTTGGCAGAAACAAAGGAGAACGACGTGCAGGTAACGGATAAATTGACAAAAGCCCTCACGGAAGCAAAATACTTAAATGCGGATAATGTCAGCAGATATCGCTGCATTATGCGCATTTTTTTTGAAAACTATGAGAAGCTGCGATATTGGTTGTATCAGGAGGATGTCTATGCGCAGATGATACAGGATCCGTTTTTTGCAGATTACAAACCGGAGCAGTGCCAGCAGGATCTGGCGATGCTGGTGGAGTGGAAAAATTTAAATACGATTCAGGATACCAGAAAAGTTTCTTCGATTGAGGAATTCAAAAATAAAAAATTCCGTTACCAGATGTCAGAGTACAGTGTAGAAATCGAGCGTCTGGTCATTCGTCTGGAGAATTTGTTTATTGAGGGTGCTTCCCTGGAACCGACACTTTTGGAGCGGATCAGAATAAATGTTGCGCGTTTCCCACAGATGGCTGATGAGGATACTGACAAGGTCTATACCTGGTGGACGGATCTCAACAACGATTTTGTCCGGCTGAATCAGAATTATCAGGATTATATCCGTGACTTAAACAGTGTGAAGGCGGAAGAAATGATGCACACGAAGCAGTTCCTGGTGTTTAAGGATCGGCTGGTAGAGTATTTGCGCAACTTTATCAAAGGGCTGCAGCGCAATGTCGGTGTGATTGAGGAAGATTTAAGGATGCTGGACGCAGAGGTAAAACAGCAGGTATTTGAGAAGATCATCCAGTATGAACTTTTGATTCCACGTATGGATGTGGAGATTTCCAGAGAACTGATTGAAGAGAAAACAAAGGGGCGTTTTCAGAGCATTTATGACTGGTTTGTCTCTGCCAATGGAGAGGAAAATGAGGCGGGAAAGCTGTTTGATGCCACCAATGAGATTATCCGCAGAATTACCAGATATGCCGCCCAGCTCAGCGAGAAAAATGCTTTTGGTGCCAATCGCCGGGAAGAGTACCGGAAGGTGGCGGAGCTGTTTTTGAAATGTGAGGATGTGCAACAGGCACACCGGATGTCTGCCATGGTATTTGGTATGGAGCGGCCGTATCACTTGAAGGGGGATTTGGAGCGGGAGACCGATAGTATGAATCTGGGTGTGTACGAAGAGCAGCCTTTTTCTGTGATGTTAAAGCCGCGGGTGCGGACATATCGGGAAAAATCCAACCGCAGTGCTATTCGGGAATCAGCAGAGGAAAAGCAAAAGACAAGACAGAGGCTGATGGAGCAGCAAATAGAGGATGCAAAGAAGCTGAGGGATTTAGAGAGGGATGGACGGATTGATTTTGATGCGCTCCCGGTGATTGAAGCCCACGTGCGGGAGATTCTTCTGAAATGGCTTTCGGATGCCATGGAGGATCCGGCAGGGGCAGCGCGGACCGAGGATGGACGACGCTATGTGCTGGATATGAGCAGGAAGAAAGAACGGTGTGTCATACATTGTGAGGATGGCAATTTTACGATGCCAAAGCTTGCGATTGTATTTCAGGAGGAAGCGTGATGAAGGAACTGGAGATTCTGCTGAACAGGCGGTGGGTACTGAAGGCAGAGGACAAGGAGTTGTATTACCGGGTGCGCGATGCCATCGGAGAGGTGCGCAAATTTGCCTCGGAAAAGTTAGGATGCCAGGTGACGGAAAATGCGCTTCTGGTGAAGATGGAAAAGATTCCGGTGGTGCCGGAAAACTTTATGGGAATTCTGGATTTTTCGTCCAAGGAGGAGTATGCATTTTTCTGTATTCTTTTGATGTTTTTGGAGGATAAGGATGCGCAGGAGCAGTTTATCCTGTCGCAGCTGACGGAATATATTGCGGCCAATATGCCGGGGGAGCCGGTGGACTGGACCGTATATACGAGCCGCCGGAGACTGATCAAGGTGCTGCGTTATGCGGTAGAGCAGGGCATTTTAGGAATCACGGATGGAAATGATGATGCTTTTATGGATGATGCTGATGGTGAAGTGCTCTATGAGAATACCGGGGCGTCCCGCTATTTTATGCGCAATTTTTCCAAAGATATTACGGATTACGAAAAGCCGGAGGATTTTTTGGAAAGTGACTGGTTTGCCATGGATGAAGATCGAGGAATCGCCAGGCGGCATCGTGTGTACAAGCGTCTGCTGTTTACTCCGGGCATGTATCGCAGGGAGGCGTCGGAGGAGGATTTCGAGTACCTCAAATATTACGGGCGGCGGCTGACGGAGGATTTGGAACAGAACTTTGATTGTCATGTGCATATCCACAAGGGAAGCGCTTATGTGATGCTTGGGGACGACTGCCGGATGGGGACAATGTTTCCGGGAAACAATGTGATATCGGACATTGTATT
The DNA here is from genome assembly GCA_022775045.1 of Agathobacter sp. Lineage (GTDB taxonomy): Bacteria > Bacillota > Clostridia > Lachnospirales > Lachnospiraceae > Roseburia. The sequence continues at coordinate 13,036 of JALFLB010000055.1, read as the reverse complement.
GTTGGTTCTGACAGAAGTCAGGCAGCGTGTGGAGCAAAAGGAATGGAACATTCAACAGGATGAGGTCTGTGTGGTGGATTCCGTGGTGTTTGAACAGCTGCTGCGGAAAATTAAGCAGACTTATGGCAAAGGCTTTTCGAAAAATTACCGGGAAATGCCCGAGAGTGAATTTGTCAAAACGGTGATGGACGAGATGGAGTTGTGGATGTTAATAAAGAAGGATGAGAAAGCACATCAGGTGGAAATTTATCCTGCCGCAGGAAAACTGAGAGGACAGTATCCATCGGATTTTGCAGGAGGAGTAGAGGATGAATAGTAGATGGCAGGCAAGTAAGATCGGGTTAATCAATTTCTGGTATTATGATGAACAGGAATTCCCGTTTGTGAAGGGACGGATGTTACTGCGTGGCTCAAACGGTTCGGGAAAATCGGTAACGATGCAGAGCGTGGTTCCTCTTCTTCTGGATGGAAATATGAGTCCGGAGCGTCTGGATCCCTTCGGTTCAAGAGACCGTAAGATGAGCAGTTATCTGCTGGAGGAGGATGATGAGAGGGAAGAACGCACCGGATATTTGTATCTCGAGTTTAAGCGAAAAGATGCTGATAACTATCTGACGATTGGCATGGGCATTCGTGCGCGCCGTGGCAAGCCATTGGATAAATGGTATTTCTCTTTGACGGATGGAAGACGAGTGGGGGTTGACTTTTTCCTGTATAAGGAGACGGATGAAAAGGTCACTCTGTCCAAAAAGGAACTGGAAAACCGTGTGGCAGCAGGGGGGCAGGTATTTGACCGCCAGGTTGATTACATGGAGTATGTCAACCGGCAGATATTCGGTTTTGAGACGGTGGATGAATACAAGGAGATGATTGATCTGCTGATTCAGCTTCGTACTCCAAAGCTTTCTAAGGACTTTAAGCCGTCAGTCATCAACGATATACTGAGTGATTCCCTGCAGCCGCTTTCGGATGATGATCTTCGTCCGATGTCAGAGGCAATTGAGAATATGGATCAGATGAACATGAACCTGGAAAGTCGCAAGGAGGCAAAGCAGGCTGCGGAAAAAATCCAGCGGGTATACGATAAGTATAACCGTCTGATGCTGTTTGAAAAAGCCCTGAATTGCCAGAAGGTATTGAAAGAACTGGAGAATCTACAGAAAAGGGACAATGCCCGCAGGCAGGAAATCAAAGAAAACGAACAGAAGATTATGGAACTGGAGGAACAGTTGCATCAGATGGAGGCAAGACGTGCTTCGATGGAAAAGGAGAAGGAGTCTTTGAGCCAAAGTGATGCCGTTCATCTGAAGGAGCGTGAGGCAGATCTGGAAAAGGATATCCTAAGGCAGAAGGAGACAATTTCCAATAAACAAAATGCCCTTTGCTCAAAAGAGGAACAGTACCGGGAGGTTGAGGAAAAACAAAAAAGTGAGGAAAACCATCGGTTTGAAAAGGAAAAGGAAATAGAAAGTCTGTTTGAGGAGATGCAGGTGCAGGCAGAGAGCATGGCCTTTGAGGAGCATGACTTTTTCCGGCATGAATGTGAAGAACATCTCACAGAAGAATTTTCTTTTGCAACCCATGAAAAGCAGTTGAATGATACCAAAGAGAAGATTGTACAGGGGTTTGCAATTTTGCAGGAAACCAATCTGTTGGAGCCTCAGGCAGAGTCATTTTTACAACAAAGAGATGAACATCTGCGGGAACTCGATGGAATTCAAAAACGAATCAATGAAAAGGAAGACCTTCTGGTGCAGGCGAAGAATGAATGGAAAGAAGCATTGTATCAGTGGAATGGGACCAATGTACAGCTGGTTCTGGATAAGGAGCAGCTGAAGATCTGTAGTATATATGCAGATTCCTTCGGAGAGCAATCAGATTTTTCCCATGTGAGGGCGCAGGCGGCAGATGTATATTTTGCCTGCAAAGATCATCTGAAGGGACAGCTTCATAACATAGAGAATCAGCTGGAGGAAAAGGCGCAGGAACAGGCGCAGGTACAGTCGGAGCTTACGGAGTGGGAAAATGCAAAGGACCCGGAGCCGGAGAGGTCAGAAGCCGTAAGGAAAAACCGCGAACGTCTGGATACGCTGCATATTCCCTATCAGGAATTCTACAAGGTGATTGAGTTTTCAGAGGAACTAAGCGAGACAGACTGCAACCGTCTGGAAGAAGCCCTGCAGCAGATGGGCATCTTGGATGCGTTGGTTATTGAGGAGCAATATAAGGAGAAGGCGCTTGCATTGGCGGAAGGCTGCGAGGACCGGTATTTGTTTGTGCAGCATTCCCACAAGGGAAGAAGTCTGTTGGATGTACTGGAGCTAAACGATTCGGTTAACGATATTTTTTCCAATCAGCGTCTGACCGGTATTCTTTCTGATATTGCTTATGGTGAAGATGGCGTGGTTTCGGTATCACCGGAGGGTGTTTATCACATGGGTGTGCTGACGGGTACAATCACCGGAGAGCACGAGGCTGGATATCTTGGCACCCGTGCAAGGGAGCGAAACCGCCAGGCAAAGATAGAAAGCTGCAGGAATCGGCTGCAGGAACTGACCACAGAAATCGTGGAGCTGCAACAGAAGAAAACGGTACTTTTGGAACAGGAAGGTGTACTGGAGAAGGAGTATCAGAATCTGCCAAAGGATACGGATTTGCGGACGGCATGGGATATGCTTACCAGAGAGCAGAAGGCCTACGAGCAGAAGCAGCAGGAATGTGAGCGCGTTGAGGCACAGTGGAAGGCGCTTTCGGAGAAAATCAAGGAGAAGAAAAAGAAGGCACTGGAAATCGCGGAGCAGCTGTATCTGACCTGTACTTATGCTGTATTCAAAGAAGCCAGTGAAGCTGCAGCTGATTATGAGAGGAATCTGGTGTCTTTAAAAGCTGCCCATGAGATGCTGGTCCGAAGTGTATTACATCTGAAAAGTCTCGAGGAGGATAAAGAGAGGATTGATGACGATCTTCAGGATATCCGCTATGATCTGTCTTCAGCACAGCGGCAGCTGGGAAAATTGACAGAGGAGCATAATTCTATCATACAGCAGCTGAAACTGACCGATTATGAGCAAATCAAAGAACGGCTGGATGCCTGCATTGCGTGGCTCAAGGAATATCCGGATAAATTGGAAGCATGTGTGAAAAATCGCACAAAGCTGCAGGATCGGCAGGAAACGCTGCAACAGCAGGAAGCGGATGAGAAAATGCAGCGGCAGGGGTTGGAAGAAAAGTGTAAATGGCGCAGCAAATGTTTCGAAGCGGAATTGGGGCTTGGCTATGTGACGCTGCCGGAGGAGTTATCTCTGGAGCCGGAAAAGGTATTGCTTTATCTGGAACCGGATACAAAGAATTTGGGAAAAGAGGCGGTGATTACTAGTTTAAATCAGATTTATTTTGACAATCGTGCTTTTCTGAATGAATATCAGGTGATGCAGAACGTAGTGTTTGGCGAGATGGATGATGCCCGGCCGGAGGGAGAGCCGGAGGCAGTGCGTCAGGACTTTACAGCACGGTATCAGGGAACGAAGATTCCTTTTACAAAGCTTTTGGGACATCTGGAGGAAGACATTGCGCAGCTGCTGGAACTGATTAAGGACGGAGACAGAGAACTGTTTGAGGATATTCTGGCTAATACAGTCAGCCGGAAAATAAGGGGCAAAATTAATGCATCCAATACCTGGGTTGAAAAAATGAATGCCCTGATGGGAAGTATGAATACCTCCAGCGGATTAAAGCTGAGCCTGCGTTGGCGCAGTAAGACGGCGGAAAGTGAGGATCAGCTGGATACGAAGGAACTGGTGGAGCTTCTGAAGAAGGATTACCGACTGATGAGTGAGGAGGAGGCTGCGAGTCTTTCTACACATTTCCGTTCCAAGGTGGAGGAGGCGCGCCGCCATACGAAGGACAATGCAGGTATGGTATCCTTCTATCAAGTGATGAAAGATACACTGGATTACCGAAAGTGGTTCGAATTTCAGCTGTTTTCCCAAAAAAAGGGGGAGCGCATGAAGGAACTGACCAACAGTGTGTTCGGTACCTTTAGTGGCGGAGAGAAAGCTATGTCCATGTATGTACCACTGTTCTCGGCAGTGGTGGCAAAGTATCAAGGAGGACGTGCAGATGCGCCGCGGCTCATTTCACTGGATGAAGCCTTCGCAGGTGTGGATAACCGGAATATCCGGGATATGTTCCGCCTGATGACGGAATTCGAGTTTGATTTTATTATCAATTCTCAGGTGCTCTGGGGCGATTGTGATACACTGGATGCCCTTGCCATTTATCAGCTGATCCGTCCGGAAAATGCGAAGTTCGTGACGGTGATGCCATATCTGTGGAATGGCCGGGCGAAGGAACTGTTGGAAAATGAAGAAGCTGTGGAGCAGCGGGGGTTAGAACTTGAACAAACAGGAAGAGCGTAATTGTATTGCTTATTTTCAATCAAATAAGGTGTGGAAACGCCTGTTTCATGGTTTTTGGGAAAAATACAGATCCTATGGAGTTTTTTCCGGAACGGTTGTGCTGCGAGGTCTTTCTATGGAGGAGATTGAAGCTCTGGAAGGTTTTTTCGGCAAAAGCTTTCATGGGAAAAATAGTGTTTCCATATCGGCGGATCGTTTTTCCAAGGCGCTTTCGGCAAGCCGCTTTGCACAGATCGCACCCGAGCAGCTTCTGGAATTATATTTTCAGGAAAAGCTGATTGGAAAAAAAGAGGAGCGACTTGCGGAAGAGCAGCAGCGGGAACAGTTCCTGGAAGAATTTCAGAACCGATATCAGGGAACACCGGCATGCGAGATGCTCACAGAATTACTGGCGGTGGTAAAGGGTTGTGGAACAAAGAAGTTGCAGGAGTGGAAGCAGCTGGTGGAGCTTGGGGCAGAGATGATAAATTCTCTTCCATACAGGGAAGGGAAGATGACTTACCTGGCAGTTTTTGCAACGCAGATGACCGGAAATCCCCATGCCTTTGACGGTAAAAATTCTAAGGGAACCTTCTTGTTCCGGCTTGTGCAGGCGGAACTTGCACATCAAAATCGGATGCCGGAGCAGTCCAAAATCTTTCCGGCTTTTTTTCGGCAGAGGTGTTTTTTGGAGGTCGGTATTTTACTGGATGATGTGTCCAATTATACGATGGTTTCCGGTGTGCGTGTGCAGAAAAAGGATGGTTCCTTTCATGCAGGAGTGGAGGGCTTTTATGTAGAAGGGGATATGGTACAGGTGCCTCTTGTGGTACTTTCCCAGTGGGAGAAAATGATATGTGAGGATGGCAGGATTTATATCGTCGAAAATCCATCTGTGTTTGCCACTCTCTGCAAAAGCAAAGAGCAAAAGCTTTCCTGTATGTGTATGAACGGGCAGCCGAGACTGGCTGGTCTGGTGACACTTGATCTGCTGGCGGCTGCGGATACGGTTGTTTATTATGCGGGGGATCTGGATCCGGAGGGCCTTTTGATTGCACAGAAAATTGCAAACTATTATAAGGGGGAGTTTCATTACTGGCATATGTCAGTGGGAGATTACCAGAAGAGCCGATCGAAGGAGCGGATTTCAGAAAAACGATTGAAGAGTTTGGAGAGGATCACAGATGAGAAATTGCTTCCCGTTGTGGAACAGATGAGACAGGAACAGGTGGCGGGATATCAGGAAACATTGTTTTCGAAAACTTGAATTATGTATATATTGGAGGGGATTTGCCGTGAAAAAGATATTGAATACTGTAAAAAATAGTATAACACCTGCAATGTTTGCTGTAATCTCCATTATTTTTTTCTTGATTTTTCCTATTCAGCTACGATTCTATCTTTTGTTGGTGGCTGCGATATGGTTGGCGGTTTGCTTTGCTTATCTTAGAGTGGAAAACAAAGCCTTCTTGCAGTATATGATAGCGGGAACTGTTGTCAACATAGTGGTTTATTGCATTATGAAAATGATGGTGGTGGATTGGAAGAAGGTACATCTGGATTGGGTGGAATGTCTGCTGGCTTTTGTGATTTTATTGGAATGGATTGTTGTATTTGTTGGGATTAGAAAGAAAACGGAAACAAATCCGCAGGTGGATGGTGCAACGCTTTTTCGGGAGAGGGAATATGACCTTAAACGTGTGAAAAATTATCTGTTCCGTGTCCCGCTTTTGGGGATTGATGCACCTTGGGGAGATGGTAAATCCTTTTTGGTGAAACATCTTCTGAATGATTCTAAGGTCAGGGAGCGATATGAATATATACAAATTGATGTATTGACCAGTCAATTAGATGAAATCGAGGTCCTTCTGTTTGGTGAGCTTGATAAGATTCTTAAGGAGAACCGTTTGTTTTCCAAACACTCGAAACAATTGAAAAGGATGTTGGGAAGTCAGCCTTTGTTGGAGATAACACGGGATTTGTCCATGGGTGAAGCGAAGGGGACTTCCGCCGCCTTTGAGGGATTCAAAGAAGATCTGGAAAAACTGGATAAGGATATTCTGATTATCTACGATGATTTGGATCGGGTTTCCGATGGGGCTGTTATTGATAAAATTCTGGCAATTTCTGAAAAACTGGCAGGAAATAAGATTCATATCCTTTATCTATATGATTCTTCGAATCTGGCGAAGGATAAGGATTTTATTGAAAAGTACATTCCTTATCAGGTCAAATTGACCCGTATGCGTTTTGAGGATATTGTGCGGGGGCTGTGGAAAGAACTGAATATGCGGACTTCAGGACTGGATTTGGAGGATGTTACGAAATTGAGAATCCAGTCGCTGATTAACTGGAGCTTAAATAGAAAAATTGGTATGAAGCAGATGGGTGTCACCATGTCTATTCCCTGGGGGAATGTGCGGCGCGTTCGGATTTTTCTTACAGAGCTGAAGATTTTTCTGGAAGATGAGAGAAATGAGAGCGGCGAGTCGTTCAAAAAGGAGGAACGACAGCTATTGTGCAAGTGTTTCCTGGTTAAAAATTTCATGTATGAAATCTATGAGACTTTTGAGGTGGGAACGAGTCCTATGGAATCCTTAAAGTTTACATATCAGGAGGAACATTTTTCTTTGGAGGAATTGGCGGCTAAGGTGCTTGATCACAAAATCTCCAAAGATGAGTTGTGGCAGATTTTGATGCAGAAGGGAAACCGGGAAGCGTTTTCCGTTCTGACAATGCTGGGATATGAGATGATAGAAGATTTAGAAGATATCAAGGATGTGGACAAGAGAAGAGAAGCTATTGCCAACGAGGATGAAAGTCTTCTGAGGAGGAAGGATCATAATGAAAAGATTGACCGGACAATATGGAATGTTATGGCCAATGGAGTGTCAGAATTTACCGATATTGAGGCTTTCGTTATGCGTTTATGCCAAGATGTCCTGCCCCTTGACAAGGAGAAGCAGCAGGACGCATGGAAACAGTTGGAACAACAGGCGTTTCAGGGAAACATATGGAAGAATAATATTACCATTATCCGGATGGGAATGGATCCTTATCTTGCGGTGTTTCAGGCGATGAAGGTTGTGGGAAGTCGCGTGACAGCACAGCAGTGGTGTCAATGGGTTGACTTTTATTTCTGGCAAAAGGAAAATAAAAGGGTTTCTGTAGAAATGGTGGAGGCATTAAATTACGTGGATTTAAATGAAAAGAGTGTTTATATTGAGACGCTCCGCCATTTTGTGAGGTGTAAAGTTGTTGGAAATTTGAATGGACAGATTGGATTTGTGAAGTTTATTAAACAATACATTTCTGCCATTTTGTATCTGGGATATGCCGATAGTTATGTGCTGGAAAGTTGGCGCTATGAGAGTTGCAATCTTACAGATGAAGAGGAAAGAAATCGTATGACGCGCCAGTTGGAGCAGGTTAAGAAGATTCTGAAAGAAGAAAAGAAAGCTTCTACGCTGGAAGTGTTTTGTGAGGAATTGGACATTATTTATCGGTTTGTAACAAAATGTCAGAGATTGATTGCCTGTGAAAAGATCATCAAGCCCCGAGAATTGAGGGTCGACACCAAAATAAGGTCCGTGAAGCAGCACCAGGAAGAATTTGATCGATTGAAGAAGCTGAAGGAGCAATATCCAGACCGTTGGCGTCAAGAACTGGAAGAAAGCTATAAGAGTGGCAAAATCAATCCCTCTGAGTTAAGGGAGCTTATGCAATAGCAGCCGCTGGAGGGGATTAAAATGTTTTAGATTTTCAATATTCTATTGACATTTGGTCTGGTATGCATTATATTATAGATACAAACAAATGTTCGAACAATTCTATAGCGCGCAAATTCAATTATACAATAGAATAGAGGGGGAGTACGATGGAGAAGAAAGTACAGTGGCATCCGGGCTTTTGTGCCGCCATGGAATTGGAACTTTGGGAGAATCGTGGAGAACTGGAGTATGAGAGAGAGTATAATCTCAGCAGGAAACCACTGCAGGCAGATTTGCTTGTGATTAAGAAGAGGCAGGAGACCACGATCAGTAATGAAATCGGGTTATTGTTTCGTACGTGGAATATTATGGAGTATAAGTCCCCGCAAGATTCTATGAACATTGATGACTTTTATAAGGTGAATGCCTATGCCTGCCTTTTTAAGGCACAAGAGCGACAGATAAACATCTGTCCGGCAGGGGACATAACGATTACCATGATAAGACAGCATTATCCGCAAGGTATGGTTCAGGCTTTGGAGCAGGACGGTTTTTCACTTTTTGAGAGGCAGAAGGGAATTTACGAGGTGCAGGGGAACCTGCTTTTCCAGACACAAATCATTGTATGTGATAAATTGGAGACGCCGGGACACATATGGCTGCGTTCATTGACTGACCGCATAGGACGGCAGGAGTTCGGTACGCTTGTGGATAACATTATCCGTCTGAGAGAGCCATATGAGAAGGAATGCGCGGATGCTGTGCTTGAAGTGGTAGCGAATGCGAACCGGACGAATATTGAGGCATGGAAGGAGGATGTGATTATGTGTGAGGCATTAGCAAGGATTATGGAACCAGAGATCCAACAGGCAAAAGATAAAGCTCAGAAAGCCGGATGGGAAATCGGTAGGGAAGAAGGACGCCAAGAAGGACGTGAAGAAGGGCGCCAAGAAGGACGTGAAGAAGGGCGCCAAGAAGGGCGCCAAGAAGGACGTGAAGAAGGGCGCCAAGAAGGTATTGCACTTGCTAAGCAGGTTATTAAGCTGGATGCACAGGGATTTGCTCCTTCTGAAATAGCAGAAAAAACCGGTGTTACAGAGCAACAGGTTCGTGCAATTTTGTCATAGTTTATTGTAAACGAAATTATCTTGAAAAGTTGAAAAATTTAATGTGATTCAGAAAAAATTGTGGTATGCCCCAAAGTAATGAAGCTTTGGGGCTTCTTAATTAGTCTATGTGTTAAGTATGCGCCAAATGACTTGCTGAACTTCAGGGTGTTGGCGATATTGTTTGATTAATTCTCGTTCATCTGGCGTGATGGGAAATGTTTCGGTGGTAGGAGACGTAGGTTGTTTTGGGGACAGGGTATCGATCTGGTATAACTCACATAATGTGAGAAGCGTTTGGGAACGAGGAAGAGACTGGTCACTCTCCCAACCATAAATGGTTTTGCCAGATACATCAATTTTATATAGATCATGCAGCTTTAAAGCAACATCATTTACCGTCCACCCACGTAACTTTCGATATTTCTTAAGTGTTTCCCCAATTTTCCGACTTTTCATGTGATCATCTCCTGTCTATTTTTGTATTATTTTACCATAAATGTTATAGGAAAAAAAGAATATACATTTAATCTATACATGAATCAAGAAAAAGAGGCCAATCAATTTGCAAGGAATTTTTTATCGAAGATGGAGAAATGCTTTTGCAAAACTGTAGTTTTAACATCATATACTGATATAAAAGTATAAAATGGTGATGTCATGGATTCTTGTTCCAATTTGTATTTTCTTTCGACAATTGCATGCAAATTGTCGAAGTGCCTATCAGAAAATGATCTGGCAGTGCTTTCCGCAGATCTGGTTGTACTAAGTGATATGCTTGCAAATATATTAGCGCGCAGTGATAACTGCAAAGAGTGAGAGACGGCGTGCGCCCCGAAGCAATGAAGCATCGGGGCGCATTTTTTATATCTGGTTGATCGCATCCACCAGTTCGTGCACATCCAGATGCGTGTAGACTCTCTCTGTCAGCGACATGGCACCGGAATGCCCCACGATCTTTTTGATGGTTGTCTGGTCCACATGGGCGTCCGCCAGCATAGAGATTGTGGTGTGGCGGCAGCAGTGTGGTGTGCGGTCGATGCCGAGTCGGTGTAAAAGCGGCTTGAAAATATTGATGTAATAGTTATGGTAGGTGAAATGCTCACTGTCGAGGGTGTGAATCAGGTATTCGCATTGGGAGCAGTCATGATACCAGCCTTCGTAGAACGGCAGAACCTTGTCGGCGATCGGCACCTTGCGGATTCCGTTTTCCGTTTTGCTGTCAACCACATCAAAATACTGTTCGTTCAAGTGAACATGTTCTTTTTTTAAATCTAATAGTTCGGATACGCGAACCCCATTGTAGAGAAGCATGAGAACGGTCTGATAGTAGCGGTCGTTCTGATGTTCCCAGACCATTTGAATTTCTTCCTGGGAAAACCGGTCTCGCTCGGCTTTGTTGGGATTGCGGTCTTTATATTTGACAATGTTGACGAATTCTGAATAATCTTTTACGACAATTTCATGTTTCATTGCATAATCGTAGAGCTGATTGAACAGGACACGGAGTTTTTTGAGCGTAGGATAGTTTTTCCCGCAGTGATCTACCACCCGCTGCAAGTCGTCCAACCGTAAATTGCGAAAAGGGACATCTGCAATGTCCTCGCAGATCGCGTAAGCGGCGCGGTAGCCTTTGATGTTGGATTCTGAAGTTGTAGGAAATTTTTCTTCTGACCAGCGTTGGTAGATATCGGAAAATGTGAGCTTAAGAGAGGCTCCGTCGATCGGGTATTCGTTGTACCGAGCCAGAATCTGCAGTGCCTCAGAGCGGGTGGAGGCGTAGCCAAGAATTTGATAGTGCTGAATCTTCCTTCCGGTGTTGTCATCCTGATGCCAGCCGGTGGTAATGCGTGCGGCATAAGGCCTTCTTCTGTTTCCGGAGAGCTTGACAACTCCGCCATATCCATTTGGTAATCTCATTTTGTATCATCCTTCCTTTTGCTAATGTTGGGTAGAGTAGTATGGATAAATAATACTCGTCTTTTTGATAGAATGTCTGTTTTTACCATAAAAATACCCTCGATTCTGGCAAAAGGAATTAATGTGTGTCCTCCTGCAGAGGCAGAATGTACAAATCGCTTCGTGCCTGTAGCTTTACGATCTCTTCCGGGCGGTAGCTGCGGATCAGGTAGTGCTTTTTGTGGTCGAACACCATGGATAGTTTCTTTGTAAAAGGCGCTGTCTCCGGCGGATATTCATAGATATGCAAGGAAGCCGCATATTTCTTTTTCAATTCCCAGATGTCCATCAATCCAATTCCGCTTCCGCCTTCGCCCAGATGGGTGGAGTGTTTCTGTAATCCGAAATCCTGATATACTTCCGGTGCGAATGGTATACCGGAATCGCTGACTTCAACGGTCGGCGCATCATAGAGGATGCCAAGATGTACAAGCAGCGATTTGTGTTCGGCGCTATTCGTAGCGATGATTGCATTTTCAATCAGATCCGACAACAGATGGGACAGATCAGCTTCCGAAATCTCTGGACCGATCCTGGATGCAAAATCCGGGTGAAGCTTGACTTCATAGCGGATTCCTGCCATATCGGCACGTTTTTTCATGTAGCTTAACATCGCATCCACCGCAGCATGCCCGGTGAGCGGTAATGTCCGGTCCGTATGTGTGGATTCACCGAGGATTCCCATGCGGTCTTTTGCCAGTTCTTTTAGCTGAACAGCCAGTGCTTTGCCCTGTGCTTCTCGCTCGGTGTCAGCGCGCATGTTTTCCGGATCTAGATATTCTGTCACAGCGGTCAGCATCGCCGGAATCAGTTTATTGTCTTTGTGGATGATGCGGGCAAGTGAGTCGTTGTCATCGGATAGCTTCCGGATCGTTGCATTTTTCTCCTCCAGTTCCTGACGGAGGGATTCCAGCTCGAGTTTGCGGAGCTTGGAGTTGTAGTAGCGCTTGATCTGGCGCTGCCAGAGGAAGAAGAGAATGAATGCCATGGCTAAAATAAACAGAGGAATCAAGATTGTTCGGTAGTTAGGAATTGTAAACACTTGAGGAATCGTTAAACCTATAATAAGTATTAGTCCAATTATGGATACAACATTAATCAAAAGTGGTGTATATATGTATTTCAGTCCGTTTTGTATCCTTTTTAAACGAAATAGAAATTTCGAAATGAAATATGTAAAAATTCCAGAGAAAAGAAAGGTAAAAATATCAGGATGAGCAGGACGGAAATTAGAGAAAAGGAAGAGTATAATTGTATAGATTATTCCTGAAATTGTAAATAAAATATGACAAAGGCAAAATGCAACCAGTGAAGCAAAAAATCCTAGTTTTATTTTTATATGGAAACAAAGTAAAATCAATAAAAAAAATAGTGCATAGGAGAATATAACAGAGAGTAATGGATTGTTGAGTCTATAAAGTGTGGTCAATAAAGCGAGAAAACTTGCACTTATCCATATTTTGTACGAGAAAAAAGAAATATCTATATTTAAAAGTTTCATAAATAAATAAAAGGAAATCAGAGAAATAAAAATATATTTTATTAAATGTGTATACATAAACAACTCCAAATGAAAACAAACAAAAACATAAGGAACGTTCTAACTGCTGTGTAGAGTGACAATATTTTATGCTCCTCCAAAAGGAGGTGCATGATATGAAAGAAACGATTTGGTGGTTCCTTAGTTATATATATCAAATAGTTGGTGCATAATGTTTACCACTTCTCCAGCTTCAGCATATTCACATAATAGTACACGAATTCCATCATCGTAGGAACGCCCTTATCGGAGCGTATACGTGCGGTATAGTGTTCCAGCAGGTCATCCGGATCACTGGTACGCCAAGCACGGTTGATGGCATTC
>JALFLB010000008.1 GCA_022775045.1 Agathobacter sp. | reverse complement strand
ATTTTCTTCAAAATACTTTATACTGTTAATCATAGAGGACACCTTCCTTTGTGTGTTTTGGTTTTGTCGCTAATACTTTATCACAAAGTGGTGCCCTCTATTTTTCTTTTTCTATTTTTCCGAGGAAAAATTTACGCTAGCCAGCTTAGCGATCTTTCCTACTTCTCCCTCATCTGATAATCCTTATCTTCCTCTATCATGGTCAGCATAATTTCCGCAAATACAGGATCAAACTGTGTCCCTTTTCCCTTCTTCACTTCAGCGTATACCTTTTCCTGGGGAAGAACATCACGATAGCTTCTTCGGGAGCTCATGGCATCGTAGGCATCTGCCACCGCAATGATTCTCGCCTCCACCGGAATATCCTCACCGGAAATGCCATCCGGATATCCCTTGCCATCATAGCGTTCATGGTGCCATCTGGCGCCGGTGCTGAGTCTTGGGAATTCAGCAATGTTTCCCAGAATTGCCGCCCCAAGAACCGGGTGCTTCTGTATGATAGAATACTCCTCCTCTGTCAGCTTTGCAGGCTTATTAATAATTGCATCGGGAATCCCGATTTTCCCCACATCATGAAGCAGACCGATCATATATATATCATTTTGTAGTTGTTTCGGTAACCCCGCACGTCTGGCAATTTCTCTGGAATAATCCGCCACTCTGGTAGAGTGTCCATTGGTATAAGCATCCTTAGCATCAATGGCACCGGACAGTGCCTTCACAATCTGGATGTATATTCGCCTAAGCTTTCCGTGCTGTTCCATCAGTTCCTGTGTCTTTTTTTCCACCTCGCAGGATAAATCGGTCTGCAGGCGAACCAGATCAAGGGTATGTCTTACACGAAGCAACAGCACCTCCGGAACAAATGGTTTCTTAATAAAGTCCATTGCGCCGGCTTCCAGTCCCTTTTTTTCTGTATTGCTGTCGTCATCTGCCGTCAGAAAAATCACCGGAATATCTGCTATATTCTTGTTTTCCCGGATGACAGAGATTGTTTCAAAGCCATTCATTCCCGGCATGTGCACGTCAAGTAGAAGCAGATCCGGGCTGTTTTTCTTAAGGAACTCCACCGCTTCCTCTCCCGATTTCAAACAGCTCACACGCATATTACTTCCACTCAATATATGCTTTGCCATTTTTAAATTCAATACATCATCGTCTACAACTAAAATCCAATCGCTCATCCCGAATACCTCTCTCATTTCATCTGCAGTCCGTTTTGCAGCTCTTCCAGCAGCTCCCCATACTCTTCCATCGTCTCTTTATGATGTTTATGAATATACAGATAATCTGCATCCTTTGCTGCTAATTCCAATGCTTTTGCGTGTTCTGATAATCTCTCAGCCCCAATATAGAGCGAGGTGCTTTTCAATGCATGTATATAAACCTGATAGTCCTTCCAGGACTCTGTCTCATATTCCCGGGACAATACTTCCCTTTTATCCTCATCCACATAGGTTTCAACCACCTCCAGGAAGAAGGATTCATCATCCATACAATAGCCCATTCCCATTTGTATATCCAGGCTTGGGAACCGTTCAGCAAGAGAATTCTTTTCCCCGGCATCTGCAGCCTCCGGTTCTGCGGATTCCGGTTCTGCGGATTCCGGTTCTATAGTCTCAGGTTCCGTCGGTTGTGATTTCTCCGATTCCGATTCCGCTGGCTCTTTTACATCCACCAAATCCTCCGGCAGATATTTTCGAAGCATTTCCATCAATTCTTCCTCACGAATCGGTTTGGGCAGATAATTGGTAAAGCCCTCCTGCAGATATTTCTCCTTCGCCCCTACAACTGCATTTGCAGTCAATACAATTACCGGTGTATTGACGTTGAGGTGATCGTCAGAGTCATTCATTGCTCTTAACGTCTCGATTCCATCCATCTCCGGCATCATATGATCCAGAAAAATAATATCGTACTTTTCCCGGCGGATCATGCGCAGGCATTCCTCTCCGCTGCCGGCAGTATCTACCTTGGCTTTTGTCTGCTTTAAATAATTCCTCGCTACTTTTAAATTCATCTCCACGTCATCCACCACCAGAATTCTGGCACCCGGAGCCAGCAGAGTATGACTCTTTTTCTCTGCCGAGTGAATATACCTCTGATATTTCTGGGTGAAATCTCCTAACGGTTCCGCATCTACAATCTTCTGTGGAATGACTGCAGTAAAAACAGACCCCTTTCCATACTCACTTGTAACGTCAATCTTGCCTCCCATCAATTCCACCAGGTTTTTCGTCAGGCTGAGACCTAATCCGGTTCCCTGAATACTGCGGTTTTTCTGTTCATCCACCCTGGTAAAATTTAAAAACACCTTATCCATATCCGTTTTCTTAATACCGATTCCGGTGTCCTCAACTTCAATTTTAAGCAGAAGCTGTTTTCTTTCCCCCTTCTCATAGCCCATCCGAAAAATCACTTTTCCTTCTTTTGTATATTTCACAGCATTTGAAAGAAAATTGGTATCTGTTCAGTACCTTCACAGAAACAATGCAAAAAATGCATGAAAATTACGTACTTTATACATATATAGATATTAGCACAGGAGCATACGTTTGAAAAGCAGACAATAAACGGACCCGCATTTAAACAGACGTTTCTGCCCCATTCTCCAGTATTTCTTTCAAATGATCTGTCAGTTCTTTGTACTCATCCATGACACCATCATGATGTGACCAGATATAGTCCATATTTCCTTCTTTTGCCGCCATCTCCAGTGCTTTTGCCTCTCCGGACAAGTGAGCCGCACCAATCGTGAGTGAAGTACTCTTTAATGCATGCACGGTTGTTCTGTAGTTGTCCCAGTCCTCCTCTGCCAAAAAATGCTTTAGCTGTGACGCTTTATCTGCCTGCAAAAATTCCTGCAGCATTTCTATATAGAAATCTTCTTCATTCATGCAGTATGTAAGTCCGGTCTTCACATCCAGTCCCTCCAGCTGTTCCAGTCGTTGAAGCGGTTCTGCCCCTTCTCCGCCGACTTCCGGCTGCTCCATATCCTGCGCATCTTGGCTTTTTTCTATTCCCTGCCCACCATTTTCACAGACTAGTTCTTCCGGCAGATATTTGAGGATCATCTCCAGCAATTCCGTTTCCCGGATCGGCTTTGTCAGATAATCTGTAAATCCCGCCTCTATGTATTCTTCCTTTGCTCCTACGATGGCATTGGCGGTCAGCATGATAACGGGAGTTTGTGCGTTAGGGTTATCTGCAAGGTTCTTCATGTGTTCCAATGTCTCCAGGCCATCCATCTCCGGCATCATGTGATCCAGAAAGATCATTTGGTATGGTGTTGTCTTTACACATTCCAGACACTCACTGCCACTGACTGCTGTATCAATCTGTATCTTTGTTGCTTTCAAAAGACCTTCCACTACCTTTAGATTCATCGTCACATCATCTACAACAAGGATCTTTGCATCCGGTGCCAGAAATGACAGTTTATCGTCATCTGAAGTACTCAGATATTGCTGATAACGTTTTCCAAAGTCTCCCATCGGCTTGGCATCCGCGATTTTCTGCGGTATTTTGGCAGTAAAGCAAGAGCCTTTTCCATAGGTACTCTCTGCAAAGACCTCACCGCCCATCAGGTTCACCAGATTTTTCGTGAGATTCAGCCCCAGTCCTGTTCCCTCGATATTCCGATTGCGTTTTTCTTCAATCCTCGTAAAGGATTCAAACAGCTTTCCCAGATCTTCTTCCTTGATACCGATGCCCGTATCTCTGACAGTTATGACAAGCAGTATCTGTTCATCCGTTTTTTCTTCGAAATCCAATTCGAATGTAATATTTCCCTCTTTTGTATATTTCACTGCATTGGACAAAAAATTGTTGATGATCTGCCTGATCCGTACTTCATCCCCATATAACCAGGAGGGTAGCTTCTCATTGATCTGCATGATAAACGAAACGGGCTTATTCTGCAGTTTTATTTTGGTCAGGTTATAGCAATCATTTAATACGGAAAACAACTGATACCGGATCGTCAGTATTTCCATTTTTCCGGATTCAATTTTGGATATATCCAGAATATCATTAATTATGGAGAGCAAAGACTGCCCGGCACTCTGGATATTTTTTGCGTATTCCCTTAGATTTTCGTCATGACATTCTTTCAATAGCACGCTGTCCATACCCAGAATTCCATTGATCGGTGTACGAATCTCGTGAGACATATTGGCAAGAAACTGACTCTTGGCCTCGTTTGCCCGGACAACCTCCTCCAACATATTTTTTTCTTTCGTCAGGTCATATACAAAGCAGACGATGCAGTATGGATCATCATGAAAATCTCTTGCCAACGAAAAATTCAGTGAACAACTGATGGCTCCATGCACAGACACCAGCTCTGCCACACCTTTGTTATCCCGCAAAATCCCATCCTTGATCCGGCCGAATTCCGCGTCTGTCCCCTGAAACAGCTGCATGAGTTTTTGATTTTCAATCTTTTTAATCCCCAAAAGCTCCTGACCATATGGATTTGCCAAAACAAGCCGGAAGTATTCGTCAAAGATCAATATCGCCGTGTTTGCAGACTCGTAAATATATTGGCTCAGATTTCCTACCGTGATGCTGAATGCATTAAATTTGGTAGCCCAAAACCATGTGATCATATAAGTCAGAAACATTCCGTAAGCCGAGCTTGGAAAAGAGGGCTTGCCCAGCATCGGCAGAATCGTATCCGGAATAATAGAAAACAGAATCGCAATATTGGCAAGTATCGCCGCTCTGACATAATATGACTGACGCTTCAGCTTTTCCTTGTGCACCCAGAGAATGGCCATGGCAATCATCGTTACCGCAACAAATGCCAAAAAAATGCTATGTACCATTCTTCCGAAGCTGTTTGTAGTATAATAGCACATTCTTCCGTTCAAGCGCACAAAGGTATGCTGGTCGGGAATGAAAAAGTACAGATCGACCACGGCAACAATCCCAAATATCATCGCATAAGCGCGAAACAGCCACTTCGGAAGTTCCACCATATAGGCGATCATCAGGGCTTCTGTCATCATAAATCCTGCAACACCCACGAGCCCGACAGCCCGGAATACAGCTGCAACCTCCCCGGTCTCCGTGAATCCCATAATGCCATAACCGCCACTCCAAAGAGCACCGAAAAAGCCCATCACCAGCATGTAATACCGCAGTGCCCCGGCATTCTTTTCCCGCTTGAAATAACTGATTCCACAGATTGCTGTAATTGTGCTGAATACAACAGCAAGACAATTAATAAATATTCCCATTTCATTTCCTCCTCAGGCATCCATTTGATCACACTGTCTTCCTTTGCCCGGCCGAATCATTCACCGTGCTACCCGGAAATGCCATCATCCCTATTAGATCATATCAATATGGCAAGCAACCCTATAGATTACCTGCCATATAAAATAATCAGTATAAAAATGAAGTTATTCAAACTCTTTATGACCCAGGTTGAACTTAACTTATTTTGTTTAAGTTTCAGTCTTATATGGGGCATATTTATATATCAATTACACTATTTATTTTGACCTACTGAATGGTTGTTCCCAAACTGTTGCCATGAGATTATTATAGTGCGGAAGAGGATGAAATGCAACCGGAAAGTTCATTTACGGCCGCGTAATTTTACCTTCGGAAAAAATAGGATAGAGCTCACCAACGATGCACTGACAAAGTATCATGCATAGACTTGATGGTTACACTATACTCTTTTCTTGCTTCAATTGCAATACCGCCCCTTGGGGCATACTTCTG
>JALFLB010000004.1 GCA_022775045.1 Agathobacter sp. | reverse complement strand
CAGAAGTATTATCTGCTTTTGGATGAAGTGCAGTTTATGCCACGATTTGAGGAAGTGTTGAATAGTTTGCTTCGTATCAGCAACATTGATGTGTATGTAACCGGCAGTAATTCTAAATTTTTATCTAGCGATATTGTAACTGAATTTAGAGGCAGAGGAGATGAAATCAGAATTTATCCATTGTCCTTTGCAGAGTTCTATGCGGCTTTTGATGGAGATTATGATGATGCATGGGAGGAATATATGACATATGGTGGTTTACCACAGGTGGCACAATTCACTGTGGAACGCCAAAAGGCTGAGTATCTTAAAAATATTTTTAGCAATGTTTATATCAAGGATGTGGTAGAGCGAAACAGGGTTCAAAATGTTGATGAAATAGGTACTTTGGTAGATATTCTTGCTTCTGCCATAGGAGCACCTACCAATCCGACCAAAATATCAAATACTTTCAAAAGTGAAAGAGGCATTAATTATAGCAATAAAACTATATCCAACCATATAGATTATCTTGTAGAAGCGTTTTTGATTTCTAAAGCGAATCGGTATGATATTAAGGGTAGAAAATATGTAGGAGCAAATCTGAAATACTATTTTTCGGATGTTGGACTTAGAAATGCCAGACTGAATTTCAGACAACAGGAGCCGACTCATATTTTGGAGAACATTGTTTATAATGAACTGCTTGTTCGTGGTTACAATGTGGATGTTGGTATTGTGGATGTATTTGCAAAGAATAGTGAAGGAAAGAGGGTTCATAAGCAATTAGAGGTTGATTTTGTAGTGAACCAGAGCAGTCAGAGATATTACATTCAGGTGGCTTATGATATGACCTCTGAGGAAAAGCAGACGCAGGAACTTAATTCATTTCGAAATATTCCGGATTCATTCAAGAAGATTGTTATAGTGAATGGAACGAAAAAGCCTTGGAGAAATGAGGAAGGATTTGTGTTCATGGGCATGAAATATTTTCTGCTCAATGCAGATAGTTTGGAGTTTTAGATTGAAAAATGAGATGATTTATTCCGGTACAGAACATATGGATATAAAGGATAGTGTCAAATGACTATAGATACTAATACGATGGTTTCAATTTCAGAAGCAAACCAGAATTTTTCCAAGGTGGCAAGACTGGTTGATGAGCGTGGTTCAGCAGTGATTTTAAAGAATAATGTACCTAGATATCTTGTAATAGACTTTAGTAAAGCAGATGAGGACATTATAGCCTCTGATGATGATGTTTTAAGTATATCGAAGAAGCTTATGGCACAGAATAAGGAAGCGTATGAGGTGTTGTCTAAATGAAAAAATTGAGCAAAGAGCAGATTCTCATGCTCCATACTCAACTGATTCAGCAGACTGGTGGATGTGATGGAGTCAGAGACTTCAATCTATTAGATTCAGCTTTGGAAACTCCTTTTCAGTCCTTTGGAGGAGATGAACTATATCCCGCAATCCAAGCGAAAGCAGCGAGGTCAGGATATGGGCTGATAAAAAATCATTGTATGATTGATGGAAATAAAAGATTAGGGGCTCATGCGATGCTTGTTTTCCTTGCAATAAATGGGATAGAACTTTTATACACACAAAAGGAGCTGTATGAAACAATTCTTAGTATAGCAGACGGCAAGCTGGATTATGAAGGATTATTAAGCTGGGTTATCGAGCATCAAAATTAAACATAGAACTGTCATAGCAAAGAAGAAAAAACAGGATTAATCTGTTAACATAGAACGGATTAATTCTGTTTTTTTCGTGGTAAAGATTTTTCGCAAGTACAAAAATGCGCTATTCCCAAGGGTTACAGGTGTTTACTACGCAAGTTGCGTACTGGACAAGAATTCGATAGTAACCTACTATAATGTAAAAAACCAAAATAGGGGGATGAAAACATGAGTAGAGTGATATTTCTGGACGTGGATGGCGTTTTAAATACAAAGGCTGATTGGAAGCGTATGTATACGCTTGATTCAAAGTGTGTTTCAGAATTCTGTCATTTTGCAAAGAGGATGCAGGTAGACGTGGTGCTGACATCATCATGGCGTACAGGGTACAGCGGCGGCGACGGGACGGATTCGGAGCCAATTTGCAGACTGACTGAGATGTTGGCGAAAGAAGGTGTAAGAATTATTGGAAAAACACCAGACCTTGGTAAGCGCAGAGCGGCGGAAGTGGAGCGGTACCTATACTATCATCCAGAAGTGACGGAATATATCATCATCGATGATGACCCGGCAGAATTTGAGAAAAGTATTCCGGGGTGTTACTTTGTGGACGCGGGGATGGGATTTAAAGATAGTAAAAAAATTAAATTGAGTAAGATATAATAATTCGTATATAGCAAAGTGCTCCTGGCTTGTTGTTGAGGCAGGAGCTTTCCATTTTTGAATTTTGTACTTGTTTCTATCTGAAAAAATTAAAACGCATATTATAAATGATATGAAACGCTGTTGTATCATAGAAGTCGTTTTTCATATCGTAGTGTAAAAATATGCTGATAGAACAAGGAGATGGTGGATTTGGAGCAGAAGAAACAAAGTAAACAAGACATATGCATACCTATAAAGGATAAGCTCAATCTGACTATTCAGGAAGCATCTAAATATTCCGAAATAGGAGAAACAACAATCAGAAAATTATTACACGAGCGAGGGTGTCCTTTCTTATTAAAAATAGGAAATAAGCACTTGGTTAAACGGAGAGAGTTTGAAACTTTTTTAGAAAATGCACATTATTTGTAATTTTATTGGGAAAAAGAATATGGTATAATTAATTAATCATATTTCTTCTTTCCATGAGAGGAGGACTAGATGGGTAAAGACCTCAATGGAAAAGAGATTGGAGCAGGAATCGTTCAACGAAAGAATGGGAGGTATGAGGCTCGATTCGTAGATAGGTTTGGTAAGCGGATATCATTTTCAGGATTCGATCTCAAAGATGTAAAAAAGCGATACAATGAAGCAATCTACGAGAACGAAAAAGAGATCAATATCAAAAAAGACATCAAACTGGATCAGTGGTATAAGGAGTGGATGAATGTATATAAATATGATGTAATTCGTGAAAATACACGAAGACATTATAATCACGTGTATACAAAACATATTTCTCCTGTATTAGGAAATTTCAATTTATCATCCATTACGCAGGTTCAGATCAAAAAGCTCCTGAAAGATTTGGATAAGAAAGGCTATGGCTTTGAGACAAGGAATAAAGTTAGAATTTTACTTGTGGATATTTTTAATAAAGCCTTGATTAATGAGTATGTCAGAAGAAATCCGGCGAAAGGAATTACCATTAAAAGAAATGATAAGGTAGAGCGGAGAGTGCTGAGCCAGGAAGAACAGGTGGCTTTTTTTGATTGCTGCAAGGGAACTTTCTATGATAATCTTTTTGTTACAGCTGTTACGACTGGAATGCGGATCGGTGAACTTGCTGCACTAAGGTGGAGTGATATTGATTGGAATCAGAACGTAATTCATGTAACCCGAACCTTGGTTTACCAGAAGTTTGAAGATGATGAGAAAAAAGAATTTCATCTTGGAGATCCGAAGACAGAAACGAGCGTGAGAGATATTCCGATTGGCAGGCAATGTGGAATTGCTCTCAAGAAACAGTATATGCAAAAAGCTGTTGTAACAAATAAGGTACCTGTCACAAAGACTATTGACAGACAGTTTGAGGATTTGCTGTTTACTACTAAGTTTAATACACCTCTTAATTCCCAGATTGTTTCTGAAGCAATTGATAAGATTGTAAACGAAATCAATCTTACAAGGGACTATTTGGACGAGATGGAGACATTTTCGGCGCATTGTTTTCGACATACTTTCGCGACCAGATGCTTTGAAGCCGGTATACAGCCTAAGACAGTGCAGTCTTATTTGGGACATGCGAACCTGCAAATGACAATGGATTTGTATACATCTGTTATGCCAAGGCATATGGCAACAGAAATGGACAAGGTGTCCGATGTAATGGATGAACTTGCTGAATCAGGAGAAAAACTGGCGGAAAGTCGATTTGATGCCATTCAAAACAGCAATATTATTCCGATTTATGGTGGTTCGATGGTGGTATAAGGACAGGCTGTGGTGTTTTGTATTTCATGAATGCCTTTAAATCAAGGAATTCGAACCATAGTGGGCTTACAAAGTGGGTTTCTTATTACGTATACCAGCAGACTCCGTATGAGTTCATTGATGCAGCGGAGGTTATAGGAAAATAGGATTCGTTTATGAAGTTTGTAATAGTAAATGGAACGAAAAGTTATTCAAGTGTTGTATCGACACTTTCAAAATCTCCATTTCCATTTAAAACCATCATGACGGATTTGCTGGCACCGCTGATATCGGTGTTGCCTTCCGAACAGAGTTCACCATTCTTGTTATAGAGTGCCCACTGAAATTCAGTGACGGTATCCGGCCAATCGGCAGTAATGGAAATCACTTCTTTATCTTGTAAAGAGTCCAGATTTCTCTGCGCGCCGGTGACCGGGTCTATAATGGAGAACATACCGATGTCAGTACCGCACATATTGGCGATGTTGATGGTAAGCTCTCTGGTTGCAAGCGATTCAGATTCTGTTACCGTTTCGGTTTCGATTTCGGATGCTGGAGCAGAGGGTTTTTGATTCGTACAACCTGTTAATAGGATGCTGCATACAGATAATATGGCAAATAGTGGTAAAATTCTTTTTTTCATACTGATTTCGTTATCCTTTCCTCAAATTGATAATCTGATAATATATATTATATAAGAAGTGCCGTGAAAATGAAAGTAAACCTATTTACTTTTTAATTCTAGTTTGTTACAATTTAGAAAATTGAGTTTCACAAGAGAGGCAGATTATTACAAAGTCTTTTTGAATATATGGGATAGTATTTTTGATGTATGGAAAGGGGGATACATATATGGCAAAAGAACTAGTTGCAATGTTACTTGCCGGAGGCCAGGGATCCAGATTATATGCTTTGACACAGAAGCTTGCAAAGCCGGCAGTGCCGTTTGGCGGAAAATACCGTATCATTGATTTTCCACTGTCAAACTGTGTGAATTCGGGAATTGATACGGTTGGTATTCTGACACAGTACCAGCCATTTATTCTGAATGAATATATCGGAAATGGACAGCCTTGGGATCTGGATCGTCTGTATGGAGGGGTTCATGTGTTGCCGCCGTATCAGAAAGCATCCGGCTCGGACTGGTACAAGGGAACTGCGAATGCAATCTATCAGAATATTGCGTTTATTGAGCGGTATGATCCACAGTATGTGATCATTTTATCCGGTGATCAGATTTGTAAGCAGGATTATAATGATTTTCTTGAGTTTCATAAAAGTAAGGGGGCTGAGTTTTCTGTTGCAGTTATGGAGGTTCCGTGGGAGGATGCATCCCGTTTTGGATTGATGGTGGCTGATGAGGATGACCGGATCACAGAGTTTCAGGAGAAGCCGAAGGAGCCGAAGTCAAACCTGGCATCAATGGGAATTTATATTTTCAACTGGGATATACTTAAAAAATATCTGATTGAGGATGAGGCAGATCCGAATTCGGAGAATGATTTTGGTAATAATATTATTCCAAATCTTCTGCGTGATCACCGTAAGATGTATGCGTATCATTTTAATGGATACTGGAAGGACGTTGGAACCATTCCGTCTCTTTGGGAGGCTAATATGGAGGTGCTCGATCCGGAACACAGTGGAATCAATCTGTTTGATGAGAACTGGAAGATTTACAGCCGCAACAGCGGAATGACCGGACACCGGATCGGTGACCATGCTATTGTTGAGGATTCCATGATCACAGATGGATGTAATGTGCAGGGAACCGTTAAGCATTCCATTCTATTTTCCGGTGTGACGGTGGAAGAAGGTGCAATCGTGGAGGATGCGGTTGTGATGGGGCAGTCGACGATTAAAGCAGGTGCGGTAGTAAAGCATTGTATTATTGCAGAGAAAGCTGTAATTGAAGAGAATGCAGTTGTCGGTGCGAAACCGGACGGTGAAGGAGTCGGTGAGGTGGCGACAGTTGCTGCCGGTGTGAAGATCGGAGCAGGAGCGAAGATCGGGCCAAACGCGATGGTTTATGAAGATGTGAAGGAGGGGGAGGAGCAATGGTAAATACAAAGGCAGAGGCATTAGGTATTATCTTCCCGAACAGCTATGATGCATTGGTGCCGGAACTGGTATCGGAGCGTCTGATGGCATCGATTCCGTTTGCAAGCAGATACCGTATGTGTGATTTTATCATTTCCAGCATGGTACATAGCGGCATTGATAATATTTCCCTGATTGTCCGCAAGAATTATCACTCACTTCTGGATCATCTCGGAACCGGACGGGAATGGGATCTGGTCCGCAAGAACGGGGGATTGAATATCGTGCCGCCTTTTGCGCAGAAGCAGGTGAAAGTGTATGCGGGAAGAATCGAGGCACTGGAGAGTATCCGGGGATATCTGAAAAAACAGACAGAGAAGTATGTGATTTTATCGGATGCAAACATTGCAGTTAATTTTGATTTTGATTCTCTGTTGGATGCACATGTGAAAAGTGGTGCAGATGTGACAATGGTGTACCGTAAGCAGGAGATCCCGCAGGGAATGATTCGACAGAGCACCCAGAACATGGATTTATACTATGCGTTGGGACTTAATGGGGATCGTGTCAGCAAGATCTATATCAATCCGACTGAGGGCGGAGAGATGAATTTCAGCCTGAATATTTATGTGATCGGACGTGAGCAGCTGATTGATATGATTGATGAGGCATATCTGCATGGGTATACCTATTTTGTTAGAGATGTTTTGGATCGGCAGATTGATAACTTGGATATTCGCGGCTACTGTTATGAGGGATACGTAGCACATATTCATGATACAAAGAGTTATTTTGAAGAGAATATGCGGCTTCTGAATGAGGAAAATCTGAATGCACTGTTTTCAGGCAATCAGATTTATACCAAGATAAGAGATGATAATCCAACCCGCTATATTAATGGATCAAAAGCAAAGAATGTTATGGTTGCAGATGGATGCGTGATTGAGGGCGAGGTTGAGAACAGTGTACTTTTCCGTGGAGTTCACGTTGGCAAGGGTGCCAAGGTGAAAAATTGTGTGCTGATGCAGGACACAATCATCGAGGAGGGGGCCCGTGTCGAGTATGTCATTACGGATAAGAATGTCACGGTCACAGAAGGAAAGTCACTGACAGGGAATGATTCTTATCAGGTTTATGTGGCAAAAGGACAAGTTGTATAGTGGGAAAAAATTATAGCTTTCCAAATAGTACAGAGTCTGCTATAATATAGGGAGTAAAATCACTCAGGAGGCATTATATTATGGCTGATAGCAGAAAAACATATAAGATAAAGTCAGACCAGGTTGGGGATGTCCGTGTTGCGGATGAGGTTGTTGCAATTATTGCAGGTCTTGCTGCAACAGAAGTAGAAGGCGTTAGTTCCATGGCTGGTAATATTACCAATGAGATTGTCAGCAGACTTGGGATGAAGAATCTTTCCAAGGGAATTATGGTTGAGGTTTTGGAGGATGAAGTGAAGGTTGATGTGGCCATCAATATTGCGTATGGTTACAGCATTCCGGAGGTTTCATCCAAGGTGCAGGACAAGATTAAGTCAGCAATCGAGAATATGACAGGATTGAATGTGGCAGTTGTCAATGTCCGTATCGCAAGTGTGGATATGACCGCAGATAATTAAATGATGGAGTAGCTGTTCGGAGCCAGCCGGACAGTTACATATTTGTATTCGAAAAAGGATATGTTATAATAAAGGGTGTCTAGATACGGGCATCCTTTATTGTTTATCGGCCCGGGATGAGGAGAGAGAATGACTAGAAGAGAATTAAGAGAAAGTACATTTAAGATGCTTTTCCGCATCGAATTTCATGAGACAGGAGAGCTGCAGGAGCAGATGACACTCTTCGGGGAAGAGATTGCAGGTTTCAAGGAAGAGGAATTCAATTATCTCAAGCAAAAATGTAATAACATTATTGCCCATGTGAATGAGATTGATGAAGCAATCAATGCGGTGTCTGAAGGTTGGAAAACCAGTCGTATGGGAAAGGTGGATCTGACTTTGATCCGGCTTGCAGTATATGAGATCCGCTATGAAGAGGATATTCCGTTTAAGGTTTCTGTCAATGAGGCAGTTGAGCTTGCCAAGAAATATGGAACGGACGATTCCCCTTCCTTTGTCAACGGAATTTTAGCAAAATTTGCATAACCATATGAAAAACGTATATTCTGTCGGGCAGGTAAATCAATATATTAAGAATATGTTTGCACAGGATTTCATGCTTCATCACATCAGTGTCAAGGGAGAAGTGTCTAATTGTAAGTACCATTCCAGCGGACATATTTATTTTACCCTGAAGGATGCCACAGGAACCATGAAGGCGATTATGTTTGCCGGGAACCGGAAGGGACTTACTTTTCCTATGAAAGAAGGGGATAAAGTGATCGTGTCCGGTTCGGTGGAAGTGTATGAGAGGGATGGCGTCTATCAGATTTATGCGAGGGAGATTGAGCTTGACGGTGCAGGAAATCTGTTCCTGAAATTTGAGGCATTAAAGCGGGAACTGGAAGAAATGGGGATGTTTGCGGAGGAGTATAAGCAACCAATTCCGAAGTATGCGCGTACTATCGGAATTGTCACGGCACCGACAGGTGCTGCCATACAGGATATCCGCAATATTGCATCCCGCAGGAATCCTTATGTGCAGCTGATTCTTTATCCGGCACTGGTGCAGGGACCGGGGGCGGCCCCTTCGATCGTCAATGGAATCCGTGCACTGGCTGAGCGGCAAGTGGATGTGATTATCGTTGGACGCGGCGGTGGGTCCATTGAGGATTTGTGGGCGTTCAATGAGGAAATTGTGGCAAGGGCAATCTTTGACTGCCCGATACCGGTTATTTCAGCGGTCGGTCATCAGACGGACTGGACGATAGCGGATTATGTTGCGGATTTGCGTGCCCCGACACCTTCTGCAGCTGCGGAACTTGCGGTTTTTGATTATCAGGAAATGAGACAGGAACTGATGGGATGTAAGCAGCTTTTAGAGAAAGAACTTAGAAGAAAACTCGGGGAAGCAAGAGCTTCACTTGAACAAAAGAGAACCAGACTGCGCTATTTGAGCCCGCAGAGCAGGCTGAACGAGAATAGGCGCAGAGCAGCAGATCTGGAGGAAAAGCTGACCGGACAGATGCAACGCATCATGCAGGAGAAGCGGCACAGACTTTCGCTTCTGGCGAAAACTCTGGAGGGATATTCGCCGGTACAAAAGCTCAGTGGAGGCTATGCTTTTCTAGAGTCTGCTGACGGTCATACTGTGCGGAGTGCAGAGCAGGTTCAAAAGGGAGATTTGGTGCAGATCCATCTGTTGGATGGAATGCTTGCAGCAGAGGTTACTGAAGTGACAAGACGGGACGATTCAGACATGGATGTGCAATGAGAGGATGATAACAGATGGGAGAACATAGAGCAAAGGAACCGGGGCTGGAGGAACGCTTCGCGCTGATTGAAGAAATTCTGGATCAGATGGAGAATCCGGAGGTGACGCTTGATCAGTCCTTCGCCTTATATAAGCAGGGGATTGAACAGATTCAATCTGCCAACCAGTCGCTGGATGCAATTGAGAAAGAGATGCAGGTAATCAACGAAAACGGGGAACTGGAGGAGTTCTGATGAATATTGCAGAGGAAATCACAAGACGGGCAACTGAGGTAGAGGCAAAAATTCATCCCTTTATGCCGGAAGGGCCGGGCTTACAGCAGACAGTGCTGGATGCTATGGACTATAGCGTGTTTGCCGGAGGTAAGCGTCTGCGTCCGATTTTGATGGAAGCTTCATTTCAGATGTTTGGCGGAACAACAGATGCGATTATGCCTTTTATGGCGGCAATCGAGATGATACACACATACTCGCTGGTTCATGATGATCTTCCTGCGATGGATAATGATGAGTATCGCCGCGGAAAGAAGACAACCCATGCAGTCTATGGGGAAGCAATGGGCATCCTGACAGGAGATGCACTGCTGAATTGGGCATACGAGACAATAGCGGCTGCAATTGTCCAATATCCCGGTGACGCGAGGCTGGGAAGAGCATTTGCAGTTTTGGCGAAGAAGGCCGGTGTATTCGGAATGGTTGGCGGTCAGGTAGTTGATGTGGAGAGCGAAAAGAAAGGACAGCAGGTGGGACAAGAGAAGCTGGACTTTATTTACCGCTTGAAAACAGGTGCCTTGATAGAGGCGGCACTCATGATTGGCGCAATCCTTGCCGGTGCTTCGGAAGCGCAGGTCGATCAGATGGAGGCAGCGGGCACGAGGCTTGGTATGGCTTTCCAGATTCAGGATGATATTCTGGATGTGACAAGTACTTTTGAAGTGCTTGGCAAACCAATCGGAAGCGATGGCCGGAATGAGAAAGTGACCTATGTGACCTTTGAGGGGCTACAAAAAGCAAAAGAAGATGTGCAGCGTTTGTCCGAGGAGGCAGTAGCGATTCTGGAGGGCTGTGCAGGAGAACATACCTTTTTGCGGGAACTGTTCCGGTTCCTGATCCATAGGGAAAAGTGATAAATGGGATTGAGGTAATGATGGTTTTAGAGCAGATACACAAAGTCAATGACATCAAACAATTCGATGAGAAACAGCTGGAAGAACTCCGGCAGGAGATCCGGGATTTTTTGATTACAAGTATTGCAAAGACCGGTGGACATCTTTCCTCGAATCTGGGAGTGGTTGAGCTTACCATGGCGCTTCATCTCTCCTTTGATCTTTCCAGGGATAAAATCGTCTGGGATGTGGGACATCAATCTTATACCCATAAGCTTCTGACCGGACGGAAAGAGGGGTTCGAGACGTTGCGACAGTATGGAGGCATGAGCGGATTTCCACGGACACAGGAGAATCCTGCCGACAGCTTCAACACCGGACACAGCTCCACATCGATTTCCGCAGGGCTTGGACTTGCAGCTGCAAGGGATCTGTTGGGAGAGGATTATCATGTAATCTCGGTTATTGGCGATGGCGCCCTGACCGGAGGACTGGCTTTTGAGGCGCTCAACAATGCTTCCTCGATGAAGACTAATTTCATCATTGTCCTGAATGATAACAATATGTCGATTTCCGAGAATGTGGGAGGATTGAACCGCTATCTGAGCAATTTCCGGACGGCAGATGCTTATATGGATTTAAAGGATGGTGTGACAAATTCGCTGAATCGCATTCCGGTTGTGGGAGAACGTCTGGTGAAGAAAATCCGCAATGCCAAGAGCGGCATTAAGCAGTTATTTGTACCGGGGATGTTCTTTGAGGAGATGGGGATTATCTATCTCGGTCCGGTAGATGGAAGTAATATCAAGTCGATGCGCAAGGTATTTGCCGAGGCAAAAAGAGTGCGAGGACCGGTACTGGTACATGTCATTACGAAAAAGGGGGAAGGCTATGCTCCGGCGGAGCGGCATCCGGCGCGTTTTCATGGAACGGA
This sequence comes from Agathobacter sp., assembly GCA_022775045.1. Taxonomy (GTDB): domain Bacteria; phylum Bacillota; class Clostridia; order Lachnospirales; family Lachnospiraceae; genus Roseburia. The sequence continues at coordinate 8,146 of JALFLB010000004.1, read as the reverse complement.
TTCCTTCAATGTGGAGACAGGGCTTCCACTCAAGAAACAGAGCAGGGCACACTATACCGATGTTTTTTCGACAGTCATGAAGAAGATGGGAGAACGGGAACCCCGTCTGGTGGCAATTACTGCTGCGATGGAGGATGGAACGGGGTTAAAACGGTTTCATAATCTTTATCCGGACCGTTTTTTCGATGTGGGGATTGCCGAGGAGCACGCAGTGACGTTTGCGGCGGGACTGGCAAAGGCGGGATTAAAGCCTGTATTTGCAGTGTATTCCTCCTTTTTGCAGAGAGCATATGACCAGATTCTGCATGATGTCTGTGCTCAGAAGCTTCCGGTCGTGTTCGCCGTTGACCGTGCCGGTCTTGTGGGAAAGGATGGTGCGACCCATCAGGGGATTTATGACCTGTCCTATTTGTCCACAATCCCGAATCTGACCGTGATGGCACCCAAAAATAAATGGGAACTTTCGGATATGTTAAAATATGCAATTGCAGCGGAGGAGCCGGTTGCCATCCGCTATCCCCGCGGAGATGCATGTGATTGGTGGAAGGAGCAGAGAGCGCCGATTCAAAAGGGCAGAGCGGAGGTGCTTGCAACCGGAAAGGAAGTGGCACTTTTAGCAATCGGCTCTATGGTTGAGACTGCATGGGAGGTGCGCAGCAGACTTGCGGAGTATGGAATTGCTGCAACGGTTGTGAATGCGAGGTTTGCGGTGCCGCTTGACAGGGAATGCATTCTCAGTCTCGCGGGCAACCATGGTCTTTTGGTGACAATGGAGGAGAATGTGGCCAGCGGAGGATTTGGCGAACATGTAGCAGCGTTGCTTTCCGATGAACAGATTCCGGTGCAGCTGATTCGCATAGCGATTGCGGACCAGTTTGTGGAGCATGGAAGTGTGGAACAGCTGAAAGAGGCGCTTGGACTTGATGTGGATTCCGTGACGCAGAAGATTCTTTGTAGTAACAAAATGTGAGGAAAAAATGAAAGAACGGTTAGATGTATTACTGGTAACAAGAGGGCTTGCCCCATCAAGAGAAAAGGCAAAAACCATGATCATGGAGGGAAATGTCTTTGTCAACAACAATCGGGAGGACAAGGCGGGAAGTACGTTTCCGGATGACTGTCAGATTGAGATTCATGGCAATACACTCAAATATGTGAGCCGCGGAGGATTGAAGCTGGAAAAAGCGATGACACATTTCGGAATCAGCCTGGAAGGCAAAATCTGCATGGATATCGGAGCATCCACAGGCGGATTTACCGACTGTATGCTGCAGAACGGGGCATCTAAGGTCTATGCAGTGGATGTGGGATACGGACAGTTTGCGTGGAAGCTCCGGCAGGATCCGAGAGTGGTCTGTATGGAAAAGACGAATATCCGCTATGTGACACCGGAGGATATTGCCGATGTGCTTGATTTTGCTTCGGTGGATGTATCCTTTATCTCGCTTACGAAGGTCCTGGGACCGGCGCGTGAACTGCTTGGGGATCATGGGCAGATGGTTTGTCTCATTAAGCCACAGTTTGAGGCAGGGCGCGAAAAGGTTGGGAAAAAAGGCGTTGTCAGGGACCGTGCCGTACATGAGGAAGTGATTGAACGGGTGGTCTCTTTTGCATTGGAAAATGGTTTTTCTATTCACAATCTGGAGTATTCCCCAATCAAAGGACCGGAGGGCAATATCGAGTATCTGGTGTATATTGAGAAAAGCGAACAGCCGGTAAAGGAGGAATCCGTGGACATTCATGCAGTGGTGGAAGCTGCCCACGGAGAGTTGGATAAGTAGATGCATAATTTTGTTTTAATTACAAATGCCTATAAAGACAGAGAACTTCTTCTCTCCCGCAGAATTGCAGCTTACATAGAGGATCGTGGCGGCAGGGCCGATATCTGTATCAGCAATATCGAGGGGATTATGGAAAAAGACTTTGATCTTTCTGAAATCCCAAAGGATACGGAATGTATTCTTGTGCTCGGCGGGGATGGTACGCTGATCCGCGCGGCAACGAGGGTGGAAGCATTGCAGATTCCATTGATCGGAGTGAATCTTGGTACGCTTGGTTATCTGTGTGAACTGGAGGAGTCTTCTGTCTATGCGGCCATTGACAGCCTCATGCAGGATAGTTATACGATGGAAGAGCGGATTATGCTCACCGGAGGCAAACTGGGGGAAAAGTCGCATCTTGCGCTGAACGATGTCGTCATTCACTGGGCAGGAGATCTGTCCATGCTTCAGCTTCAGGTGCATGTTAATGGAGAGTTTTTGACCACCTATCATGCAGATGGAATCATTGTAGCTACGCCGACAGGATCTACCGGCTACAATATGTCCGCAGGAGGTCCGATTGTGGATCCGAAGGCACGGATGCTGCTGCTTACCCCAATCAATGCCCACGATCTCAATACTCACAGTATTGTACTTGGAGCGGAGGATGTTGTGGAGATTGAGATGGGTAGCCGGCGCTTTCAGAAGGATGAGAAGGCGAGTGTCAGCTTTGACGGCGATACGACCGTGCATCTTAAGGTCGGGGAGCGGGTGCGGATCGCACAGGCATCCAACCGGATCCGGATCTGTAAGCTGAGCAATCAGAGCTTTCTTGAAATTTTGCGGAAGAAGATGCAAAGATAGGAGAAAACCATGAAGACGAGAAGACAGGCCAAGATACTTGAATTGATCCAGAAGAATGATGTGGAAACGCAGGAGGAATTATCTGCGTATCTTGAGCAGGAAGGCTTTCAAGTGACACAGGCTACCGTTTCGAGAGATATTCGTGAACTTAAGCTGACGAAGATTGCGATGGATAACGGGAAACAAAAGTATGCAGTGATCACAGACCCGGATTCCGGGATGATGGAAAAATACGCAAGAGTTTTTCAGGAGGGCTTTGTCTCTATGGATATGGCGGAGAATATCGTGGTCATTCATACCGTATCCGGGATGGCAAGTGCTGTATGTGCAGCGATTGACGCGATGAAGCTGCCTGAGTTGATCGGCTCCATTGCGGGGGACGATACGATTATCTGCGTGATCCGCTCCGCGGATGGGGCAACCAAAATTATGAAGAAGCTACGAAAAATTGTAGAGTAATCATGCCGTCTTTGGGAAAGCAGTAAGGAGAAAGTATGTTACAGAATCTACATGTGAAAAATCTGGCTCTGATTGATGAGACAGAAGTGGAATTTCAAAATGGTCTGAATATCCTGTCCGGAGAGACCGGCGCCGGTAAATCTATTATTATCGGCTCAATCAATCTGGCGTTGGGGGAGAAGGTTCCGAAAGAACTGCTTCGGGATAATGACGAAACAGCTCTGGTGGAGCTGATCTTCTACGTAGAGAATCCAAACACCCTGGAAGCGCTGCGGGCACTTGAATTGGAGATTCCGGATGAAACGGTCATTTTGAGCCGTAAGATCACATCCGGGCGGGCGGTGGCGAGAATTAACGGAGAGGCGGTTTCGGTATCGAAAATGAAAGCGGCGGCAGCGCTGCTGATCGATATTCACGGGCAGCATGAACACCAGTCGCTGATGTCGAAAAAAAAGCATCTGGAAATTCTTGATTCCTTCGCCAGAGATAAGCTTGGCGATAAGAAAGAAAAGCTGGCAGCCTGCTATAAAGAATACTGCAGACTGGAAGAGGAATGGAAACATTCCAATGTGGATGCGGAGGAGCGAAACCGGGAACTGTCCTTTTTGGAATATGAGGTAAAGGAGATCCGGGAAGCGGAATTGACAGTTGGAGAGGATGAAGAACTGGAAAACCGTTTTCGGAAGCTGTCCAACGGAAGGAAAATCATGGACGCTGTGGGAGTAGCAGCATCGGTGACCGGTGGGGACGGTGAAAATGCCTCGCAGCTGATCGGCAGGGCCATCCGTGAGATCAGTGCAGTGGCGCAGTATGATGAACGGATTGCCGGAATGCAGCAGCAGCTGATCGATATCGATAATCTGCTGAGTGATTTTAATCATGAGATCTCTTCCTATCTGGATGGGGAGGAGTATGATGATGCCAGCTTTTTCGAAACGGAGAAGCGGCTGGATCTGATCAATCATCTCAAGTCCAAGTATGGGAATTCGGTTGAGGAAATTCTTGCCGCCTGCGAGGAGAAGGAGAAGCGCATTGCTGTCTTAAACGATTATGACGAATATTTAAAGAAGCTTTCCCTGTCTCTCGAGAGCAAGAAAAAGGAATTGGAAAACCATTGTGCACAGGTGTCGGCAATCCGCCGGCAAGAGGCCAAAGCACTGACAGCGGCAATCAAACAGGCTCTGTGTGATCTCAATTTCCTTGATGTGGAATTTACGATGGAGTTTTGCCAAACGACAGGTTTTACGGCAAACGGAACAGATGATGCAGAGTTTATGATTTCCACCAATCCGGGAGAACCGTTAAAGCCGTTAGGGAAGGTGGCTTCCGGAGGTGAACTGTCACGAATTGCACTTGCCATCAAGACCGTGATGGCGGATAATGACCAGATCGCAACGTTGATTTTTGATGAGATCGACAGCGGAATCAGTGGTCGCACGGCGCAGATGGTTTCGGAAAAGATGCATCTTCTGGCAGATAATCATCAGATTATCTGTATCACCCATCTTCCGCAGATTGCGGCCATGGCAGACGTTCATTTTCTGATTGAAAAGTCCGTAGAAAACAATGCAACGTTTTCTCATATCCACAGACTGGATGAGAAGGAGAGTATAAAGGAACTGGCACGGATGCTCGGAGGTGTCCAGATTACGGACACTGTTCTTGAGAATGCGCGTGAAATGAAAACGATGGCACACATGAAAAAATAAAAAATGCCGCATACTATCATTATCATAGATTTTGGGAGAAGTAGTATGCGGCATTTTTATGCGAGTTTTTATAAGAATTTGATATGGGTTTATCTGAGCGTGCTGTGTTGCTTTGTTTATGGTTCCATGCTGGATGCCATACCTGACCATGTATATATGAAAGAGGGACAGGAGCTTGCGCTTGACGAAAAAATCCCGGTGCAGCTTGCCGTCAGCAGTGACAAGAAAGCCGTGATGGCGGATGTGGGGGAGAGCACCTATGAGACGCTGCGTGAGAGGGGCAGTTATGGAAGGTGTGAAGACCTTGGAGTCGGGGAACACACCGTTACCTGTTATCTGTTTGGAATTCTTCCAATCAAAGAAGTGGAAGTGTCTGTTGTCAGTGACCGCAGTCTGTATGCGGGAGGTCAGGTGGTTGGAATCTATGGGGCAACTCAGGGGGTGCTGGTGCTTGGTACAAGCCCGGTTGAGACAGAGGATGGAAGCTATGCGGAACCGGCAGAACATATCGTGTGTGCAGGAGATTATATTACGACAGTGAACGGGCAGCCGGTTGAAAAAAAGGAAGAGCTGGTAGCACTTGTCAGAAAATATGGAGAAAAACCGCTGGTACTTTCATTGTGGCGCGGCGCAGAGCAAATAGAGGTTTCTGTGGATGCCGTGGCGACAAAAGAAAAAACCTATATGCTTGGTCTGTGGGTGAAGGATGATATGGCGGGGATTGGAACTTTGACTTACTATGCATCAGACATGGATTTCGGAGCGCTTGGACATGGGATTGGTGACGGCGAGACCGGGGATCTGCTCCGCCTCTTGAGCGGCAGACTTTACCGGGCAGATGTGCTTGCTATCAAAAAGGGCGTAAGAGGTGAGCCGGGAGAACTGCAGGGAGTTGTGTACTATGGACAGAAGAATGAAATCGGTGAGGTGGAGAGCAATACGGATATCGGAATCTATGGAAAGCTTTCCATGGATTATTATAAGGAGCTGTGCAGGGAGGACCAGACTTATCCGGTCGGTTATAAGCAGGAGGTGACCTGCGGACCGGCGGCGATTATCACGGACGCTTCGGGGAAACTGGGCATCTATCATATTACTATTGACTCATTGGATTATTCCCCCTCAGACCGCAACAAGGGAATTCATTTTCATGTGGATGATGAGGACTTGCTGGATCTGACAGGAGGAATCGTGCAGGGGCTGAGTGGCAGCCCTATTATACAAGATGGAAAGCTGGTGGGAGCCGTGACCCATGTGCTGGTGAATGATCCAACCAGAGGATATGGGATATTTATAGAGAATATGCTGGAAGAATAAAATTGGTACTTTTGTCGGAAATCTTAATCGTTTTCGCTGGAAAAAGTATACTGTTTGCATAAGCATCTTGCAAAGAAATGTAAAATCTAGTATAATAACTTTAAATAAATCTTAAACAAATATTAAAGGTTAGCGATGGGGTAGAGGTTAGCAATGGCAATGGGATTTGGCCGCAAGAAGCGTCTGGGTGATTTGCTGGTAGATGCCGGTGTAATTACACAGGATCAGCTTGCGGAAGCTTTGCGTATTCAGAAAACTGAAAAGACGGGTGACCGTTTGGGGGAAGTGCTGATTGATCTGAATTTCACTAATGAAAAGCAGATCATGAAAGCTCTGCGGGAACAGCTTAAGATTGAAAGTATCGATCTGTCCACAATCCGGATACCTGAGGATGTGACAAAGCTGTTAGAGGAGTCGGTGCTGCGCAAGTACAGTCTGGTTCCGTTCGCATTTAATGAGAAGAATCCGAATCTGCTCAAGGTTGCGATGAGCGATCCGCTGGATATCCGTGCAATGGATGATATTTCTATCATTACGGGATTGCAGATTGACCGTTATGTGGCGACACCGAGTGATATTGCAGCAACGATCGACCGGTATTACGGCAATGCAGAAGCACTTCGTGTGGCTGAGCAGTATACGAGAGAGCGGGAAGAACAGGAGAAAGCGAAGGCGGCAGAGGCAGCCGAAGAATCGAATGTTCAGGATGCTCCGATTGTCAAGCTTCTTGGACAGATTATTGATCAGGCAGTACATAAGCGTGCCAGTGATATTCATATCGAACCGATGGAAAATCAGGTGCGAATCCGTTTCCGTGTGGATGGTGTCCTTCATGAAGCAATGCGTCATGATATCAGTCTCCACCCGGCGCTGATCGCACGAATTAAAATTGTCAGCGGCCTTGACATCTCCGAGAAGCGCCGCCCGCAGGATGGTCGAGCCACAAGCATTGTTGACCGACAGGAATATGACATTCGAGTATCTATTCTACCAACCGTCTACGGAGAAAAAGTCGTTATGCGACTTGCCCAGAAAAAAGCACTTACCATGGACAAGCGCGATCTGGGATTCCCGGACGAAGCATTAGCAAAATTTGATCATATATTGAGCCATCCGAATGGCCTGATTCTTGTTACCGGACCGACCGGAAGCGGTAAGTCCACAACCTTATATACAGCGCTCAGCGAGCTGAATGTGGAAGGTGTGAACATTATTACAGTTGAAGATCCGGTTGAGGCAAACCTGAATGGAATCAATCAGGTACAGGTGAATGAGAAGGCGGGACTTACTTTCAGCAGCGCTTTGCGATCCATTCTTCGTCAGGATCCGGATATCATCATGATTGGTGAGATCCGAGACCAGGAGACAGCAGAGATTGCGGTAAAGGCGTCCATTACAGGACACCTGGTAGTCAGCACACTGCATACGAACAGTTCTGCGAATACTATCACGCGACTTGCAGATATGGGAGTGGAGAATTATCTGATTGCGGACTCTGTTGTGGGTGTTATTGCGCAACGACTGGTGCGCCGTGTGTGCCCGGCCTGCAGCATCGTAAAGGAAGCGGACGAGGAAGAGCGTAAGACACTTGGCATCAGTGATGCCGGCAAGAGAGTACTGGTGCGGCACCCGGGACATAAAGAATGTGTCCGCTGCGGTGGAACCGGATATTTCGGACGAATCGGTATCTATGAGATTATGCCAATCAATGCAGAACTGCGTCAGGCAATCAACCGGGGGGAGAATGCGGATGTACTTGAACAGATTGCACTGAAATACGGTATGAAGACTCTGCGCATGAATGCGATTGAGTATGCGCTTCAGGGCATTACAACTGTTGAGGAAGTAAGGCGGGTCGCATACGAAGAAGACGGTTGACAATGGCAGGAAAAGATATAGAAAGCTTCCTGTATACTTTAAATAGGTCAAGAGATTGACACAAAAAAATACCTCAAGTAAATTTAGATTATTACTGACCGGCAAGTTGGTAAAATCTAAAGAATACAAGAGGTATCTAAAATGAATGTTAAAGGCACA
>JALFLB010000021.1 GCA_022775045.1 Agathobacter sp. | reverse complement strand
ATTGGTGAGGTAACAGTTGCTACCACCAATGCTGATGGTTCTATGAGGGATTTGTCGGATATTCTGGCAGACTGCAGAACTGCCTTTAGCGGTTTGTCAGAATCAGAGAAAGCAGCGGCTGCAGAAAGCCTGGTAGGAAAGAATGCCATGTCAGGATTCCTTGCACTGATGAATGCAGGAGAAGGGGATATTGCAAAGCTCTCAGGAGCAATAGAGAACTGTAATGGTGCTGCACAGAGTATGGCAGACACCATGAATAACAACCTGGAAGGTCAGCTTACCATACTGAAATCTCAGTTGCAGGAGCTGGCCATTTCTTTTGGGGAGATTCTGTTACCGGCGGTGAAAAAGATTGTTGGTTGGGTGCAGGGATTTATTGATGTGCTAAACAGTCTGCCGGACGGTGTGAAGGAAACCAGTGTGACGGTTGCACTGATTGCTGCGGCACTGGGACCGGTACTGATTATCATTGGAAAAATCATTACGGCAGTGGGTACGATTATGACCATTGTGCCAAAGGTTGTGGGTGTGATTAAGGCAGTAAAGACAGCATTTTTGGCACTGAATGCAACTATGCTTGCCAATCCGATTGTGCTGATTATTGCAGCCATTGCGGCCTTGGTGGCAGCGTTTATCTATCTTTGGAATAACTGTGATGAGTTCCGGCAGTTCTGGATAGATTTGTGGGAAAGTATCAAGGAGATTGCGGTTGCAGTTTGGGAAGCCTTGAAGGAATTCTTTGTGGCTGCCTGGGAGTTTATCAAGACTACAGCGGAAACAGTTTGGAATGGCTTGGCTTCTTTCTTTACCGGGCTTTGGGAAGGAATCAAGAATACCTTTACTATCGTTGTGAATGCAATCAGCACTTTTTTATCGACGATGTGGAATACCATCAAGTCTGTGGCTGAGACTATCTGGAATGCGATTTCTACCTTCTTTACCACTATTTGGAATGGAATCAAGACCGTGGTGACCACGGCGGTTACGGCGATAAGTACCTTCCTTACTACTGCATGGAATACCATTAAGACAGTAATTACAACTGTGATGAATGCTATCAAGACGGTATTTTCTACAGTGTGGAATGCCATCAAAAATGTGGTTACCACAGTGGTTAATGGCATCAAGAACACCATCACGATGGTTTGGAATGGTATCAAGAATACGGTGGCTACCGTTGTGAATGCCATCAAGACGACGGTGTCCACTGCTTTCAGTGCGATGTGGAATGGGATTAAGAATACCATTTCCGGAATCTACAATACCATCAAGAATGGATTTACCAATGCGGTGAATTTCATTAAGAATCTGGCTTCTTCGGCTTTCAGCTGGGGAGCTGATATCATTAACGGTATTGTGAATGGCATCAAGTCCTGTATCGGCAAGGTGAAAGATGCGGTTTGCAGTGTAGCTGATACCATTAAGTCTTTCCTACATTTCTCTGTTCCTGATGAAGGACCTCTTACGGAATACGAGAGCTGGATGCCTGACTTTATGTCCGGACTGGCTAAGGGGATTGAGAATAGCAAGGGAATGGTCAAGGACGCGGTGAGTGGACTTGCAGCTGATATGGTGGTCAATCCTCAGGTGAATGCAGGTCAGATGGCTATGGCAGGTGGTGGCTCTGTGTCATCTGCAGATATGGGAAGTTTTGTATCGGCGATTAAGGATGCGGTTTCATCTGCTAGCGGTGGCAATGGTGACATTGTGATTCCTGTGTACCTTGGCGGTACGATGTTGGATGAAGTGATTGTAAATGCCCAGCAGAGGGCAAATCTAAGAAGTGGAGGAAGATAAAGGGTGGCATTTTTTCAATATTTGAACTTTGACGGCGTGGATCTTCCTCTGCCGGATAGTTATGAAGTGGATATGGCAGATAAGGAAGCAGACAGTGGTGGAGAAACAGAGGCAGGAACCGTACAGAGGGATGTGGTTCGTACCGGTGTGGTGACCATTTCTGCTTCCTTTTCTGTTACCCAAAAGTGGCTGAGACTACTGACCGGGTATAAACAGCAGGAGAAGATTCGGGTTGGGTTCTTTGATCCGGAGACTGCAAGTGTGAGACAGACGGAAATGTATGTGGAAGGGTTCAAGGCAAAGCTTAAGAAGGATACGAGTTATAAGGGGCTTTGGATTGTTTCATTTACTTTGAAGGAATTATAAGAAAGAGGGTGTTTTCGTGTATCCGGTGAGTGAAGCATTCCTGCAGGCGGTGCAGGAGAACACAAGAAGGCAGAAGTGGTCTGGAAGGATTACAACGACAAAGGGAATCAAATATGAGTTTACGGATAAGGATATTGTAAAGGGAAGCGGCTATATTACCAGACAGTGCTGTGGATCCGCAGAGATTGAACTTGGCTCTGTTTATGCAGCGGAAATGGGAATCACTTTATTTATGGATGCAGACAGATATTCTTTGGAAGATGCCACGGTGGAATTGTTCTATTCCATCAAGATTGCCGATGGTTCCTGGGAGACGATTCCGATGGGAATCTTTGAAATCAGCGAGGCAAACAGAAATATCAAGACATTGGAAATTAAGGCTTATGATTATATGCTCCGATTTGAGAAGAGTGCTTCTACGGAGAGTTCCAGTGGATGTCCGTATGATTTCTTAAGCTGGGCTTGTGAGAAGTGCAAGGTAGAGCTTGCGCATACCCAGGAAGAGATTGAGGCAATGCCAAATGGAACGGAGCTTCTGGGTATTTACCCCGATGGAAATATTGAAACATATCGTGACCTGTTATTCTATGTCGCGCAGGTACTTGGAAAGGTATGTCAGATTAACAGAGAGGGAAAGCTTCAGCTGGTTTCCTATGGAAATGAACCGGTGGTAACAATGGAAGCGAAACACAGGTTTTCCAGTTCCTATTCCGATTTTGTAACCAGATATACGGCGGTGTATTCCACAAATGAGGTGGATGCAATATCAGAGTATTATTGCATGGATCCTGATGACGGGCTGACGATGAATCTTGGCATCAATCCTCTTTTACAGTATGGTTTGCAGAATACAAGGGAAGCTTTGATTACAAATATTCTGAATGCGATTTCGGTTGTGGAGTATGTTCCGTTTGATTCTACGACAATCGGAAATCCCGCACTTGACCCGATGGATGTGGTGAAGTTTAGCGGTGGTCATGCCGATCAGAATGCTCTCAGTTGTGTGACGAGCATTACATACAAGATTCACGGAAAGCATGCTCTGAAAGGAGTGGGAAAGAATCCGCTATTGGCTTCTGCAAAGAGCAAAGCGGATAAAAATATCATTGGTCTTTTGAATCAAGTGGCAACCAGCAAATATGTGGTTTGTGCTTTTGAAAATGCTTCAGAATTAAAGGTGGGTAGTGAACCGATACGAATCATTGATGTGACATTTGCCTCTATCGAATCGACCAGTGTGCTGTTTATGGGGAATGTGAACTGTGTGGTGAAGGCAGAGGATGAAACAGTCAGTGCCAAGTACACAGCCAGCCATCTGGTGCCGAATGTGGAGAGCATTGTTGCCAAGGCCGTAGCAGAGGCAAAGGAAGAGGAAGAGATTCCAGAAATCGAATATGAAACAGTGGAAGAAGAGGTGGCTATTCCGATTACCAGCAAGGGTAATCCGGTGGTCACCTTTTTATATAAGATAGATGATACCTGGATTGAGGATTATTCACCAAGACAGATCTTGCATGATGGGGAGAATATACTTCCACTTTTATATCCCATCAGCGGACTTGGTGCGAATAGTGCGAAGCAGCTGGAAGTGTATATGTCCGTTGAGGGTGGAGAGATTACAATTGCTCCAGCAAACTGTAAAGCTGCTGTAGCCGGAAGTGGCATTGCCAGTGGATTTACTGGGATGGAGAGATGCTGAAAGGAAAAACGAGAATTGAACTTACGGATGTGCATACGGGAGAAGTGGAAGTAATCGAAGAGGAAAATATGGTTACCAATGCGCTCCAGCATATTTTTAATCCGATGGGATATGTAAAGGCTGCAGACCCGATGTACACAACAGAGTATGTGTATTATTACACAACTCTGACAGGTGGTCTTCTTCTTTTAAATAAATCATTGGAGGAAAATGCTGACAATATATCGCTTCCGTCAGATGTGGAGCAGACAGGATGTGCGGTGTATGATAAGCAAAACACATCGGGACAGACACTTCGTGGGAATTATAATGCCACGGAGTCAGAGATTGATCTTGAAAACCGGAGAGTGAAATATGTATATGATTTTGATACTGCTGAGGGAAATGGCACCATTGCATGTGTTGCACTGACCCATGCCCTGGGTGGATATGGAAATCGTGGCCTTGATGTGGCACCAACGCGAGGGCTTTACCCGTTTTATAAAAGTATCGGAAGCGGGCTGTTAAGATATACAGGATCGAATAGTGCAATCAGCGCGTATGACAGAACACTTTCGTATTCCAGTTATGGTACTGGATTAAAGTGGATTATCAAGATAGATGCAACAAAGGATGGTGTGTATTATTTTTCAATGGCAAGTACAACGTCCATAAAGCTTTTGAGATACAGGGCAAATATCCACACAGTTTCTCTGTTTGACAAGCCAGGTGCTGCAAGAACGCTTTTAGAGGAAACAGAGATTTCGTTTTCGCAGCCTGTCAATACGCAGTATTTTTCTTACAATTATGATGAGGAAACAGACAGGCTGTATATTGTTTCTGCATCCAGCTATTATGTAGCAAACAATGCATCGTATTATGTCACAGAAATTGATCTGGCAAATGGAAATGCTGTGAAACAGTATACCATGACAAACAAGATTGGCAGCAATATGAGAATTTGTGATTTGCGAAGTAATACATTCTGTTATCGTGGTTACATTTACTTTATGAATTATGGATATAGCGTAAAGTATTATATCTATCGGCAGGAGCTTGGAAACTCTGCTAATATTCAGAAGATTGAAACAGAGGTAAGGAAAAGTGATCCGGTTATTGCAAGAGACGGAAGGCTGTATTTTGAACTGGCATCAACATATTCCGGAAGTTATTGCTGCTATGTCATCAACACCGATGATTTTACCATGAAGATTCCGGAAACCTACAATATGTATGATTCTAATTACAGACAGCATGTTCCGGTAATCGGATACCCACTGACCTATTATCTGACCAGTGGAAGCAGTGATGGGACGTTTGCCATTCGAACGGATTATCTGGCTACCATTAATAACCTGAGTTCGCCGGTGGTGAAGACTACGGACAAAACCATGAAGGTGACATACACCTTACAGGAACAATAAATATTTTGGGATGAGGCAGTTGCTCTAAGGAGGGAAGCTGTTTTTTCTATACAAATTTTTAAGGAGGATGAGAGTATATGAAAGAGTTTTGGAGTATGGTGCAGTTGGTGTTTACGGGAATCGGTGGCTGGCTTGGCTATTTCCTGGGAGGATGTGATGGTTTGATTCTGGCATTGATTTTATTTGTGGCGGCGGATTACATCACAGGAATTATGTGTGCGATTTCCGATAAGAAGCTTTCTTCGGAAGTCGGTTTCAAGGGGATTTGCAGAAAGGTACTTATCTTTATGCTGGTAGGAATTGCAAATGTTTTGGATGTGCAGGTCATCGGGAATGGTTCTATTTTGAGAACGGCGGTGATCTTTTTCTATCTCAGCAATGAGGGGATTTCTTTGCTTGAGAATGCAGGACATTTGGGATTACCGATTCCGGAGAAGCTCAAGAAGGTGCTGGAGCAGCTGCATGATCGCAGTGAAGAGGATAAGGAGGGGGAGTAAGTATGGGATATTCGAATAGTCCTTTGGTGGCGTTTACGCTGCTTAGTCCGAATCATTCCGGACAGAGAACAAAGAGAATTGACAGAATATCGCCGCACTGTGTTGTAGGACAGTGCAGCGCAGAAGGCTTGGGGGATTGGTTTTATAAATCATCTACTCAGGCCTCTTCTAATTATGGCATTGATAAGGATGGCAGGGTTGGAATGTACGTGGAAGAAAAGAACCGTTCCTGGTGTACTTCCAGCAATGAGAATGACCAGAGAGCAGTTACCATTGAGTGTGCTTCCGGCAAGGTGGAGCCTTATGCCATGAATGAGGTGGTCTATGACAGGCTGATTGACTTGTGTGTGGATATTTGCCAAAGAAATGGAAAGAAGAAGCTGCTTTGGTTTGGAGATAAGCAGAAGTCTTTGGACTATCAACCGAAGGAGGATGAGATGCTCATTACCGTGCATCGCTGGTTTGCCAATAAGAGCTGTCCGGGAAACTGGCTTTATGCAAGACTGGGTGATTTGGCTGCGAAAGTTACAGCGAGACTTAGTGGTGGAGAAGCAGAAGCAATTCCTTCAGGGATGCAGGCGAGAGAGTTTGTTTCACTGTCTGAGGAACAGGTGATTACAAAGGTTGGTGCTTTGTTTACGGCTGATCAGAAGAAGTCAGGAATTCTTGCATCAGTTTCTATGGCTCAGTTTATTTTGGAGAGTGGTTATGGGAAGAGCGAACTTGCGCAGGGAGCGAATAACTGCTTTGGTATGAAGAAGTCACTTTCTGGAAATACCTGGGGCGGTTCTACTTGGGATGGCAGCTCTGTTTATACCAAGAAGACTCAGGAGCAGAATGCCGATGGAAGCTATATGACCATCACGGTTGATTTCAGAAGGTACAGCTGTGTGGAAGATTCCATTGCAGACCATAGTGCTTATCTGCTTGGAGCTAGAAATGGGAATAAGTTAAGGTAAGATGGGCTTAAGGGATGTACGGATTATAAGAAGGCAGTGCAGATCATCAAGGATGGTGGGTATGCGACTTCACTAACCTATGTCGATAAGCTTTGTAGTATTATCGAGAGATGGAAGCTGACTCAGTATGATGTGTCTGGTGAGGCTTCGGATGTGGTGAAGTATTATCGTGTGAGAAAGAGTTGGGAGGATGCAAAATCACAGCTTGGTGCTTACACGATTCTTGACAATGCAAAGGCGATGGCTGATAAGCATCCGGGGTATGAGGTTTATGATTGGAATGGAAAGCAGGTTTATCCTGAGGCAGCAGAGGGCGACTCTGGAGATGGCATGAGTAATGCGGATTGTCCGTTTATGGTGAAGGTAAGTATCCCGGATTTGAATATCAGGAAGGGGGCCGGAACGAACACGTCTAAGACAGGTGCTTATACTGGTGTGGGAGTGTTTACTATTGTTGAGGTTAAGGATGGTAAAGGCTCTGATGCTGGATGGGGAAAGTTGAAGTCCGGAGCTGGATGGATTGCGTTAGATTTCTGCCAGATAGTGTAAGTGAATAAGGAAACTGAGGTGAGCCTGCGGGTGTTGGGAGAAATCCTGATGCTTGCAGGCTTTTTTTGTTGCAAAATAGCTGAAAAAAGCCGATATTATAGTTAAGGTCGGATTTCATATCTATAGGGTACATTTTTTAGGACTGCAATTCTGCTAAGCTGATATTGTACGATGTGGTGGAACATTGAAAAGATTGGAGGGTAACGCTTATGGCTAAATGTATATGCCCAAAATGCAAATCTGAAAATATTATACCGATTATGTATGGTTATCCTGCTCCGGAGGCAATGGAAGCAGCTGTTGCAGGAGAATTGAAACTTGGAGGTTGTGAGGTCTATATTGATGGCTGTGATATGCCAGATAAGTTCTGTAAAGATTGTGAATTTGAATGGAGCGTTGATCATTTTCTTGCTGAAGACATTGTTAAAGTCAGATTTAGATATTGGTCGAACTGGGGATTTATGGATTCAGAATTATTAACAGAAGAACAATGGGCTTTCGAAGTATACCCGGATGGAACTATCAAGTATTTTGCATATCCGAGGGCGAGTCGAAGAGTTCTGGATAAGGATGAGATTCGTATTTCATCAGATAGAGTAAATGATTTCTACAATCAAGTTATATGGCTATATCGTCCTTGGACAGAAATCGTAGATTGTCGTGTTTGTGATGGATGCAGCTATGAATTGACAATTACATATAAAGATAATAGAAAGAGAAAATTCAGTGGTGATATTGGCGGTGGAACTATTGATGAGACAATAATGAATTTTCTTAAATCAATTCCGGAAATGAAGCAAAAGATAGAGGGGGAAGATGCAGATGAGTAATAGTAAGATAACTTTGATAAATGGTTCCTGTGCAGATCAGGAAGTAGACGTTGTAGTTAATGCTGCTAATGGCGGTCTATGGGCTGGTGGCGGAATATGTGGTGTGATTTTTAAAAAAGCTGGTATGAGAGAACTTACTGATGCTTGTAATAAACATCAAACACCGGTAAAAGATGGTGGAGCAGTAATCACGCCTGCTTTTAATATGATTAATGCAAAAGCAATCATACACGCAGTTGGACCTGATTTTGGCAGAACGCCTTCTGCTTTCAAGGAATTATTTGAGGCATATTACAATTCTTTAGTTGTACTAAAGGAAAATGGGTATCATAGCATCTCGTTTCCGTTGATAAGTGCAGGAATATTTGGAGGCAATTTGCCTAATCCGGTTGCTGAGTCTACAAAACAATGCTGCAGAGCTTATAATAAGTTCGTGCAGGACTTCCCTGACTATAATGTTGATGTTAAGCTGTGTGCTTTTTCGTCAAATGAAATGGTTGAAGCAAAGAAGGAATTCGCAAATTACTTTGGTTAGAGAAGGAAATGGATAAATGACAGATAGAATATCATACACGGAAGAAAAGATGAATAATATCAGGCTTCAGGTTCAAAAGCTTATTGGTATTGTAAATGAATTGGAGGCTGATTTTCCAGGGAGGCATTTCACTTTGGATGGGCATCTTGTGGGCAGCATTGGAGAAGTTATGGCGGCCTATTATTACGGTGTGGAACTTTATACTGCATCGGCGGTTGCTCATGATGGAGAAGTTGATGGAAAGAAGGTTCAGATTAAGATTTCACAGCAGGATAATATTGTCATCAATCATGAGCCGGAATACCTTATTGTTCTGTACTTGAATAAAGGTGGTAACATTTACGAAGTATATAACGGATCGGGAAAAGAACCTTGGGAAAACGCTAGCAAGCGTGATAGTCATAATAATCGTCACATGATGGTAAATAAGTTGATGGAATTGGATAAGGCTGTTTGTGATGATGAGAGGATATCGGAAATACATACAATTGAAAAGATGAGGCCGGAATATAAAAATAAAAAGAATAGAAAATCATAATTGTAATCATGGACATAATGCGTTTACCTAGACCTTCAGAAAAGTTAATCCTGCAGGTCTATTTTTTTTATCTTTTTTCGGCTTTTACCGGAATTATCTCGTCAAAAGGCGCTTAGGAAGGTAGAAGGGCGCTGGATGTCCGGTGGACATCCGTTTAGCGCGGACCGGATTGGAAAGGAGACGTGACTGAGATGAACGGTATCGAAAAAAGAGAACTGCCTTGGTGGCAGAAGTACACATTAACACTTAATGAAGCATCGGAGTATTTCGGGATTGGCTACAAGAAACTGAAGATGTTTGTTCAGGAGCATTCGGATGAGGATTTTATCCTCTGGAACGGAAACAGAGCACTGATCAAGCGTGAGCAATTTGAAAAGTATATGGACAGTCAGATGAATGTGATTTAGTTCATAAAATTTTTCAATTTTCTTGTGGAAAAGGAGCCGTGTATGTGATAGTATATTGATACATAGTCGGATACATACTATGAACTATGTTAAATAAATATTATAGCATGGCTCCCTCAATCGAAAGGAGACGATGTTCAATGAGCGAAAAGAGACGCGATAGTAAGAATCGCATTCTTCGCACAGGAGAGAGCCAGGAAGCGGATGGACGCTATAAGTATAGATACATTGATGCCAATGGTAAGCGCAAGACAGTTTACAGTTGGAGATTGGTGGCTACTGATAGTATTCCAGCCGGCAAAAAAGATAATGCGCCTTTAAGAGATCAGGAGAAGGCAATCAACAAGGATTTGGATGATATGATTGTTCCTGATGGCGGCGGCTTGACGGTTCTTCAGCTTGTGAAGAAGTATATAGCAACTAAGACCGGAGTTAAGCATACAACCAGAGCAGGTTACGGAACTGTAATCAATCTGCTGGAAAAGGAACCATTCGGAGCAAGGAGAATCGACAAGGTCAGATTATCCGATGCAAAGGAGTGGCTCATCAAATTACAGCAGGAGGATAAAAAGAGTTTCTCAGCAATTCATTCGATCAGAGGTGTTGTGAGACCTGCATTTCAGATGGCAGTTGATGACGATATATTAAGAAAGAATCCATTTGAGTTTCAACTTGCTACTGTACTGGTAAATGACGCAGTCACTCGTGAGGCCATTACAAGGAAACAGGAAAGAACTTTCCTCGAATTTATAAAAAACGATGCGCACTACTGCAAGTATTATGACGGTATGTACATTCTGTTTAAGACAGGGATGCGTATTTCGGAGTTTACAGGTTTGACGCTGAAGGATCTGGACATGGAGAACAGAACCATTAACATCGACCATCAGCTTCAGAAGACCGGGACGTTGGTTTACATCGATACTACGAAAACCTACGCCGGTACCAGAGTGATTCCGATGCAGGATGATGTGTATGAATGCTTTCAGAATATCATCAAGGCAAGACCAAAGCTTAAGGTGGAGCCGATGATTGATGGCTACTCAGGCTTCCTTTGCTTTGACAAGGACGATAAGCCAATGGTGGCTATGCACTGGGAGAAGTACTTCCAGCACGCAGTTGATAAGTATAACAGCATTTATCGCATTCAGCTTCCGAAGATCACACCTCATGTATGCAGACACACGTACTGCTCTAATATGGCAAAGTCCGGAATGAATCC
>JALFLB010000010.1 GCA_022775045.1 Agathobacter sp. | reverse complement strand
CTTACAACATTATTCTTTAATGGGCGCTGATTGCTCAGCGCCCGCTTTGTTTTGTTATTCTGTTATTTCTGTCAAAGAAAAATCGGATAATATGATCTCAGCAGCTTCTGTTGGTACATAAGAAGTTTTTGTTCCATCTTCTACTGCTTTGGTTCCCAGATCTGCAGACAAAATATATGCATTCCAACCGATTTCTCCATTGCTGAAATCACCATTCGTAATCAAATCCGTTACAGGATCAGCCTTTTTCAACTAAGGAAATATTCGAAAGTGTTACCGTATGCTTCTCAGTGATCTGCGCTCCCTCTTCCGTACCAATCTTACCTAAAGAAAAACTTACAACTGCATACTTATCATTTTTATCCATTGTGAACTCACAGGTAACCAACTCTTCCGTATTGGCTGTCAGGTCAACATCCGCTTCCTTATAAGCATCCCAATTACCGCCAGTCTTATCGCCATTTTTCTGAACTGCATAATGCATTTTGCGCGCCAAGCTTGACTTCACGTTAAATGAAAGCACATAAGTTTTACCTGCCTGAAGCGGTACATCATTCTGCTTCAACTGAACATTCCAATCTCCAGTACCGGTGTTCCTGATGGTATAAGTAATTGCTCCATCCGCAATCTGACTGGACGCGTCTGCAACAAACTCTCCTCCCCAGTTCGCAATCGTTTCTGTCCATCCCTCTTTTTCCTCTGTAAACTCTGCATTAGTAATCAGATTTGTTCCTGCCGGAATATCCGGGAAGACATCCTCCGGTTCCTCAATCTTTGTCAGCGAAATGTTATCGATACAAATTCTGTGCTGATTTGTAATTTTATTTCCGCCGACTGCTCCCATTGCGATATTAAAGATGGAACCTTCATCGGTATCATAGTTCATCTTGAAGTTCACATTTACAGTCTGGTACTTGCCGTCTGCTGACGCTTCAAGGGAAACCACGTCCTGCACATAAGGTGTCCAATCCTCATTGCCGGCAGCACCTTTATGAACTGCACCATTTCTCTGAATTGCGTAAGAAATCTTTCTTGCAATTGAGGATTTAATATCGAATGTGAGGTTATACCACTGCCCCTTTTCCAATACAACATTGTTCTGCTTTAACTGAATCTTCCAGTCGGCATCATTTGTATCCTGAATTGTAATATCAAATGCATGATCCTCTTTCTGGCTGTCAACGGTATAGCTGATAGCACTTGTATCATAAGCATATACTTCAAAACCTGCCAGATCTGCGTTAAAGGAACCATTCTTAATCAGAGTGTCCTCTACCAGGCGGATATTATCCAGATACATGGTACCATTCACACCAAGATTAAACACAATATCCTTTGATTTCTTCAAATCATCGTCGGTAAGTGTCAGCTTTTGCATCTTTGTCTCTTTTGTATTCGTAACAGGAATCGTATAGGATTGTCCTGCTACCGTTACCTGAATGTCTGAAGAATCCCTCCCCTCAATCTGCGCATCAAAGCTCAGCTCATACTGACCAGCTGTCAACGGAAGCTCTGTCTGCTTCAACTGCACATCAGAAATGGCTGTACACTCATTTGAGGTCACCTTCAGCCTTCTGCCATCCTCGATACCAGTAACACTATAAGCAGTCTTTGCCGAAGCGCTTTCCCTAATCTCCCAATCCTGCATATATTTCTTTCCAACCTCGGTTCCCTCCTGGAACTTGCCGTTTGAAACATAATTACCGTCAGTCAGCACCTTCTTGCTGTTGTCGATTTCTTCAGTTCCAATCTTCTCCATCTTGACATTGCTGATATACACATCCGAAATTGGATTTGTTTTTCCAAGGTTAAACTCCAGACGCGCATTGGCATCATCATGGTCTTTCACCGTAAACACATAGGAATAGGTCGTCTTTGCTGTTGTGAGATTTACTTTCGTGTCACTTAAGTATCTTGCATAGTTATAATCCGGTGCAGATACATCCACAATCATAGTCCGGTCGCTGGCTGCATAGGCATCAAATGTCACTCTGTATTTTCCGCCCTGCTTTACCGGAATATTAGCCTGAACAAACTGCACTGCATAATCCTCAGTTCCTGCATTGGTTGTGCTAATCTTCACTGCCTTGGCATCAGCTCCAAACGTTTGGTCAGAGACAACGGCAGCAGAGGCTTCACCACCCTGTGCAGTCATAAACTGCCATACGGAACCATTCTTTCCTGAAAGATCATCTGCCTTTGCAAAATTTCCATTCTGGATGTATGCTCCATCTGCCGGCTCTGTAACCGCCGGTTTCTCCGGCTTCTGGACAGTATTTTCCTGCTTCTCATAATAAGAAGCATCCTTCTGATAAGCTCTCACATAATCAATTACATAGGACTGGTCTGCATAAGTCGTTTTATCGTCCGGATAACCAACCCATGAACCACCGATTGCCAGATTTAAGATCATATAGAACTTCTGATCAAATGGTGCCGGATAAGCAGCCGTTCCCTGTCCCTCTGTGGTGGAATACCAGTCATTTACTTCATGGAACTTAATTCCATCTACATACCATACAATCTTACCTGGTTCCCACTCCACGCTGAAGGTGTGCCACTGGCTGGAAAAATCACCATTCTTCAGAACATATTCTCCCTGCTTCTGTCCATGTGGATTTCCGTAATGGATGGTTCCCATGGCTTTTTTCGTATCCTGTCCCATAACCTCCATGATGTCGATCTCTCCACATCTTGGCCACTGTCCATACAGGTTTTCATCGGTCGGCATCATCCAGAATGCCGGAAGATATCCTTTGCCGGTCGGCACCTTCACTCTTGCCTCGAATAAACCATACTTGAAATCATGCTTTCCCTGAGTATTTACACGACCGGAGGTATATGTTTTCTTTCCATCTTCTCCCACAGTCTCAATCGGCTGAATAATCAGATTACCATCCTTCACCTGAATATTCTCTTCTGAATCAACATACTGCTGCCACTCTGCGTTGACCCAACCCGGCTCATGCCGCTCCACATTCCAGTCATCACGATTCAACTCTGTTCCGTTAAATTCGTCACTCCACTTTAGCTTATATCCTGCATAGGATAAATCCTTCTGGACAGAAGCAGATCCACCGCCACCTGTACTGCCACCTGAATTTCCCGGATTGTTGTTATCTTCCGGTTTATTGTTGTCTTCCGGTTTATCGTTGTCCTCTGGCTTACTGTCTGCTCCCGGTGTAACCAGCGCGGTGGCATCGGTCACAGTTTTTCCTGCCTCCACATCCACCTTACCGGATGGGGTCGTAACCGTAACCTTCTCATCGGTTTTATTTGCAATCTTTACTGCCACATCATCTGCTGCCTTAATCGTGGATCCTTCGGCACCATCTTTCAATGTAATTTTGACATCCGATTTTGCATCCAGCTTTACGCTGGTAGATGCCGTAACAGAAGCATTGTCTGCTGTTACGGAGACCGGGATCTTCTCAGACTTTCCGGAGATGGTGATTTTGCTTGCATCGCCAGTCACTTTCACAGAAGAAATCTTGCCATTTACCTTCAGGCTTACTGACGCATGATTTTCTGCTACAACTACCTTTTTCACCTTGCTGCCACTGGTCACGGTAACCGTTGCCTTGTCTCCTGCCATCGTCAATTCCTTGACCGAAGCCTTCTTTGCCACAGTAACCTTGGCAGAATCCGCACTTACGGTAATCTCATTGTTCTTTCCTGCCTCCGTATAGCTCTTTATTCCATTTCCCACAACCGAAATGGTCTCAAAGGTTGTTTTATTCACAATTGTTGCTTTTGGAGCATTGATCACCAGCTCCACATCCGATGTCCCCTTTTTCTTCGGAATAACAATCTTGACGTTCTTTGTTGTAACTAGCTTGATCTTGGTTGCCTTCCCATCTCTTAATGCCTTGTCAAGCTGTGCCTGTGTCTTCACCGTCACTGTCTTCTGCGCTGCCTGCACATTCAACGGAAAATTCATACACATACCAAGCCCCATACACACTGCCAAAATAAATGCCAGCCCCTTTCTGATTTGTTTCATCTTCCTTCTCCTTTCCTACTACTCTCTCTGGAATAACTGTATTACAACAAAATTTCCTTATTGTTTATATCATTTTCTTGCTCTAAATACCATTTTCATGCAGGTACCATTTCTGTATTTCTTGAGCGGTGCTTCTTTGTTCGCTTTTCCAAATACATATTCCTGTCTGCTTCCTCAATCAACTGTTGCAGTTCTTTCTCACCGGAATCACTCTCCATGCTGTATCCAATACTGACAGAAAGTGGCTGTCCGCATCCTCCAGCATTGAATTCCTCCACACGCTTTTCAACCCGATCAATATACTGGTTGATTTCCTTCTGCGCGGACACCGCTGTAACAAGCAAATATTCATCTCCTCCATAACGTACCAGGATATCCGCCTCTTTCCTGCATATGCGTAAGATATCCGCCATGCTTCGAATATAACGATCCCCCGCCTCATGTCCATTAACATCATTGACCGTTTTCAATCCATCCAGATCGAAGAATAATACAGCAAGAACCTTATTTTGTTTTTTTGCCCGAACCACAAACTCGTCTGCCTGCTTCCAAAGCCTGGAGCGATTACAAATTCCGGTCAGTTCATCATACATCCATTTCTGATTGATCCGCGCCAGCATGGTATGCATAATATCCTTCTTCTGAATATTACCGATGGCATAATCAATATTGAGGACAAGATGCTGTAAAAACTTACCATCCTCCAGATTCTTGTAATTGCCAATCACACAGTACCCAATGCAGTTTTCATCCTGATGCACCGGCATGATGATATAGTAATCTCCCTTCCTTTTTCCGAGACTTCCCGGCGGCAACAGATCCAAATAACAATGCAATATCCATATGTCCCCTCCACATTTCCAATTTTCTATCTTATATGACAAAAAGCAGAAAGATCTCATATCCAACCATGCTGTCATGATACTCTTTCTGCCCTATCATTTTTTCTGTTTTTCAGAGGGCGTTAACCCTTTACACTACCCAGGGCAACACCCTGTACGATGTGCTTCGAAAGAATCAGATATACAATGATTACCGGGAAGATAGAAAAGGCAATCATCACATATACCTGGCCCATATCAAACTTCAGCCAGTCTGCCGCACG
>JALFLB010000007.1 GCA_022775045.1 Agathobacter sp. | reverse complement strand
TTTTATAACTTATTTTCTCGGCATTTTCATGTGCTCACTTAGCAATTCCTGAAATAACATCTCCACATCCCAGAATACATTATCCGCTGTTATCACGGCTTTTAAGCCGATTACTGGCAGTCCGCATGCGCGGTATTCCGCAAGAAATGCATCCAACTGATCTGAATTCATCCCGGAAAACACCAGCATTTCCGCCGGAAGCTCCGGCCCCCCATAGATTTTCTTTTCTCGTTGAAAACCTGCAATTCCTGCCAGTGCTCCAATCTTCTGTGCATAGTCCCTACGCGGTACTTCAATTGTCTGGATTCCCAGACGCTCGCAGATTTCAGCAATTGCCTCATGCTTATTCTGCTCCATCCGAAATTCTAATATTGTCTGTGCCATGTTATCTCTCCCTGTTCATGTCGGTTCGCTCGATTTGTTCCGTCATAAGTTGTCCTGCCCCTGCAATGGCTGGTGCTGTGTCGGTAAGCAGGACGGAAAAGATACCCCCAGGCCATCTCAACCGGTGCATTTTGTAGTGCAAAACTTCGTATTACCTTGCGTTCGCCGGTTCCACATTAACCGATTTTCCCTTAATCTTCACATTTTTCATAGCCTTTAGGACATCTCTGCCATACTCCTTCGGAACCTCAACAAAGGTGTAGTTGTCGTACATGTCGATAGCCCCCACCAGATTCCCCGGTATCTTCGCCTCTCCTGCAACCGCACCGAGAATATCCCCCGGACGAATCCGCTGGCTCTTGCCGATATTAATGAAAAGGCGAACCATGCCTTCCTCTGCTCCGGTATCTCCGGAAAGAGCATCATCCAGATCCCGGTCTTCCCGCGAAAGCTCCACGCCACCGATTGCCTGCTTTAAAAACGCTGCTGCAATATCCATCGCCGTATAATCAGAATTGTTGACCTGACGCTCAATAAGATCGATCATCTCCTTCAGCTGACCCTCTTCAATGATCTGACTGATCTCATCCAAAACCTTCTCTGCCTTAATTGCCGCTACATCATCCGTAGATGGAATCGGCTGTGCATAAATCTTTGTCTTACAGTAGCGCTGAATCTCCTTGAGTTTATAAACCTCTTTGCCTTTGACAAAACTGAATGCCCGGCCTGTACGCCCCGCACGTCCGGTACGTCCGATGCGATGCACGTAATATTCATTATCCTGCGGCAGGTCGTAGTTAAAAACTGCCTCCACATCATCCACATCGATTCCACGTGCTGCTACATCCGTTGCAATCAGAATATCTGTCCTGCCATTTCTAAAACTTTTCATGACCCGGTCCCGCTGCATCTGTTTCATGTCCCCATGAATTCCCTCTGCGGCATAACCGCGCCCCTGCAGTTCTGCCGCAAGCTCATCGACCATCCGCTTTGTGTTACAGAAAACGAGAGACAACTTCGGATTATAATAATCCAATAGCCTGGTGAGCACATCAACCTTATCGTTTCGCCGTACATCATAATAGTATTGATCAATGCTCGGAACCGTCAGTTCCTTCTTTGTGACTTTAATCGTTGTTGCATTTTTCTGGTACTTCTTCGTTATTTCCAGAATCGGCTTCGGCATGGTCGCTGAAAACAGAACCGTCTGCCGACCTTCATCTGGCATATAGGATAAAATCGTCTCAATATCTTCTCTGAATCCCATATTCAGCATCTCATCCGCCTCATCGAGTACGATGGTATCCACATAATCACAACGTATCGTCTTGCGGCGCAGGTGATCCATAATACGTCCCGGCGTACCGATAATGATAGTCGCGCCACCTTTCAGCGCCTTAATCTGGCGAGTGATATCCTGTCCTCCATAAACCGGAAGTACCTTGATTCCATGCATATATTTTGCCAGACGGCGGATTTCCTCTGCGCTCTGAATTGCAAGCTCTCTTGTAGGAGAAAGCACAATTGCCTGGGTTTTCTTGTTGTTGGGGTCTACCTTCATAAGAAGCGGGATTCCGAAGGAAGCGGTCTTGCCGGTTCCTGTCTGTGCCTGCCCTATCACATCCACACCACTCATCACAACCGGTATCGCCTGTGCCTGAATCGGTGTGGCCTCCTCAAATCCCATCTCTTTAATCGCCCGCAGAAGCTGCGGATATAAACCTAATTCTTCAAATCTAACCGTTTCCATATTTTTCCTTTTCACTACTTTCTATTCATTGTGTTCCAAATACAACATCTGACTTTTCGATATCGCCTATACAATAATTATTCCTGCTGAATTTCTTAACACGGTAAAGCATCTCATCTGCGGCATGCAAAAAATCCCACATACGGTTGCCTTTTTGCGGAATTCCCACACACATTCCCTGCGAAACCGTTACGATTGGAAGAGCCTTCGAGTAGCGGTGCTCCAGTTCAAGCTCCATAATACGCCGCTTTAGCTCCCCTGCCAGCGAAGCCGCCTGATCTCTGGTAATTTCCTCATAAATAACTACAAATTCATCCCCGCCATAACGCGCTGCAAACCCATGGTTTTCCTCCGCCAGATCACGAATAGTCTGTGCGATCTGAACCAAACACCGATCGCCCTGCTGATGACCGTAATTATCATTCAGTTCCTTAAAATAATCAATATCAAGAATCTCAACCGCTATCGCTGTCTGTTTTTCCTGCGCCAGTGCAAAAATCTCCTCTGAATATTCATTCAATCGGAATCTGTTCGCCATCTTGGTAAGAGCATCAAGCTCGGAGCGTTCCTGCAATACAAGATTTTCTTCCTCTGCCTTGACCCGTGCCCGGTCTGCCCACTCCAGGTTTTTACGCAGACTGATCACATTGTTGACCATGTTGCGTGTCTCCCCCTCCATCCGTTCAGCCATCTCATAATACAGCCCCGCTGCCTGCAAATATTCCGCGTTTTTTCCATGCTTCCGGTAAAACTGGATTTTCAGGGAAATCAATTTAAGATGCAGATTGATAATATTAAAATTCCGGACAAGGGGTTCAAGCATATCCATAATACGCCAGAATGCATCGTCCTGATCCGTCTCAAGCAGAACGGTACAATATGTGTAAAAATCATAAAAAAAGTCCAGCACATTCAGATTATCCGGCGTAATCTCACTGATTGTCCGGATGATTTTGTTCCTGCGCTCCAGCAACCCTTTGCGATGATAATACAATACTTCCACGCAACAGATTGGCAACTTATCCAGCTCATCCCCGTAGTCCCATAGCTTGGTATGTACATAATCTAAAATATCTGCGGCGCGGTCCAACCGGTTGCGCAATACGAGACTCTTTGCCAGATTGCCAAAAATACAAAACATATACGAGTAGTAAGTATCCTGTCTCGGCGCAGCCTGAAGATAATTATACGCCTTTTCCAGAGATTCCTCCGCATCCTCATAGCGCTCACATTCTATGTAAAGCACTCCGAGATTGACATGCAGCACAATACTCAGTTCCGGCAGATGATAGACATTACAATAATTCAGTCCATTGAGATAATAATCCAGTGCAATCGGTATATTTCCACGATTCAATGCCGCAATCCCCAAAAAATTGTAACACCGCACCATCAGTTCCCACTCATGCGCCTGATTCAGATTGGAAAGTGCCTTTCCCATGGCATCAAAAAAGTGTACTCCATCATTGAGTCCATAGTAAGTCTCTCCACAGTAATAGTATCCAAATCCCATCAACTTACAATCGTTTGTCTTCTTACCATATTCAATCAGATCATTGCTATATTTTAAAGTGAGTTCCGCATTGATTTCACGATTCGCAAGCACCTGCTGAATCCACTGCTGAACTACATCACTGTATTCATAAAAATCCATTGCGTCCTCCTTTGACTATAGGCATTCAAAAAGTGCTTCCCTCTCCGGGAAGCACTTTCATTGTATGCGAAAAGACCAGCAAAGTCAAATGTGTTTCCGTCCTATTCCAGTGTATCCATCGGCATATCGGGCAGGTACTCCTTCGGATTTACTGCATTGCCATCTTTTTCCAGACGGAAGTAGACGTTGCTGCCTTCTGTGGAATAATATTTGGTCGGCTCATTGACATAACCGATCACCTGACCACTTTCCACCATATCTCCCTCAGAGAAATTCAGTTCCTTAAGCTGTCCGTAAATTGCTGTATATCCGTCTCCAAGATCCTGAGTGACAGTACATCCTGTCTCTTCATTCTCACTGACCTTCGTAATTTTGCCACGAGCCATGGAAAGCACTTTATCATTGACCGCACCCTCAATCACAATTGCCGGATTATAGCGATATTGTTCCAGGGTTGGGAAAAAAATTGTGGCATCCATGCTGTAATCCAGCAAAATTTCTCCTTCGATTGGCCAGACAGTCTGATTTTTCTCAAAATGCAATGTCTCCTGCACAGCTGTCGGCACGCTGCTTTCTTCCTTTTCCTCACTCACTTCCTGCTGTGTATCTGCTTCCGCCGTCTGTATCGTTTCCTCAAGTGACGGTTCCTTTTCTTCCACCACCTTCTGCTTTGGCTGCACCTCATAAGATGCCGGCGAAAGCTGCTGCGTTTCCTGGGCAACATTCTGTTCCGCCTGTTTACGCTCCTGACCTTTTTCCGTTGCATATACACTTACAAATCCAATTGCTCCCGCCACAAGACATGCGACAGCGGCTATATACTGTTGTTTTTTCATTGGGCTTTCCTCCATCATCATTTTCTCTTTGATGAGAGTATTTCCACCCAATCAATTTTTATTCAGATTTTTGTGTCTGTTTGTCGTATATGATATTGCTGAGATCGGCAAACTGTTCAAGTGAAAGTGCCTCTCCACGAATATTCGCTGATACGCCGAGTTCCTCAATACACTGCTGAATCTGTTCCTTTCCAATAGAAAAAGCACCAAAATTATTGAGGCCGTTAGCTAATGTTTTCCGCCTCTGGTTAAACGATGCACGAATCACCTGAAACAGCAGTTTTTCACTTTTGACATCGACCGGTGGCTGCTCATGCCTTGTCAGACGAATCACCGCACTTCCCACTTTCGGCTGAGGCATAAAACAGCTCGGCGGCACATTCACAACAATCTCCGGCTTCGCATAATACTGCACAGCCAGAGAAAGTGCCCCATACTCCTTGCTTCCCGGGCCTTCCTGCATACGGTCCGCCACCTCCTTCTGCACCATGATCGTAATGCTGTCGATTGGCACATGACTTTCAAAAAGTCCCATGATGATCGGTGTCGTGATGTAGTACGGTAAATTCGCAACCACCTTGATTGGTCTTCCTCCATTATGCTCCTGCGCCAGCTTTTGGATATCAACCTTCAGAATATCTGCATTCAGTACTTCCACATTATGATATGCCGACAATGTATCTTTTAGAATCGGAATTAAATTAGTATCAATCTCCACCGCCACCACGGAACGTGCCGCTTCACATAAATACTGTGTCATCGTTCCGATTCCCGGTCCGATCTCCAGCACAAAATCATCTTCTGTAATCCGCGCTGCCTCAATAATTTCCTCAAGAACGCGTGTATCAATCAAGAAATTCTGGCCAAACTTTTTTTGAAAATTAAAGTGATATTTCTGTAGAATTTCAATTGTATTTTTAGGATTCCCTAATGTCGCCATCGTCCTTTTTCCTTTCTACTTACCTGTCACAGGGAGAACCACCTCAAATGTGTTCTTCCCTCCAATACTTTCCACTGTTATTTTTCCATGATGATTAGCCACAATACTCCCGGCAATCGACAAGCCCAATCCAAAATGATTCCCTGTTTCCTCCCGTGCCTCATCTTTTCTAAAAAACCTTTCGAACAATTTAGCCTTCTCCTCTTCCCCAATTGGTTCCCCATTATTCGTCACCCGAAGATAAAACTTTCGTGCACGTAGATTTCCCTCAATCTGTATCATTCCTCCTTCAGGAGTATAACTGATGGCATTATCAAGCAGAATTGACATCAGACTTTTAATCTGTTCCTCATCCCCGACTATGTGCACCCCTTCCCGGATCTTCACGTCCATATGAAGTTTTTTCTCATATGCCACACTCTCCATCGGATAAATGACATCGAACAAAGCCTCATCTAGACAGAATTTCTGATTCCTGTGCTCTACAAGCGGCGCATCCAGACGTGTAAGTGTCAACATCTTATTTACCAGAGATATCATACGCTCTGTTTCCTGCTCAATATACTGCAAATGTTTATTCTCGCCAATCTCTCCTGCAAGAAGCTCTGTATTGGTCCGAATTACCGTAAGCGGTGTTTTTAATTCGTGGCTCGCATTCGACATAAACTTTTTCTCTGAACTTACCAGCTCGTCAATCGGCTTTACCAACCAGTCGGACAGCATTCTTGCTATCAGAAATAAAAGCATAATGCCAATAATCGCAGCTACAATACTCCCGATTATCACCGGCATTGATGCCCACAAAGCCTGCTTTCCGCTGATCAACACAATATACTTGCCAAGCCTGCGATGCCTTTTAAAAATAGCGGTAACCCCCACCATATTTCCCCCGGATTTCCAATGTTTTGCCAACTGCTGCCCATATTGAAGAATTCTTTCCTGTGTCATGCTTTCAAAATGATTGGCATAAATTGTCACCTGCTTATCCTGATCAACATACAAAATACAATATTCCACATAGTCAAGATCCGCATCTTCCCCTTTTGACTCAATAAAATTATTCCATCTGACATCATTAATCTCTGCGCGAACATCTTCTTTCAGTTCCCGAAGGTTTCCCTGATAGTTTCTCCAATTCAGAATAATTAATCCATCGAGAAAAACTGCGCCAAAAAGAATAACCAGCAGAATACTCAGATTTTTCTGCAATTTTTTAATCATTACTGCCCTCCAAAATATACCCAACGCCCCGCACTGCACGTATTCTCACAGTCACATTTAAATATTTGAACTTTCTCCGCAAAAACGACACATACACTTCTACATTGTTATACTCCGCATCCGATTCATATCCCCAAATCTTGGTAGCAATCTGTTCCTTTTCAAGCACCTGATTCTGGTTCAGCAGCAGAAATTCCAACAGTTGCATTTCCTTTCCTGCAATCTTCATAGTCTTACCGCTGTCGCAGTTGCAGATTTCACAGGTTGTACTGTCCAAAGACAGATTTCCCGCCCGAAGCGTAACAATTTCCAGCGTTCCTCTCCGACGGCAGATTGCCTGTATTCGCATCAGAAGTTCCTGTATTTCAAATGGTTTTGTCACATAATCATCTGCTCCCACCATAAATCCCTGAACCTTATCTTCCAGTTCATTCTTTGCAGACAAAATCAGCACGGGAACCTCCTGCCCCTCACGGCGAATTGCCGAGAGAACTTCATATCCATTCATCTTCGGCAACATCAGATCCAATATCATAATATCATAAATCCCACTGATTGCATATTCATATCCCTGTCTTCCATCATGAGCTACATCGACTATATAATTTTCTTTCATCAATGCTTCCGCAAGTGTGTCTGCCAACCGGACAGAGTCCTCTACCACTAATATTCTCAAGATTTTTCTCCATTCGTTTGCTAATTACCACTCATTATATCCAATAATTTTTTATTTTCAATCTTTTTTCAAGGAAACTTTTTTATGATTTATTTGATTGAAAATCAAAAAGAACAGGAGTCTATCATGGATCACTTAGATAAACTGGAAGCGGAAGCAATCTATATTATGCGTGAAGTAGCGGCCGAATGCGAAAAACCGGTCATGCTATATTCCATCGGTAAGGATTCTTCGGTGATGCTGCATCTGGCACTGAAAGCCTTCTACCCGGAGAAACCACCGTTCCCTTTTCTCCACGTCAATACCACCTGGAAGTTTAAGGAAATGATTACATTCCGCGATCATGTTGCTGAAAAATACGGAATTGAGATGATTGAATATATCAACGAGGAAGGTGTTGCACAAGGGATCAATCCTTTCGATCACGGAGCTGCTTACACCGATATTATGAAAACACAGGCCTTAAAACAGGCTTTGAATAAATATGGCTTTACCGCCGCATTCGGCGGTGGACGTCGGGATGAAGAAAAAAGCCGGGCAAAAGAACGTATTTTTTCCTTCCGCAATCCCGATCACGCCTGGGACCCAAAGCATCAGAGACCGGAAATGTGGAAACTTTACAACACAGAAATCAACAAAGGTGAAAGCATCCGCGTCTTTCCTCTCTCCAACTGGACGGAAAAGGATATCTGGCAATATATCAAGCGTGAGAACATCGAAATTGTTCCTCTGTATTTTGCTGCAGAGCGGCCGGTTGTAGAACGTGACGGCAACCTGATCATGGTGGACGATAACCGCATGCGCCTTCTACCCGGAGAAATTCCGCAAATGAAAAAAGTGCGGTTCCGCACATTGGGCTGCTATCCACTTTCCGGAGGTATGGAATCCAATGCTGATACACTGGATGCAATCATCGAAGAGACACTAAGTGCGGTATCCAGCGAACGTACCAGCCGTGTCATCGACAAAGATGGCGGTTCTGCAAGTATGGAAAAACGAAAGCGGGAGGGCTATTTTTAATGGATTCATTACTAAAATTTATCACTTGTGGCAGCGTAGATGATGGAAAATCTACTCTAATTGGACATATGCTCTACGATGCCAAACTCCTATTTGCTGATCAGGAAAAAGCCCTGGAGCTGGATTCCAAAATCGGTTCCAATGGCGGCGCCATGGATTACAGTCTTCTTTTAGACGGGCTGATGGCAGAACGCGAACAGGGAATTACCATCGATGTTGCCTACCGGTATTTTACAACTGATCACCGCTCCTTTATCGTGGCGGATACACCAGGGCACGAAGAATATACCCGTAACATGGCCGTTGGTGCCTCGTTTGCCGATCTTGCTGTCATTCTCGTGGATGCCAGCCAGGGAGTTCTTACCCAGACAAAAAGACATACGCGTATCTGTTCTCTTATGGGTATCCGACATTTTGTATTTGCTATAAATAAAATGGATTTGATCGACTTTTCACAAGAAAAATTCCAGAAAATCCGCAAGGAAATCAGGATTCTTCTCGCTGAATTTGAATATGATTCTGCAATTGTCATCCCGGTATCTGCTACGCTTGGTGATAATATTACCAAAGCTTCCTGCAATATGTTATGGTATACCGGAGTACCACTACTGACTTATCTTGAAAATATCGATGTCAGTACCGATTCTGTACAGACAGAATTCATCCTGCCTGTGCAGCGTGTCTGCCGTCCAGATCACAGTTTTCGCGGTTTTCAGGGGCAGATTGAAAGCGGCAGCATTGCTGTCGGAGATGAAATTACCGTTTTGCCAAGCCACGAATGTGCACATGTACGCTCCATTTTACAGGGGGATCATACAGTAGGATCTTCTTCTGCCGGACATGCCGTAACCATTCAGCTTGACGCAGAGATTGATGTCTCACGAGGATGCGTTCTGGTAAAGGGCGGCAGCCCAATGGTCAACAACCTTTTTTCTGCCACCCTGCTCTGGATGGACGATGCAAAACTCATGGCTGGCAAAAGTTATCTGATGAAAGCAGGTACACAAAAAATTCCTGTCACAGTACTTCGCATCCACCACAAAATCGATGTGAACTCAGGACAGGAAGTACCTGCAGAAACCATCTGTAAAAATGAAATTGCAAGCTGTGATATCTCAGCTGCAACAGATATTGTCTTTGAAACGTTTGATCAAAATAAATCGCTCGGCTCGCTAATCCTGATTGACCGCGTAAGCCATATGACTTCCGCCTGCGGGACTATTACCCGGTCTCTGGATCGCGGTAAAAATCTCACCTGGCAGAATACAGATATTACTCGTAACTTCCGGGAAAATCAACTGAACCAAAAGGCATGCACCATATGGTTTACCGGCTTATCCGGTTCTGGCAAATCCACACTTGCCAACGCATTGGAAAAGCGCCTTGTCAGCCTTGGCAAGCACACCATGCTTCTTGACGGTGACAATATCCGAATGGGGTTGAACAAAAATCTGGGATTTTCCAAGACTGACCGTATTGAAAACATCCGCCGCATCGCAGAGGTTGCAAAGCTGATGAACGATGCCGGTCTGTTGGTCCTCACTTCGTTTATCTCCCCGTTTGCGCGGGACCGCAGACACGCGAAGGAAATTATCGGCAAGTCTTTTATCGAAGTGTATGTCAGCACCCCATTGGAGGAATGCGAACGCCGGGATGTAAAGGGCTTATACGCCTCCGCCAAAGCCGGAAAAATCGAACAGTTTACTGGTATCAGCAGTCCCTATGAGATTCCGGAACACGCGGATCTTGTAATCGACACCACCGGACGTGAACTTGATCAATGTGTTGACGAATTGCTCCAACAGCTGCAGCCTTTTTTATAATACCTGAAAGGACAAAATGATGAAAACACTTTACCTACACATTGGCATGCCCAAGACAGGCACTTCCTCAATCCAGAAATTTTTATTGCAAAATCCTGAAGCTCTTGCGCGGCAAGGTTACTGCTTTCCAAAGCTTCCACATAAGTACCCTTATGTATATAACAACCGCAATGCACATTTTATGGTAGGCAAACTGTACAACGCTGACGGCACGCGGAATAAAAAATTGGAAAACCAATACCTTCAGGATGGGCTTACAAATGTCCTGCTCTGCTTTGAACAGTTTGACAATGTGATTCTTTCCGAGGAGAACATCTAGCGCATGTCCGGCGGCTCCCGAAAAAAGCTTTTTCCTTATCTGCATGCACATGCAAAGGAATACGGCTATCAAATCCGTCTGATCGTTTATCTGCGCCGGCAGGACACGTTTCAGATTTCCAATTGGAAACAGAATGTCAAACACCCTAAAACAGCTTCCACGCTTACCTTTGAGGAGCGACTGAATCAAGTTCTCACCGATGAACCATACGTTCTCAACTATGGCATTCGTCTGGATCAGATGGCAGATTTATTCGGGAAAGAAAATCTGATAGTCCGCAGATACGAACCGGACAGTTGGATCAATGGTTCAATTATTGACGATTTCTTGGTCTGTGTAGGACTTAATCATACAGATGAGTTTATCCCCCTGCAAAGGGACATCAATCCAAGCCTGTACGGAAACACCACAGAAATCAAGAGAATCATCAACAAAGACCCAACCTTTACGCTGGAGGAAAATGCCTATCTGGGACAATTTCTAAGAGATTTATCCGCAGAATCCAGTAAACGTTATCCCTGCAGCATGCTTTCTCCGGAAGAAACACGTTCGCTCCTTAGTACCTTTGAAGTGGAAAATGCACGGGTTGCACGTGAATATATTGGTGATAATAAACCTTTATTTTCTAACCAGATCAACAATATGCAAAAATGGCAGCCCGATAATCCTTATATGCCAGAGGATATCATTCGCTTTTTTTCAGCCGTGTCCATTGATCTTCGCCGCACAACTGAGCAACTCTGCAAAGAAAAGGAACTGTTCCGCAAAGAACTGTCGGAAATCCGTTTGCTTGCAGAGAAGCAGCAACAGGAGCTGAACACTCTCAAGAAAAAGCTGAAGCATCCATTTCGCACCTTATGGAACCGGATCTTTCACCACCAAAACAAAACGAACTAGGAAAAAGAGAAAACGACCATGTACAAGTTTAGCAAATTTCTGCTTTCCATGTTCAAGATCGGCTGTACCGGTTTTGGCGGTGGAAGTGCACTTATTCCTGTCATTGAGCGGGAATTCATTGGAGATAAGAAATTAGACACAAAAGAAAATTTTGATAGAGATATTCTGATTGCCAGCCTTACTCCCGGTGCACTGCCGGTGGAACTGGCGGGTTCTTTGGGATGGCGCAATTTCGGATGGAAAGGAATGGTTTTCGGTTCAGTGTGTATGGCGCTTCCCGGAGTGTCAGCTACGCTTTTGCTTTTAACCTGCCTGACACAGTTTCGTTCCCAGATTGGCAGAATACTTGGAATGCTCACAATTGCAGTATCTCTCTTCATAATCTGGCAAATTATGCGCTATATCAGAAAAGTATGCGGACAATGTCGGGAAATCAGCACCAAATTTTTTCATCGGGCTATTATCGTTATGATAGGGGTGTTTGCCCTATCTTGTGGAAAATATCTGTACCAGCTTATTGGAATAGAAGGAAAACCTCCAGTCACACTTTCCACTTTTCATATTCTAAGCGTTGCCTTTGTTTCCATAATCGGAATCAATATTGTCCGCGGAATCCACCACTCACATTCCACACACAACCATGCTGATTCCTCCTATGTTTCAGGCGCAGGAAGCATCAAAGATCTACTCGTCTGGATTGCTTTTTTACTAATCCTTGTTATACCTGGTCTGATTATGGGAAACTGCAATTCCCCAGTCTCCTATCTTTCCTTTTTGGCCCGCGGCGGTATCTCCGTTCTGCTATCCTTTGGTGGCGGAGATGCGTATCTTGCCGTTGCAGACGGATTATTTGTGGAATCTGCTATGATTAGTTCCTCTACTTTTTACGGAGATGTTGTCGCTGTCGCCAATATTCTTCCAGGATCTATTCTCTGCAAAGCATTGACTGCCATCGGCTACTATTACGGAATCTCTATAACCGGAAGTATCCTGGGGGGACTCACATTTGCCCTTGGCGGATTTGCCTGCAGCGTTGCGCTCTCCTGCATGGTATTTGGTATGATCTATCATTTGTATGAACGCTTTTCCAATTTTCGGAGCATGAAAACCATCAGTCACTATATCGGTCCCATCATTTGCGGTTTACTCGGAACTGTTATTCTGGCTTTACTGGTTTCCATCCGTAACCTGTGGTAATGCTGTTCTAACCAAATACACCATCAAACATTGCCAGAAGAAACTCTCTATAAAGCCGGTTGTATTCCTCGTGGAATGCAGCCGCAATATTTCCATCCTCTTCATTGTTCATCTGCGATTCTTCATAGATTGCAAAGGCAGTCTCATACAAATCCGGATTTTTCTCATAAAAGGCTTCTGTCAGACTGTCCTGAAAAGTAAACTGGGCAGTCTGTGAAAGATTATCCATAAAATCTTCGCGACTAATCTGCCCTGTCTCCTCATAATCTGACAGGAAAATATGCTTTTCAGAAGCCTTTACAAAATCCTCATAAGCCTCCCGCACATCTTCATAGGTAAGCGGAACATAATTCTTATTCCAATATTCATCAAATGCTTCTTTTGTCTGAAACTGCTCAAAAATATCTGCCATCATTTTTCTCCTTAACGTTTTTAAGATATTTACTATTGTATCAAATTTTCATCTGAATGCAATAAGGCTGCCGCACCGTGTATATTTCACGGATACGGCAGCCTTATCGAATAACTACTCAATTAACCCTTTACACTACCCAGGGCAACACCCTGTACGATGTGCTTCGAAAGAATCAGATATACAATGATTACCGGGAAGATAGAAAAGGCAATCATCACATATACCTGGCCCATATCAAACTTCAGCCAGTCTGCCGCACG